>DAMDKS010000050.1:0-29331 GCA_032085455.1 Oceanobacillus sp.
GTTGAAGAAGGAAATAAACAGAAATTATAGATTTTTATAATTTTTTGGCAACGGAGAAATGATGCTCGTACTTACTAGAAAGAAAAACGAATCCATTCAAATTGGCGATGATATCGAAATTAAAATATTAGGCATTGAAGGTGATCAGATTAAAATTGGAATTGCGGCACCAAGCTCCATTGATATTTACCGTAAGGAACTGTATGCAGATATTAAAGAGCAGAATAATGCAGCAGCCAATATTCCTCTGGACTTATTAAATCTAATGAAAAATAAACATAAAGAGGAGTAAATAAAGAAAAAATCTTCACTTTATAAATTTATTGCCGATAAATAAATTAGAGGAATAAAGAGGGAAGGGAATGGATGGAATGATAATCGATGGTGTAAATGGATCTAAAACCACACTAAATAACGAATATTTTACTAGACCGCAGACAACAACGGAAAGATCCGCCATAACCCTGGAAGAGAAAAAACAAATTAACCAAGCTGTTGCAAAAACTATAGAAGCGGATAGAACGATTAGCAGGGATCTTCTTGATGAAACAGTTGACAAGCTTAATGGTTTTCTTGAAGCAGGGCGACGTAATTTAAAATTTGAGCTGCATGATAAACTTGAGAAATATTATGTAACGGTTGTTGATTCGGCAACAAGTGAAGTGATTAAAGAAATACCACCCAAAAAAATGCTTGATATGTATGCGGCAATGGCAGAATTTATGGGAATTCTTGTAGATAAAAAAATATAGGTGATTTAGATATTTAAAAGGATGTGACATCAATGCGAGTAGGCGGGTTAGCAAGCGGGATTGATACAGAAAATATTATTAAAGACTTGATGGCAGCTGAAAGAATTCCGCTTGATAAGCTGGAGCAAAACAGAACAAAAATGGAATGGCAGCGTGATGCATTCCGCGATGTTAATAAACAAATTGCTGAATTAGAACGATTAATAACCGATATGCGTTTAAACAGTAATGTAATTAATCCTAAAACAATAACTTCATCGATGCCAGGGGCGGTAACGGCAACAGGGTCTTCATCTGCTGGAAATGGAGCATATAAGATTGCAGTAACACAGCTTGCTTCCAATGCAGTTAATGTTGGGCAAGCGGATAAATCTGAGATTGATACGTGGATTGAAGATAACAAAGGTAAAGAATTCACTTTTTATACGTATGGAGAGGCAGATAAAGAAAACGGAAAAGAAGCTGGCATGCAAGCACGAACCTTCAAGATTGAAGAAGGTGACACAATGACTTCTATCGTTAAAAAAATTAATGCTGCCGATAAAAATATTCGGGCTTTTTATGACGAAGCTTCAAACCAATTGATAATGGAAACAAAGCGTTCTGGTAATTATAATACAGATGAAAATTCATTTGGTGGCAAGGAGATTGGTTTTGACAAGAATAGTTCCTTTTTCACTGACCTGTTTAACATGGAGCAAAGTAAAGAAAAAGGCGGTACAGACGCTGAGTTCATCTATAACGATTCTGTTGAATTATCATCTAAAGATAATAAATACACATTAAACGGGATAACCTTTACATTTAATGATATAACAGGCGAGGATAAGGATGGAGAGCCACTTAATGCAACATTAACCGTGACAAATGATGTGGATAAAGCAGTCGAGAATATGACGAACTTTGTTGAAAAGTATAATGAATTGGTAGAAACTTTAAATGGCAGTCAAAAAGAAGCGAAGTATCGTGACTTCCCGCCTTTAACAGAAGCACAAAAAGAAGACATGAGCGAGAAACAAATTGAACTATGGGAAGAAAAAGCTAAAAGCGGTCTGCTGAAGGGTGAATCAATCATATCCAGTGCATTAACAAATATGTGTTCAAACTGGTATTCTGGTGTCGAGAATGATGGAGCCTTCAAGCTGTTAACGGAAATTGGAATTTCCACGACAGAGGATTACCTAGATGGTGGAAAATTGGAAATAGATGAAGGAAAACTGCGAAATGCTTTAGAAAATGACCCTGCAAGTGTACAGAATTTAATGATTAATAACCAAGAAGGCAGTGGTCGTGGTTTATTAAATCGTTTAGAGGATTCACTGGAAAATACCATAGGAAAAATAGAAAAGAAAGCTGGGAAAGACTATTTTACAAGTGAAATGTATACAATAGGCCGTCAGCTTAAGGATTTTGATCAAAAGATTAATACATTTGAAAATCGCATGAAGCAAGTAGAAGATCGCTATTGGAGACAATTCAATGCAATGGAGCAGGCAATTTCCATGATGAATAATCAATCATCCATGTTAATGAGTTTTGGCGGCGACAACATATATCAATAAAGGAGGGAACGTGAGTAAATGATGGTAAATAAAGCTTATCAAACCTATCAGAATAACTCGGTAAATACAGCTTCGGGTGGTGAGCTTACATTGATGCTGTATAATGGATGTATAAAATTTATCAAACAAGCAATGAAGGATGTAGAGGCGAATAACTTTGAAGGAAAAAATACAAACGTTCAAAAGGCACAAAATATTATTCGCGAACTCCTCGTTACCCTTGATCCCAAGGTAGAAATTTCTAAACAATTTCAGCCGCTTTATGAGTTTATGCTTTCACAGCTTACGGCCGCCAACATCGATAATGACAAACAGAAATTGGAAGAAGTGCTGGAGCTTGTAACTGAATTTAGAGATACCTGGAAACAAATCCTTATCAAGCATCGCAAACAACAATTTGCACAAGGCGCCAGTGTATGATGGACTGTTTAGAAAAGGTATTTGAGATAACAATTGAATTAAAGGAATTACTCGAACGGCATATTACGTCCCAAAATCGTGAGGAAATTATTAATAAATTAAATCAATTGATTGAGGCGCGCGGAAAATGGATGGAACAGCTTCAGCCGCCTTATACAGCGGCAGAGAAAGAGCTTGGAGAAAAGATTTATTCTTTAAATATAGAAATCCAGAATAAAATGCAGCAATTATTTACTGATTTAAAATTGGAAATGCGTCAGGTTCAGAAGCAAAAGAAAACAAATCAATCCTATACGAATCCTTATCGGAATGTCCATGTATCAGATGGAACTTTTATGGATAGTAAAAATTAATAGAAAGCAGTGCGGGAAAAATGCTCGCATTGCTTTATTTATTCAAATGATAAAAGCTTTAATCAATTCTCTAAAGTCGACAAAAATGATAAATCATATAAAAATCAAATAAAAAATCGTCTTTTGTAATCATCATATAATGTTGTTTTATCAATCTTTGCAGTGTTGGTAGCTATCCGTCCTTAAAGATTTCATAAGTTTAGAGAGGAAAAGTGAAGGAAAACATAGTATAATATATATATAAAGAATAAAGGAGGACACTTTTATGAAATTTAACATTCGGGGAGAAAATCTTGAGGTGACTGGAGCAATTAAGGAATACATCGAAAAAAAAATCAGCAAGCTTGAACGCTATTTCGATACCGCTCCGGCAACAGATGTTCACGTCAATTTAAGTGTCTATAATGATCAGCAGCGTATTGAAGTAACCATTCCAATGACTAACCTTTTATTAAGAGGGGAAGTACAACATGTAGACTTATACGCAGCAATTGATTTAGTAGTTGATAAATTAGAACGGCAAATTCGAAAGTATAAGACGAAAGTAAATCGTAAGTCCCGTCAAAATGGAGCTGCAAAGCATGTATTTGCAGAAATGGAAAAGGAAATAGCAAACCAGCAAATTGAAGAAGATTCAAGTGACTTTGAAATTGTTCGAACAAAACGATTTAACTTGAAACCAATGGACTCTGAAGAAGCTATCCTGCAAATGGACATGCTGGGACATTCATTCTTTGTATTTACAAATGATGCTTCTGGTGAGACTAACGTCGTGTATCGCAGAAATGATGGCAGATACGGCTTAATTGAACCAAATATTTAATTGTTAATTATATAAAGGGGGGGACGATTCTTAATAAGAATCGTCCTTTTAAATGAGGAAAAAGTAAAAAGCGTATAAGCATTTTTTAGCATTTCAGAAGCTTAATGCCTTAATCAGATACGAAACCAAAAGAACTATCTAGTTGTCATCTTTTATTAGATAGTGTTATTATGAAAGAGGTTAGGTGTACTGATATAAGTCGAGGAGCGTATAATATATGGCAGGACTATTAACAAAAATTTTTGGTGATGGCAATCAAAAACAAGTAAAACGAATACAAAAACAAGTTGATGAAATAGAGGCATTAGAGCCACAGATAGAGAAGCTGTCAGACAGTGAGTTAAGTGGCAAAACAGAAGAATTTAAGAAGAGAATAGAACAAGGTGAAACGTTAGATGATTTACTGGTTGAAGCTTATGCAACGGTAAGAGAAGCATCAAAGCGAGTACTCAATATGCGTCCCTTTAATGCACAGCTGATGGGTGCAGTAGCACTGCATGAAGGAAATATTGCTGAGATGAAAACCGGGGAAGGTAAAACACTTGCATCGACCATGCCAGCCTATCTAAATGCACTGGAAGGTAAAGGGGTTCATGTAATTACAGTGAATGAATACCTGGCAGATCGTGATGCACGTGAAATGGGCGAGCTTTTTCATTTTCTTGGTATGACTGTTGGTTTAAATACAAATAGTATGTCCAAGGAACAGAAGCAGGAAGCATATCAGAGCGATATTACCTACGGGACAAATAATGAATTTGGCTTCGATTACTTACGTGATAATATGGTGCTTTATAAAAAACAAATGGTTCAGCGCCCGTTAAACTTTGCGATTATTGACGAGGTTGACTCGATTTTGATTGATGAAGCAAGAACACCATTAATTATTTCAGGATCAGCCAAAAAATCTGCATCGCTCTATACACAGGCAAATAGTTTTGTAAGTACATTAAATAAAGAGACAGATTATACGTATGATGAAAAAACAAAGGGTGTCCAGCTGACTGAGGAAGGTATAAATAAAGCAGAGAGCTATTTTAATATAGAAAATTTATTTGATTTAGGCAATGTCTCAACAACACACCATATTAATCAAGCTTTAAAAGCTCATGCATCCATGCATCGTGATATGGATTATATGGTTGAGGAAGGTCAGGTCGTTATTATTGACCAGTTTACTGGCCGGAAAATGAAAGGACGCCGCTACAGTGATGGATTGCATCAAGCAATTGAAGCAAAAGAGGGACTGCAAATTCAAAATGAGAGTATGACTCTTGCTTCCATTACATTCCAAAACTATTTCCGTATGTATAATAAGCTTTCTGGTATGACCGGTACAGCGAAAACGGAAGAAGAGGAATTCCGTAATATTTATAATATGGACGTTATCGTGATACCGACGAATAAACCAATTATTCGTGATGACCGACCAGACTTGATTTTTAAAACGATGGAAGCGAAATTCAAAGCCGTTGTGGGAGATATTAAAGAACGTAATAAACTGGGACAGCCAGTTCTCGTTGGTACGGTAGCTGTAGAGACATCAGAATTAATTTCCAAAATGCTTAAAAAGTCAGGTGTACGTCATGAAGTATTAAATGCAAAGAACCATTTTCGCGAAGCTGATATTATTGAAGAAGCGGGACAAAAGGGTTCTGTTACGATTGCAACAAACATGGCTGGACGAGGGACAGATATTAAACTTGGTGATGGTGTCTTAGAACTAGGCGGTCTCGCAGTAATTGGTACAGAACGTCATGAATCACGTCGTATTGACAATCAACTTCGTGGTCGTTCTGGTCGTCAGGGAGACCCTGGTATCACACAGTTTTATTTGTCAATGGAAGACGAACTCATGCGTCGTTTTGGATCTGATAATCTAAAAACGATGATGGAACGTCTTGGAATGGAAGAAGATCAGCCGATTGAGAGTAAGATGGTATCGAAAGCGGTAGAATCTGCTCAGAAACGAGTGGAAGGAAATAACTTTGATGCCCGTAAAACAATTCTATCCTATGATGATGTGCTGCGCGAACAAAGAGAAATTATTTATAAACAGCGTTTTGAAGTGATCGACTCTGAAGATGGACTCACTGAGATTATTGAAAATATGATTCATTCCTCCTTAGACAGGGTTATTCAAACACATACCCAGGATGACGATGAGGATAATTGGAATCTGAACGCAATCATTGAACATGTCCACGGTAACTTGCTTGATACAGATGCTATTTCTGTTCAGGATTTGAAAGATAATGAACCAGAAGAAATGAATCAGCTTATCATGAAAAAAGTGCGCGAAGTTTATGATGCGAAGCGAGAAGAACTTGAACCAGAACAATTCAAAGAATTTGAGAAGGTTATTCTCCTGCGTGCGGTTGATTCCAAATGGATGGATCATATCGACCAGATGGAACAGCTGCGCCAAGGAATACATCTAAGAGCTTATGGTCAAAATGATCCTTTACAGGAATATCAAATGGAAGGTTACCAAATGTTTGAAGAAATGGTGCAATCCATTGAGGATGAGGTTGCAAGATATATCATGAAAGCACAAATTCGTGAAAACCTCCAACGCCAGGAAGTAGTAAAAAATACAACTGCAGGTCATGGCGGGCAGGATGGAAAGAAAAAAGTTCGCAAACCAGTTGTTAAGCAAAATACTGTCGGACGTAACGACCCATGCCCATGCGGCAGCGGCAAAAAGTATAAAAACTGCCATGGCAAACAATAAGAGAGATTTTTATTAATGAAACAAACGGAAACAGAACACTTCTTAAACAAAAAGAGTGTTCTGTTCCTTATTGAAAAATTAGAATTAAATTATTTGAGGTGAAGCAAAATGGAATTAATAGAAATCAGAAATGAATTAGACACAATTTCTTCACGTGTTGAAGCTTTTAGGGGGTCTCTTTGACTTAGATACAAAGCGCTCGCGTATCAATGAACTTGAAGAGCAGATGGCAAACCCAGGTTTTTGGGATGATCAGGCAGCTGCACAAAAAGTAATTAATGAGTCAAATGCCCTAAAGAAATATGTTGAATCCTTTGAAGCAATTGAAGAGAACTACGAGGATTTAGAGGTTTCCTATGAATTAGTTAAAGAAGAAGCAGATCAGGAACTATTTGAAGAGCTAAATGAACAATTACAAATTTTTATGAAAAAAATTAATGATTTTGAATTGGAACTGCTCTTAAGCGCTCCTTATGATGCTAATAATGCAATCGTTGAACTGCACCCTGGTGCTGGAGGTACAGAGTCTCAGGATTTTGCAAGTATGCTTCTGCGTCTATATCAGCGTTGGGCAGAGGATAAAGGCTATACGGTGGAAACCCTTGATTACCTTCCAGGCGATGAGGCAGGATTAAAAAGTGTTACATTGTTAATTAAAGGTCATAATGCTTATGGCTATTTAAAATCCGAAAAAGGAGTGCATCGTCTAGTAAGGATTTCTCCATTTGATTCATCAGGAAGACGGCATACTTCTTTTGTTTCCTGTGATGTAACACCAGAAATGGATGATGATGTAGACATTGAAATACGTGCTGAAGATGTTAAGGTTGATACGTATCGGTCCAGCGGGGCAGGCGGCCAGCACGTAAACAAAACAGACTCTGCAGTGCGGTTAACACACCTGCCAACAAATATTATTGTTACATGTCAGAATCAGCGCTCTCAAATTAAAAACCGAGAGGCTGCGATGAAAATGCTGAAATCAAAGCTTTATCAGCTGGAAGTCGAAAAACATGAGCAAGAGCTTGCGAGCATTCGTGGCGAACAAAAAGAAATTGGCTGGGGAAGTCAGATTCGCTCCTATGTATTTCACCCTTATTCCATGGTAAAGGATCACCGAACAAATGTGGAGACTGGGAATGCGCAAGCAGTAATGGATGGAGAAATTAATTCATTCATTGATGCTTATTTACGCTCGCAAATTAGCGGAACAGGTAAATTTTAACTAATTCATAAAATAGACACAAAGTATAAGTAATGTTGATAAATCAAGCTCTCACCTCATTTTATGACATTTATATTACCGTGAAAGGGTTTTAAAATTAATGGAATAGGATATAATAGAAATGACGTTGTAAAATATTTTGATTGGGGGATTTATTACATGAAGAAATGGTTACTAGCAGTACTATTTGGTGCAGTATTAGTGCTTGGAGCATGTGGTGGCGGGGATGACAACGATGCTTCAGAAGAACCAGCCGATACGGATAATGGTACAGAAACAGAAGAACCAGCTGATGAAGGTGAATCAGTTGATACTGCAGCAGGTGAGGATGTATATGAAGCAAACTGTGCAATGTGCCACGGTGCAGATTTAACTGGTGGAGCTGGTCCTGATTTAACTGCAGTTGGCGATAAATATTCACAAGATGAAATCGCTGATATCGTAGAAAATGGAACAGGTTCTATGCCTGCACAAAGCGTTACAGGTGACGATCTTGATGCATTAACAGCATGGTTAGCCGAAAAAAAATAACATAATTTAAACTGCCAGCTTAGCCTACATTTCGCAGGCTAAGCTGGTTTTATTATGGAATGAATATATAAAAAACCTCTTATAGAATCTGCCCCTTCTTATTAATACTTGTAATAGAGAGCAAAATCAGCATTTCAGAAAAACCTGAAAGTATGATAAAACGCATATGTTTTACGTGTTGTAATAGTGAATTTAGCCCACGAATTATCAACAAAATACGACTAAATCTACTTAAATTTCCCATTTAAATTACAAAGTATTACCTGTGAAATATAAATGTAATAATTTTATGGCTAAAAAAAATGCCGAATGATGTTATAATAACTAGTGGAATCTATTATGCTATTTTCTGTTTAAGAGAAAGTTTAATAGCTTAAATTTAAATTACAATAAAAGGTGATACATATATGATTTTTATGGATAATGTTTATAAAACATACCCAAACGGGGTAACAGCCTTAAATGGGATTAGTGTTGATATAGCACAGGGTGAGTTTGTTTATATCGTTGGCCATAGTGGAGCTGGGAAGTCTACGTTTATCAAATTAATTTATCGTGAAGAAAAACCTTCAAAAGGACATGTTTTTGTTAATGAAATGGACCTTGGCAAAATAAAAGAGAAAAAAGTACCGTTTTTAAGACGTGAAATTGGTGTTGTGTTTCAGGATTTTAAGCTATTGCCAAAGTTAACAGTTTATGAAAATATCGCCTATGCGTTGGAAGTTATTGAGCAATCCCCACGTGCAATCCGGATACGTGTTATGGAAGTGCTGGAAGAGGTTGGCTTAAAAAATAAAGCACGCTTTTTACCAGCAGAACTTTCAGGCGGAGAGCAGCAGCGTGTGTCAATTGCACGTGCAATTGTAAATCGCCCGCGCATCGTAATTGCCGACGAGCCAACAGGAAACCTTGATCCTGATACATCGTGGGAAATCATGAGAACATTTGAAGATATTAATGAAAAAGGCACAACAATTATCATGGCGACTCATAGTAAAGAAATCGTAAATACGTTTAAGAAGCGAGTGATTGCTATTGAAGATGGCGTAATTGTTAGAGATGAGCAACGAGGAGAATACGGTTATGAAGTTTAGAACATTTACAAGACATATTAGAGAAGGCTCAAAAAATATTCTCCGCAACGGTTGGATGACGATTGCTTCGGTTGGTGCAGTAACAACTACTTTAATCTTAGTCAGTGTATTTTTAGCAATTGTGTTCAATTTAAATGAGTTTGCGAAGAATATTGAGTCTGATGTTGAAATTAAAGTTTTAGTTGATTTAACGACAACGGATGATGAAGTGATTACACTTGGTGAACAAGTGAAGCATGTTAGAGGAGTAGACACGGTGCATTTTTCTTCTAATGATGAAGAACTGGAAAGCCTGATGAACAGCATGGGTGAACAAGGACAAGCTTGGGGATTGGTTGAACAAGATAATCCCTTAAACCATGCATTCCTTGTCCGAGCAGTAGATCCGCAAGATACAGAAAGAATTGCTGAAGAAATAATGGATTTCGATCATGTATACAATGTTAATTTCGGACAGGATATTGTAGATCAGCTATTCCAATTTAATAATTATGCACGGCTAATAGGGGTCATTTTAATTGTAGCCCTTGTCTTAACAGCTGTATTCTTAATCTCTAATACTATTAAGATTACGATTATGGCAAGAAGTACAGAAATTTCTATCCAAAAGCTGGTTGGTGCAACGAATGGTTTTATTCGTTTTCCATTCTTTGTAGAAGGACTTTTGCTTGGAGTATTTGGATCAATTATCCCAATTGCCATGATACTCTTAGGATATCACTATATATATGAAAATCTGGCATCACAAATTGATATAAACTTTGTTAAATTATTGCCATTTTATCCATTTGCTTTGCAATTATCAGCAATTGTATTACTAATCGGCGGAACGATTGGTGTTTGGGGAAGCGTCATGAGTGTACGTAAATTCCTGAAAGTGTAACAGTACATCTTAGACAAAAGAAAGAATATTTCTTATGAAGGGAGAATACGAAGTGAAAAGAGCGTTTCTGGTCACAATCGTTGCAACTCTCCTTCTATCATTTACAGCATTGTCTAAAGACAGTGTCTCAGCGGAATCAATCCATGATTTGAAGGAGAAAATTAATCAGCATGAAAATGAGAAGTCGAATATTAAAGAGAAAAAAAGCGGCGTAAATAGTGATAAAAGGAACACAGAATCAAAGATAGATGAAAATATAGATGAACAGAAGTCCGTGGAGCAGGAAATTCTCAATTTAGAGGAAAAACTAAGCAAAACAGAAAACGATATCTCTGCTAAGGAAAATGATATTCAATCAACGAATAAAGAAATTGACGAATTAAACGAAAAAATTGATGCCTTAGTTGAAGAGATTGCTATTTTGAAAGATAAAATAGAAAAACGTAATATTTTATTGAAAGATCGCTTACGTGCTCTCCAAAAAAATGGAGGTAGTATAAACTTTATCCAGGTTATCTTTGACTCAAAAAGCTTTTCCGATTTTATTAGCCGTGCAGCAGCCGTCAATACAATTATGGATCAAGATAAAACCATTATGGAAGAGCAAGCGGCTGACCGGAAGCTACTAAAGGAAAATAAGAAAGAAGTAGAAGAAAAGAAAACAGTTGTTGTTGCAAAAAAGGATGAATTGGAAAATCAAAAGAAAGAATTAGTTGCTTTAAAAGGACAGATGGACGATCAAAAATCTGAAAGAAAAACATTGATGGCAAAGCTCGAAAAAGAGCAGGATCAATTAGAAGAGATTAAGCTGACACTTGCAGAGGAACAGGAAATTCTTTCAGCTGAGGAAAAAGCGCAAGAACAGGCGATTGCTTTGGCTGAACAGAAGGTTGGCGAACTGGAGCAGCAGGCAAGAGAAAAAGCGGAGGCTGAACGTAAAAAGCGGGAAGCAGAGCAACGGAAAGCTGCTAAGGAAGCAAAATCAGAAACTAAGGTTGCTAGATCACCAGAAGTTAAAGTTGACTCGAATCCGGTAAGTGGTGCAATGTTCACTCATCCTGCAAGTGGTCCAATCACGTCAGGTTTTGGCATGAGAACTCACCCAATTTTTAATGTGCAGAAATTACATAGAGGTGTTGACTTCGCTGTAGGTGAGGGAACATCGCTTGTAGCTCCTGCAGATGGGGTTGTGAGTGTCGCAGAGAAGATGGGGGGATTTGGAAATGTAATTATGATCTCTCACCATATAGATGGTAAGGACATCACAACTGTTTGCGCTCATTTAAGTGATATTCAGGTTTCAGCAGGACAAGCAGTAAGTCGCGGACAAACAATCGGTAAAACTGGAAACACAGGAGATTCTACAGGTCCGCATCTTCATTTTGAAGTCCATCCTGGAGGCTATGGTAATGCGGTAAATCCAATGCCATATCTACAATAGATTGCTATAATACGTAAAAAGGCATCGTCTCATTGAGAAACGATGCCTTTTTCGATATTGATAATAAAAAAATAATGAATGAGAAGTCTTATGCATAGTCATGATAATAATATAATGGTATGCTTTTCTATATGTATTGAAGATAGTTGAGGTGGAAAAATGAATGGTAAAAAGTTTCAAGTAGTACTAATCCTGTTTGCAGCATTGTTGCTCGGATTTGTGGGTGCCTATGCTGGAATGAGCTTGGCAGATCATAAGGATGAAAAGTCTTCTGCATTAACAGAGAAAAAGAATAGCGGGCAATCAAATGCTTCTTCAGAGTTACCAGGGGATTTACAAAAAATTGCACAAGCTTATGCATTAATTCAGGAGAATTATCTGGAAGATGTTGAAGAAACGGAGCTCATTGAAGGAGCAATTGATGGAATGCTTGCTACCTTAGATGATCCCCATACATCTTATTTAAATTTAGATGCTATGGAGGAATTTAATGAACAAATTGAATCATCTTTCCAAGGAATCGGTGCAGAAGTAAGCATGGTTAATGGAATGGTTACAATTGTTTCTCCAATTAAAGATTCACCTGCTGAGCAAGCAGGATTACGTCCAAATGATCAAGTGCTTTCTGTCGATGGAGAAAGTCTTGAAGGATTAAATTTAAATGAAGCTGTAGCCAAGATTCGTGGTGAAAAAGGTTCTGAGGTCACGTTAGAAATACTTCGAGCTTCATCAACTGATCCATTTGAAATAGTACTTGTTCGTGATGAAATTCCAGTAGAAACTGTTTATAGCGAGATCGAAGAAGTTGATGGCAAAACGACAGGAATTTTAGAAGTAACGAACTTTTCTGAGCATACTGCTGATGAATTCGAGGAGCATCTGACAGATTTAGAAGACAATAATATAGAAGGTCTTATCATTGATGTTCGAGGTAATCCTGGTGGATTATTAAATGTTGTAGAGGAAATGCTCAGCCTGTTTGTACCTAAGGACCTGCCTTATTTACAAATTGAAGATGCCGAGGGTGAGAAGGAAGAGTTTTATTCAACACTAAGTGAGAAAAAGACATACCCGATTAGTGTCATTATTAACGAGGGGAGTGCTTCAGCTTCAGAAATTCTAGCTGTTGCTTTGAAGGAAATGGGCTATGATATCGTCGGTCACACGAGTTATGGAAAGGGAACCGTACAAACCGCAGTCCCTCTTGGAGATGGTAGCTCAATCAAGATGACTACTTTTAAATGGTTATCACCAAAGGGTGAATGGATTAATGAGGTCGGTGTAGAACCAACAATTGAAGTTGATCAGCCGGAATATTATTATTCAAATCCAGTTACTGTAGAAGAGTCGTATCGTTTTGATGATACCGATCCAATGATTGCTAATTTCCAAGTGATGCTGGAAGGTCTTGGTTATAAACTTGATCGTGATGATGGTTATTTTGATGAAGCCACCGAGGCTGCTGTTAAAGCATTCCAAGCTGAAAATGATTTAGAAGAAACAGGTATTGTTGATGAACAAACAGCCGGAATGATTGATACAAAAGTAATTGAAAAAATTCGTGCAGGTGAAGATGATATCCAACTTGAGGAAGCATTAAAAGCACTATACGAATAAAAATAAAAAGCCACATTAAATTACTTGGTTTAATGTGGCTTTCAAATTGTATACGAATGTAGCAACATAAGCTTTCTTGGGTGGTAAGACAGTAATATCAACTCTTTCTTAGCTGCTGAAAAAACGCATATATGCTGAGTACCCATGAGCTAACTTACAACCCCTCGTATCCGCGCGTCAACTTAGTTTAGGCGCGCGTCAAATGCTTGAACCCGCGCATTAAACCCGAAATCGCGCGCATGAAACATCCATCCCCGCGCATGACCCCGGTTCATGCGCGGCAAACGAGCATTGACGCGCGGCTAACCTCGGTTCATGCGCGGTCAACCCAAAAAGATGCGCTGAGTTTTGTCGAACGTGCGCGCGCCTATCTCTTGTTGATACGCAGCAAATTGTCGAATCCGCTTGGCACCTCCCAGATATGCCCCAGCTCCAAAGCCACCTGCTTCCCCCAGCATACACCCCTTTCTAAGCTCTAATCATACTGTTATAAAATATTTTTGAGAATGATAGAAACACATAAAGCAATCCATGTTATACTATTTATTACACAACACTTAAAATAATACAGGAAAAACAGGGATTTTCTCGAATAATAATATAGTAGATAGATTACATACATAGAAGGTGATAAATTTGCTCGAAACATGGCTGTTTGAACTTGTGAAAGGGATTGGTAGGCTTTTTATTAACCCGCTTTTTTATTGGATAATCATTCTTGTTACTTTAGCCAGCTATAATCGAATTAAAATGGAAAGACAGCATTTTGGAGTTAAAATTTTTGTCAGATTTACAGAATTAAAAAATACATGGGTACCAGCAATCATTCTAGGACTTATTCTTTCCATAGCAATGATTGCAGTGGGAGTCATCTTTTCTTATGGTACACTCCTGGTATTAAGTATCGTGATGTTTTTACTTAGCATCAATTTACGTTTTACACTATTATCAGCCAGCTATACGATTGGGCTGACATATGTATTACTCTTGTTTTTACCAACAGCCTTGGAATATCAGCATATGATAAATCCTGATTTTTTTGCAGAAACGAATTTTACCGCTTTAACACTCTTACTAGGGTTTGGTCTTATAACTGAAGCAATTTTGATGCGGCGAGTAAAGCGAAATCAGTCTTTTCCTAAACTTGTAATGAGTGATAGAGGAATTTGGATAGGGCAGCATCGTTTACAAAAGGTAAGCGTCCTTCCATTGCTTCTAATTGTACCAGGAGGAATAATTGAACCCTTTGCTCCTTATTGGCCGCTCCTGGAAATTGGGGAGAGTGGCAGCTATGGATTTATTCTATTTCCATTTTTACTCGGTTTTTCACATACTGTGAGGGGTACGATTGTCCCTATCGCTGCAAAAAGCTTAAGTAAACAAATTTTATTTTTAGGGATTATAGTGATTATTGTTTCAGCGGCAGGATTATATATGGATGGTATGTCGTTAGCTGCTTTAATTCTCGCAATTTTGGGAAGGGAATTTATCACCTACCGCTTTCGAGTGAAAGATAAGAAGAAAAATTCATATTACCAGCCCCATCCCAATGGATTAAAGGTGCTTGGTGTTATCCCGGGTACACCAGCGGAACGGCTGGAAATTCAAGCAGGGGAAGTCATTATAAAAGTTAATGAGCAGAAAATAAATAACTCCGATGCATTTTATGAGGCGCTTCAAGGGTCAGGCGCTTATTTTAAATTGGAAGTTCTTGATGATCAGAATGAAGTACGCTTTGTACAAAGCCCTTTTTACGAAGGAGATCATTATAAACTAGGTTTAATCTTTATGAAAGAACCATACCGTTTGAATAAATAAGAAAAGTAAAAAGAGAGGGTACCCTCTCTTTTTGTGAGGGAGGAAAAGACATGAAGTTTTTTCATACGGCAGATTGGCATTTAGGAAAGCTGGTTCAAGGTGTGTATATGACAGAAGATCAGGCACATGTATTAGCTACGTTTACAAAAATAGCGGAAGAAGAAAAACCTGATGCGATTGTAATTGCGGGAGATCTATATGATCGTGCAGTTCCACCAACCGAAGCGGTGCAATTACTAGATGATGTTCTGGGAAAAATAATAATAGATTTACAGATTCCAGTGATTGCGATAGCAGGAAATCATGACAGTCCTGGCCGCTTACATTTTGGAAGCAATTTAATGAAGAAAAACGGCTACCATATTGTCGGAAAGCTGGATAAGCTAGAACCCGTTATTTTAGAAGATGCTTATGGAGAAGTTCATTTTCACCTCATCCCATATTGTGATCCGAGTATTGTAAGAAATCTATACAAGGATGAGACAATTCGCAATCATAATGATGCGCAAAGAAAAATACTGGAACAGATTACTGCTGAGATGGATCCAAATGCCAGACATATTGGTGTAGGACATGCATTTGTCACACCGTATGGTGAAGAAGAGGAAAACACGAGTGATTCTGAGCGCCCGCTTTCCATTGGAGGTTCTGAATATGTCGATGCACATCATTATATGAATTTTGATTACATGGCACTTGGTCATTTACATCAAGCGCATCATGTGCTGGATGAAAAAATTCGTTATGCTGGCTCGCCATTAAAATATTCCATATCTGAAGCGCATCATAAGAAAGGATTTTTCATTGTTGAAATGGATGAAGAAGGTAAGACAACAATAGAAAAAAGACTGCTGACACCGCGTCGTGATATGCGGACAGTTGAAGGATTTATTGATGATATTTTAAAACAGCCAATTAATGAAGACTATGTTTTTGTGAAACTATTAGATGAAACCCCTGTGCTTTCGCCGATGGAAAAAATTCGTTCTGTTTATCCCAATGCGATGCATGTGGAAAGAAAGTTCTATTCACCGCTTCATCTGGCAGATCATGCGGAAGGTGCAAAAGAACGCAAAAAAATGTCAGATATCGAGCTTTTCCGTGCTTTCTATGAAGAAGTAAAAGGTGACGCCCCTAGTGAGCAGGCAACGGCTATTTTCTCTGAAGCTTTAGAGGCGATATCAAATGAAGCAGAATAATTTTGAAGAGGGGAGCTGAAATTTTTGAAACCATTAAAACTGACAATGACAGCCTTTGGTCCTTATAAAAATACAGAAGTCATCGATTTTACAGAACTGAATGAACATGATTTATTTGTCATTTCCGGGAATACAGGGGCAGGTAAAACAACGATCTTTGATGGAATCAGCTTTGCTTTATATGGAACAGCAAGCGGGCAGGATCGCGGGGAAATAAGGATGCTTCGCAGTGACTTTGCGGATGATGATGTACATACTGCTGTTGAACTTGAATTTTTACTTAAAGGGAAGCATTATCGGATTCGCCGCCAGCTTGGTCATGTCAAGAAGGGCAATAAATCCAAGACGGGTGACTATATCGAGTTTTTTGAAAAAGACGGGGAAGAGGAAATCCCATGTGTTGATCGGCAAATTGTTTCTGAAGTAAATGAACGGATGGAAGAAATTATTGGGCTCTCACAGGATCAATTTAAGCAGATAGTGATGCTTCCTCAAGGAGAATTCCGCAAATTGCTCACATCGGATACCGAAAATAAAGAAGCAATACTACGCAGACTATTTAAAACGGAGAATTATAAAGCGATTAATGAAGTGTTAAAGGGGAAACGCAGTACTGCAGAGGTAGACTATAAACAGCAGGTAGAAATGCGAAAGGAATATATCAGACGCATTTCTTCCGCATTGCCAATACGCAGTGAATCTTTAATGAGTGAAGTATTCGCGGCTGAATACTTCAATACGGATCAAGTACTGACTGCTTTAAATGAAGAAATTATTTTTTATGAAAAACGGATATTAGCGGATGAGGAAAAATATATACAAGCCTATGATTGGCATGAGCAGCGTCAAAAAGAATACCATCAGGCTGAGCATATCAATCATCGCTTTCTCCAGCTGCAAGAAAAGAACAGCCAATTAACCGAGCTGACAGAAGAAAAAGAGGTTTATGAGCAAAAGGAAAAACAACTCGCTGCTGCTGAAAGGGCAAATAGCATTTATATGTATGAACATGCGCATGAACGAGCTGTTAAAGATGAGGAATTAAAAACCCAACAGCAACAAGGGGCAGAGAAACAATTAGTCAGCGTTAGTGAAAAGTACGAAAAAGCGGAAGTCAATTACGAATACGAAGAAAATCGTAAAACAGAACGTGAACAAGCTTCCCGAAAGCTTGAGCGTTTGCAGGAATTTTTGCCAATTGTTCAGGGAATTGAAGCAAAGAAAAAAGAGTTAAAACAGCTTGAGGAAAAAGCAAATCGGATTAAGAAGAAATATGAAGAAACGCAAAGAAACATAGAACGTTTAGAAAAACAGAACCAAAACAATCGGGAGGAAATTGTAACGCTGGATAAACAGCTGGAGCAATTGAGCGAAAAACCGCTGCAATTAATGAAGCTGGAAAATCAAGCAAGAGTTTATCAAAGATACATGAAGTTAAAGCAAGAGCTGCAAAAGATGAATCAGGTTCTAAAAGTAAAACAAAAAGCGTATAAACAAATGAAGGAAATGTATGCGTTAAAGGAGGCATCTTGGTTAAGCAATCGCGCAGTTGTACTCGCTCATCATCTTCATGATGGCAAGCCATGTCCTGTTTGTGGCAGTACGGAGCATCCGGATAAAGCGACACCAAGCGGGGAGGACACCACACAAGAAGAGCTTGCAGCTGCCAAGCAAGAATTAGAGAGAGAAGAGAAGGAGTTTAACCGAGCAAGCTCTCAACTGGAGGCAAAAAAAGAGCAATATGCTGAAGCTGAAATGGAAATAAAACAGTATACTACAAAACTGGAACAAATCGAAATAGAATTCTCAGATTTAGTAGCTGCAGGTAAGCAGATGCGAGCAGATGCAGCAAAATATGAAAAAGCAAAAGAACAATTAAAAATTTTAAAGAAAACCGAAGAAAAAGCATTAAATGAAAAGACCGCACTTGCTCCAGTGTATCAGCAGCTAATGGAGGAATATCAGCAATTAAAGCAGGATTATCTCACGGAGCAAGCAATATTAAAAGAAAGAATAAGTAAAATACCAGAGGATTTGACTGTGCTTGCGGAATTACAAAAACAAATTACAGCTGCCAGTCAAAAGAAAAGAGACCTTGAAAAAGCTTGGGAAACTGCTAAGCAAACATTCCAGGAAGTGAAGGAAGAATATACAAAGGCTGAAGCGAATTTGGGTCACTTGACCAGACAACTAGAAGAAGTAAAGATCAAGCGGATGGATGCATATAAAGAATTTCAGGAAAAACTGGAAGAACAGCAGTTTGCAAGTGACGCAGTATATTTTGATGCCAAGCTGCAACCAGATGAGCAAAAACAGCTAAAAGCGTTACTTGATGCATATAAACAACAAGTAGCACTTTTGACTGAACAAGCAGCAACATTGGAAACAGAGCTGGAAGGCAAGAAGCAGATAAACCTGGAACAGTTAAGGAAAGAGCTGGAAGAATGGAAGGTAAAATATGAAGCAGCGCTGCAGCAATTTAATCAATCCGCGAAAAACTTAGAAGAAGCGAAAGAATTACAGGATAAAATTACAAAGGCTGAAAAAAATGTACAGGAAAAAGAGAAGTATCTATCCCTAATAACGGATGTACATGATACACTACGCGGACAAAACAGCAAGAAAATATCCTTTGAACGCTACTTGCAAATGGAATATCTTGAGCAAATCATTCATTCAGCTAATCAGCGGCTGCAAAAGCTTTCTAATAATCAATACTATCTAACAAGAAGTGATCGTCAGGAATCCCATGGTAAGCAGAGCGGATTGGCATTAGATGTGTATGATAGTCATACTGGGCAAACAAGAGATGTAAAATCATTGTCTGGTGGAGAGAAATTTCATGCAGCATTGTCCCTCGCGCTTGGGATGTCCGATGTGATTCAAAGTTTCCAAGGGAATATCTCAATCGATACGATGTTTATTGATGAGGGATTTGGATCTCTGGATGAAGAAGCGTTAACAAAGGCGATTGACGCACTTATTGAAATTATGGAATCTGGTCGGATAATTGGGGTAATCTCCCATGTAAAAGAGCTGAAAGAAATGTTTCCAGCTATACTTGAAGTAAAGAAAACAAGGGAAGGCCACAGTGAAGCGAGATTTATTCTGAAATGAGAAGATACCTAAAGCTAGTATTTAGCTTTTTTACAATCGTAACATATTCGGTATTTGTTTTTTAAAACATAGTTGCACTAGCAACGAGTAAAAATTATAATGGAATGTAGTCTTATTAATTCTTTAGGATATTTCTTAAAGAATGAGGAATTGTACAGAGGTGTAGAAATGGAATTTAATATTGGTCCAAGGATGCTTAAGACGGGGATCGCTGTAACATTAACGCTTATCATTACAAGCTTTTTCAATATGGAACTGGAAATTGTTGCAGCGATTGCAGCAGTGTTAGCAATGCAGCCTTCGATTATGCGGTCATTAACGTACCTTAAAGAAGTAGTGATTGCTAACTCAATAGCTGTTGTCTTTTCATTACTGGGTGTTTTCCTGCTGGGGAATCATCCGCTTTCTGTAGGGCTAGTTGCAATTATTTCAATTGCTATTAACGTTCGTCTCGGCTTAAATAAAACAGTTAGTTTGACAGTTCTAACCATTATTTCAATTATGCTTGCCAGTGATAGTGGAATTAACACGATGTATATTGTTCATAGAATATCACTCGTCGTAACTGGCGTACTATCTGCGTCGATTGTGAATGCACTTGTTTTTCCGCCTGAACATCAGAAAACGCTTTTTAAAATGATTAAAAATGTTGTTGATCGTAATGTATTTTTGCTTAGAGTGATTCCCAATAGAACCGTGAGTGTGCCAACGATTAAAACAGAAGATCGGGCAATTGAAAAGTCAATTGTTAAGGTAAAGGACTATTACGATCTGATTGTGGAAGAAAGGAACCGGTTATTTATTCGTAATAAGATTAATTTTTTTCGCAATATTATTATCTACAAGCACATGATTTTCGTGATTGAGAAGCAATTTACACTTGTTAGGCATCTCGAGAGAAACTTTGATGAAATTAAAAACATGAGTGGTGAGAAAATTCATGTCATAAAAAAGTTAATTACGGAAATCACGAATTACAGTGAAAATGTATTCTTACTTTACCAGGACAAAATTGTACTGGATCGCGATTTACAGCGTGAAACGAAAGCGGCAATGCGTTTAACGATTAATAACTTAATTGATGAGCTTCAAGGCTCAGGCTTTGATAAATGGACCTATCTTTTCCCCGTTGCCAACAGTCTAATCGAGCTTTTCGCGGAGTTAGATAAACTGGAAAAATTCATACGTAAAAAAGAAAATCATCCCACATTTTCTTTGTGATTTGGAATGAAAAGGATGGCTTCTTTCTTAGTGGATATATATTAAAACACCCCGAGCAGTTAGAAAAGTTTCTAACTGTTCGGGGTGTTTTCTTATGTAATAAATAAACAAAGACGAATAACGCAAAAATAGTAATTGACTTATATACTTAGTATTTATATACTCAATATGCATTTACTCAGTATATAAAAAGAAGGGAAGTTGTAAATGGATTTAATCTTGAATTATCAATGGGAGATTTTTATTTTGACGGAAATTCTATCTCTCGTTTCTATTTTGCTGTTCGGAGCAGTCCGTTATATATTCAGTAAACAAAAGCTAAGCTTATTTTTTCTGCTCTTATTTCTGGGATTGCTTCTTTTAGAGGCAGCTCTTGCAATTCTTATCTATAGAGAGACAGGGGAAATTTCTACTTTTCAAATCGTTATCATGATATTTGTTCTATATGCCTGTTCGTTTGGGATTAGCGATTTTAAGAAACTGGATCGATGGATGCGTTTAAAAATTGGAAATTGGCGCAACATAGATTTGCTGACTAAAAAGGACAAACTCATCCTGGAAAGACAAAAGGACCCAAGATATACAGCTAAGAAATATCGTTACAGCTCTATTATCCATTTCCTTGTTTTTCTTATTGTGCAATTGTCTTTTTGGATCTACAGCTTAGAGGACCTGGAGCAAGCCTTGCCATATCTGAAAGATTTATCTTGGATAGGCGCGGAGGATGCTGAAATAACACCCTATTCAAATGAAACAATTTATGGCATTTCAATGATTTGGGGACTCATTTTTATAATTGATTTTATTTATTCATGGTCGTATACCGTTTTTCCATCAAAACAAAGAGGTGAATAGTGTGATTAAAGTTTCTGGATCAAAGAAGGAATATAGAACTTGATTGAGTTATCTGTTACGTTTACGATGCTTGCTTCATGGATACCAAGTTTTTCATCTATAAAAGAAGCGATTAATTATGAATAGGTGGAATGCAACATGTCAGTAAAACATTCACTACTCGCCTTATTGTATGAAAAACCAAGACATGGCTATGAGTTAAAAAAAGGTTTTGAAGAAATGGTGCAAGGGATGTGGCCATTAAATGCGGGACAAGTGTATACGACCCTGGATCGTTTAGAAAGAGATAGATTTGTAGAAACCCCTGGTCATATAAAAAAGGTCGTAAGCTTTATAGGATGACAGCAACTGGTAAACAAGAGCTTTGGAACTGGATGGAGAAGCCTGTTGGACGATCTTTATTCAAGGATGAATTTTATTTTAAGTTCCTTTGTGCAAACCATGTATCTTATGAAAATAGAAAAAATATGATTAAAAATCAAAAAGTAACAATGATAAAGGACATCCTTCATCTCACACATTTGAAGAAACAAATGACAAGTGCAGAAAATAAAATGATGAGGCTGCTTATAGAGGGGGCTTTATTACATTTAGAAGCGGATATAAAATGGCTGGATATGATTGCGGAATAGAATGATAATGAAATAATCCATCATTTGCAGCAAATAAATGAGAAATTAAATAATTAAATTTTTTTTGATATCTGAATGAATTTCATAATCAGACAATCATTATTTTGATTGTCTTTTCTTTTGATTTTTATTATCTGATATTGAGCAATTCATTTAGTAGAGTTATTTGTATATTGCGAGAAATGAATATGCACGATGCTGGAAATTTTTATACAACAATGAAACCTTTTTCCTGACCAGACGTATGAATGAGGAGGAAGTTTATTCTATTTTAGCAGATTCAAAGAAGCAAAAATATTTACTTTCTGTTATGATGAAGAATAGATAAAAGAAGGAGAATTAGATACTTGTGGAATTTAAAATTGACTTATATATAATCCACAATATTTCTAATGAGCCAAAATAAAAAGGGAGGGTTACTTTGGATACAAAACAACCAGAATTGACCCCAGAGCAAATTAAAAGATTTAAAAAACTGGGTAAAATAATTGGAATTATTTTTGGAATTATCCTTGTTGTTGGACTGATATTTACTTTAAGTTTCAACTGGATTACCGATTATATTTGGATGGATAATTTAGGGTTTAGCAGTATTTTTACCACCATACTTGGCAGTAAAGTAACATTAATTGGAATTGGATTTGTTATCTTCTTTATTGCCTCGTTTATTACTTTACAATGGATTCGCAGTTCTTATGTCAATCAGCTCCATTCGAGTCAGCTTCCTCCAGTAATAAAGGAGAAAAAATACGCAAGATTAGTTATTGTAAGTATTTCTTTTTTTGTTGGTATTTTTGGAAGTGCCATTGTTCAGGGAATCGGCTGGGAGCCATTGCTTAAATTTCTGCAGCATGAAAGCTTTGGACTAGCAGATCCGCATTTTAATATGGACATTTCTTTCTATATGTTTGTACTGCCATTTGTGGAATTTATTGTTTATTTATTATTAAGCTTAGCCGTGCTTGCTTTAATTGTGGAAATCGCTGCATATTCTTTATTTCATATGTATCGTATTAATCGCAAGGCCCAGCTCCACATTGGTGTAACTATTGGTCTTATTGGTTTATTAATTGCGGCAATTCATGTACTGGCACCGTATCATACATTGCTTTCGAATAGTGTAAACCTATTTCAAAATAGTGTTGTCTATGGCTTAAGTTATACGGATAAACTCGTTAATATTCCTAAGGCTTATATATTAGCTGCAGTTGCAATTTTAGGAGCTATCTGGACTATCGTTTCTTTATATCGCAGTAAAATAACCTCAGCAATTATTCCAATCGCTGTATATGTTGGTTTACTTATTTTAGGTCAGGGTGCATCACTTGTTGTACAAAGCTTTGTTGTTTCTCCAAATGAATTTGCTAAAGAAACACCATTTTTGGAGCGTAACTTAGAATTCACCCGTGCCGCTTATGATTTGGATGCGATTAAAGTACAAGAACATCCAGGAAATTATTCTTTAAATCAAGAAATGGTGGAAAGAAATGATTTAACAATTGATAATATCCGAATCAACGATTCAAGACCACTTTTGGATATTTATAATCAGATTCAAACATTCAGAACCTATTATAAATTCAATGATATTGACATTGACCGTTATAAAATTGATGGTGATTATCAGCAAGTATTTATTGGTGCTAGAGAGCTGAACACGGAGAATTTACCAGAACAAGCACAAACATGGGTGAACCGTAATCTTCGCTATACACACGGTTATGGTATTGCGATGAGTCATGTGAATGCAATTACTTCACAAGGACAGCCGGAATATTTAGCGAAGAACATACCAGCTGAAGGCACGTTCGAATTAGAGCGGCCACAGATTTACTTTGGTGAAGAAGATTATAATGATGTTATTGTGAATTCGAAAGTAGAAGAATTTGACTATCCTTCAGGGGATGAAAATATTTCTACCCGTTTTGAAGAAGAAGCAGGAATTCCGTTGAATGGTTTGAACCGATTTTTATTTGCCATTGATCAAGGGTCATTTCGCTTCCTTGTATCCGATCAAATGGATTCAGACAGTCGATTGCTAAAAACACGGAATATAGTTGACCGTGTTAAAAAAATAGCACCGTTCTTTGAATATGATGATGATCCTTATATTTTCATCAGAGATGATGGCAGTCTGGCTTGGATAATGGATGTCTATTTAACAGCAGACAATTATCCATACTCTGAGCAATACAAAGGGAATGATAACTATATCCGTAACTCTGTGAAGGTTGTTGTGGATGCTTATACAGGAGAAGTTAATTTTTATATTGTTGATCCTGATGAACCACTTGTCCAAACATATAAAACAATTTTCCCGGATTTATTTACGGATGAAATACCTGCCGATGTGCAAGAACATTTCCGTTATCCAGAAGATTTATTTAAGATTCAGGCTGAAATGTATGGGACCTATCATATGTCCAACCTAGAAGTGTTTTATAACCGGGAAGACTTCTGGCAATTCCCGACAGAGAAATATTTTGATAAGGACATTGAAATGGAGCCTTACTATATTACGATGAAGCTGCCAGAGTATGAAGAAGAGGAATTTATTTTAATGGTTCCTTATTCACCGAAGAACAGGCAGAATATGATTGCTTGGATGGGCGTACGGAATGATGGAGATAATTACGGTGAGTTATTTGTATATACCTTCCCTAAACAAAAAAATATTTATGGACCACAGCAAATAGAGAATCGGATAAATCAGGATAGTACGATTTCTCAACAGCTGAATCTATGGTCGCAAGGTGGATCGAAGGTTATTCGCGGTAACTTGATTGCAATTCCAATTGAGGATACCATTATGTATGTAGAGCCAATCTATATTGAGTCTTCAAACGAAACTTCTCTGCCAGAGGTAAAACAGATTATTGTTGCCTACGAAGATCATATCGTCATGGAAAGTACGTTTGATAAGGCGATGGATGCCATGTATAAATTAATTGATCCTAATGCTGCACCAGGTGATGATGCAGACTCAGAAGATGAAGAGTCAACAGAGCCATCCACTCCTCTAGGCGGGTCAGAAGAAATACTGCTTGAATTCTCCAAGCTATTTGATGATTACCAAGATGCGTTATCAAATGGAGACTGGGAAGAAGCGGGTAAAATTATGTCCGAAATTGAAGATATACTCGATACAATGAAATAAAAAAAAGACTGTGCTTGCGATTTATTTTTGTGAGCACAGTCTTTTACTGTATAAGGGCGTACCATGTATAACCCTAGCATGAAAGCCATATCAAGCATTATATTGCCCCATTGAAACAGGTGAAGCGCATCCGCTTTTTTACCTACTAATTTACATTTTTCATAATTGATAAAATAATTCATGTATATTCGTTGTAATATTGGATAACCTTATTTGGTAGGAGATGGAATACCTTTAGCTGAAATTAATACGCAGCTTAAAAAGGACTACCAGAGAGGTGTAAAAATAATGATGATGTACAGAAAGCTGGGAATTATTATTTTAAATTTAGCTATTTTCCTAGCAGCAGTATCAATCGTAACTACGGAAATGAAAGAAAATGTATACGCAGAGAATATACAGCTAGATGATTTGATAACAGAAGAAACAAAGGAGCTTAGGCAGTCGGCGCTGCAGAAGAAGCAACTGAATTATAAAGCTGCACCAGTAACTTATATTTCAAGTGACCGTATTGAAACCCCAAAGACATTGGAGGAGGCAATCGATTTTGAGCAATTTCCAAAGGTGAATGTGACTGCAACAGGATATACTGCTGGAATTGAATCAACAGGAAAGACGGAAAACCACCCTGAATATGGAGTTACTTTTTCAGGAGTAAAAGTAAAACGAGATTTATATTCGACAATTGCAGCAGACTTAAATGTTTTTCCGATTGGAACGATCCTATATATCCCGTCGTATGGTTATGGAGTAGTTGCGGATAAAGGTAGTGCCATTCAAGGAAACAAGATTGACTTATACTATGAATCAGTTGAGGATGTTTATGCCGAATGGGGTAAACGTCAGATTGATGTATATGTTGTTGAAAAGGGAACTGGTACATTAACGGAAGAAGCTTTAGCAGGACTAAATGAAGATGAAACAATGCAGGTATTTCGTACGCAATATACTTCAAATTAAAAGAACAAAGGTGTAGGTGCTCGTTTTATCCCGAATTAGTAGGGGATGAAAAAACCACCAGTGAATGATGGTTCATATTATATGGACAAACAGTGCTTCACTGGACAACTTAAAAACAATAAAAAATCAGAATGCAGTTTATCCTGAATGAACTGGCAGTATGGGCCCCCACTCCAAGTATTCAAGGTGAAAACAAGAATGGTAAGTGGGGACAACTGCCAGTAAATCCCCGATTGGTTCAACTAACGTTCAGCAAGGGATGAATACCCACTGAACGCAGTTTCACTTTATCTGCGTTCTGATTTTTTTTAGTTAATAAAACCACGGTTGTATAATGAATGCTACTGCAATTCCGGTCAATGCACCAAAGAAGACTTCGATAGGTTCGTGTCCTAATAATTCCTTTAAATCTTCCCGTTTTTCTTTATCCTTTTTCTTATTCCAGTCTTTTGCTTCTTCAAGGAAGTTCTGGAAGTCTCTCGTGATTTGATTTAAGATGACTGCATGTTCTCCTGCCTGTCTGCGCACTCCGGAAGCATCATACATCGTAATTACACTAAAGACACACGATAGCGCAAATATACTTGATGTTATCCCTTCAACAATCCCAATTGCAGTTGTAAGAGCAGTAACTGCAGCAGAATGGCTGCTTGGCATCCCGCCAGTACTAAAAGCAATCCTGAAAGATAGCTTTTTTTCAATAATTAATTTAATAGGCACTTTAATAAATTGAGCGAAAATAATTGCTGAAAAGGCTGCCCATATAGGGAAGTTAGAAAATAATGCCATAAAAGGATATCTTCCTTCCTGTAATTAGTGCAAAATTTGTTTTAATTTTAACACAATGCAGCACCTGAGTAAAATGAAAACAGGAAGGATATACTGCTTTCAATTATTTAAATTTTTGCTTTTATCCATGAGGATGGAATACGTTTCGCTAATTGAACCATAAAAAATGCAGCAAGGAATGAAAGAGCTGTATCCTTTATAAGGAACGGAATCATTCCAGTCCAGGCGATAAGATAGCTAATCTTAAGTGCTAACCATGTATTCATTGCAAGATACATATACGAAACACCTATGAAGTAATTGATTGCTACACCAACCATTGCAGTCATTGTATAAGCAATAATGCCTGGTTTATTTACTTTCTCAATAATCCACCCACAGAAATAGGCGACGAAAACAAAAGAAATGAGGAAGCCGCCAGTTGGACTAATTAATGTAAAGGGCCCACCTTGTAATCCTGCAAAGATTGGAAGCCCGGCAGTCCCAATAAGAATATATGTAATAATTGCAAAAGCCCCAAGACGTTTACCCAACATCAATCCAGCAATAATCGCAAAGAAAGTCTGTAAGGATAGAGGTACACTCGTTCCTCCGATTGGTACGGCAAGCATGGGGAACCATACGGTGATATTGGCTCCAACAGCCATCAAACAAACAAAGACAGCTCCAAAGGTTAAATCAATTGGTTTTAATTTATTCAATTTTTTCCCCTCCTTCGTTCTTGATAATATATCGGAATTCAGATAATGTCAACCTTTATTTTTAATAGGTGACAATATAAAAACACCTTCGTGCTTACGAAGGTGCTGTCTTATAAAAAAATTATAATGCAGTTTCCAATGCAATTTCAATCATTTCATTAAAGGTTGTCTGGCGTTCTTCGGCAGTTGTTTCTTCTCCAGTAATGATGTGATCCGAGACGGTTAAAACTGAAAGAGCCTGACGATCAAATTTTGCAGCGAGTGTATAAAGGGCGGAGGATTCCATTTCGATTGCCAATACTTTATATTTCGCTAATAAATTATTTACTTCTTTAGCATTATCACGGTAGAATGTATCACTTGTGAATACATTTCCGACACGTATATTGTTGCCCTTTTCAAGCCCTGCATCATAAGCCTTTTTTAGTAATTCAAAGTCTGCAATTGGAGAATAATTGATACCGCCAAATATGAGGTTATTCGCTTGTGAATCTGTTGTAGCCCCTTGTGCAAGAATGACATCTCGTACCTTGACATCTTTTTGAATTGCTCCACAAGTACCGACACGAATTAACTTTTGCACATCATATTCATTGATTAACTCATTTGCATAAATGGAAATCGAAGGTACTCCCATACCTGTTCCTTGCACGGAAACTTCTTTTCCTTTATATTTTCCAGTAAAACCATACATGCCACGCACTTCATTATAAAGTTTTACATCTTCTAAAAATGTTTCAGCAATAAATTTTGCTCTCAGTGGGTCACCAGGCAGTAAAATCGTATCCGCAATTTCACCTTTATTTGCACCAATATGTACACTCATTTCTATTTCCTCCTTTGTACTCATATCTTCAAATTAACGGTATCACAACCAAAAATGAATGACAAATTTCTGCAAAAAAATATAATAAGTATGATAATCCTATAATATTAGTTTAAAATTAGGTGAGAATTGTTTATAATAAGCATATGGATATGATTTTTATTAACATACTACCTTAAATAGACTGAAGGGAAGAGATTTAAATGAAAGCACAAACTTTTACAATCACTGCCGAAACGGGAGTTCATGCACGTCCAGCAACATTATTAGTAAATAAGGCAGGGCAATATGCATCAGACATTGAAGTATCTTACCGTGACAAAAAGGTAAATCTTAAATCAATTATGGGTGTGATGTCTTTAGGGATACCTAAAGGAGCAGAAATCGAAGTTACAGTCGATGGAAATGATGAAGAAGAGGCACTGGAAGGTGTTTCTCAGGTTATTAGAGAGCACCTTGGTGAATAATTTGGGATAAAATAACGGATCTAAACATCAACTTTGATGGATAGATCCGTTTTATAATTATTACAGCCAAGACACTGACTTTCCTGCTAGTGCACTTTTTAGAGGATGTTCAAAAAGTCCGGTAAAAATGACACTTCGAATTTCGCACGAATGC
>DAMDKS010000051.1:0-28863 GCA_032085455.1 Oceanobacillus sp.
CCAGATTAACCTGCGAAATTACGATCAAGGTGCTATTTTCGTTCATGATAACTTTGTACGAACCTAAGTTTAGTAGTTTATATCCCTAAAAAATCAGCACACCAATAGGTATGCTGATTTTTTTAGAAGCACTGGAATGATTGAATTTGTTCTAAACTAATTCCAAAGTATACCCAGCGATTCCTTCTCCAGCGGTAGCCTGCAACAGAATTTCGACCGACGAATATAGGATAGAACCAGAATGCATCGCGATTTAGCCATACATAAGTGAAGCGAAACATACAGCCGCGGATAGCTCCTGGGTCAACCGCAAATGTTTGAAATTGTTTTTGTTGTGGTGTGAAGTTTGGAGGCGCTGAGGTTGGCGGTCCTCCCTGCTGCCCTCCCCCAGGGGGCCCATCTTGCTGTCCAGGGAATCCACCAGGATCTCCGGGAGATCCCCCAAAGCCTGGAAACCCGCCTGGTCCTCCGGAAGGTCCTCCAAAACCACCCGAAAATCCACCAGGTCCTTCAGGAGGTCCTCCAAACCCGCCCGGAAATCCACCCGGTCCTTCAGGAGGTCCCCCAAAACCGCTCGGAAATCCACCCGGTCCTTCAGGAGGTCCGCTAAAACCACCCGGAAATCCATTAGGTCTTCCAGGAGGGCCCCCCACTCCAGCTGGTCCCTCAGAATCATCTGGAAATTGGCCAGCTAAATTTCCAGGAAAATTAAATTGTCTATCGTCATCATCATAAGGGTTATGATTCATGATATTAGCCTCCTATTTGTACTATTCACTTCACTATATGGTGAAAACGTCTAGATGGGGATTGATTTTTAAGAGATTGGGCGGGTTGGAAAAATATCTGCAGGTTTTCGGCATTAGGGAAAGTATGTTTATCTCGAATTAACTGGCAGTAAGATTCTCACTTCAAGAATTCGTGGTGAAAAAGAGAATTGTAAATGGTGGACAACTGCCAGTAAATTCCCGATTGGGTTAGGCTAATATGCAATGGAAGATGAAAAAACCCCCCACCGAATGAAGTTTCACTTTTACTGATTGTAATAAAAAATGGAGATAGCTCGTTGCCTCTCTGATGTACTGAAATTTGTGACGGGCATCAATTACATATCATTCATTTCCAGATATTATTAATTTAAAGGAGAGATTAACAACCAAAAGGAGGAAATAAAGATGATACGCTGGATAAATGAACAAAAAACAAAAATAACAGCTGCTTCAGCATTGCTGCTTACACTTGCATTACTTTTACACTTTGCCGGATATACTTTATTAAAAACAATACTTTTACTGACCGTGACTGTAATTGCGGGCATTCCAATTTTTATTAAAGCACTTCAGGCGCTAAGAATGAAAGCGTTCAGTATAGAATTGCTTGTAAGTATCGCAGTGATCGGAGCGCTGTTCATTGGAGAATATGTTGAATCAGCTGTAGTAACGTTTTTATTTTTATTTGGTGACTTTCTCGAGCTGCGGACATTGGAAAAAACACGTTCTTCTTTAAGAGAGCTTGTAGAAATGGCGCCACAGGAAGCGGTCGTTATACGAGCAGAAGGTCAAGTTACTGTTCCCATTGAAAATGTGGGTGTTGGGGAGCGTGTCATGATACGTTCAGGAGGAAAAGTACCAGTAGATGGACGTATTGTTACCGGACATGCTTCCCTAAATGAGGCAGCAGTAACAGGTGAATCCGTTCCAGCTGCAAAGCAGGCGGAGGACCAAGTATTCAGTGGGACAATTGTGGATCATGGCTACATTGAAATCATTGCTGAAAAGGTCGGAGACGATACAACTTTTGCAAAAATAATTGAGCTAGTAGAAGAAGCACAGGAATCAAAATCCAAGACAGAGAAATTTCTGAATAAATTTTCCGCGATTTATACACCAACTGTCATTGTATTAGCAGTGCTTGTCTATCTAATGATGAAAGATTTGCATATTGCAATTACCTTCCTAGTTGTTGCATGCCCAGGAGCGCTTGTTATAGGCGCACCAGTATCAAATGTTGCCGGAATAGGGAATGGGGCAAAGCATGGTGTCCTGATTAAAGGCGGGGAGGTAATGGATAAGTTTTCCCAAGCGGATACCTTAGTTTTTGATAAAACGGGAACACTCACCATAGGAAAACCTGAAGTTACAGATATTAAGACCTTTGGAGACTACAAGAAAGATGAATTATTAGCACTTGTTGCACAGGCTGAAACAATTTCTGAGCATCATCTCGGCCAGACGATTGTGAAAGAAGCGCAATCAAGAAAGCTTGATTTAACGACTGAACCAGAAGACGGGGAAATTATTAAAGGCAATGGGATTCGGGTTAGAATAGCAGATAACATGCTAGTGATTGGAAACCGAAAACTTATGGATTCTGAGGGAATTGAAGTTTCGCCAGTAATTGACGCATACGCAACCCAACGTGAAAAAGCTGGGAGTACTGCCATTTTTGCAGGAGTAAATGGGAGGGTTGCTGGCATCTTCTCAATTGCTGATCAAATTCGTGAGGATGCCAAAAGATCGATTGCAGAAATGCGTAAAAATGGCATCAGGAAAATAGTGATGCTTACAGGGGATAACAAGCATACAGCAGAGCTTGTGGCAAGTACTTTAGGGCTTGACGAGTTCCATGCAGAACTTTTACCAGAAGATAAAGTCGCATTTGTAAAGAAACTAAAAGAATCAGGTCACGTCGTTGTAATGGCAGGAGACGGAATCAACGACGCTCCTGCAATCGCCACTGCTGATATTGGGCTTGCAATGGGAGAAGGTGGAACAGAGGTTTCTATGGAAACGGCAGATGTCGTCCTAATGGCTGATAAGCTTATGCAGTTCTCACATGCTTACTCATTATCAAAAGCGACCATTCGCAATATGAAGCAAAATACATTCTTTGCAGTGGGAGTGGCATTCATCCTGTTAATTGGCGTATTGATGGGTACTGTCCATCTTGCCTCAGGAATGTTTATTCATGAAGCGAGTGTTCTGCTGGTTATTTTGAATGCGATGCGCTTAATGGGTTTTAATCGCAAGATGCTTCAGAGAGAAAAAGCATTACAGCTAGCAGAAGCTTAATTATTTCGTCAAAATTGACGCAGGTCAAAGATTAATCGCCGGATACAATTTATAATAAAAGTATAAGAAGTCAAAGGAGAGGATTTACATGACAACAGTTAAAATTCAATTAGAACCACTAACTTGCCCATCATGCATTAAAAAGATTGAAACAAAGGTAGGAAAAATGACAGGAGTAGAGGAAGCGAAAGTGCTTTTTAACTCAAGCAAAGTAAAAGCTTCTTTTAATGAAGCGGATGTTTCAGCAGAAGAAATTCGAGATACAATTGAAAAACTGGGGTATGTAGTCGTTCGTTAAACATGAATATATCCATGCAAAAAAGTCGAGAGAGGATATCTCCCGACTTTTTTGCGCGTATTTTGAAAAGCGGCTGCTAGCTAAAATAGTAAAAAGGTGTCGGGTGCTGAGCCCCCGCGCGTAAAAACCGTTTCCCCGCGCATCAAACGTGCGTCCCCGCGCAAAAATCAATCGTAGCCGCGCGTAAAACGACGTTACCCGCGCGTCAACGCCACTCATGCGCGGCAAACTCACTTTCATGCGCATCTTTTTGTCGAACGTGCGCGGCCCCCCTGCGCATGAAGCTAGTCATTGCCATTAATATATTTTCTCAGAAGAATAGATATAAGACTTTATTAACTTTTAAGGAAAATGGTATGATAGAAAGAATACAATCAAGGAGGGGATTGAGTGACAGAAAAAGAGGCGAATAAAACTTCACTGCAAAATGATGTGAATATGTTAGGAAACATATTAGGTGAGATATTAGTCCTTCATGGTGGCAAAGAATTGTTTGATAAAGTCGAGACAATTCGTAAAATGACAAAAAGCATACGGAAAGAATTCAATAAAGAAACGTATCAAGCACTTAAAAAAGAAATCAGCAGTTTACAACCACCAATGAGGCAGCAAGTAATCCGCGCCTTCTCCATTTACTTCCATTTGATAAATGTCGCTGAACAAAATCACCGCATTAGACGCAGACACCAGTACTTATTAGAAGAAGGGACAAGTCAGCCATTTTCACTGGAAAATGCAGTTCATAAAGTAAAAGAATATTCTTTGAGTGATGATGAGATTCAAAGTGTACTGGATGACTTATCCATCGAACTGATTATGACAGCCCACCCGACAGAGGCAACGAAGCGGACCGTTTTGGAAATACAAAAACGGATATCAGAGAACCTGCGGAAACTGGGGAACCCATTCGTTACACAATGGGAAAAGGACATGGTGGCAGATAGTCTTTTTAATGAGGTAACTACTTTGTGGCATACCGATGAATTAAGACATAGAAAACCGGAAGTATTAGATGAAGTGAAAAATGGACTCTATTATTTTAATGAGGTATTATTTGATACTTTGCCTGATATAATCTGGGAATTGGAAATGCAGCTGCAGGGTCAAATTGCAGAAAAGGACTGGCAGGTGCCAAACTTTATTCGTTTCGGTTCTTGGATTGGCGGGGATAGGGATGGAAATCCAAATGTTACGCCTGAAATTACTTGGACAACTTTAGAAATGCAACAGGAGTTAATTCTAAAGAAATATGAAGCCTCTCTTATTGATTTAATGAAACGGTTTAGTCAATCGACTGAACGTAAATACATTGACCAGAAACTCATAGATAAAGTAGAGAAATATGAAGCCACTTATTTAGAAGAGCAAGAGAGATGGCGTAATCAATCAGAAATTTACCGGCGCAAATTTGCAGTTATTTTAAAACGTTTACGTGAAAGAGGAAAGTCAAGTTCTGGATATCAATATGCAGAGGAATTGGCAGCTGATCTGAAAGAAATTAAGATTCATGTCGAAAAACATTTACCAAAGAATAAAAAGCTGAAAACAATTCGAAAATTAATCAGACAAGTAGAGATGTTTGGTTTTCATTTAGCTACTTTGGATATAAGAAATCATAGTGGGGAACATGAAGCAGCTATTCATGAAATTCTAGAGAAGGTTTATCTTGCGGATGATTACGCTGCTCTTACAGAAACTGATAAACAGAAAGTCTTGTATCAGGTTCTGGATGATCCAAGACCCCTTCTGCTCACAAATGACAGGTACTCTAAAGCAACACAAGATATGCTGCGTGTTTTTAGAATGATCAAGAGCGCACATGAGGAATTTGGAAAACGCGCCATTGAAGTTTATATAATCAGTATGACAGAAGCACCCAGTGATTTGCTGGAGGTGCTGGTACTTGCAAAAGAAGTTGGGCTTTACCGGATTAATCCGGATGGAACAGTTGAAAGTGATCTGGATGTCGCTCCACTCTTGGAAACGATTGATGATTTAAAGGCTGGTCCAGAAATTATGAAGGCTTTATTTGAAACGAGTGTCTATCGCAAGCAGTTAAATGCACGACATAACCATCAGGAAATCATGCTTGGTTATTCAGATGGCAGCAAAGATGGTGGCACTTTAAGTGCGAATTGGGAACTGTTTAAAGCTCAGAAAGAAATTCATAGCATGGCAAGAAATTATAATATTCATTTGAAGTTTTTCCATGGTCGTGGTGGATCATTAGGGCGCGGGGGTGGTTCACTGCATACGAGTATTCTCTCACAGCCAGTAGAAACATTAGGAGATGGTGTGAAAATTACGGAACAGGGAGAGGTGCTTTCCTCAAGATACTTACTTGAAGATATTGCCTACCGTAATTTGGAGCAGGCAGCTTCAGCATTATTTGAATCTAGTGCGAGAGTTGTAAGTGCCTCAGACCAAATGGAACTGCGCAAAGAAGAATGGGAAACGGCTATGGAAGTAATGTCAGAAAAATCCTTAGGAAAATATCAATCACTAGTATTTGATGATCAAGATTTCTTAACGTATTTTCACCAAGCGACGCCATTAACTGAGCTAGGTGCTTTAAATATTGGTTCACGACCAATGAGCAGAAAGAATAGCCAAAAATTTGAAGACCTGCGGGCAATTCCGTGGGTATTCGCTTGGACACAGTCGCGACACTTGCTGCCAGCTTGGTACGCAGCAGGTACGGGTCTGCAGGCATTCATTGATCAGGATGAAAGTAACCTAAGCATCCTGCAAACGATGTATAAAGAATGGTCCTTCTTCCAAGCGACTATTAATAATCTGCAGATGGCATTGTTGACAGCTGATATGGGAAGTGCGAAAGCATATCTGGAGCTAGTTGAGGATCCACAGGCAGCAAAGCGGATATTTGAAAACATTGTCGATGAATATGAGCGGACAAAAGCAGCCTTGTTAAAAGTATCTGATAACGAAGCATTACTCAGTCATTCGCCAAATATTAAAGAATCTGTTCATCTGCGTAATCCATATGTCGACCCACTCAATATTTTGCAAGTGGACTTGATTCGCAAATTAAGAGAAACATCAACCCCTCCTGGGGAGTTGGAAACCGATGTACTGCTTACAATTAATGGGGTGGCAGCAGGGTTAGTGAATACAGGTTAATATAAAAATGAAAGCCGGCTTGTCTGTTGATTTTAACGGACAGCTGGCTTATTTTGCATATCAGAATAAAATATTTCCCGGGAAATAGCGAAAAATGAGGAAATGTGAATGAGCAAAAAGATATTGGCGAAAGGTGGAAAAATTTTCATTCTTTTACCTCTAACGTTATTATCACTCCAAAAGGGAGGGGAACGTACGTATCCATCCCGGGAAATACATAATGTCTTTAATTGCATAAGGTGTTTTCATGGGCGGTGGCCCGCTCCCTTTATAAAAGAAAGGGGGTGTTGCCAATGACTGTATATGAATCTATGGTTAATGATTTCTTTTGCGGCCGTAATTGTACCGTCATTTAACAACAATAAAAAATAACCACCCCAACGCCTGACAGCTAAGGAAGGTGGTTATTTTATCGCTTTAATTAGCGAGTCGCCCCCTTGAAGGGCTATTGCACATACCGTTGGTGTTGAAGTACCAAACGGCTTTATATGACTCTCTATCTATAGTATATCCGAAATTTCTAAAAAAGAAAATAACAAATATTTTTTGATTTTAATTTACTTTACTTAGAAATAAAAAACGCTTTAATCCTCACAGGATAAGCATTTTTCTATAGAAGCATAGGAGGATCCCCCCCCTAACTTCTCGCATTGCCATGCAAGCACTAATGCTTTCACTACCATTATAATTATAAGACCCTAAAACCTTTTTGGAAGTTAAAAACACTCTCCTTATCCGCTACTAGATAAGCAAGAGTGTTTTGAATTTTAGTCTAGAGTGGAGCTGACGGGATTTGAACCCGTGACCCCTTGTCTGCCAGACAAGTATTCTCCCACTGAACTACAGCCCCAATTTTAAATTTTAAATAGATGAAATTTGCAAAGCAATATTATTATATAACTTTGATGGGGTAAAAGCAAGTCTCTTATAGGTATAGACATGAAATGAATCACTGATGAAAACGGAGGAATATATGGTAAAATCAATTATAAATACTGTGAAAAATGTACTTAAATTAATGGGATAGTTTAAGTAGCCAGTTTGAACTTTATTTAGTAACCAGGTCAGATTGTCCTGGAAGAAATACAAAATAGATATATGTAACAACGTTAGGTAACAGGCAAAAGGATAATCAATAATTTACGGAAGAGTGCTAACTGGTACAAACAAGAGAGAACGACTGAAATAGCTTAATAAATAAAACGCAAGAGTCTACTTTGAAAAAATTAATCCAAGTAGACTCTTAAAATATGATTCGAAAGAAAATTTTTCTATAAAGTTTCCTGTTTCTTTTCAATTATTGAATAGCCCTCTTCCTCTGAGGTTGGCAGAAACAGGCTCTTTTCCTATTTCACGTGCCCATATAGATAACTGACCAATATGGTGGATTTCGTGGACAATGACATGACGTATGATCTCTCCGTGTGTACATTCAATGACTCGATGTCTAATCGGTGCGTCTCTCGAGCTAATCGGTTCTTTAGTGAAATCATTTTCTGAAAGTCTCCTAGAATCCATTTCATTTGTCCAGGATTCTACAAATGGCTTCACTTTCTCATGGTATTGAATTGAAAGATTTTTCACTTTGTGTAAACTAGCATAATCCTTAAACAATGGCTCCTCTGGCACTGGTTCACCGCGCAAACCCATGATCCACATATATTCTACATCTACAATATGAAAAAGGGTATGCAGGATATTGCCGAACCCACCGACTCGATTCTTTAATAATTCTTTCTCTGGTATACCTTCGCACCATGTCAACCAATCATCACGAACTTGCCAGTTATATTGAAATAGTTTCAACATCGTTACTACCTCCAATTATTATGAACTCATTTTAACTTTCGACAAAAAGTTACGAATACCCTTTATTTTTTACGAAAAGACTTCACGAAACGATAAGACTCCTTTAAAATAAAGACATATATTTAACTAATTCCCATGGGGGGGTAATAGTAATGAATCATTTAAGTAAGCAGGATATAAATAAAATTGCTAATCGCGAAGCGTTAATTGGAGTTGGACTGGCTCTTTTTAACTTTATTTGGTGGTTTGGTTTTGCTTATGGACTGGGAAGTAAGGATCCATCAGAGTATTCTTTTGTTTTTGGCCTGCCAGCATGGTTCTTCTATAGCTGTGTATTAGGTTTTATTGTTATGGTTGTACTTATTATTATCATTGTCAATAAATTCTTTGTAGATGTACCAATTGAAGATGAGGAGAACCGCGAATGATAAACTGGGGAGCAATTATTCCGTTATTCATATTTTTGCTTATTATTAGTTTGATTGGAATTTGGGCAAGTAAGTATGTGAGAACAACCAATTCATTTCTGCAAGAATATTTTCTTGGAGGAAGGAGTCTGGGTGGATTTGTGCTAGCTATGACGATGGTTACTACATATGGAAGTGCGAGCAGCTTCCTGAGCGGTCCCGGTGCGGCATATAACGAGGGTCTTGGCTGGGTGCTTCTCTCCATGTCACAGCTTGTTACAGGTTACTTTGTTCTAATGATTTTAGGGAAAAAATTTGCTATTGTTACAAGAAAATATAAAGCAGTGACGATTGTTGACTTTTTAAAAGAAAGGTATCAATCAAAGTGGGTTGTTCTTCTCTCGGCCTTAAGTATTTTATTATTCCTTTTTTCTGCGATGTCAGCACAGTGGATTGGCGGCGGAAGATTAATTCAGTCTCTAACAGGTCTTTCCTATTTTTCTTCGTTATTCATTTTTTCAATTTCTATTCTTGTTTATGTAATTATCGGGGGCTTTCGTTCCATAGCACTGACTGATGCGATTCAAGGAATTGTGATGGTGCTGGGAACACTGATTCTTCTTATTGGCGTTATCGTTGCTGGTGGGGGACTTCCGCAAATCATTTCCGATATGGCAGCGGAGAATCCAAATTTAATTACGCCATTCGGTGCTGAAGAAACACTGACACCTGCTTATGTATCCTCCTTTTGGATTTTAGTAGGGGTTGGGGTTGTAGCCCTTCCTCAAATCGCAGTCCGAACAATGTCTTATAAAAATTCACGTGCGATGCACCGGGGGATTATTATTAGTACGGTTGTTGTAGGCTTCATTATGCTTAATATGCATTTAATTGGTGCCCTATCCCGGCCAGTTCTTCCAGGTATTGAGGTAGGAGATACAGTGATGCCACTTGTGGCTCAGGAAGTATTACCAAACTGGCTAACGGGAATTGTCCTGGCTGCACCGATGGCGGCAATTATGACAACTGTAAACTCATTATTGCTGCTCGTAAGTTCAACAATTGTTAAAGACGTTTATTTAAATTATATTGAGCCAAAAGCAGGAGAGAAAAAGGTGCGTTCACTGAGCATGGGAATCACTGCCATTCTTGGGATTATTGTCATCTTCCTTTCCTTGAATCCACCAGATCTTATTATTTGGCTTAACCTGTTTTCAATGGGAGGATTAGAAGCTACGTTTATTTGGCCAATTGTACTTGGTCTCTATTGGAAAACAGGCAATAAATATGGAGCTTTAGCTTCCATGGTTATCGGGATAGGCAGCTATATTATTTTTGAAAATTTCTTTCCGCAACCATTTGGCATGCACTCCGTTGTATCAGCAATCGTGCTATCATTAATCAGTTATATACTAACAAGCATCGCTACAAAGGGCATAATTAGTGATAGACTATAGTACCCCGTATTTCAGTCTCGAGACCGAGAAGAATTCAATCGACAGGATGTTGGGGCTAGTCGTTATTTCGCTTACACTTTGGTAAGATATGAAATTTAGATGGGGTGAATAGCATGGTCAATCTATTTGATGCAAATAAAGAGCCACTGATAATGGAAAACAATGTAGAAGCGGAACATGTTCAAGAGTTAGAAATTAATGCAGATATTGCGAATATCGAATTCATAACTCATGATAAGAAGCAAATTGATATGGTGCTGGAAACATTTAAAAACGGCCCAGAGCTGCAAATGAATTTTGTAAATGGTAAGCTGGAAGTTAATGTGAAGCATCCTTGGGAACAATGGAATATAAGGATATCGAATCATAAATTCTGTAAGCTCGTATTGAAATTACCGAGAAATTTTGCTGATTGTTATACGATTCAGACTTCTGCAGGAAATATTCATGCAGCAGATTTAGCGTTTAAAATTGCTTTTATGAAGACAAGTGCTGGCAACATTAATTTGGAGAAGATTCAAGCAGAAAAATTAGAACTAGAATCTGGTGCTGGAAATATTCAAGTTCAAGAGTTGGAGACTAAAGAGCTAACAGTACAATCAGGAGCAGGAAATATTGAAGGCAATGCATGTATTGGGGATATAACTGCCAAGACAGGTACCGGTACCGTTCGTTTTACAGTAGATGGAGACGAAAACCTTACAATGAAATCAGGAGCAGGAAATATTGAGGTGTTTTTTATGCACCCTGAACATTTGAATGCAACGATTAAAGCGAACGCAGGACTTGGAAACGTAAAAGTGGATTTACCATCTTTTATGAATGAAAATAAATCAAGTAATCTTGCATGCGTAATCGGTACTGGTGAAAAGATTTTTCAATTTAAGACAGGTGTAGGTAATATCCAATTATTTGCCGAATAATTGGAATAAGTGGCAGGGCCATATAGCTAAAATAGTAAAATGGCAGCCGGGCAGGAGGATTTGATTAGAAAACATGGTTTGTGTGTGGGGAAGATCCAGGTAGGCGCGTATGAAATGGAATTAGCAGTGCGCATGAAACCCGAATACCTGCGCATGACCACCATGTATGCGCGGCAAACCCGCAAGTGCGCGCGCCTTTTTGGCAAATAAGAAAACTTTCATATTTGCATAAGTGCAACTAAGGTTGTCACCGAAAAGCTTGGTGACAACCTTAGTTTTCTGATCAAATCCGCGTGCCCCCTCAACTGCACGCCTTCTTTACTGGAATCCCAGTCTCTCATTACTTTTTCTATAAATCTTCAGCAAACTTTAAAAAGTAATCCAGAGCTTCTTGATTGCCAAGCGAGCCTTTATTAACAACATGATCAACAGACTGCCCCATTAAAATTTTCTTCACAGGAACTTCCAGCTTTTTTCCATTTAATGTTTTTGGTAAATCAGGCGCAGCATAGATTCCGGTTGGTACATGACGAGGTGAGCAATCATTGCGAATTTGTGTTTTAACTCGCTTGATAAGATCATCTGTCAGCTCACAGCCTTCCTTTAACACAACGAACAATGGGGTAATCGAATCGCTTGATGGGGAAGGAATGTCAACAATTAAACTATCTTCAATTTCTGGAATTTTATCAACAGCCCGGTAAATTTCGCTGCTGCCAATGCGAATCCCCCCACGATTAATTGTTGCATCTGAACGTCCATAAATGATACAGGATCCCCGTTCGGTTATCTTAATATAATCCCCATGGCTCCAAATTCCATCATACAAATCAAAATAGCTCTCATGTTCCCTTATACCATCCAGGTCATTCCAGAAATAAATCGGCATAGACGGGAAGGGAGCAGTTAAAACAAGCTCTCCAACTTCATTTATATTTCCAATACCATTTTCATCAAAGCTTTCAATCTTTGCCCCGAGTCCGCGGCACTGCAGCTCCCCGGCATATACTGGCAAGATTGGTGCACCAAGGATAAAGGCAGTACACACATCTGTCCCCCCGCTTACGGATGCAATCCAAAGATCCTCTTTTACATTATCATAGCACCATTTAAAGCCCTCAGGCGGTAAAGGAGACCCCGTTGAACTGATATTTTCCAAATGACTTAAATCATATTTTTCCTTTGGCACTATTCCATCCTTCATGCAGGCTGTAATATAGCTTGCGCTTGTCCCAAAAGTTGTTACTTTTGTTTCCTCAGCAAGTTTCCAAAGTGTGTCTGTTGAAGGATACGCTGGGTTACCATCAAAGAGAACAATTGTCGTACCAGAAAGTAAGCCGCCGACTAGAAAGTTCCACATCATCCAGCCAGTTGTAGTAAACCAGAAAAAACGTTCATCCTCACCTAAATCACAGTGAAAGGTAATTGCTTTTAAATGTTCAAGTAAAATACCGCCTTGACTGTGTACAATCGGCTTAGGCTTTCCAGTTGTTCCAGATGAAAACAGAATCCATAAAGGGTCGTTAAAATCAACTGGTGTAAAGGTCAGGGATTGATTATCAATAGCCTTTGTCGCCTGCTCCCAGCTTGTTGGATTTTTTAACTGGCTAAAATCAGCATCATTGTTTAAATATGGGATAGTAATGGTTGCCTCCAGGGAGGGAAGCTCTGCTTGAATTTCTTTAACAGTCTCTAGACGATCAAATGCTTTTCCACCATAACGATAACCATCCACGGTAAACATAACTTTTGGGTTAATTTGTTTAAAACGATCAATTACGCTCTGTGTTCCAAAGTCGGGTGAAGCACTCGACCAAATTGCCCCCAAGCTTGCGGCAGCTAAAAAGGCAACAATTGTTTCATAATTATTGGCACTATAGCTGACAACACGATCGCCTTTTTGAATATTGAGTTTTTTGAGCGTCTGCTGCAGGGCTGCAGTATCTGTATAAAGCTGTCCCCAGCTGACTTCCCGTGTTCCTGGACGAGACTCTGCCGTATGAATGATGGCTGCCTTGTCCTTTTCTCTATTTCTGAAAATATGCTCCGTGTAATTGAGTTTTGCCCCCTCGAACCATTTAGTGCCAGGCATTTCATACTTTGAGAGCACTGAGTGATAAGGTGTTTTTGCTTGGATATCGAAATAACTCCAAATCGATTCCCAAAAGGTTTCTAATTCTGTTACCGACCAATCCCATAATTGATTATAGCTTTCGATATTTAAGTTATGCTGGGTATTCAGCCACTTGATATAATGGTTGAGATTACTATTTTCTTTTCTGCTTTTAGTCGGTTCCCATAGTAAGGTGCCTTCTTTAATAGTTTCCAATTTTCGCCCTCCGTTTCTTAATCTAATACTACTATTATATGTAAACGTTTTCCGAGTGTAAAGGGGACAAAGACTTTTTGAAAATAAGAGCTGGTTTGATCGCCATAAAAAACAAGACTTCCCGCAATAAATCTATTGACTGATTGGTTATTCACATATAAGGTACTAATATAGAATTTTCCCAAAAATATTTTTTTTAAAAAGGGAGGGCTGACTGACTATCATGCTGGAACATGTGATTGAGGAATTCGACTTAAAGCTTCAAACGATCCATGAAGTTGAAGATTCGCATAGCTCAACTGTCTACAAATGCTGTTTGGTGAATGGTGAGAGTGTTTATTTGAAAATCCCATTTACAAAATTAAAATATCAGCGTGAACTGGAAGCATATGAAATCTTGGAAGGGCGGGTGGCTATTCCTGAAATGCTGGATTTTTGGTCAGGGAATGAGGAATGTCCGGGTGCCTTTTTATTGTCTGAGTTAAAAGGAGAGCCCTTAACAGCTCATGTTTCTCCAAAAGTGGCGTTTCAAGTGGGGGTTCTTCATGCATCTCTGCATACTGTTCAACCGACGGATCAATTAGAGTTGTCGGGAATTAAAAATGAATTTCCCAACTGGTCTCCGTTTGTTGAGAGACAATTTTTAAGCTTTGCAGAGGATGTGAAAGATGTTTTAGATAAAAAATTATTTGAACGTGCAATCAAGAGGTTTGAAGAAATGAAAGGACAGCTTCCATCCCCAGATTGCATATGGATTTTCGTCCAGCTAATATTATTATTCACGAGGATAAGGTTTCAGGAGTGATAGATTTTGAAAGTGTCCGATTTGGTGCAACAGAAATGGATTTCACGAAATTGTATCGTGACTTTTTAAGTCAGAATTTAGCTTTATATCATGCTTATCAGAAAGGATATACTAGCATCAGACCACTGATAGACTTAGAGGCAGTTTTGCCGTTTTATCGTTTTACCGATGCTTTTAATAGTATTGGGTGGTGTAAACGCCGCGGAATTGAAAAAAATAAATTATTTTTTGAGGAAAATACAGCGATTCTAAAAAACATTTTATCCTAATAAATAATCCAATGCATTAGAAATGGCATTAAAAGAGGCAAGCATATGCTAAGATATATATCAAAAATATCTATAATAAAAGACGCATACCCTAAGCGTCTTTTATAATGATTTTAATCAGATATACGTGTTAATTTCAGATTTCATTCTCCAAAGAGCCTCATGATAATAAATTAGCTAAACCATTTCTTCACCTTTTCAATAAAGGAAGGGTCCTTCTCCGGTTCTTCACTTTCTTCCGCTATTTCTTCTTTAATAAAAATCTCTTCTTTATCGATTGCATAGTCATATGTCAAAACTGCACCTATGTCTGTTTTGTGTTCTTCATCTTTAATCATGGTATAAGGAATATTATATTTTGCAGCAAGCGCTTTTTCCTCTGTTAGAAAGCGATAGGAAACCTGTCCATTCAAAATTAGTCTCGCTTTAGGATTTTGCTTCATTGCTTCCTCGAGTTTTTTAATCCCAGAGTCAGTCATAACCTGTCCAACTGTTAAGGCAAGTACAATTCTTTCTCTCAAAGTACCAAGAAAACGGATTCTTTCTTCTTCTTTAGGAAGGCGCACGCCATATATGCCTTCTGTTAAGTAGTCATCAACATTTTTCTTACTCATTTTTGCTTCATCCTTTAAGTGGTGGTTAACTTTAATGTACTTGAAAAAAATAGAAAAAGCAACTAAAGTACTAGAAGCAGCGATGCACTTTTTAGTAGATGAAAAACTCAGACCATTTACGCAGTGTAACTGGCAGCAAGAATCCCACTTCAAGAAATAAGGAGACACTATTAATTCTAAGTGGGAGAACGGGCAGCCAGTAACGACCCGATTGGTTCAATTAACGTTTCAGTGGGGGATAAATGAATCTGAGTTTCCCTATTTACTTTTTCATTCTTTTGCTTGCAGCTTTACTTCTTTCTTTTGCTTTTATATCATCCTTATCAGCTAATTCTTCTGAGAACTCAAGTGTCCTGACCATCACTAATTTGCTGTTTTGGCGTTTGTGCTAAAAAAGCATTTTTCTTTTTACGATGCTCGTCTCTGCCCATGGTTATCCTCCTCGATATGAAGTAATATGGTATTCATGTAACCCCTGCATCAATATTAGCTTTTACAGAAGCGTAGATGTTATTCAGTCAACTTTGCATCAGGACATACCGATGAAAAAATGGTTGTGTGTGGATGTAAGAATTGAATTATTGAAGAAAAAATAGAGAATTTTTTTAAAAATACATGCGGATTTGGTATGATGAGGATATGGAAAATAAGGGGAGGGTATACGAATGAAAGATAAACAACCAATTCGAATGGATGACCGGATTTCACTTATTGACGGTTTTGATATGGATATCCCAAGCCGTACGGGTACATATGTCATTAATGAACCGGAGCTGACATTGGTCGAAGTTGGTCCAAGCCCATCAGTGAAATATATAAAAAAAGGGCTTGAGGAATTAGGTCATACACTTCAGGATGTAAAGTATATTATAGTTACGCATGTGCATTTGGATCATGCTGGCGGGGCGGGATTATTGCTTACGTCTTGTCCAAATGCAAAGCTGATTGTTCATCCGAGAGGTGCAAGGCATCTTGTTGATCCAAGAAAACTTGCTGCCGGAGCAAGAGCAATTTACGGTGACAGTTTTTCTGAAATATATGACCCAATTATTCCCGTACCTGAAGACCGTGTCATTATCAAAACAGAAGGTGACACATTAGAAATTGGTCCTGATTGCACACTTGAGTTTTGGGATACACCTGGTCATTCGAAGCATCATATCAGCATTTATGATCCAGTTAGTAATGGAATATTCACGGGGGATACTGTGGGGATTCTTTATGAACGCTTATTAAGGGATGGGGTAGAATTCTATCTGCCTTCCACTACACCAAATCACTTTAATCCCAATGATATGCATAAGTCGATGCAGCGTGTACTTGAAAAAAACGTTGACCGTATTTATTTTGGGCATTTTGGCATGACTGAAAATCCAAAGGAAGCATTGAAGCAAACAGTTGAATGGCTTGATATCTTTATTGATATTGCTGAAGATGTCAATGATGAAGGTGGCGACTATAATGAAATAGCGCGTCGGATTATGAAACGGGTAAAAGCATACTTGAAGGAACAAGGCATTTCAGAAGATCACGAAATTTATATTATCATTAATCTGGACCTTCAAATCAGTGCTTTAGGAATTATGGACTACTATCAAAAAATAAAGCAATAATAATAAATAAAAATATACCCCTGAAATCAATGTCCATTTCAGGGGTATTTCCATCGATTATTTACTAGCCAACAATTCCTCATCCAATTCCATCATAATCGGGCAATGATCGCTTCCAAGTACCATGGGATGTGCTTCGGATTGCACGAGTGCGGGTTTTACCTGTTCAGAAACGATAAAATAATCAATTCTCCAGCCAATATTCCGCTCGCGCACCTTGCTCATATACGACCACCACGTGTAGATGCCATCTGTTTCCGGGTGGAAATGGCGTAAAGTATCCACAAATCCTGCATCAAGCAGCCGTGTCATTTTTCCGCGTTCCTCCACGGTAAATCCAGAGTTTCCGTAATTTGTTTTAAAGTTACGGATATCTATTTCTTGATGGGCAACATTTAGGTCCCCACAGTAGATAACAGGTTTTTTCTTATCTAGTTCCTTTAAGTAATGGAAAAGTCTATCTTCCCATTCTATGCGATAATCTAATCTGGATAAATCACGCTTCGCATTTGGAGTATACACATTTACAAGATAAAAGCAGTCATACTCGAGTGTAAGAATTCTGCCTTCATTCTCTGTTTCCTCTTCCCCAACACCATAGTGCACGTGCAGAGGTTCTTTTTTTGTAAATACTGCAGTACCCGAGTAACCTTTCTTCTCCGCATAATTCCAATATTGATAATAATCTTCAAGCTCAAGCTTAATTTGTCCTGCTTGCAGCTTGGATTCTTGTATACAGAAAATATCTGCATCAACTTCATTAAAATAATCCAAAAAGCCTTTACGAACACAAGCCCGTATTCCATTTACATTCCATGATACTAATCTCATTCTATTTCTAACTCCCTTATATTTGAATCGCTAGTTTCTATTGTAACATAGGGCAGATTTTTCAGTTTTAAACTGCATAAAATTATTGCAGAAATCATATTGACAGGTTTGTGTATTAATCATATAATACAGTAAATAGTATGTATTACGTGGTTAATACATATTTATGAGTGTTGTGTATTAATAGGTTGGTACAAGAAGATTACGATATTAACTTCACAATAAAAACAAAAATCCACAAAGAGGGGGATTATATTGAAGATAACTTTTAATAAGAGAGAACCGGTTTATCTTCAGGTTATCCAGCATTTTAAGGAACGAATTGCCAGTGGCTATTTTGAGCCTGGACAGGAAATTCCATCAAGGCGTGAATTGGCTGGACGTCTGAAGATCAATCCAAATACTGCACAGCGAGCATATAAAGAAATGGAGGAAGCAGGTTTGATTTTTACAGAGGGAAATAATCCAAGTCGTATTACAAAGGATGAGAAAGTGCTTCACGTTGTTCGAAAAGAATTAATAGAGGATGCAGTAAACTCGTTTGTCGCGGCAGTCGAACCAATTAATATTCCAATAGATGAACTGATTGTCATGATAAAGGATAAGTATGAGGAAGAAAAGGAGGTACGGAAATGATTGAAGTAAAAAATATCACAAAAAACTTTGGCAAAAAGAAAGTGCTTCAAGGTGTTTCCTTTACTGCGAATAAAGGTGAGATAACCTGTCTGATTGGGATTAATGGTGTAGGTAAGACTACAATACTTAATGGAATTATGAATCTGACTCCAATGACGAGTGGCGAGATTTTGATTGATGGCAAGAAGCTGACAAAAGAAACGTATGAAAAAATCACTTTTATACCAGATGCCATTACCATGCTGCCACAAATGAAAGTGAAAGAAGCAATGCAATTTATGCAGGATTATTATGAAAGCTGGAATGAAAAGCGCGCAGAAGAGCTGCTGGATTTTTTCAAATTAAAAAAAGAAGATCGGATCAGCAGTCTATCAAAAGGTAATGTTGCCAAGGTAAACTTATTACTTGGTCTGGCACTGGATGTTGATTATTTACTCATGGATGAACCTTTTTCTGGAATTGATATTTTCAGCAGGGAGCAGATTGCCAGTGTTTTTACTAGTCACCTTGTAGAAAATCGGGGAGTTATCATTACCACTCATGAAATCAATGACATCGAACATCTTATTGATAAAGTTGTCCTTATTGATGATGGAATTGTTTTTAAAGCATTTAGTACAGAGGAAATGCGTGAAAATGAAGGCAAATCAGTCGTTGATGTGATGAGGGAGGTATATCGCGGATGAAGAGCTATTTGAAACTAGTGAATTTCGAACTGGATCGTTTTATTAAAATATACTTCGTGCTAGTTGGGGTTACCATTATATCACAAATTATTGGTACGATTTATTCAGCAAAACATTTTATGAAAGAATTTGAGAAAGCCATATACATTGAAGGGCTTACAACAGAACAGTTTTTAGAACTAAATGGAAAATTTGGTTTAATTGATTTATTGGGAACAGGCTGGTTCTTTTATCCAATGGTATTTGCAGCTGCAGTACTAATCATTTATTGCATATTCATTTGGTATCGTGACTGGTTTGGGAAAAATACATTTATATATCGATTATTAATGCTGCCAACTGCAAGAATAAACGTCTTCTTTGCGAAAGCAACAGCAATATTTATGATGGTGCTAGGGTTATCTGCCTTGCAGTTAATTCTGTTTAAAGTGACAGGTAGAATTTTACAATGGCTTATTCCGGCGAATTTGCGGATTGATATGCCCATCATGGAAATAGTGACAAGCGGGTATGGAAATTACCATTTAGGATTATTATTTCCAACAAGCTTTATGGAATTTCTGATTTATTACGGTGTCGGTTTTGCAGCAGTTATCGTATTATTTACAGCAATTTTATTTGAAAGAAGCTATCGGCTGAAAGGTGCTGTTTTGGGAGTTCTTTATGCAGCTGCAGCAGTTACTGTTTTTCTGTTACCAGAGATTCTAGTCATTATTTTGGAGAAAAACTTTCTATATCCAAACGAAACGTTTATTGTGTATGTTATCCTTTGGACGATGATAACTGCATTTTCAATTTGGCTTAGTAACTATTTAATAAACAAGAAAGTAACAATATAAGGGGGGCTTATGATGAACAGATATTGGAAGTTAATTGTTTTGTTTACGGTTAGTCTTTTAACATTCGGCATTTATTACGTTCAAGGTGCTTTAGCAAAAGAAGAGCTTCCCACATTGGAGCTTGTTACAATAATGGATAAAAATGATATTGCAGAAGATATTACAATTGAAGGATATTATGATGATGACATGGGCGGGAAAGATTTTGAATTAAGCACTAAAGGAATAAAAAGTTATTCTGAATTCGGCTATTTTAAGCGCTTAAACAGTTTTTATCATCATTCCGTATTGGAGAGGCTGACAAAAGAATACCATGGTTTTATGCGTGGGAAGAATGAGCTAGAATTATTTTACGAAGATGATAAGCAGCTTGTTTATGTTGGACCTTTTTCTCAAGGGAGTGATAGAAGTACATTTAAAGTAGATATCTTAGATAAAGAAACAAATGATAGAGAAAAGTTTTCTGTAAAAGTACCACAAGAAGTTGCATTTGAATATATGTCGATATCAGAGGTTCAAGTTGCTGGGGATAAAATCTATGTATTTACTTCAAGTTACTATCGGGATAGTCAACAGCTTGATGTTTATGAAATAGATATGAACGATAAGAAGATAACGGATTATCAAACGTTAGAAAGTATATCCGAACAGGGCAATATTGAGACACTGACGGACTATGATGATATTACTAAAAAGCCTTATCTTATGTATCTGGTAGAAAAGGTAAAATGGGATGAAGCTACACTTGAAGAAGAAAGAATTTCATTGGAATTTAAATCTTTCCATATAGCATCAGGTGAGCAAAAGACAATTACTCCCCCATCAGAATGGAAAGCTATTGCTGAAATAAATAATACAGAGGGTGTGGATTTTGATATCTATTCGATGAATAATTATATCGTAAAAGATGAATTTATCTATTTTATCATGGATGCAGAAGATGGTATTGATGTTTTTCCATATCATTTAGAAAAGAATGAGTTGCAAGAGAAAAGGCATATAGCATTAGATTTACCTGATAATGGACATATCGCTGGCTATTTTTCAGATGCAGGACTTCTTTCTGTTATTCACTCTGCTGGAAGAAGTGGAAGTGATGTAAGCAAATTACTTGTAATTGACCCGGAAAATGGAGAAATTCAGTACGAAGGTGAAATAAAAGTTACCAATGCAGGAAAGAAAATGCCTGTTTCCTATATTGATTTTTATACATTACGTATATATTGATTAATCAAAAACGTGGCTGGATTTTAATTTCCAGCCACGTTTTGGTATATCTTATCTATTTTTTCTTTGAATAAATCCATGTGGACAATTCTTGCTTCGCGTACATATTCTTTCCCCTCTACAAATAGCAGCAGGACGGGAACCGTAAAGATTGAAAATCGTCCAGCGACCGCTTCTGTGTAATCTGCATGAATAGATCCGAGCTGAATTTCGGGATATGCTGTCATTAATTGCTTTACCTGTGGGAGCAGTGCATGACAAACACTGCAATTTGTCCGTGAAATATACAGAAAAACTAAGCGATGTTCGTTAAGAAAGCGATTGATTTCTTCTAATGATGTCAATTCTTCAAATTTGCGCATTCGTTTCCCTCCATTTAGAAGTTGTGCACTCGCCTATTCCAATATAACAGGTTTATCCCGAATTAACAGGCAGTAAGATCCCCATTTCAAAAATTCGAGGTGAAAACGAGAATAGTTAGTGGGGGACAACTGTCAGTGGTTCAACTAACGCAGTTTCACTTTATTGTGAATATCCAGCTAATACGTTTATTCATACCACTTCTGGGAAAAGTATTAAAAAGATGTGAGGTGAAAGTAATGGAAGATAAGAAGTCTACAAAAGGTGAAAGAACGAAATGGAATGAGGAAGACCGTACGATTCTTGATGGATTTTATGAACAGCGATTTGTCGATGACATCCCACTAGTGGATTTGAAAATTGAGCAGGAGGATGAAAGAAATAAACATAAAACGAAAGACGATTCCCAAAGCGAGAGAAAATATAAGGAGAAAAGTGACTAAAGGATAAGTACTACGCGCACTTCCTTGCCAGCTCTTTTTCCTATGCAGAAGTAATGAAGTAAAGGGGTGATGCAATATGCCAACAGCCTTTGTTATTCGCATTATTTTATCCGTAATTGTGTTGATTGTGCTTCTTATTATTCTCATCCGTTTCAGTGGGAAGAATTCCAAAAGCTCTGCACGTGATTCTTTAGATATTATGAAAGAAAGATATGAAAAAGGAGAGCTTTCCAAAGAAGACTATGAAGAAGCGAAAAGAAGAAGAGGAAAAGAATGATTAAAGTTTTGGAGCATATCAAATACAGAAAAAGGCTTGAGTATAACGAGTTAAAATAGTAAAACAAGATCAAGGGAAGCTCTCTCACGGACAAAAATAATAAAAATGCGAAAAATCGTCCGAGAGAGGTGCTGTCACGGACAAAAATAATGATAGGTGACGAGACTTCGCAAGGAAGATGCGCAACATTGTGGATTGTCAGTTACAACAAAATAGGCGTTAGTGCTTACACTTTTTTAGTGTGGCACCAATGCCTGTTTTATTTTAGTGGTATTTTGTCCCAGCTTCCTTTAATGAATTTTTGTTACTATTCACAGTCAAAGTCCTATATTGCACTTTTTCAAGGTCAACTATAAATGATAATCTAAGGATGTACACAAATGATTGTTTAAAAATGTACAAATTGGATGGAGCACAGCATAATATTCTTGAGGTGAATATGGTGCACATCCAGATAAATATAAACACAGATGTAGAAATTAATAGTCTTACAGATTTACCGAAATTAAAACTGTTAATGGGGAGTTCAAAGATGAAAATCAACAAAAGTAAATTAGCACGAGATATGGGAGTGGATCGAAGGACGATTGATAAATATCTTGCTGGTTATAGGCCTAAGACTTCTCGAGATCGCAAGTCGAAAATAGATGATTGTTATGAAATCATATCGTTACTCCTTTCCGAAGAGTCTCAACAAATATTCTTTTATAAAAGAATTCTATGGCAATATCTAACAGATAATCATGGGTTAAAGTGTTCCCAATCGGCTTTTAGAGCCTACATATTAAAAAAACCAGAATTTCAAGGCTATTTTGATTCAGGAAAACGAAAGGGTGAAACGAAGGAGGTTATACGGTTTGAAACACCTCCGGGTGAACAAGCGCAGCTGGATTGGAAAGAAAATATTCGATATGTCACCAAAGATGGGGAAATTTTATATGTGAATGTTGGTGTGCTTTTACTCTCCTACTCGAGATTTCGAATATTTCACTTATCCATTTCAAAATCTCAAAGTATATTATTATCGTTCCTCACAGAAAGTTTTGAGGCGATTGGGGGGGTTCCTAAAGTAATTGTGACAGACAATATGAAAACCGTCATGGATGATTCCCGTACCAAATACCATAAAGGAAAAGTGAATGAACGTTTTGCCCAATTCGCAAAAGATATGGGATTTGATGTTAAGCCTTGTATAGCCAGGAGAGCGAAAACAAAAGGCAAGGTGGAGTCGCCAATGAAATTTGTTGACGAGATTCATGCTTACCAGGGGAAATTCAGTTATGAAGGGCTACATCAATTTGTGCAAAAGCTGTGTAATCGAATCAACAATAGCTATAATCAAGGAACGGGAAAAATCCCAATACTACTTTTCAAAAAAGAAAAAAATCTCTTATCTCCACTGCCAAATGAAAGAATAAGAGACTATTATAAAATTGATCATAAACTTGTAAAGGTAAACCCTTCGAATATGATCACCTACAAGTCTAACCAGTACTCAGTTCCCGCTGGATACATAGGCAAGACTGTAGGGTTACAAATGTATGATAACCATATTTTCGTTTATTATAACACGGAATTAATTGTTGAACATCCTATTAATCAGAAAAAGATCAATTATAAGCCAGAACATTACACGGAAATATTGGCCAGAAGCCTTCCGTTTAAAACGGATGATGATATAGATGCACTGGCCCGAAAAAATTTAGAAGCGATTAATGAGGTGTATGGAAATGAATAGTAGTTATACGAAATTAGTAAGCAACTTGGAATATTTGAAGTTAAAACAGATGATTTTGCATCTTGATGAAACCATTGATTTTATGACGAATAATGAACTATCTTTTACGGAAGCATTGATAAAACTGACAGACTATGAAATCGACATGAAGGAAATCAATATGGTGAGGTCAATGGTTAGAGTTGGGGCATTCCCACATTTAAAAGAGGTGAAAGACTTTGATTTTGAATTCCAGCCGTCGATTAACAAGCAACAAATATTAGATTTTACGACATTACGGTTTATCGAATTACAAGAGAATATTGTTTTTTTGGGACCTTCTGGGGTTGGTAAAACGCATTTGGCCGCCTCTATTGGGATCGCCGCAGCTAAGAAAAGAACGAGCACGTATTTTATCAAGTGCAATGACTTAATTATGAACCTGAAAAAGGCAAAACTCGAAAACCGACTTGAAACCAGGCTGAAACACTACACGAAATATAAATTACTTATAATCGATGAGTTATGAAAAGCTTTCCATAACTCATCTTATGGAAAGGCAATTGTTATGTAAAGTAAAGTTCTAAAAGATTGGTTTAATAAAGTATTTTTAGTATTTAACTTTGCATAATAATTTCATGATAAAGTAGTATCGAACATATTAAGGAGGGAAAAACATGTCCGATACTACTAATCTAACAGAGTTAATTCAGCAGGCAACCCAGCATTTAACTGATTTGATATATTCCGAAGGAACGATATACCAGTATAAGCTTGTCTGGAAGCATCTACGAATATATGCGGAAACTAGGAACTATAAAAATTTCTCATTGAGTATGGGAAAGGCCTTCTTATCAGACCATTTTAGTATTGAATCTGACATGAAGCTTTCAGCTTCACAGGTTTTTAAGGTTAGATGCATTAAGGTTTTAGAAGAATATCGCCAAAATACTTCATTTCAAAAATGTAATCAAAGTGCAGGTAGACAAGTTCCTAGTCAATTTAAGCACGTTTTTGAGGAATATAACCAGCTTCAAAAAGGGCTAATGTTATCGTCTCGTACACTAAAGGGTAAAAAAATTCAGCTTATACATTTTCTTTGTTATCTTGATGGGAAAAAAATTAATAGCTTTAAAAATTTAATATCTAATGATGTAATGTCTTATTTAGGAACCATAAGCAAATATGCAAGTACAACAAGGTCTGGCGTTTTATTTACACTAAGAGATTTTTTAGCTTTCCTTTTTTCAAAAGGCTATACTGAATCACCATTAAATAAGCTTTTCCCTGTTATTTTCACAAATAAGTTCGAACGGATTCCTTCTTATTATTCCGTTGAGGAAGTACAAGAGATCCTTAAACAAGTCGATAGAGATACTGAATTTGGACGTAGAGATTATATTGTATTATTGTTAGCGGTACAGTTGGGAATGCGCGCTGGTGATATTAGAAATTTAAGATTTGAAAACATAAAATGGCACTTAGATACTATAGAGTTTATTCAGGAGAAAACAAAAAATCCAATACAACTTCCATTAATTGAAAACTTGAAATATGCCTTAATTGATTATATAAAAAATAGTCGACCCGATATTAATAATCCTCATATTTTTATTCGACATAGAGCACCATTTACAGCATTTGCAAAAGGAAATGTATTTTGGACTATAATCAATAAATATATGGATGCCGCTGGTATCAGAATAAATCATAGGAAACACGGTCTTCATTCTATGAGACACAGTATGGCGAGTAACCTGCTCAAAAATAATAGTTCATATCCCGTAATTACAGGTGTTTTAGGGCATGAAAACTCAAATACTACGAGATTGTATCTCCGTATCGACATAGAGCAGCTCCGTACAGTTGCATTGGAGGTGCCTTATGAAAGATAAAGAAAAACATTTCGTTTTCGATGGCCCTTTTAAAAAATACTGTTCGCTGTATGTAGAGTATAAACGAAATCTCGGCTATAAGTTCGGAGAATCCTCACTTTATCAATTAAGGTATATGGATGACTTTTTTAAAAAATATGATATGTCTTCTTTGAAACTAGATAAAAAAATGGTAGAAGAGTATGTTAGCAAAAGAGGTAATGAATCTTTAAAAACTCAACACATGAGAATGAGTCTTATTAGACAATTTGCATTATTTATGAATAATCATGACTTTGGTTTTTACGTGCACCCTAAAGAATTAATTCCGATTCCAAAGACATTTTCTCCTTACATTTTTACTCGAGAAGAAATTAATAGCATTATAAAAGTTGTAGATAACTTGGAATATTACCCGGCAAGCAAACATTATCACCTGATTTACCCTATGCTCTTTAGAATGTTGTATGGATGTGGATTAAGGATAAATGAGGCATTATCCTTAAAAAAGGTAGATGTTGATCTTGAAAACGGCATACTGACAATCAAACAGGCTAAAAACAATACTAGTCGACTAGTTCCGATGTCTGCATCGTTAACCAACTATTGCCGCAAATATGCCTTAAACATGGATTTTGATATGCAAAGTGATGGATACTTTTATCCCTCACGGGATAATGGGAAATACAACAACACTCCTGTTTACGTGAAATTCAAGCATTTCATGAAAAAAGCTGGTATATTCACAGACAACGAAGTTGGCCCTCGGGTCCATGATATCAGACATACTTTTGCAGTACATGCGTTAGAAAAAATGGTTAATGACGGACAGGATCTTTATTACTCTTTACCAATTTTATGTGCCTACCTGGGCCATCGGGATATTGAGAGTACAGAAAAATACCTCAGACTTACGGAAGAAGCCTATGGACAAGTCACTGGTCCTGTTACACCTCTTTACAATGGAGTTTTTCCGGAGGTGAAAATCGATGAATAGCGCTGAATTTGGAAGATATCTTTCTGCTTACTTTTTAAAATATGTGCCTTATAGAACAGGATACAGTGATAACACAATTAAATCGTATAGAGATACCTTTACAATTTTTCTTAGATACTGCAATGATATTCTTAATATTAAACCAGAAAAATTATCTTTTTCAAAAATGAGTAGGAATATGATTGAAGAGTTTTTAATTTGGTTGGAAGATACAAAAAATTACTCTATTTCAACTAGAAATCAAAGATTGGCTGCCTTACATGCGTTCTTCCGATATATACAGATTGAAGCACCAGAATATATGGAACTATGCAATTCTATATTATCCATAGGTTCGAAAAAAACACCCATTGTTGAAATAAATTACTTATCTATCGAGGCAATTAAAGAACTGTTGTCTATTCCAGATATATCTAAGAAAGAAGGTCGTAGAGATTTAGCAATTCTTTCCTTACTTTATGATTCAGGAGCAAGAGTCCAAGAATTAGCAGATTTACTAGTAGGTGATATTAAAATAAATAAGCCAGCAACAATGCGATTAACGGGGAAAGGGAAAAAAACGAGGATTATTCCAATAATGCCACAAACAATAAATATCGCAAAAGCCTATATAAATGATTATAGTTTGTACAATGAGTCAAAGATATCTTCAGCTTTATTTTTTAATAAAAAACAAGAAAAACTAACAAGGGCTGGGATTTCATATATAGTAAACAAATACTTTGGAGCAGCAAGAAAAAAACGACCAGACTTATTTCCTAACAAAATTTCACCACATATCTTTAGGCATAGTAAAGCAATGCATTTATTAGAAAGTGGAGTCAACTTGATATATATTAGGGACTTTTTAGGACACTCTTCGGTTACTACGACTGAAATTTATGCTAAATCGAATCCAGAGGTGAAACGTAAAGCTATTGAACAAGCAAGTCATAATGTGATTCCTGATGAAAAGCTTACTAAAAAGGAAAAAGACGATTTATTGAACTGGCTAAAAGAATTTATTTAGAATTTATTATGCAAAGTTGGATGTTAAAACATCTTATGAAAGGCAGGATTTTTAGCATTCAACTTTACATAATAAGTAACTTTCCATAAGATGAGATTGGCTACCTACCAATTGATGCAGAAGATGCCAAATTATTTTTTCAGCTTATTGATATGAGGTATGAAAAGAAAAGTACCATACTAACTACAAACGCAAATTTTAAAATATGGGGGGATATATTCCAGGATACTAAAATAGCCAACGCCATTTTGGACCGGGTTCTTCACCACGCCACCGTAGTGAATATAACCGGGGAATCCTACCGTTTAAAGGATCATTTCGTAAAAGAGAAATAATAACAAAAGGGGATAGCAATGATGCGTTCATTTACAGCAAAAGAAGCAACAAAGTTTTTTCACTCATACGAGGTTAAATGTGACGAGAAGTTAGTCCAGGAATGGTTGGATAGTAAAAGCACTGAACATATTGGCGACCAGGTTACCGAAGATGATGTTTGGGAGTTTACAGAGTGGTGGAGCCTAAAAGGCACTGCATATGAAGAAGGAATTGATGAACAAACAAAAATTAATAGATTATTGGAGGAAATAATTAGACTAAAAGAGGAAATATCATCGTTAAAAGAAGAAAATACTAATTTGGAAATTCAAATGGGAATTATGCCGTTTTAATAAATACATGGCCCCTACCGACCAAAAGGTGGGTAGGGGGGTATGGAAATAGTAATTATACATTCAATGAGAATGACAAAGATAGGAGAGACAACGATGAACAGGGCTATGATGCGTTATGATTATATCCAAGAACGATGGGTTATTGACCTGAAGGGGGAAGAATATGAATATGATCTACACTGTGGAGAATGCTTTGAATTATACATTGGAGACAAGGCCATTCCATGTCGATTAGAATTATCCCGTAAGTGGTACGTCGTTATGGAAAATGCGAGATTTGACCTGCGGGAAGATGATCAATATACAGTAAATTACAGGTAAATGGAATGAAAATCTGATTATGTGTCATGAACAAAATTGTACATTCTTAAACAATCAAAAATGTACATATTATCGTTGACATTTACAGTCAACACTTATTCTCACGGACAAAAATTACGAAAATCTGAAAAACTGTCCGAGAGAGGCTCCCTCACGGACAAAAATAACAAAGATCTGAAAAATAGTCCGAGAGAGGCTCCCTCACGGACAAAAATAACAAAAATCTGAAAAATAGTCCG
>DAMDKS010000052.1:0-28555 GCA_032085455.1 Oceanobacillus sp.
TCATTCTGTGGTAAATAATATGGCAGAGGTGGTAAATTTCAGTGGCAGTAATCACTTTTTCAACCTTTTTCTAAAGTCTACCATTTAAAATCATTCCCCTTTTATATATTATAGTATAACTACCTATGACACCCCTATGATATCTATTAAGATCTTTTATATCAATATGTTTCATCGTATAGCTGAAATACTTAGTCGTAACAAATCATAGCAACTATCATTTATTTCTTCGAAAATACAATTGTAGTGACTTTAAAAAATAACAAACATATTTTATACTTCACTCTAAACACACTAACGGCTTAATATCTTTAACGAATGAAAAAAGATATTGCTTTTACACAATATCTCTTAATTACGATTTTTAGTTTTATAGTGACTACATACGAGTCATTAATTCATACCTATTTTTTATATCAAAAATCTATTCCTAATAAATTATCCTTTTCAGATAATGTAATAACACTATTTTCTTCAACCATGCTAATCACGTCGCTATAATCACCAATTTGATACTTATTTATTGCAATTATAATTTGCTTATTTGACTCTACTGCTATCTTATTCAATTGCGTTAACATGCCAGCAACCTGACGGGGATCTATCCCATTAAAACAAGCGGAATCCTGAATCATCATTTCCATATATACATTATATCTACAAATTAAAAAGTCCATAAGATTCTTCTTAACCTCACTGACTCCCTCACCAGTATCACCTTTTAACGTGAACTCAAATATAATAGGTCTAGCGGTTAAATGTTTTGGTCTAACTTTAATATCAAAATAGGAATTTACATCACTGTCATAAATTTCTTGTGTAATTTTAAATATAAAATCTCGATATATTTGAATGGATTCTTCATATCCTTTTCTAATTTGATTCGCTTCATTAAAACCATTTATTAGCTCGGTTTCCTCTTCTTCTATTTCATCATCAATATGTTTTACCTGCGATAACTTACCCTGCTTATATTTTAAATCCTGCAAATCAGTATTATATTTTTCGTATAATTCGATTGATTCCTGATACACCTCATTTACCGAAATGATAGCACCTATTTTATTGATTTCTGTAGAAAGCCGATCAATATCAGTTTTTAACACATTCATATCTTGCTGAATATCAACTTTCTTTTGAGTTAGAAATTCTTTTCTTTCTTCATACACTTTTTTATGAAATTCCTCAGCTTCTTCTATGCTCTTTTGCACCATTCCTGGTACTTCTTGTTGTGCTTTACGAAATATCGCTAAAATATGTTCACTAGAAATATCTATTTTATTCGAGTTATCAATAAATTCAATTAGACGTTCATATTCTAATCTGCTTTTTTCATACTTACTTTTAATCTTTTTTAATTGTCTACTTTTATTAGCATACTCTACAATTATATTTTGTTGGACTTCTGAAATTTCAATAGATTTAATTTTATTGGAAATATCCTTTAACTCAGAAGTAACTTTTTCTACTTCTTTATCTATAAAGTATATTTCTTCATCAATTTGTTTAACATCAAAATTTCCATAAAAGGAAACTAAATCTTTCTTATTTTTTTTCAAAGTTTTGATTCTATCTTGTGAATCATAGATATTATTAACTTCACTTAAAATATCAGTTAAAGTTAGTAGTTCAAGAAAACTTAATACATCGTCCTTACTAGGGTTAGTTCTAAAACTAATTTCAGAGGATTTCTTTTTTAATATAAACTGCTTACTATATAAGCTTCTTTGAATTCCAAAATACTTTCTATAATCAGTTAAAGTGTACTTTTCCTCATTAATATATATAGATTCCGAATTTCCTAATATTCTATGAATTGTATAGTTTTTCCTATCATTCAATACAGTTGCTTCTAATTTGTATTTATGAATGGCTTCCTTTACAATACTTGAATCTTCATTTGCTCCAAATATATAATCAATACACTTTAACAATAAAGTTTTTCCTAAACTATTTATTGTTGCTCCTAAATTTTCGGGATCTTGTATGTCCCCATATATATATGAGACTCCAACTTTTTTAAATGAAATATCCCTTATAATATCACCTTGGGGATTAATTATCTTTAATGCTAATATTTTCATTCAAAATCTCCCCCTTTTCATTATAAGAAATCATATTCGTCAAATACATAAATTCCAGAACATAGATATACTTTTGATAAGTTGGTGGATTTTTTATCTTTTTTGATTTAATGTACTTCTTCTCAAAAGCACTCCAAAGTTTATCAATTGTCATTTTCTTATTATTTAGTGTATCTAAAACAAGGCCACTTAAACCTAAAAAACTCTCAGTTAAAACCACATATTTGTCAGGCAATATCATATTCATCACCTATTTTTTCAAAGATATCGCACTTGTCAAAAATATACACTATTAAGAACCTCATGGGCATTTCCAAATTCCACTTATCTTGAGAATATGAAAGCACTAAAGCTATTAGCTTTTCATACAAATCTATGCCCTTATATTCAGAGCATAATTCCTTATACTTTTCAATTATAAAGTTTTTTACTCTTTCAAATTTATTTTCACTAAGAATATCCTGGTTGATATTATTCACTGCATTTTCAACCACGTCTAACTTACTAATTATATTCTCTATCTCTTCTTTTTTTGAACTCAAACCATTTATATCTATTTTTTTAATTGTAGATATTCTGTCATATGTTGTCTCTGTTGCTCCATTCATCAATTTTTCATTCAAGTTCCCAGAAATTCCAATTATTAAATCTGTTATAATCGTTTCAGTTATAGCATTAAAGTCGATCATACCTTTTATACGTAAAGTAGCTGAAATTTGCTTTAATATTTCTATATCCTCAATTTTATAAAGAGTATCTCTAATATAATCTGTATTTACGACCCTATATTTAAAATCCAAATTATATTTTTTTTTGAATTCCAGTACTTTATTGTCAAAAAATCTTTCGCTGTCATGTGGCAAATTACTATCAAATGTATTTACAATAAAAATAAATTCTTTTACATCGCCCGACCATTTATTTTCATCATAAATAATCTTTAACAAGCCTGATAAATCTGCAGTAAATTTATCTTGAATTTCCTTTTTTAGTGAATCCTTTAAGCGTGTAGGAGCAAATACTTGATAAAACACTGCATCTTCAACTACCCACCCATCATTCTTCTGATCTCCACCATAAAAATCAGGCATTTCATAAGTTTTTCCTATACTTTTATAATATGCGGATAGCACTTCTTTTAATTGTAATTGGTAATTAATCCCCGTGACGCCCTTTAAATACATAACAATAGTTTCAATATAATCATATTTATCCAATTTAGATTTCCTCCGAAAAAAGCAATACTATATCAAATTTCAGTTATAAATACAAGACTGAATCTATTATATCATTTCATATTTGTACCGCAATCTTTCTAATCTCTTAGTTTCTTTTTAAGAGATCCCACTAAAATTATTCAATCGTGACATATCGTTCAATAATTAAGCCATGATAAGTATTTAAATTTCTAAAATTGGTTTTTACCTTGTAAACTTTTGTATATTGAAAAATTCAAAACAAAAGTACAGATTTCAAAAATTTTATTGTATTTCACACTCTTTATGCTTCTTGAAAACGGTAGTCCACACGTCCGTAAATCACACACCAAAATACAACCATTGTTTCCTCATTTTCATCCCGTATCAATTTCCCGTGAGGAAAAAAAGGAAAGTCTTCAATCTCAATTTCATTTAATACAAAATGATCATTAATCCATTCCATGACCTTTTCTTCGTATATATCTTCTTGTTCATTCAAAGACATCATTCCCCTTTCTATGAATCCATAAAAAAGCACGTCAGATGAGAATAATCCAATATGCTCAAAAGTTGATTTACTATAAATTTGCCCCAATACCAGCCATGATATATTCCGCACATGGTACGGCAATAGCATTTCCAATCGCTTTATATCTAGCATAATCACTAATGATTTCATTCCCATCTCCTAAAGCCGTCCAGCCCTCTGGTAATCCCATTAAACGTTCACATTCCAATGGTGTAAGTTGTCGGATATAACCTTCTTGTTCTTCCCCCTCATACCAAAAAGAAAAGATATTGACTGAACCAGCTAGCAAAGTGGGGAAAGGGTCATTTGTCCGTCCAAAGCTTCCAATGAATCCTGATTTGTTTTTATCTTTTGCGGTACTTCGCATACGTCTTTCTTGAAAGGGACGGACGACGGGTATTTTCCTCCTTGCTTTTTCAGAAGATACTCGACTGGCTGCGGTGGAGGATGGCCGGCTTTCGTCGCAAGTCGTAGAAAATGATTGCAGTTCGCGGGTTTTAAATAATATTTTTCTGGCACGTTTTCCTCTAAAATCTGCCACGAGAAAGATACGTCTTCTTCTTTGAGAAAGTGTGGGCTCTCCCCAATATCGGGCATCCAACAATCGCCAGCACACATCAACACCATTCCCTCGGACCATTCCTGCTTTTGCCCAGACTCCAGAAGTAGGCATTGGAATTTTGGTATTTGTGAACGACTCCAACACGGCTTTAAAATCCAGCCTGTTATTTGATGAAAAAGCTCCCATGACGTTTTCCCAAACAGCGATAACTGGATATGCTCCATTTGTTGCACACCTCATTTCTTCGATAATTCGGATTGCATGAAAGAATAAACTCGATTGACTTCCTGCAAGACCATCCCGTTTACCAATATTGGATAAGTTCTGACAAGGAGAACCAAAGGTAATGATATGAACAGGCGGTATTTTTCCACCATCTATTTTTGTGATGTCTCCCATGTGTAGTAGATCGGGAAAGTGTCGTTTCGTAATCGAAATCGGTGCTTTCTCAATTTCACTTGCCCATGTTGGTGTAATCCCGTAACGAGAGGCCGCCAATGGAAATACACCAATCCCATCAAATAGACTTCCTAATGTTAAATTTGTACTAGAATCTTTTTCGGTTATCTTATCTTTCAAAAATAATCACCTCTAAATATCACAACTAAAAAACGCCATTGATCGGTAAAATACCGTTCAAATGACATTTTAGGTGTGATTATAGATATGTTTAATTGCATTTAAAATTTTGCACACAAAAAAAGACGCTCCTATCTTCCATAAAGAAATTAGTAAACGTCCAAGCTCGCTTTACATAATGAATGCCACTTGATAAGTGAATCAAATGGCTCTTTCATGTAAAATATCTATTTAATTTTCTTAATTAAGTGAGTGAGATGAAGCTGTTTGCTTGCTGTTATGCGGTTTTTAGTTGGGGTCTTATTGGGGCATTTCCTTCAAGGAAGGGGTGTATTGACTCAAATTGTGCATGTATAATTGCTGTATTTATTAACGGGTTTGCATCCTCGTCAAAAATATAATCATCTGATGATAAATGTTCGATTGGTAACCTCTCTTCATACGGATGTTTATTAATAAAATACTCCAGATTCTCCATCCAGGCATTCATTTGATTTGCAGCTATCGGGATATTGGCAGCATCTTCTATTTTATTCGTTGGACCAATAAAATTTTGAACTTTTCTATATTGACCAGAAGATTGTGTAGATCCCCGACCATCTTCCATCAAAGTATCATGTAGTTCTTTAATCAATCCTGTGGAAATGAGATATCCATTTCGAATACGCTCATCCCCTTCTCTTAATGCCTCCCGATAGTTATTAACCTCCGTAATTTCCCAGCGCTGATGAGCATTATTTGTTTTTCTACCATATCAGTAAAAGTTGCTTGGGACCTTCTATCCTCGTTGATTCACGCAACAGCAGCATTTGAACGAGAGCTTAATTTACAATGGAATGTTTAAACCTCTCTTCTAACCGTCCAATTTTATGGTTAACTCGGGATAAAACTTCTAAAGTCTGTAACGCTGCCGTTTTTCTTACACTAATAGGAAGTTTTGCAATACCTTTCTTGACCAAAGTTAACACTCCTTTTTGATATTACTTATCTAAGTATATATTATATGCTACGCAAAAAAGTCACTTTTTTTACTTAATAATGAATTCATAGGACTTTGGAAAAAAATTACTTGATGCCGAGTTCACAAATAGGAGTATAATTAGGAGGCTGCAGAAAATTAATGTAGTGAAATGCAGTCAATTCTTGACTATAATAAGAGCATTTTTTTCATTGCTTAAATTTACTTTTTTATTTTTGCAACCAAAAGCAGTTTTAAACGTCTTAACAATACAGAGAGTAATAGACAGGTATGTATAGAGATTTTTTGGAGGGGGCAAATACAGTTGGGGGTTAATGATAGACACCAAGAGCAAATCATCGAGTGGTATAACAATTATAGTCTGGCACTATACAAATATATTTTGAAAATAATTAAAGATACCCAGCAAGCAGAGGATTTAACGCAAGATACTTTCATGAAAGCTTATACATATATCACTAGAGGGAAAGATGTAACCTATCCAAAAACCTTTTTATATCGTATTGCACATAATTTAACGATAGATTATATACGCAAGAATAAACCAGTCCAGATGATAAAAGACTTTTTTACTAATAAAGAAGATCCCCAGCCATCCGTGGAAGCAATAATTGAAAGCCAAGAGTCTTCCAAAGAATTATTTGATGCACTTTCGGTTCTGAAAATGAATTATCGTCAGGTCATTATTTTGCGGAAAGTGGAGGAGTTTTCCATACGGGAGACTGCAGAAATCCTTAATTGGTCGGAAAACAAGGTTAAATCTACACTGTACCGTGGACTGAAGGCACTGGCAAACGAAATCGATAAAGGTGGTGCAATGGAATGAAATCTAATAAAAAAATGGATGAGAAATTAAGGAATTTGAATCGTGATATCACATGGGAGCCTCATCGGCAGCAGCTGCTTCGCCAGCGTCTCATCAATAAAATGAATGAAAAAAGGACAAATCCTGCTTCATGGTTCAAACAACGATTTTTCCCGGCTATTTCTGTACTGATGTTTGCAGCAATCGTCATGACACTTGTTCTAAGTGAGTTCACTGGTCAGGACAGCGCGCTTAATAAAAATAATGCACCGAATGACAATGATGATACGCAATCTTATATAGCAAACGATGAAGATAAAAAAGATACAGCTGATAATCCAGACACTTCCGCCGATCGAGATGGCTCTGTTTCTTTAGATAATGAAGAAAAAGAGAACGCACAGGATAAAAAAAATACTGAAACGGAGTTTAGAGATTCAAATGAGGAGGAAAAGTATACGAACAGCAGCAAAAACGGCGCAGATAATTCAGAAGAAACTCATGAGCGCTTTCTAACGCAGGAAGAAATCATGGTTGCAGTGAAGGAGCAAATGAAAACAAACCTGGATATCAAGCTGCCAACGGAGATACCGTTAAAAGATAGTTATCGATTAACTGCAACTACCAGTGCAAATGCAACAAATGCCGAGATTATATTTTATCAGCACACAGAGCCAATCCCAATCAACAATAAACTGCTATTCAGCGATGCTAATCCAGCAATGGTGGTCGGGCGTGTAACTATTAAAGAATACAATACCCGGAAGGAGGCCGATAGAGCCATTGCTTACGAAGTTTTCAGTGAACAAGGTAGTGAGAATGTTGACCTTGGGTATGGCATGACTGGTTATCAGGATGGCGCAGCTGGCAGCCTGCATACGAGCTGGAATGTCGGGCGCTGGGCACTTACCGTCAAGAGTAATACAAAACATTCCGATAAAAATATATCTCTGGCAAAAGAGGTCGTTCGTTTTCTGACGGAAGAAGCATTACCGATTCCGCAAGCAAACGGCTATGCTCATCTGGATGCCGATAATAACGAGAATCGCATCATGTGGCAAAAAGACAATACAGTTTATACGATTGACAAAACAAACGACACGATGATTGCGCTCAAAATGGCTGTTAATTTTGAATGAGGGAACTGCCTCTGTTTCTTTTCCAAAAAGTACGGGGCATTATGATTCGAGGATAAAATTGATATTACAAAAAGAACCAGATTCTACATGAAGCTGTTGGGATGTGAGACGTATTACTTTTAATAAAAATCAAAACTTCCATCAATGAAGACTTTTCTCCCACTGATGGTTAAGGGGGTTTATAGTCCTTCTCCCACCTAGGCATTTTGACTTTTCAAAGTTCCTGAAGTGGGGACTTTAGGGCGCGATATCCCAATATAAAAGAGATTAATAGATACATAATTTGGAGGCATCAAGATGTTAAAGAGAATTAAACCGCTGGGCTGGTTAGTTATTTTTGCTATTGTGGGATTGCTTTTAACTAGGTTAAGCTCTATAGCGAGCGGTCATACACTAACTGCGACAGACCTGTCCAATCGGCAAACAGATATAAAATTGATAGAGAAGCTACCAAGTAAGTTTCCTGGCATCAGCTTGCACCTTGAAACGATTGCAAACGATGCTTATCATATTCAAATTCAAAGACCATCAACGAAAAGTGAGGAGATTAACGACATATTCCAGAACTGGATTGATGGGGAAAAAAATCATTTTATAGACAAATTCAGTGACACATCGGCAAACATCAAAGAAGAAACTCCTTCCCTTAAAATCGATGTGGCAACTGAACAAATAGCAGGTGATTCGTACAACTTTATTTTTACTTTAAAGGAGGAGGAACATCCTTTTGAAACAAAGGTGTTTAATGTCGATACCAAACAGGAGCTGGAGCTGAAACTGGATGATATTCTAAGAATAGACGATGGAACAATGAAAACTCTTCGCGAAAAGCTGGAAGAATCCCTATCAGGACAGGACGCCTCTGTAAGTGAAAGTGAGCTGGAGCATTTTTTCAGTGATCCACATGCATGGAACTGGAGCATTAACAAGGAAGCACTTACGTTGTATATTAATGAAGAAAATAATTCTTCCATTTTGAAAGCAGCTATCCCTACAGGGGACTTGTATCTGCATTTTACTGCGGATATTTCCGAAATTATTGATATGTCAGCTGAACAAAAAAAGGAAATGAATATTGCCATGGAGGCGGAACAAGAGCGGATTCACAAGGAGAAAGAGAAACAAAAAGAGCAGAAAAAAAAGAAGGCAGAAGAAAGAGCTAAACAGCAAGAAAATTCATCTGTCAATAATAGCGGGGACAAATATGTAGCCCTAACATTCGATGACGGTCCGAGCAAAGAAGTGACACCAAGGATTCTGAATACTCTCGAACAACATGAAGCCAAGGCGACATTCTTCATGATTGGCAATCAAGCAAAAGCACTCCCTGAGACAGCGCAGCAAGTTGCTGCAGCTGGTCATGAAATAGGCAATCATACTATGGATCATGCTGATTTGTCGAAGCTTAATTCGGAAAACATTCACAAAAAAATTGATGATGCTGCCGACAGTATCGAACAGGCAACAGGTATCCGGACCTATTTTGTCCGTCCGCCTTACGGAGCTTATAACGATACGGTCCTAAATGATGCAGCTAATCAAAGCGACTCTCTTATTCTCTGGTCAATTGATTCGCTAGATTGGAAGAGCCGAAATGCCAATGCAGTCATCAGTGAGGTCCAAAAGAAAATTACACCGGGCGCCATCATACTTATGCATGACATCCACCCATCGACAGCGGATGCTCTCCCCCGGTTATTAGACTGGCTGGAATCCCAAGGATACCAATTCGTAACCGTCTCCCAGCTGCTAAAAATGCAAGGGCAGGATGGGATAGGGCCCCATTATGGAAATGTGGAATAAATAAGGGTTACTACTTGTCTATACGGGCAAGATACTATTTGATAAAGTGAAACTGCGTTCAGTGAGGGTTTTTCACCCCTTACTGAACCAATCGGCTGTTCATGGCTGCCCAGTCTTCTACTTAGAATGTTCATGTCTCCTTATATTTTGAAGTGGAAGTCCGCATCCTGTACTTCTCTTACCACAATCTCATGGGCACTAAGCTAAAGCCAACGAACAGATCATGTTTGTTGGCTTTTCTCATTTATTCTTCTTTTCCTTCCTCTTCTTGCAGCTTGTTATAATACTGTACGCTTGTTAACGCTCCTTCATCAACCATCTTTGCATCGTCTACCGTGCCAGGTTTTCCAAGTTTTTTAACATACGCAGAGTCTTTTTCAGCAACTAGTTTTCCAAATTCCTTTTTTACCTTTTCACGATTTTCACTCTTAGACAGAAATACAACCCCTGCCGCTACTCCTGCTACTCCAATGGCTTTTGTTAATTTTCCCACGTCAATCAACATCCTTTCCATTAGGTTGAGTATGTGCTTCTCTATCTTTACTATAACATGAAAAAATAATAGGTCAAAATTTTCAGTATATTGAATGTTAGGATCTATCCTTCTGTTCCATATACTCAAGGGTTGCTTTTCCTAAAAGCTTTGCCGAAATAAGCAGTGCTCTTTCATCGATATCGAATTTTGGATGATGATGCGGATGGCTTTCCACTGCATTTGGATATTCTGCTCCTACAAATATAAATGTACCTTTTACTTTCTCCAAATAATAAGCATAATCCTCTCCCCCCATTGCAGGTTCTGTTTCCTGCACCAGTTCAACTTCTGGAATATCCTCAGCCAGTTTTGCAACAAAATGCGTTTCAGCTTCATGCGTAATTAATGCTGGATAACCGCGATGATAATCTAATTTACCTTGCGCATGATATAACTGACAAGTCGAAGCAACGACATTTTCCATTTCTTTTTCAATATAATCTTGTACTTCATCACTATAGGTGCGCACTGTCCCCTTCAACAATGCTGTATCAGCAATAATGTTATTCGTATTTATTGCTTCAAAAGTTCCAACAGAAATTACTGCAGGCTCTAATGGATCAATCTTTCTGCTAATAATATCCTGTAAATTCCCAACAAGCTGGCTGCCAATCACAATACTATCTTTAGTCTGATGCGGATAGGCGCCATGACCGCCTTCCCCCTGAATCTTTATTTCAAAAAAGTCTGCTGCTGCATGTAGCGCACCAACTCGATAATTTACTTCTCCTACAGGGGTTTGGGCTTGTAAATGCACTCCAAAAATAACATCAACGCCATCCAGGCAACCGGCTTCAATCATTGGCTTTGCCCCACCTGGAACTAGTTCTTCTGCATGCTGATGGATAAAAACAACTGTTCCTGCAAGCTCTGCCTTCATTCCACTTAGCACTTTAGCCAACCCTAATAAAGCAGCTGTATGTCCATCATGACCACAGGCATGCATGACACCCTCATTTTTTGACCGAAAAGGAACATCCGTCTCTTCTTTAATTGGCAATGCATCAAAATCAGCTCGCAATGCAACAGTTGGACCCGGCTTGTCGCCCTTTAAATAAGCAACAACTCCGTTACCACCCACATTTCTCCTTACGTCATGACCTAATTTTTCCTGATATTCCGCAATAAGCTTTGCCGTATTCGTTTCTTGAAAGGATAATTCTGGATTCTCATGAAGATAACGGCGTATCGCAATAATTTCTTCATAAATTTCATCTAGACCAGTATATAATTTCTCCATTGCTCGTTCCTCCTAATAAAATGATTATATTTATTATAGTCTATTATCCCTCTATATGAAAGATTCGGAAAAACACCTTAGAAAAGAGGGACAAAACTGATTGGAGACCGCGCAGGGCTACAAGACTGGTGTTTTCGTGATTATTACTGCCTGAATTATGTGAAGTTTAGTGGGTTTGGTCACTAAGAGTGGCTTATTAGCGACCGAATTATGCGGAATTCAGTGCGTTTGGTCACTAAGAGGACTTATTAGCTACCAAAGTGTACGGAATTCTGAGGATGCGGGCACTAAGAACGCCTCATTTGATGTTAGTATAGAACGCTGCTGGGCGCGTGGATTTCGACAAACAAAAAACGCCCACCAAAGCAGAGTTGATGCGTGAAGGAAACGGAACTAGGTTCACGCACGGGGAACTGCTTTTCATGCGCACGAAACTTTTACTATCTTTGGCTTAGATAAAAGATAAATGATTTCATTACCAAAACCAAGAACATTCACTCCCTCTCCTCAAAAAATCTCCTCTAATGTCCCAATTAAAGTAATTCATGCATAGACTACTGTAGAAAAGTTGGGAGTGTAAAAACATGGGACTTTACTTTAATGATAAAAATCATACGAATATGTATAAAAACCGTGAAGAAGTTCAAGGAAAAAATCAAAAAATATTTGTAAAAAATCATGTATCAGAAATGGTTAAAGAGCAAGAAAGGATAAATAATTCCCTTCAGCAAACACTGTTTGAAATCAGAACACTCTTTGAAAAACAACATGACAAGAATGAAAGCAAGTGGACGCATATAGAATCACAATTGATAGAATTGCAGCATTTCAATGCACATTATGAAACAGTAGAGAATAAAGTGACCGATTATTTAAAAAAGCTGGAAAAGGATAATGTAAAAATTCAAGAACAAATTGAAACTGGAAAGTTAACCGAAGCAGGGCTTCAAGAGGAGCTAGGTAAAATAAATTCCTCGTATCAGATAATATCAAATCAACTGGATGACGTTGTTAAAGCATACGAACAGCTTTCATTAAAGGTCGATCAGCAAATCGATTCGCAGCAGGAACAGACAAAATCACAGGAAAAAATACAAAAAAGACTGGATAATCAAGAAGCACTAACTGAAAAAGTAATCCGGCAAATGGACCATTTTCGAGGTCTTTTGTTTGAGCGAACTAATTATTTATCAGAGAAAATGGATGAAACATTTAGCTATATCTTTGGTCTGTTAACGAATAAGCAGGCTGGAACAAATTTTTTAATGTATGAGAAACTTAAACGTGAGGAAAAAAGCAATCGGGCAGGAGGAGGTAATTAACCCTCCTTCCTCTCATATTCACGTAAATGTTTAAGCTGCCAATAGCTCCACATTTTCAAAAACCTTTAAGCAGTTTTATGATTCTCTTAGAAATGCTGCTCACCCCACCACATTCACCGGCTCCCCACGTAAATATCCTTTTAAATTCCCCACTGCAATATCCAGCAGTCGCTGCCTTGCCTCAAGACTGGCCCATGAAATATGGGGTGTGATAAAGCAGTTTTTCGCCGTAAGCAAAGGATTATCTGACACAATCGGCTCCTTTGACACGACATCAATTCCAGCAGCGCCAACTTTGCCTTGATTTAGGGCATCAGCCAAATTTTCCTCATTCACTAATGGCCCTCTTGCGGTATTGATGATGATGGCTCCATCTTTCATTTTGTTCATTGCACTCTGATTTATAAACCCTTCATTCTCTTCTGTTAATGGACAATGCAATGAGATGACATCTGCTTGGTTATATAATTCGTCCAGTGATGCATAGCGCACTGTTTCTGTCTCAATCACCTTTTTAGGAGTTCTGTTATATGCAACAATCTTCATTCCAAGAGCCTGTGCTATGCGTGCGGTCGCTTGGCCAATCTGACCGTAGCCTATAATTCCCATCGTCTTTCCTGAAAGTTCGATTATTGGGTGATTCCAAAAACACCAATCACTATTATTTTCCCATTGCCCCCGCTCCACTGCTTCATGATGACTTCCAACATGATTGCAAATTTCCAGAAGCAAAGCAATTGTTGCCTGGGCAACCGTTTCCGTCCCATAGCTTGGAATATTGGTGACAGTAATATTTCTTCTCTTTGCAGCTTCAATATCTACAACATTATATCCCGTAGCAAGTACACCAATATATTTCAAATCAGGAAGCTGATCAATCACCTCAGCAGTAATTGGTGTTTTGTTGATAATAATAATTTCTGCATCTTTTGCCCGCTCTGCTATTAAATCCACTTCATCCGGAGAAAAAGATGTACGATCATAAATCTCAAAATCTGCGAGTTCCAGTAATACTTTCCAATCTAAATCACCCGGATTTAGTGTGTAACCATCTAATATAACTGCTTTTGCCACTAAAATTACCTCCCTCTATGCAAATACATATCCGTCTTACATACTATTATTTTGAAAACAATCCAGTTAGGTGAGCAGAATCACCCCCTCACACTAGTAAAAAAGGTATCTCCTCACAGAATGAGAAAATACCCTCCCGACTATAAAATTAAATAAATAAGCCGGTAAACAAGATAAAAACCTGCAACAAACAGGATGGCCGTTTTAAGATTATTCTTTGCGATAAACAGGTAAGAAATTAAGAATACACCCAAGTATAAAAACGTATATCCAAGTGAACTAAACCATGAGTGAATTCTGATGTCTATAATTTTCAAAACTAATGATATCACAAGAAATACACTTGGAATAACAAGCAATGAGCCTAACTTTTCATAGAAAAAGTTAAGTTCATATTTTCTGCCTTGCTTTTCAGCGTAATTTTTGAAAACAAATATTAGCCCTGCAAGTGCTGCCCCATAAGCAATTGCTCGTTCAAAGTAACTGAAGTAATCGCTAAAGCCAAAGTATCGCAAAGAATCATAGTAATTAAAGATTGTAACAATACTGCTTAGTGCAACAAGAACCAGAAAAACAATCATTGTTACGAGGCCAAATTGATGCTTGCCCTGTGCATTTTCTAAAAGAAACTCATCAGGTTTTTTAATAATCTGAACTGCATATTGAAAATAATTACCTAACTGTTCCTTACCATTATTATCCTTTTGTTTTTCCGCTGCTTGATTTTGATTTTCCATTTTCTCCCCAACCTTTCATATTTAATTTTAGTTATTCCTATGTTATATAAGTTTTAGATAAATTAATATACAATTTCACAGAATGATTAATTAGAATCATAATTTTTGCTTCATATATATGTATATACAATAGATATTTAGAATTGTATTTTATTTTAACGGAAATTAATTAGGTTATTGGAACTCTCTCCTAAGGCCTATTTACGTAACATATTTTCCCATATAAAATTATTAAAAGGAAGCAGTAAATAGCACAGATTGACACGGTTCGATAAGTTTTATAAAATTTCAATCACAGTAAATATTTTATAACTAGAGAAGGTGGTGATAAGCTATCTGTAAACGTTAACATATTTCATGTAATTACTTGTAAGCCTAGCTGGCAAAAAGGAAAGAAAGCAGCCTCATGTTTGGTAGAAAAGTCTTTATTTTAACAAAAATGGATATATTCTAATTTGTATGCAGCAAGAAATTATACATAGTTACTCTATACGAGAAAAAACATGAAGGAGAGAGCGAAATGCAAATGAAAAAAAGACAGAGATATTTCAGTATCATGTTAATTTTTGTTCTATTGCTCAGTTTATTCACTCCAGCCATTGCGCCATTTAGCGTAAGCGCAGCAGAAGAGGAAGCAACAATTTCCGTTGCAGACGGATTAGCCCTCGACAATGACGGCAGTATGCAAAATGTGAAGGGCTATATTATTGGGTATGTGATTAGTGAAAAAAATGTTTCCACTGACCCGGAAGAATTTAAGGATGATACCAATTTTGCAATTGCTGACTCAGCAGATGAAACTGATCCAGATGAAATGCTGTTTGTTCAAATTCCTAAACAATTTAGAGATACATTTGGATTACAGCAAAATCCAGAAATACTGGGTGAGGAAGTAATTGTAAAAGGCAGTATGGAAAAGTACTTCAGCAGTAATGGTGTGAAGAACACCAAAGAAATGTCCTTTACTTCTATGGAACCTGAACCCGAGCCAGAGCCCAATCCAATTGAATTAAAAACAATTTCAGAAGCACGTGCTCAAGGTGAGGGAGAAGTAAAAACACAAGGTATCGTTACAGCAAAATTAAAAAACACACTGCAAATTCAAGATGAGGATGCAGGGATTGCCATCTTTCCAGTGATAGATGGTGTACAACCTGGCGATGAAATTATCGTTACTGGTGAATTAGGGAATCATAACGGTCTTCTGCAACTTCAAAATGTTGAATTAGAAGAAAAAACAGAAAATGTGGGAGTGCCTGCTCCAATTGCACTTAGCGGTAATCAATTAAAAGACCATGAATCAGAATTAGCAATCATTGAAAATATTACATTAACCAAGACAGAGGACGGCGGCAGCTGGGCTAACTTCACTGCTGAAGATGCAGAAGGAAATCAGTTCCTTGTCCGCGACGAAAATAATACACTAAATCTTCATGTAAATGGAAATTACGATAGTATTTCCGGAATTGTTTCGCAATTCAACGGTGATTTTCAACTCATCCCAAGATCAGAAGCGGACATTGTTGCTGATCAGTCAGTTGTTCAACCAGTTACTGCTTCCCCTCAAGGAGGAAAAGTACCAGCTGGTACAGAAGTAACGCTTCAAACATCCACACCGGATGCCAACATTTATTATACAACAGATGGCAGCGAACCAGATGAAAACAGTACGCTCTATGAATCCGCAATTACGATTGATGAAGCTGTTACAGTCAAGGCTATCGCTGATAAAGATGGGCTAGAAACAAGTAAGGTTGCACAATTCGAATATACAACATACGACCCTGAAGAAGGCATTAAGATTCATGATATTCAAGGGGACAGTCATGTATCCCCAATGGATGGGAAAGCAGTTGAAAATGTTGAGGGAATCGTAACGTATAAATATAATATTAGGGGCAGCCATTATTTCCATATACAAACACCAGAAGATAAATACGATGGCAACCCAAATACATCAGAAGGAATTGTCGTTTATACAGGGAAGGAAGAAAACGTCTCTATCGGGGATTTAATTGAAGTAACAGGTAAAGTTAGTGAATATTATATTGATGGCTATGACGGAAAAGAAAAAACGGATCTATCTGTCACCCAAATCAATGCCCGTGATGATCAAGGTGGAGCAATTGCTGTAAAAGATTCAAATGTTGAACTTCCCGCTCCAATCAAAATCACATCAAGCGAGATTCCTGATACAATCAGCGGGGAAAATGGCTTTGATGTTTTTGAACCAGAAAACTATGCGATTGACTTTTGGGAAAGTATGGAAGGCATGCGCGTAGAAGTTGAACCTTCAAGAGCTACTGGTCCACAGCAACATGGAGATCTTGTTGTTGTAACGGAAGAATTCGAATCAGAAGATGTAACGAATAATGGTGGTATTCGTTTAACAAGTGACACACCAAATGCGCAAGCAATTCATTTTAAAGTCAACCCAAATGGACCAGCAAGAGATTTGAAAGTTGCTACGGGTGATACATTTACCAAAGCCTTGACAGGAGTAGTCAATTACGGTTTTGGTAATTACAAAGTATATGCAGACTTGGATGATGTAAAAGGTGCTCATCAAGCAACTGGAGCAAAACCGGAAAAAACAAGCATTATTCCAAATGAAGATAAGCTAAGTGTTGCTACTTATAACGTTGAGAATTTTTCAGCGAATAAAAGTGAAACACCAGATTCTAAAGCTCAAAATATCGCTAGAGCATTTGTTGATGACATGAACAGCCCAGACATCATTGGAGTAGTAGAAGTAATGGCAAATGATGGGCAAAAATCAACTTCTCCAGAGGCAGATAAGAGCTATGAACGTTTGATTCAAGAAATTGAAGCAAAGGGCGGCCCAACATACGACTATGCCAATATTGATCCAGAATTCAATAAAGATGGAGGAGCACCCGGCGGTAATATACGTGTTGGTTTCCTTTATAATCCTGAACGTGTGTCAATGAAAGATGCAGAGCATGGTGGAACGACGGATGCTGTTGAGTATAAAGATGGGCAATTAACACTTAACCCTGGACGTGTTTCACCTGACGTTTTTGAAGGTACAAGAAAACCACTTGCTGCACAATTTGAATTTAATGGTGAAAGTGTTGTCGTTATCGCTAACCACTTAAACTCTAAGCTTGGTGATGACCCGTTTTTCGGTCAAAATCAGCCACCAAACCTTGGCAGCCGTGAACAGCGTAAGGAGCTAGCTGCGGAGCTGAACAATTTTGTAAAAGACATTAAAAATGATAATCCAAAAGAAAATGTTGTTGTACTTGGAGATATGAATGATTATGAATTCGCAGAGCCATTACAAATTCTTGCAGGAAATGAATTAACGAACATAGCTGAAAAAGTACCTGCAGAAGACCGTTACAGCTATGTTTACCAAGGTAATTCACATGTATTTGACCATGTTCTCGTGTCGGATAATATTGCAGAAGCTACAGAAATTGATTTCCTTCATGTTAATGCTGATTTTACAGACATGCATGGACGAGCAAGTGACCATGATCCGGTTTTAACACAAATTGATTTTTCTCAAGCAGATAATTCGTTTAAATTACCGATTATGCATATGAATGATACACATGCACGAACAGAGCAATTTCCGCATATGATTACGGCAATTCATGAATATCGGGATGCTCACCCTGATTCCTTACTGTTTCATGCTGGAGATGTTTTCTCAGGGACACTGTATTTTAATGAATTCAACGGACAAGCGGATTTAGCTTTGATGAATCTAATGGATATTGATGCAATGACTTTCGGAAATCACGAATTTGATCTCGGGTCAAAAGAAGACGGACATCAATCATTATCTGAATTTGTGAAGAATGCTAACTTCCCGTTTCTTGGAGCAAATATTGACTTTTCAGGAGATCCTTTTATGAAGGACCTTGAAACAAATGCATACAATATTGCCGATCCAAACAATGGGGAGATATACAACAGTATTGTAAAAGAAGTCAATGGTGAAAAGATTGGTATCTTCGGTTTAACTACGGAGGATACAAAAGATATTGCAAGTCCAATGGAAGTGGAGTTTGAAGACTTTGCTGCTGCAGCTGAAAAAGCTGTAGAGGAATTTGAAAAGGAAGGCATTAACAAAATTGTTGCTGTTACTCATCTCGGATATGACAGTTCACCAGCAGTAGGAAATGACTTGCGCCTTGCAAAAGAAGTGGATGGAATCGACATTATTGTTGGAGGACATTCACATACTCAAGTAACACCACCTGCTGTAGTTGATAAAGATGAAGCAGGGAAGGAAAAGGATCCTACTGTTATTGTTCAAACTGGAGAGTATGCCGAGTTCTTAGGTACACTTAACGTTAGGTTTGATGAAGATGGCAAAGTTATTGGCCAAGCAGGAGAATTGCTTGAAGTTGCCGATTACGAAGCCGATGCTGAAGCAACTGAAGTATTAGCGAAATATAAAGACAAAGTAGAGAAAATTAGTAATGAAGAAATTGGTGCGGAAGCAATGAAGGATCTCACCAACCCTCGTTTGGGAGAAGACAGTACAGAAAGTGTCCGGGCAAATGAAACCGAACTTGGAAACCTGGTAACGGACGCAATGCTTGCGAAGGCGAAGGAGAAATTCCCAGAAACGGTTATTTCTTTCCAAAACGGTGGTGGTATACGTGCGCCAATCGCTAAAGGGCCGATTACTACTGGTGAAGTGATTGACGTCTTACCATTTGGAAATGACCCAGTCATTGCGGATCTTTCTGGTCAGGAAATCAAAGATATACTCGAAGATAGTGTGGCAGAAGCGCCAGGTGAAAATGGCGGATTCCTGCATGTGTCAGGTATGAAGTTTTATTATGACAGTGAAAAAGAACCTGGAAACCGCATTGTTGAAATGTATATCAATGGCAATGACGAGTTAACAAAGATTGACTTATCCGAAAGATATCTTGTAACCACAAATAACTTTACTGGTCAAGGTGGAGATGGTTTCCCAACCTTTGCTGATGCTTATGAAGATGGTCGTGTTAGAGATATTGGTGAAATTGATTGGGAACAACTCCGTGATTATATGGTGGAAGAAGCATACCTTGATGGAATTGTTGATCCAGAAATTGAGGATCGAATTATTGACTTAAAAGGAGAAGCATTGCCAGAAGAACCGGGTGAGCCGAAAGAGCCAGTAGTTCCGAAAGATCCGGGTGATGGTGATAAAGAACCCCAAGGAGATTGGTTAGTCGGAGAAGGAAAACCAACTGCAGAACTAGGAGAAGTAGGAAATCTTTATCTAGATAAACTAACGGGTGATGTTTATCTTAAAACATCTGAAGGCTGGAAGTGGCAAGCGAACTTAAAATCTTCAGGTGATGGCAACGCACCGTGGCTTGAAGGTAATGGCAAACCAGCCGCTGACCTAGGGGAAGATGGAGATTTATATCTTGACAGACAGAATGGTGATATCTATCTTAAATCTGATGGTGTCTGGGAGCATATCGGTAATATTGCAGGTATAGGCGACGATGGTGGAGCTTCGCCTGGAGTCAATGATGGAAATGGACCGTCACCAGGAGATGATGGTAAGAAGTTACCACGTACAGCTACAGACATGTATTCGTTTATGTTCATTGGTCTCACCTTGCTCTTTATCGGAGCGGGAGCATTGATTTACAGAAGAATGAAACATAGTAATTGATTTGCATGATGCAGCCGCTGGAAATACTTCCAGCGGTTTCTTCATTTTTGATTATTTTTAATGTAAAATGAACTTTATAGAACACAGATGGAGGCGCCAATTTGGCAATGTACAAAAGATCTGCTATTGCATGGCGCTGCAGGCGGACGTGACTTTCCGTATATTTTGCTATACACAGCTCATAAAATTTAAATTTCGGTTACGAAAAGTGCTCAATTACTATTTTGGGAGTGGTGAACTAGAATGACGAATAATAATCAAAACAATTGCAATGATGACATTTCAACTGCATTATCCCCGTCGCCACACGTATCCATGACAGTTGCGGAGTATAATTATTATCTGAAGCAGCATAAGCATTTGCCAATGATGAAAAAGAATCAATTAAGCATTTTCGGCATTGATTTGAGTAAAGACAATCAAAATCAAATAATAGTGAAATCATTTATTAGAAGCACCGTGGAGAAACCTGTTCATTTAAAAACATCCCCTATTGTTTTAAGCGATCAAACTGGAAATGTAATTGCAAGAACAGTTGTTGATTTTACAAATCTCGGCACGCTGCCTCCCAAAACCTCTCGCCCGTGGACCTTTGTATTTCCAAAGGAAGCAATACGAATACAAAATATAAATATGCCTTCTGCCTGGTCTTTAGCATTTGTAACATCTGCTAAACATAAACTTGACTTGTCAGATATGGGTGAAAAAAAGATATCCGAGTTTTCAAAAGCAAAATTAGAGAAAATCATCCAACAAGCTCCACTTAAAAAAGATGAATTTTCGTTAATGGGATTGTCAGCAAAACAAAAGGATTCCGGAGAACTGACTGTCACCTTATTAATACGTAATGGAACGCGACATAATCTGCAGTTAAAACAACTCCCGCTTAAACTGTTTGATGCAAACGGTCAACATTGTGCCCAAGGAACGTTTAAATTAGATCACTTAACAATTAAAGCAAACACCAGTAAACCGATTACATTAGTTTATCCTGAATCCAGTGTTCTTACAAAAGAAATGGATTTATCTCGTTTTTCTATACAACATGTAAATTGAAAGATTAGTGTCAGGAAGATATTTTTGTCCGTGAGAGTGCTTGTCACGGAGATTTTTCTTAATAGATCCAGTAAAGGAGAATATAAGGCGTTGAGAGCTGCACCAAAACAGTGGGAGCACCACGTCTTTTTGAATATCGTGCTTTCTTGTTGATTCCGCGTGCCAGAACGCCAGACCAGCGCGGCAAATTTGTCTTATCATGCTTTTGCCCGCGCGTCAAGCTTGAAATAGCGCGCGGGAAACGAGTGTACCCGCGCACGAAACCCCTTTACCTGCGCATCAGCCTCAACTATGCGCGGCTCATCACGCTTGACGCGCGGGTGTAGCCATTTCACGCGCGGCTAATCCACTTTGATGCGCGCCTTTTTGTCGAATCCGCGCGCCAGCCGCCTGCTCACACACCCTTTTTCTTTTTCTCTGTTCCAGCCCCCGCCCACCTCTAACTAATCAATTACATAAACAATTCCCTAATTCTTTACCTCGTCTAACGCGCTTTCTTCAATCAATTTCTTTATTTCCTCAAACTCTCCCGCATGCAAGAGCTCGACAATTTTACTGCCTACAATCACGCCATCACAATGGCTGCTTAATGTGTGTGCCTGTTCTGCATCAGATACGCCAAACCCCGCTAATACAGGAACAGCACTATATTCCTTTAGTTTTTCCAAATAGGCAGTGACTCGCGCATCATGCTCTTCACGAACTCCTGTTGTGCCATTCACAGCTACTGCATACAGAAAGCCCTCTGAACGTTGTCCCAGCTCAAGCAGTCGCTCATCTGGACTTGTCATTGCAGCAAGACGAACAAAAGCGATATCATGATTTTTTAATGAAGGAGCTATAATCTGCTCTTCTTCCATGGATAAATCGGGAATAATGACACCGTCGACACCAGCATTTGCACAGGAATCTGCAAATTTTTCAACCCCATAAGCTAACACTGGGTTTAAATAGGTCATGATAACAATGGGAAGCGAACGGTTTTCTTTTCCTGCTTGCAGAATTTCCAACACACGGGTTAACGTTGTGCCGTTTTTCAATGCCCGACCACCAGCGGCTTGAATGACTGGTCCGTCTGCAACTGGGTCCGAGAAAGGAATCCCAAGCTCAATGGCTGTAGCGCCGCATGCTTGTAAAAAATTGATTCTTTCCTCCAGTACTTCTAATCCGCCATCACCAGCCATGATAAACGGGGAAAATATTTTTTGCTTGCGGTTGATTTTTTCCTGTAATACTTTCTCCAGCTTTGCCTTTCCCATTATACTTCTCCTCCAATCTGAGTCTGCACTTGCTCAACGTCTTTATCTCCCCGCCCTGAAAGACAGATAATGATTGTCTCTTCTGGATTCATCTCTGCTGCAAGCTTCATTGCATATGCAACGGCATGCGAACTCTCCAATGCCGGGATAATTCCCTCTGTTTTGCTCAAAGTTTGAAATGCCTCCAGCGCTTCTTGATCGGTAATCGAAGTATATGTCACGCGTTCCACGTCTTTCAAATGGCTATGCTCTGGTCCAACACCAGGATAATCGAGACCCGCAGAAATCGAGTATGCTTCTTCAATTTGCCCATCATCATCCTGTAAAAGATGGGTCAAGGTGCCGTGCAATACACCAAGACTTCCATCAGTAAGCGTCGCAGCATGTTTATTTGTTTCGATGCCTGCTCCACCTGCTTCGACTCCAAATAGAGCGATCTCTTCATCCCCAATAAATGGATAAAACATTCCCATTGCATTACTGCCACCGCCAACACAAGCAATAACAGCTTCTGGGAGCTTGCCATCCTGTTTGATAATTTGTTCTTTTGTTTCGGCGCCTATTACAGATTGGAAATCACGGACAATTTTTGGGAATGGGTGTGGACCCACGACTGAACCAATGATATAATGTGTATCCTCTACATGATTGACCCAGTAACGCAACGCTTCATTTACCGCATCCTTTAATGTGCCGCTCCCCCCCGAAACACTTCTGACCTCCGCACCGAGAAGCTCCATCCGAAAGACATTCAGCTTTTGCCGGCGGATATCCTCTTCTCCCATAAAAACAATACATTCCAATCCAAGCAATGCACAAACTGTCGCCGTAGCAACACCATGCTGCCCTGCTCCTGTTTCAGCAACAACCTTTTTCTTCCCCATTCGTACAGTGAGCAAAGCCTGACCAATCGTGTTATTGATTTTATGTGCTCCTGTGTGGTTAAGATCTTCTCGTTTCAAATAAATTTTTGCTCCGCCCAATTCTTTCGTTAGCTTTTCTGCAAAATAGAGGGGTGTTTCCCTGCCAATATATTGCTTTAAATAGTAATTATATTCATTGATAAAATCTGGGTCTCGCATCGCTGTTTCATAGGCTTCCTCTAATTCCAAAACAGCGGGCATCAATAACTCAGGAATGAACCTTCCGCCAAAATCCCCATACTTCCCTGTCTTATCCGGCATTGTATATGCTGTCATCTTCCTTCATCCTTTCTTCATTCTTTTGCATTTGTAATAAATTGCTTTATTTTCTCATTATCCTTTTCCCCATTTGTTTCGACACCACTTGAAACATCTACAGCAGCTGGATTTATCTTTGCTATGGCAGCTAGCACATTCTCTGCTGTAAGGCCGCCAGCCAAAATTAATTTACCTTTTTCTATCGAAATATCCTCAACTATATCCCAAGCAAATACTTTTCCACTGCCGCCCCGCTGCTTATTATCTGATGGTGTATCTATTAAATAATAATCACATGGATAATCCTGCATCGTTTCAAATACTCCCCTTTTCGCAGGGAAGGCTTTGATTATTTCATATGGCAGTTGTTCCGCTATCTCCGCTGGTTCATCTCCATGTAATTGAATAACATCCAATCCGACACGCTCTGCAATGTCGTGCATGTTTTTTACCGTTTCATTTACGAAAACACCAACTTTTTTTACAGAGCTGGGGACAGACTTCGCGAGTGCCATCGCCTCAGCAACATTTATTTTTCTTTTACTATCAGCAAAAACAAATCCAATAAAATCTGCTCCACTGGAAATCGCTGCATCCAGTGCCGTCTTCGTTGTGATTCCACAAATTTTTACCAGCATTTATCTCGCACCTTTAACTGTAAATAGCACCTGCAATTGTTCGAAGGTGTTTTCTAAATTGGCAGACTGCATGAATGTTTCTCCGACTAAAATAGCTACCGCGCCGGCATTTGCAGCGCGCTCTACGTCCTCTCTTGTTTTCATGCCACTTTCACTGATTAAAATAGTTTCAGGATTTGTCACCATGGAAGCAAGTTCTTCCGTGACTTTTATATCTACCTCAAAGGTTTTTAAATTACGATTATTTATGCCTATGATTTCGGGATTCACCTGCAAAGCACGTTTCATTTCCTCTTTGTTATGCACTTCAACTAAAACCTCCAAATCCAATCTCCTAGCATAATTGTAAAGTATTTTAAATTGCTCCTCAGTAATGGCAGCAACGATGAGCAGAATAATATTCGCTCCAGCCGCTTTCGCGTGATCAATTTGTATCGTATCAATAATAAAGTCCTTGCATAAAATAGGAAGATCAACAGCTTTTCTTATTTCATGTAAATCTTGTAATGAACCATGGAAAAAAGTTTTATCCGTTAATACGGAAATGGCTGCTGCTCCATATTTTTCATACTGCTTCGCTTGCTCAACTGGATTAACTTCCATCTGAATTGCTCCTTTGGAAGGCGAAGCACGTTTGATTTCCGCAATCATGCTCATTTTAGAAGCTGCAGTCATTTTACTTTTCAATGTTGGGACAGCTTTTTTCTCTGTTTTTAATAATGGAATATGAAGCAATTCAACATTCTCTTTCACCTTTTCTGCTAAAATTTTATCTAGAATCGTCATTTAATACACCTCGCCTGGAATTTTATTGCTATATGCTACAAGGTGCTCTAGCCGTTCTAAGGCGGCACCTGATAAAATACTTTCTCGTGCCAAATCAATTCCTTCTTTAATTGTGGCTGCTTTCCCACTTGTAAATATCCCCAGACCAGCATTAAGAAGGACAGTGTCAAAGTAGGCACCTTGCTTCGCTTTTAATACGGATAAAAGAATTGCCGCATTCTCCTTGGCATCACCGCCGCGAATCACTTCATTCGGATACACTGGTAAATCGACATCCTCTGGGTGCAGCTGGATTGATGAGAGCTTGCCATTCTCAAGAAGGATAAGATCATTCACACCCGCAAGTGAAGCCTCATCCATTGAATCTGCACCGGTGAGAACAACTGCACGGCGTCTGCCAAGCTTTTTTAATGATGCTGCAATCTTAGGCAAGAGGTCTTTCCGGTAAACACCAATTAATTGCGTATCGAGTGCAACTGGATTTGTCAGCGGACCAATCATATTGAATATTGTCGGCAAACCTAAATGCTTGCGGACAATAGAAAAAGGCTTAAGAGCTGCATGGACGTGAGGCGCAAAAAGAAAAGCTATTTTATTTTCATGTAGCATCTCTTCCACATGCTCTTTAGAAAAGGTCAGGGAAACACCTAAGTGCTCCAAAACATCTGCACTACCAGTCTTGCTGGAAATACTGCGATTACCATGCTTTGCAACAGTGATCCCAGCCCCAGCCAGTACGAAAGCAGCAGTCGTACTAATATTAAAGCTGTTTGATTGATCACCACCTGTGCCACAATTATCAATCACATCTGGAAGTGGACTCGTTTGAAAAGAGGAATTTTCCCGAATCACTTCTACTAATCCAGTAATCTCATCTGCTGTTTCTCCTTTTACTTGCAGGGCGATCAGCAGTGCGGCAATTTCAGACTCTGTTACCTTATCTGTAAAGCAATATTGTGCTGCCTCTTTCATCTCCCCCACTGTAAGATTTTCTTTATTAATTACTTTCTTAAGATACTGTTTCATGGTTCACCTTCTCCTTTTTAAACAGAAATTATCATTCTGGACTGTCGGGACTGCATGAACTATTTTTCAGTTAATCGGATCAAACTGCTGCACCTCCAATAAAGATTTAGCTTTATTCAAGGTTTCCTGATATTCGTTTTCTGGAATAGAATCAAAAACAATTCCAGCCCCAGCTTGTAAATAGGCCGTGGCATTTTTTATTACGAGGGACCGTATCGTGAGCGCAATGTTTACATCATGATTAAAATTGATATAACCAATCCCACCGCCATATGCACCACGCTTTTTCTCCTCAAGCTGATTGATCAGCTGCATCGCTCTTACTCTTGGCGAACCAGAGACAGTCCCTGCTGGCAGGCAGGCAATCAAGGCATCAATGCTTGAAGTATTTTTTCTTAATTTTCCTTTCACTGCAGAAACAATGTGCATGACATGCTGGTATTTCTTTATTGCCATATAGGTTGGAATGGTGATGCTGTCCTTCTCACAAACACGGTCAAGATCATTTCTGCTTAAGTCAACCAGCATACGATGCTCCACAATTTCTTTTTCATCTGAAAGCAAATCCTTTTCTAAACGTGTATCTTCTTCCGGTGTTTCCCCGCGCCAACGTGTGCCCGCTATTGGATTCGTTGTGATTTCCTCTCCAGTTGTCTGAATCAGGCTTTCTGGCGATGCGCCTAAAACTACATAATCCGAGAAATCCATGTAAAACATGTATGGAGATGGATTTGCTTGCCGCAGATTTTCGTAAAAGCGATAAGAAAAATCAGGTTCGCTTGTGATTTGGGCAGTCATTCGCTGCGAGAGGACAATTTGTAAAACATCTTCTTGTTTTATATATCGTTTTGCAATGTTTACTTTTTCTTTAAACTCCTCCTCCGTTATCTCTGATTTAAATTCGATATTCTCAAAAAGAGATTTAGCTGGCTGTTTCTCTTTTTCTATTACTTCTTTTAATTGCGCTAATCTTTTATCCAGTGCCGCTTCAGGTTGATTATCCAGATTCACAGCAATAAGATAAATTGTTTCCTGACGATGGTCAAAAACAATGATGTCTTTATACAGCATAAAATGAATGTCAGGCATGTCGATATCATCTGGAAGCGGACTGCCAATATCCGCGAACTCCCTGATTGCATCGTATCCAATATAGCCAACCGCCCCACCGAAAAATGGTAATGGCAAATCAATATTGATTTTTGGAAGATGTTCTTTAAGATAATGCAATGTGTTTATTTTTCTTATTTCCGTTTGCTTTGTTTCCAGATTAATAACGGTTGTTTGGTTGCCATGTCCGATTACTTCCTCATATGGATTCATTCCCAAAAAAGAAAATTTTCCTTTTTTCTCATGCTGAAATGTACTTTCCAGCAGAAACTTTTTGCTTCCTGATAAATTTTGCAGCACCTGGATAGGAGCTATATTTTGTTTCATTTTCAAATAACGGAATACGTGATTTTGTTCATGCATATTTCAGACTCCTCCATTTCTATTTATATTTTAGAAAACTTGGTTGTCTCCAAGTCTTTCTATCTGCAAATAAAAACGCCCTCTATAAACACATCTAACCTGTGCTTATAGAGGACGTATGTGACCGCGGTGCCACCTCACTTTGAAAAGAACTGTCTTTTCATCTTTTTCAGATACGGAAAACTTGCATCAGCCGTGCAGGTAAATCGATATCCTATCCGTATAACGGCGGAAACCCGTGTTTTCCTACTCAAGCAAGGTTCATGCTTTTTAAGAAAACCTCTCGTAAGTCCATTCAACAATCGTCCACGTACTGGATTCACAGCTCCACCAGCTCTCTGTAACGCTTCTTTCAAATTGTTTACTCCTCTTACTTAGCGATTTTTTATGAATTTTTTATCCCGAATGAACTGGCATCAGGACCACCACTTCAAGATTTCGGGGTGAAAGTGATGAAAAAACCCTACTGCCCACTGAATGAAGTTTCACTTTATAACAACACAAAAAGTCCCACATCCGAAAAGGACGAGGGACCGTGGTACCACCTTTATTAGCTGAAAAAATAAGCTCACTTTATCAGTATCAAGCAAAAATGCTAAATACCTGTCTCGGATAACGATGAGACCGCTTCGCCAAAGCCTACTGCAAATCATTTAGATTTGGTTCGGTCTGGAAGCTCAGAAGTCCATTCATTTATTGGAAGCACACTGATTTTCACCAGCCATCAGCTCTCTATCGTGTCCCGATAAACTACTACTCTTCGTCAATGCTTAGAATAATTTATTTATTAGAGATAAGATTAAGACAATTCTTTTAGAATGTCAAGAGGTAATTTTTTTAAGTTTACCTTTTTTTCTGTGCAAAACGGAATTTCACCCCCTTAAGGAAAT
>DAMDKS010000053.1:0-14310 GCA_032085455.1 Oceanobacillus sp.
ACTTACGTGATTCCGCTTGACATACTGGTTGTTTTGTTCAGTTTTCAAAGAGCAATTCATAATATTTTGTCACTTTTTGCGACGACCTTTAATTTACCATGTTTCCGAAATATTGTCAACACTTTTTGTGAAATGTTTTTTCTGGGAAAGTTTATCGCTAAAGTTTTTAAAATCACAACAAAAATTACTATATCACAGGAATTTATTTTCTGCAACAAAAAATTAATATTTTTTTACTCTTTGTTACATAACTGTAAACCAAATTCGGATTCTTCCATAAAGAAAAAGGCAGGACATAAGTGTACTTAGCCCCTGATGCCAATGTATAACTATAGAAATCTGATGAACGTTATATCAAACTTCGTGCTCTCATTAATAGCTTTCTTCCATCCCAGTGCTAGCCATTATACATCACACGTCTTTGCTAAACATACACTTATGCCCCAGCCTTTTCTCAATTATTCTTTATTTTAGCTGGCATATATTGCAAACATTCTTCTTTGCTTGCGACACGCAGCAGCATTTGAAATAATGTTTGATACCTTTCCCGCATTGCTTGCTTTACGAATGCATCAATTCGATGATCCTCCAGCTCAAATAATAATTCTTCCAGTTCACACTTAATTAAATAGGCAATTTCCTTCTGTTCCATCTCATTAATCAATAAACCTAACATAGCCTTTCACCTCAAAATACAACCCCTGATTATGCAATAGATAGAATGTTTTCTTTTACTCTTTGCAGTGCGTGTTCAAAAGCAGGATATAAAAGACCGAGGGCTAGAGTCTTAGGTGCCTTTAGACTGCAGTTACTCGTCCAGCCGAAAATATTTGTTGCAACGCCGACACTAGCACGTCCTGTGCGTCGAAGTTCGAGGCGGCGCGAGCTTCCCGTAGCGGAACGTATGCTTTTAATACGTGAGCAAAGTTTAGCACGCAGGAAAAGTGTTTTTCTTTTCCAAGGATACGAAAAGCAAGCATTCGTGCGAAATTCAAAGTGTCATTTTATCGGACTTTTGAACATCCTCTTGTAATAAAGTTCTTATACCCAACATAGCTATACGAATAAAATGAAGAATTTTGTCGGTTGCTAACAAATTAACGTAAGCTTTTGTCGTTTTCCTATTTAATATTCCCCTCTTCTCAGCTTTTTCATCCTATTTTTTAAAAATTTCTTTGAAATTTATTTCTCCTTAGTCAATTAAACTTTTCATATTCTGTGTTTCCTTTCATACAATCAATTAAGACAAGCTTTGCAGGGAGGAACGGGAAATGGATCATTTTTATGTTGTTGATTTTACTCGGAAGAGAAGGTTCATTTTATTTGGAGTTATTGGTTTAATTGTCGCTGGCTTTATATTTTTAATGGTTAATAATGGCTCCCTTTGGGCAAACAATAGTAATGAAGTTGCTTTAACAAAAGGAGATGCAAAGGAGCCAAATGTTGCTTTAACGTTCAATATCAGCTGGGGAGAAGAAAAGGTCTACGATATTTTGGAAAGGCTCAAACAGGAAGAAGTTCAAGCTACTTTCTTTCTCAGTGGGGAATGGGCTGAACATCACCCAGAAATTGTAGAGAAAATCGCAGAGGACAAGCATGAAATTGGAATGCTGGGCTATCGCTATAAGAGCTATTTAGATCAGGAAATAGAACAGGTGCAAAAGGATTTATTTTTAGCACAGGAGACTTTTAATAAGCTCGGGTATGAAAATCTCAAGCTGCTCCGCACACCAAGTGGACAGTTTAATGAGGAGGTGCTGGAACTGGCAAAATCAATGGACTTTGAAGTTGTCCATTGGAATATTAATCCGAATGACTGGGAGAACCCCGGCACAGAAAGCATCGTGGATACCGTCATGAAAAATACCTCAAATGGCGATATTTTATTATTGCATGCCTCTGATTCCGCAAAGCAAACTGCAGGTGCTTTAGAAACAATATTGCCTGGATTAAAGAGTAAAGGCTTCACATTCGTTCCAATTAGCGAATTAATTAGTCAAGCAGATGCGGAGGTAGAAATTGTAGATTAGAGTCATATGAAGATAAAAAAACTGAGCCGACTTATTATAGGCTCAGTTTTTTAATTTTGGTGTTTTTGACTTTGCTGCTGATACATCATCTTTTTTTGCCGGGTCCTTTGCGGATTTCCCGTCAACACGATTTGCAATTCGGTGCGAACCAATAATGAGGTAAGTATTACATATCAAAAGGGGAGCGAGCATTAACCACACATAATCTGAACCCTCCGCAATCAGTGCTGGTGTCCATTCTACGGTTGTAATCACAATAAGAAAAAATAGCGTTGGAATAAATGCTGATTTATTCGTTTCCTTTTGTTTCAATTTAGCAATTCCCCATGCAAATGCAAATAAAAGCAATGCACCAAGCAATACCCAATAAAAGGCTATGTCACCATTCTTATAGGGAAAGTAGACTAAATCAAATAAAACAAATAATATCAATAAAACCTGCACAGTATTCCAAAATGAGCGAAATAAACTGATTCCATAACGATGAACATATAAATAGGCAAAATATCCCGTCATACTAATCACACTAAATGTTAATCCTAAGCCTATAAAGAATATAATTAATCCTAAAATCTCCATAGCATTAAATGGCTTTAAATATGTAGAATAAGTATCCCATTTAACGAAGAAACTAATAATTAATCCAACAACGCCACCAATTATTAATGTATTAAATAAAAACTTAATCAGTTTTCGACTATTCAAAATGAGTCCTCCTAAATTTTGCTCTACCTAATAATGTATTTTAACACGAAAAAAATCTTTTTTCCTCAATTTCATGCATAGTTATTTATTTTGTCACTCATATTAAAAAACGAGAAAGGAGGTAATTTAGAAAATGAAAAAGTTATTTTCTTTATTTATCCTAAGTATCATCATTTTAACAGCTTGTGGTATGAATAATAACGCAGATCAGGCTGATGGGAATTATGAAAAAACAAAAAAAATGGTAGTTGATATTTTACAGACGGAGGATGGGAAAAAAGCTTTGGCAGAAATCCTCCAGGACGAAAAATTCAAACAAGAACTTGTTATTCAATCTGAACCAGTTAAATCTGCAATTAACGACGTACTCAATAGCGATCAAGGAAAGGAAATGTGGAAAAATCTATTCCAGGATCCAAGCTTTGTTGAAGGATTTGCATCATCAATGAATGAAGAACAAATCAAATTACTAAAAGATCTCATGAATGATTCGGATTATCAAAAACAAATGCTGGACTTAATGCAAAATCCCGAAATTTCATCATTAATTCTTTCATTAATGAAAAGTCAGCAGTTCAGAGCGCACTTGGAAGAAACTATTCAACAAACCCTTGATACACCGCTCTTTAAAGCCAAGATTCAGGAAACGCTTTTGAAAGCTGCTGAGGAACAAGAAGGTCGGGAAGAAGAAGGCGATGAACAAGATAAGAAAAGTGAAGGAAACGGTGAAGGTGAAGGTAATCAAAACGAAGAAGGACCTAATGATGAGGAAGAGTAAATTACCTGTTTCCCAAAGAAAAAGGACATGTAATCATGTCCTTTTTCTTATCCCTTGTATTATTCTTCTATTTTCGCCACTATTTTTGATGCGATTAGATGAAATTCCTTCGCAGTTGGATGATCTTCCTGATAGACAGAAGGGGCAAAAACATCCTCTTCCATATACGGTTGCATAAGCGGAAGATGTCCAAGCACTTTTGTTTTTAATACTTCTGCCAGCTTTTTACCGCCGCCTTGACCGAAAACATACTCTTTTTCACCAGTAACTTTACTTTCAAAATAAGACATGTTTTCGATTACACCAAGAATTTCATGTTCTGTTTTCAGTGCCATTTGCCCTGCACGTGCTGCAACAAATGCTGCTGTTGGGTGAGGTGTCGTTACAATAATTTCCTTGCACGTTGGAAGCAGCTCATGAACATCCATCGCAATATCGCCTGTACCTGGTGGCAGGTCAAGAAGCAGATAATCTAAATCTCCCCACTCGACTTCAGAGAAAAAGCTATTCAGCATTTTACCGAGCATTGGACCACGCCAAATAATCGGGGAATTATCCTCAACGAAGAAGCCCATTGAGACAACCTTTACTCCAAAACGTTCCACGGGAATAATTTTCTTTCCACGTACAACCGGACGTTCCTCTATGCCCATCATATCTGGAACGCTGAAGCCGTAAATATCCGCATCAATAATACCAACCTTTTTACCAAGACGCATTAACGCCATTGCCAGGTTGACGGTCACGGTTGATTTACCAACACCGCCTTTTCCACTAGCGACCGCAATAAATTTGGTATTCATGCTGCCACCCATTAACGAAGCCTCTTGCTCCTTTTCAGCTGCAGGCTGATATTTACGGATAATTTCCTCTGGCAGCTGTTCAAACCGCAACCCAACAGTTATTGCACCATTCTTTTTCAGAATTCCAACAATCTCTTGCTGCATTGCCATTTGCTCGCCAGTATTTGTTTTAGAAATACCGACCTTTACACTGACATGGTTCTTATCTTCCTTTATTGTAACGCTTTTAATCCCGTCAGTTTCTTCTAAAGTTGTATGTAAAAATGGGTCTTTGACTGGATTAAGCAGCTCGATAACCTGTTCCTTTGTTAGCATTGTCGTCACCATCCCTTTAACATAAATATTCCCCATCCAGTATAACATAATGTGCCGTTCCATTCAGAGAAAGAGCTGTATGCTATATTGAATATTTGTTTTGTTAAAGATATGGTCTTTACAAATTAGCACTGCAGTATCAGCAAAGTTTTGGGAAAAAATTTCATTTCGCCTCTTCCATATCCTCTGTAATATAGCGAAGTACTCCCTGATAAATACTCGCGGCCATACTTTCCCGATATTCTTCCTGCTTTAACAGCTCTCTTTCTTCAGCATTGGATAAAAAACCAATTTCCACCAATGCGCCAGGTACTTGAGCTTGCTTTAACAAGTAGATGCCATTAATCTCTAATGCTTTGCGATTTGTGTTCTCCATATTTCTTCTTATTTCTGCCTGAACCATTTTTGCAAGATGACGATTTTCATCAAATTCCGGGTAATAAAAAGTTTGAGCTCCGCGCCATTTCTCAGAGGGCAGTGCATTTAAATGAATGGTTAAGAAAAGGTCTGCTTGCTTTTCTTCAATAAATGCAAGCCGATTTCGAATATCCTCTGATTTCCTGCGGGCTAGTCCTTTCGTTCCCTCGGCCGCTAAGTCCTCATCCTTTTCTCGGGTCAAATAAACAAGTGCTCCTGCCTGCTGTAAATAACGCTGCAGCTGTTTGGATACTTGGAGTGCAATGTCCTTCTCCAGTGTACGATCACTACCTACCGCTCCACCGTCTGGACCACCATGACCTGGGTCTAAAACAATGGTTTTTCCCGAAAGCGGGAGCGACCAAGAGGCCCAGGTCGTTTCTGTTTGCTGAATCGGTAACTGGATGAAAAAAGCTAACATGGCCAAACCTAAAAACCAAGCAACAATTTTTAAATATCTTTTCATTCTGCCGCCGCCTTTATAGAGGTTATACTTCATTGTACTTTTCTTAAATTTTATGGGACATGATACGGGATTATGCCTAAGAAAATGTGGTATGCTATGGAGAGAGAAAGTTTAGCATAAATGTCACCGTGGTAAGATGTATATATAAGAACGAAGGGAGCAGTAATCATATGATTTGGGTAGGTATTGGTCTAATTATTATCGGACTTGCTTTACTAGTCTTAGTCGGTGTATTAATAAAACCATTAATAAAGGTTTCTGGAGTATTAAGTGACATGAAGAAGACGACAAAGGATTTACCAGAGACAGTAAATGAACTAACAACACAAGTAAGCGAAGCGATGGATACAGGTGTTGATACACTGCAGCAAATTAATCTGCAATTAAAGGAACTGACGCCCATTTTCTATTTGGTTGGTGATGTGGGTCGCGCAACGCAGCAGCTCTCCACTAATATGGTCCATGCAGTTGAAGATTTTAAGAAAAAGGAAACAGCAGACTTTGCAAGCCGGAGGAACCTTGAAGGTTTATATGGCGCATTAACACTAGGAGTAATGGTCTTCAAAAGTGCAAAAGACTTTAACAATAAGAGAAAAGTTGTGAATGAACAGTAGTTGGCTGCTCTTCAATTTAGAAAAAGCGTTGCCCTATTCGGTAACGCTTTTTAATATAAATTATAAAATTTATGGGTTGTGTAAAGCTAATTATCCTAGAATTGCCACGTCCAGCTTAGTACTATAACCTATCTTCAGCTTGTTGCTTTATGGTTTCAAATGTACGTGCACGCTCTTCTCCGTCTGCATATAATTTGCTTTCAAAGCTTTTCAGCTTGTCCATCATACTAGGAGCGTCTGCCTTACGATCACACCACTGTGTAAATAGGGCGGCTGCTATTCCGCAAACAACTCCACCTAATACTACACTAATTGGGTTATCTTTTTTAGTTTCCACCAGTGAATTCTCCTTCAGCATTCTCTTTTTTCATTTGCTGACGCTTTTTCAGCCAGTAATAGCCTAACGCAAAGGAACCATACACACCACCAAGATTATTTTTTTCGGTAAGCCCTTTAGCCGTTTCGCTTTTCTCTTTCATTGAATCTGTTGCATCTACTAATGAGGAAGTTAGTTTTCGCGTTGCATTCCCTACATCACCAACAATATAAAATAGCGGGCTTAATTGTTCCATCTTTTCATTTACATCTGTCAATGTATGATTGCTCTCACGAATAATATTACCTGTCTCCTGCATTACATCATCCAGCTGTTTCGGCAGCTGCTGTACCGTTTTATCAATTCCCCCAAGAATACCTGCTAAATTATGCAATGTAGAACCTAAAAAGATTGCTAAAATAAGAAATGCAATGCCAATAAATAATACACCTACACCTACTAATGTCATGTTTATCCCTCTCTCCCTGTTACTTCTGCAACTTCATTTTTATCACGAATGATTATTTCATGTATTTCATCATTTTTATTTTCCTGCCAGCTGGAGTATAATCTAACAGCAACCTCACTCCATTTAATTCCCTCAATATATGGTTTTACCTTGCGATCCATTTCTTCATCTGTTAATTTTCCAAAGCGATTTTGCAACGCCTCATTTGCTGAGCTGATTGAAGTTCCAAATTCCTCTGCTGTATCAAAAATACTGTCTGTTGCTTTTACCTTTTTTTCTACATCTTCAATCAATTTATCTGTGCCCCGAATGGTTTCCGTCATTTGCGGTGTAATGTAAGTCAATTGCTTCTCAACATCGCTCATTGTCGAACCTAAGGTCTTCATTGTATTAGAAATACGCTTAAGAACAAAGCATAGATAGGCTGCAACGAATGCAAATGCAATTGCTATAAATAAAATACTGAGATAAATTAGTTCCATATGTAATTTCCCTCCCTTTGCTTCCATTTGCCGCATATATTATCGTATATTATATAGAAATATTATACCACTAGTTCATTGAATTAAAACTTTTAAACTTTATTGGAGACACACACGCATTCCTTTCAGCTATTTAACGTAATACATTATCCAATCTTCCTGCATAAGATTAATTTACTTCCAACAGGGTATATAGTTTACAATACAGAATGAATCCACATTACTAATTGCGGCAGCATGAAGGAGGCTATTATGAATAAACTAAAAAACAATATAACCATTTTCATGGAAAAATTTAATGAACATCATGTTACACTTTTAGCGGCATCGCTAGCTTATTATTTTCTTCTAGCAATCTTCCCGCTACTCGTTGTTGGGTTTGCAATTATCCCTTATTTTAATATTTCAGCAAGTGAAGCAATGGATTTCTTTTCCGAAATTTTGCCTAGTGAGATTGCCTCACTTTTCCAAGAAAATATAATCAGTCTTGTCGAAACTCCACGGGGTGGGTTGCTGACGGTTGGGATTATTGGAGCACTTTGGTCTGCATCAAATGGAATTAATGCCTTTATTCGATCAGCAAATGAGGCTTTCGATGTAGAAGAGACACGGTCATTCATTACAGTCAAACTCATTTCTCTTGCACTCACTGCATGTATGATTGTGGCAGTAATTGTAGCAATTACTCTTCCGATTTTTGGAGATGTCATTTTGCGTTTTATAAACCCAATCATTGGAATCAGTGCTGGTACAGAGATAATATTTCAAGTGCTGCGCTGGGCAATCAGTATTGTAGTATTAACAGCATTCATTATGCTGTTATATCGCATTGCTCCCAATAAGAAATTGCCATTCAAGCATATTATACCCGGCTCACTCATCGCTAGTCTGCTTTGGCAAATTATTTCTTTAGGCTTTTCTATTTATGTGAGTAATTTCGGAAATTACTCTGCAACCTACGGAAGTCTGGGCGGAATTATTGTCCTTATGATCTGGTTCTTCCTGACCGGTATCATCCTATTAAGTGGTGCACTTCTGACTGTTCTATACCACAACGATAAAGTTAGGAAAGCGTCTGATTACCATTTTGCCGCTAATCTATAATCATTCAGAAAAAAGGGAGGCAAGCCTCCCTTTCCTTATCTTGAAAGTATGCCGCTAATCAAAGGCTTTTTCCAGCCAATCGCTTTCCAATTCGCTATCTCATGCTTTAGCTCTTTCCATTTAATTGGTGTTATAAAAACCGAACCATCCCGCAACCGATTATTTGATTCCAGAGCCAAAAGTTCATCTGGATCGATTCCTGATTGAATTTCTATTTGGTGATTCTCCTGCATACCCGTTTCTACAGGTTGCTTCAGGAGCAGACCACTCCGGTCCATTTTCCAAACCGCTTGATTACCAATAAGTGCAGTTTCATCAATTGCCGTTACTCCTAATCTTTCTGCCATTGTAATGGATAGGAGACCATGGTAGCCAGATAGCAGCTCTGTTTGACTCTCCTTTTCTTCTTCTTCGATATTTACAGTAAACGGATAAATGCTTTCTTTATCTATACTTTCTGCTTCTTCAGGGCGGTCTGCAAGCGTCTCTATTTCTCCTGAAAGGGATGCATCTATTTCATTTAACGTAAGCTCAGCTGGCATACCTGTTTCTACTTCTGCACGTTCTTTTTCCGTTAAATTGCCAACAGCACGTAATTCCTGATCTGCAATCAAAATAATTGGATCTTTTAGTTCATTTGATATATGCTGGATTTTTCCTTTATATGGGCTTTGAAACGTTAATGTATCTCCTGTAGATCGCAATTCATCTAATTGTTTCTCGAAAGTATCCACTTCAGATTGCTTTTGAGCTAGCTCCTTTTCTTTTTCAAGTAGGAATTGTTCTTTCACGAGCTGTGCCTCAATCGCCGACTCTGGCAATTCGACAAATATATCCTCTTCGGTAATAAGTACGGAACCAGATATATCATCCTTATTTTTTGGAATCTTATATTGCTTCATTTTTTTAACAGCTTGTTCGATTGCTGTCATCTCACTGTTCACCTTATCGATTTGTGTTAAAAGATTTGCCTCTGTTTCGTAGTAATTATGAACTTGATAAATGAACAGCCCATCGCCAACCGCAACGCTATCCCCTTCATTTACAAGGAACTCTTGAAATACACCCTGATTTTTATCGAAAAATACGGGTTGTTCCTCCGTTGCTGCTAATACTGCAGGTTTTTCGAGGGTTTCCTTCATATCAGCAGTATTACTGTTTGTCCAAGTATGGATATAAGTGACACGGTCAACCTTTCCTTCTTTATCCATAACAATCAACAATATATTAAGACAAACAAATAAAATAGCACCTATTATCATCCAGCGGTTTCGCTTCATCCAAACCACCTACTTATGATGTAAATATCTGTCATTGTGATGGTAGCGGCAAATGCCCAACCAAAAATATGCAGCAAAACAACTACTAACAGTATGGTTCTTCCACTCACCTCAGAAAGGGCCTGTAAAAAACGATAGACAAACCAAATAATCCAAACTTGAAATAACGAGATTGCTCCAAAGAAATAAATGAACCACTCATTTTCGATTAAATAAGAAAAAATAACACCAAGTGACAATGGGGATGCATACCAGTCTAATCCAGCCCATATGGTGAGTGGAATCCAAATGACCCGCTCCAAAAGCAGCACTAGAAGAACAACTTGCTGCATCATAACGAGCTTCTGATACGGAATTTCGGTCAGTAAATAGAATAAACTACTCGGGATAAATAATACGGTCGCTGCAAAGAGCATGCCATATACGACTCTCCCAATCAAAAAGCCTAATTTATTTACTTCATATTCTCCCGCTCCAAGCAAGGGTGCATCCATGGAAAGCAAGTTGGAACCTATTCCTAAATAAGCCATCCAGCCATATATAACAGCTGATGCAAGCATGAGTAAAATACTTGTCTTCCAGAAATTAGCTGTATTTTCAGCGCGCTTGATACGAAAAATGTGATCATCGATTGCAGTTAAAAACTTTAAAGGCTGAATTCGATATACCATGGATTCCCGTTTCCTTCCTTTCCATCAATACATAATATTACTTTCCTTTTAACTAATATAACATATAATTCCAATATTCAGCATTTATTTTAAATAATTAGGAAGATAGACCTTAGAATATTGAGAATTAGGAAGAAAGACTAAAAAAAATAGTTTCGAACGTAGATTGTTCGAAACCATTTTTTATTTTTAGAACCAGTTTGCATGGAAGGTACCTGGTTTGTCTTTACGTTCGTACGTATGCGCACCAAAGTAGTCGCGTTGTGCTTGAATTAAGTTTGCCGATAAGTCTTCAGCGCGGTAGCTATCGTAGTAAGCAATCGCACTAGAAAATGCTGGCACGGCAATACCATGTTTAATTGCCAATGCAATAACTTCGCGTAATGCTGTTTGATACCCTTCAACAATTTCCTTAAAATAAGGGTCAAGCATTAAATTGGCAAGTGCCGGATCACGATCATAAGCCTCTTTAATCTTTTGCAGGAAGTTGGCTCGAATAATACAGCCACCACGCCAAATCATGGAAATTTCACCAAATTGCAGATTCCAGCCATTTGCTTCTGAAGCAGCACGCATTTGGGCAAACCCTTGAGCATAAGAAACGATTTTACTCATATATAACGCTTTTCGAACCGCCTCAATCAGTTCTTCGCGATTACCTTCGAGTGGAGTGTCCTTAGGACCAGCTAATACTTTACTTGCAGCAACACGCTCATCCTTCAAAGAAGAAATAAAACGAGCAAATACAGACTCCGTAATTAATGGCAGCGGAACACCAAGGTCTAATGCATTCTTGCTTGTCCATTTGCCTGTTCCCTTTTGACCGGCCTTATCCATAATGACTTCTACAAGTGCTTTACCTGTTTCTTCATCCTTTTTCGTAAAAATGTCTGCAGTAATCTCAATCAAGTAGCTGTCCAATTCCCCTTTATTCCATTCAGAGAATACGTCGCTTAATTCCTCCGCTTCCAAACCAAGTACATGTTTTAAAATAAAATATGCTTCGCCAATTAATTGCATATCCCCGTACTCAATTCCATTATGTACCATTTTCACAAAATGCCCGGCACCATTTGGTCCAATATAGGTTACACATGGATCACCCGCAACCTTTGCTGAAATTGCTTCAAATATTGGTGCTACTAATTCATAGGCTTCCTTCTGACCGCCAGGCATTAATGATGGCCCATTAAGAGCACCTTCCTCACCGCCGGAAACTCCTGTTCCAATAAAATGAATTCCTGTCTCATCGAGCATTTTATTGCGACGCATCGTATCCTCATACAAGGTATTACCGCCATCTATTAAAATATCTCCTTTTTCTAAATAGGGCTGCAATGACTCAATTGTTGCATCTGTAGCCGGTCCAGCCTTTACCATTAGAAGAATTTTGCGTGGTTTTTCCAAAGTGTGAACAAATTCTTCAATCGTTTTAGCGCCGATAACCTGCTTGTCCTTTGCTTCATTTGCTAAGAAAGCCTCCGTTTTCTCGTAAGAGCGGTTATACACCGCAACGGGGTACCCTCGGCTTTCAATATTTAAAGCTAAATTCTTTCCCATTACAGCTAGTCCAATAACACCAATTCGCTGTGCCATATATTATCATTTCCTCTCGTAGATTTGTTTCGAAATGAGTCTATTTTATTATAGCTAAATAGCTCAATTTTCGCATCCATCATTTACGTTACAGCATTTTATATCATCAAAGTGGAACAATTAAGATCTGTCCCCTTGTTCCGCTTTTACGCGGATAAACATCAGCATAAAAAATGAAATGACAATGATGGTAATGACCCAGGTCCAAGCGAGCGTCATATTTCCCGATTGCAATGCGACATAAATTGCTGTTGGCAATGTTTGAGTCCGCCCCGGAATATTCCCTGCTATCATTAGCGTTGCACCAAATTCACCAAGTGCTCGCGCAAAGCTAAGGAGTGCACCAGTGATTAAAGCGGCAGAAGAAAGCGGAACAGTAATTTTCACAAAAACCTGGAAGCTATTCGCTCCATCCACCTTTGCAGCATTCTCGATATCTCTATCAATATTTAAAAACCCCGCTTTCGCAGATTGGTACATGAGTGGAAAAGCAACTGCTGTACTCGCAATTACTGCAGCATACCATGTAAAAATGATAGTATCGTTAAAAACCCACTCAATGAAATCGCCAATAAAGCTGTTATTTCCAAAAATAATAATAAGCAAAAAACCAACGACGGTAGGCGGCAATACAAGTGGCAGCATTAAAATCGTCTCAACCACGATTTTACCTTTAAAGCTTGCCCGTGCCATCCATCTGGCAATCAACGTTGCACAAAGAAATACTAAAATTAAACTAATCAAAGAAACCCTTAGTGACAGTAAAACAGGTGTGAAAAATTCTTCAAACGTCATATTATTGAATAATAAATCCATAATCCTCAAATACCTTCAGCGCTGCATCTGTTTGCAAGTATTTATAGAAAGCTTTTGCAGCTTCTTCATTATCGGAATGATTGACAATTCCAACTGGATAAATAATGGGATCATGCGAATCAGCTGGTGCTGCATCTGCAATATCTACGTTATCACTTATCATTGCATCTGTTCTGTATACCGTCCCTGCATCAACATTCCCCGTTTCTACATATGTAAGTACCGCACGAACGTCCTCTGCATGAACCAGCAATTCCTCTATTTCTTCCATGATGCCCATTGATTCATATACTTCGACACTATACTCCCCAGCTGGAACTGACTCCGGGTTTCCAATCGCAATTTGCTTCGCATTGCTTAAATCAGCAAAGGAAGTCACTGTTTCACTGCCTTCAGGTATAATTAAAACAAGTTCATTCGCAAGCAAATCCAAAGCATTTGCTTCATCAATATAGCCTTCATCCACTACCGCTTGAAAGTCACTCTCAGAAGCAGAAAAGAACAAATCCACTGGTGCTCCTTGTGTAATTTGCTGCCTTAATGCGCCAGAACCGCCAAAATTATAGTCTACTTGCACTTCTGGATTTTCTTCAATAAATAAATCTGCAATATCCTGCATTGCATCGGTTAAACTTGCAGCAGCCGAGATGGTAATGGCTCCTTCTACTTCTGCAGAAGCATCACTTGCTGCATTGTCCTGCGAATCCTTATTGCTACCATCACTACAAGCTGCAAGCATAATAATCAGCATGAATATAATTAAACGAAAACTCTTTTTCCCCGGCATCCTCATCCTCCTCCACACATAGAGACGCTATGCATACAATTATAGTGATGCGCTTCACATAAGTAAATAGAGCGACCCGTTTTCGTTACCATAACGATAATTTTTAAAATATGAAAGAGGCTGGGGCATAGGCGTTGGAAATACACTAATGTAAGCGCCCCGCCTTTAATCGCACGCTTTCCTGTAGCACGAGGTGATTCGATTGCCATATAGAGTTTAGAAGTGGTAAGGCCTATTAGTTACCATATCTAATGATATTTACGTTTAACTTGGGCGCTAATAGCCATCATTAGTAACCAAACGATACGAATTATGATTAACTTGGGCGTAATAGCCATCATTAGCGACCAAACACTACGAATTATGATTAACTTGGGCGCTAATAGCCATTATTAGTGACCAAACACTACGAATTATGATTAACTTGGGCGTTAATAGCCATCATTAGCGACCAAACACTACGAATTATGATTAACTTGGGCGCTAATAGCCGTTATTAGTAACCAAACGATACGAATTATGATTAACTTGGGCGCTAATAGCCATCATTAGTGACCAAACGATACGAATTATGATTAACTTGGGCGCTAATAGCCATTATTAGTAACCAAACGATACGAATTATGATTAACTTGGGCGCTAATAGCCATTATTAGTAACC
>DAMDKS010000053.1:14410-27823 GCA_032085455.1 Oceanobacillus sp.
ACCAAACGATACGAATTATGATTAACTTGGGCGCTAATAGCCATTATTAGTAACCAAACGATACGAATTATGATTAACTTGGGCGCTAATAGCCATCATTAGTGACCAGACACACTAATTTACACATAAGTCAGGCAGTAATAAGACCTCTTGGTGACCAATCGGAAAGCCTTAGTTCCCGCTCATAAAGTGAAACTGCGTTCAGTGGGAATTTTCTTTTCATCCCCCACTGAAACGTTAGTTGAACCAATCGGGCCGTTACTGGCTGCCCGTTCTCCCACTTAGAATTAAAAGTATCTCCTTATTTCTTGAAGTGGAAGTCGCGCGTCCTGTTACACTGCGTATAAAAATGAGTTAGCTGTGCATGAAGACCATGTATGCGCAGCAAGTCTTGATTCATCATGCGCTAGTGGTCATCCCATGCACGGCTAACTCGTAATGATGCTTGCTTTTTTGGCGAATAAAAAAACTTTCATATTCGCATAAGTCGGGCTATGGTTGTCAGCGAAAGGCTTGGTGACAACCAAGTTTTTCAATTGAATCCGCGACCCCTCGCTACATTTCTCCATAAATCCGCTTGTATACTCTTAATACTTCCTGGTAATTATGTCCCAGTCCATTTTCTTAAGCTATATAACTTTTAATCTTTTTTATATAACCGTGGCGGATAAAGATAAAGTAAATGATTTGAATTAGAGTGAAACTTCCTAATACTAGAATAGAGCTCTGCAGCATACTGTAATCAAACATATTTTTTAATGCAGTTAAAGCGACGGCACCATGCATGACTGCTATTATAATTGGAATAAAGAATAGCAATGCCAGCTGAGTTGTGAGTACCTTCGATAATTCCTTTTCCGTCAATCCAATTTTACTAATCATCGAGAATTTCTGCTGTTCACTTTCTAAATCGGCATATAAACGGAAGTATAAGAAGCTTCCTGCTGCAACGAAAAATACAATACCAATAAACATTCCGATAAATAGAACTGTTCCAAAGGATTGATTCAAGACAGACCAATCATAACCAAGATTCATAAAGCTAAAATGTTCACCACGGCCCATTGTCTCACTTGCTCCCAATTTTTCCAGTAAGCTTTCACCAAAATCTGCAGTAGCCTTCCAATCATTTATTTGAAAAGCATAATAAGATTCTGGCTCGTAATCCGTAATATTATTATAGAAAGTATCATCAACAATAAAGTAGCTGTCAAAAGTACCTATTAAAACAGAGCCAAGTGCTGCTGTCTGCTTCAATTCCTTACCAGCAAAGTCGACGGTTCGCTTACTTTCAGGCTCATCCAGATTACCCAACTTAGGCTTGTAGTACAGATAAACAGCCTCATTTCCGTCTAATTCAACCTGCGCTTCTTTTTCCCCGCCTGCAGCTGCTAGAGCATTATACTCGGATTCAGAAATCACACCTGTCAAAGGACGATATTCGTCAGCCAAACTCGGAATCGAAACATTTTTTATATGCACAGCCACTTTTTCATAGGGCATATCCCCAAGCTCATCTTCTATGATCTGCATATGCTCTTCTTCTTGTTCGTTTTCAAAGTCAGAGGAATATTCCAATGCAAACAACCGCTCTTCTAATAAGTTATTTGTAAACATAAAACGAAAGCCAACCAACGTACCAATTGCCGTAAAAGCAACCGTTGAAACAATCGCTACAAAAAAGAAGGTGCGTGCATTGTCTTTCATACGATTTGCTAAATCAGAAAAAAGCACAAGATTCGTCTTTTTCCAAAACAATGATTTACGTTTCTTTAAACGATGGATAATAAATACACTTAACTGCGTAAAAAGGAAATATGTCCCGATAGTTACAATAATGGTTACAGGAATCATCGCGATAACGACCTGTTGCTCTTTTACTGTAAGAGCAACACCATAGCCAACTGCTAATAATAATGTAGCTAAAATGGATAACAGGACAGATGCCTTTGGCTCTTTCTTCGGAACAGCACTCCCCTTTATTAAATCAATTAATTTATTTCCTTTTAGAATCCAAACAGTGAAAAAAGAAATAACAATAAATAATAATAAGAATGCTCCACATGTTAGAATAACTGCCTCCCATGGCATATAAAATGGCAGGGATTGCTTTAATTCCAGAACAGACTCAGCGGTCATCAAAATGAGCTTAGCGAATACAAGCCCAATTCCCACACCAGAGACCGTTGCAAAAAATCCAATTAATACATTTTCCAAAAATACCATCTTGCGCAGCTGCTGATTGGTCATACCAAGCATCACCATCAAGCCAAATTCTTTTTTTCGTGAATGCAGGAAAGCACTCATAGACACAAGCACAAAAATAAAGGAAAAAACATAAATAATCCCTTCCGCAAAATGCAAACCAACCGTAACGCTCGGATGCACTTCTTTTAATGCAGGGTGAAATGAAAAAATGGCATAAACAAAAAACACGAGTACGGAAAACAGGCTGCTGAAAAAATATGCTGCGTAAGTTCTTTTATTTCTAAGCACATTATTAAACGCGAATTGACGAAAGGTCACTTGCATCCCCTCCCAACAGCGATAACACATCAATTATTTTTTGGAAGAAAGCTTGACGATTATCTCCACGATGGATTTCATTAAACAGCTTTCCATCCTTTATAAATACCACACGTTCCGTATAACTTGCAGCAATTGGATCATGCGTTACCATCATGGCCGTTGTCTGCTCCTCTTTATTAATTCTTTCAAGCATCTCCATTACCGTTCTCGATGCCTTTGAGTCAAGGTTCCCTGTAGGCTCGTCTGCTAACACCATGCTCGGACGATGGATAATTGCCCGGGCAATTGCTGCACGCTGTGCTTGACCACCAGATATTTCGTACGTACGATTATTCAAAATCTCTGAAATCCCCAGCTTTTCCGCCACAGCTGCGACACGCTTCTCCATTTCTTTTACACGTGTACCTTCGAGTGTAAGCGGAAGTACAATATTTTCTTCTACTGTTAACGTTGGCAATAGATTAAAGTCCTGGAAGACAAAGCCCAGCTCACGCCGGCGAAATTTTGCTAATTCATTATGATTCATCTCCAGCGGATTCTTACCATCTACCTGAATGGATCCCGAAGTAGGCTGATCAATTGTAGCCACGATATTTAATAAGGTTGATTTCCCGCTTCCAGAAGGTCCCATAATTCCAACAAATTCACCTTCTTCAATCGTTAAATCGATATCTTCAAGTGCTTTATGCGCAACTTTTCCATCATACACTTTACTCAAATTACTCGTTTTTAAAATATCCATAGTAAATCCCCTTCCTTTTATCATTAGTATAAAAGAAACAAGAGAATTTAAACATTGGTCTTACTTTCATTTTCATTACATTTTTGTAAGGTTTCCTGCTTTAATAGAAAAAGGTTAATGTAACCAGTGTACCTTCTCCTTGTACGGATTCTATTTCTACTTTATGCCCTAATTTTTCACATACTTCCTTAACTAGTGAAAGTCCCATTCCAGTTGATTCGCGGTAAACCCGTCCATTTTCTCCAGTGAAAAACGCATCAAACACCCGCTTGATATCTGATTTAGGGATACCGACTCCGTGGTCCTGAATAAATAAGCGTGTTTCCTCTGCAGTTTTTTCTTCAGAGATATAAATCTTTTCTCCTCTTCCTGCTGAGTATTTTATCGCGTTCGTGATGACCTGATTAATAATAAATGTGAGCCATTTTTCGTCAGATTCCACTGAAACATTAGAAACATGCAATTCTGGATATACGTGATTTTTGATAAATAATCGTTTATTTTCATGTATCACTTGATCCACTATCCGTTTAAGCGAAACAGGCTGAATATGGAAGTCCTGTTCGAATACTTCTAGTCTGGCGGCATATAGAACCATCTCCAGCCCCTTCTCGAGCCTTTCCGTTTCTTCCCGAACGCTAAGAAATTGATCATTATCCTGGTCTTGGACTATCAATTCGATTACCGATAACGGTGTCTTCATCTGATGTACCCATTGGTTAATAAAAGTGACATGCTCATTCTTCCTAATCCTTTCCAGCTCTATTTCATTAATATATAAACGGTGCTGGCTCTTAAGCAACTCACTTAATGCTGCAGAAATTGGAGCATGATCCAAGGTATCAAATATTTCCTCAAGCCGGACAATCGGATGAGCTAAGCGCTTATAAAATGATCGCAGTGAAAGAAAGCGATAAACTAAATGAACCGTTAAGAAAAACACTCCCAAGAATAAAGTGTAAAGTACAAGATTCATCTCCCCAAATCCACTAACCCATAGCACAAGGAGAATCACAATAATTTGGGTAAGATTAATAAAAATAAGTGGAATTTGATCCCGCAAAAATAATTTGATCATGTCTCCATCTCCCAATTTGCTATAAGCCGGTAGCCTGCTCCCCGGATCGTCTCAATTGCATCATCGATATTCAGCTCTTGCAGCTTTTTACGTACCCTTGTGATATTTACATTTAAAGTATTCTCATCAACAAAGGATTGGTCGTCCCATAACTTTTCCAATAAGACTTCGCGTGATACAACGCGGGGAGAACGGTCCAGAAGAATTTCAAGCAGCACTGCTTCCTTTTTCGTTAATGTAATCACTTTCCCGTCTTTTTCCAGCTCCATTCTCTCCATATAAAGGGTTAATCCATCTAGTTCAATCATCCGTTCTTTTACGTTAGGAGCATATTCACCATATGCGCGGCGAAGATTGCTGCGAATTTTTGCAGTTACGATTTCATATGCAAAGGGCTTCGTTATAAAATCGTCCCCACCATTTTCTAAGGCCATAACCTGGTCCATCTCTCCAGAACGCGCAGAGAGAAATAAAATCGGACAGGTGGAATGCTGCCTAATTTGTCTGCACCAATAGAAGCCATCAAAACTAGGTAAATTAATATCTAATAAAACCAGATCCGGATGAACTGCTTGAAAGGTTTCAATAATTGCGTTAAAGTCTTCCGTTACTATCGCTTCATATCCATATTTCTGCAAATGGCTTTGCAGAAGGGAGGCAATTTTCGGATCGTCTTCAATGATTAAAATTTTCGCCATAGATAACCGTCCTTTACACTTTCATTTTATTATTTACAGTATAACGTATATTGCATACGTTTTTCATTTGAATGGGACAACCAGGACAAATTCTCTGTTCCACTTTTGTTTTACTAATCAAGCATTGCAGGTTAAGATAAAGAATAATGAGAGGAGTTTTTATATGGAGACAATTATGGAGGCAATCGGAATTGAAGTTGTTGAAGTAACAAAGGATCAAGTCATCGCAACAATGCCTGTACATGGACCAACTAGACAGCCTTTTGGTCTGCTTCATGGTGGAGCATCCGTTGTTTTGGCTGAAACAGTTGCAAGTGTTGGAAGTGCGCATTTAGTCGATCAGAAGACGGAGGCAGCAGTTGGACTGGAAATCAACGCAAACCATATTCGCAGTATGCGCGAAGGAATGGTGAAAGCAATTGGCGTTCCACTTCATATTGGGAGAACAACACATATATGGGAAATTAAAATTACAGATGAAGCAACGGACAAACTAATCTGTGTTTCAAGATGTACGATTGCGGTAGTTAAACAGAAGTAGCTTCATTTTAATAGATAGGCTAACAATAGTTCACTAGATAGCCTGCCTGCTTACATATTAATTACTATTAACGGAGACATATTTATGCATAAATCAGATCGAAGAAAAGGATTATTTCTAGTAATTACTGGCGCTACACTTTGGGGCGTTGGGGGAACGGTAGCACAAAAACTTTTTCAAGACTTCGCAATCGATGTGAATTGGCTCGTGACGATACGCCTACTGATTGCTGGAATTTTGCTTCTAAGCGTACAGTACTTTTCAAAGGACCGCACACAAATATTTGCTGTTTGGAAAAATAAGCGAAGTGCTTTTCAGCTTATCATCTTTAGCCTATTTGGTATGCTTGCAGTCCAGTACACTTATATGGCATCCATTGATCATGGCAATGCCGCAGTAGCCACTTTACTGCAATACCAGGCACCTGTAATCATTATCATTTATCTCGTGTTACGAAAACAGACGGTATTAAAGAAAAAGGATTTCATTACTGTTTTTCTTGCTTTAAGCGGCTGCTTCCTGCTATTAACAAATGGTTCTATTTCAGAGCTGTCTGTGCCCGTCCCTGCCATTATTTGGGGACTCCTATCAGGCTTAGCCCTAGCATTCTACACCTTATACGCCGTTCAATTACTTGTACAATTCGATTCTCTCGTCATTGTTGGCTGGGCAATGATTATTGGCAGCTTTACACTCAGCTTCGTGCATCCACCCTGGCAGATGGACTTTGCAAGCTTACCACTGGAAGGTTATTTGTACTTAGGATTTGTAATCATCTTTGGAACTATGATTGCCTTCTGGTTTTATATTGATAGTTTACAAAGTCTATCACCAAAGGAAACGAGTTTAATTGGAAGCTTGGAGCCTCTTGCCGCTGTAATCACAACCGTCTTCTGGTTACAAGAGCCCTTTGGGGGTTTTCAGTGGCTTGGAGCAGCCTGTATTATTGGGATGATTTTGGTGATGGCTTTGGGGGAAGAGGAAGCTGTAGCAGAGGAATGACTAAAAAATTCATGGACACATCTTGACTGGAAAGTATCTGGTGAATCCTTTTTAGATGTGTTCATGAATTTATATCATTGTACTTTTTACTTTCCATTCCTATATTCGATTCCATATTTAATTATTAAAGATCAGCACATCTTTTACCATTTAATCAGGAAATTAAAGTATTTTATCTTGTGTTTTTATTGATAAAAGTGGATACTAAATTATATAGGTAAAATTCTCTACACTACTTTATGCTGCTTAAGAGAGGAACGAATTTATGGAATCAATCGCAGACTTTTTCCAAAAAACTGGGGTAAAGCGTATTATTATTTTTGGATTAATCATTCTGATACTTTTCAGTGTGCGAAGTCTAATCAATATTATTCTGCTCACATTTATTTTTTCATTCTTAATGAATGGCCTTGTCGAATTTACTATGAAACGGATTAAAATTAATCGCATCATTCTCGTATTGCTGCTATATTCGTTAATTGTCAGTTTACTAACAGTTGGAGCTGTCAAGTACCTGCCAATTATTACAACGGAAATCAGTCAAGTTATTAAACAAATTTCAACCTTCTCTGTCGAATCATATAACAATCCAATTTTCAGCTATATTGAACCGATTATTTCCAGCAATCAAATTACTGGCTACATTGAAAACGGCTTTTCATTTCTCTTAAAGTCGATTACAGACATTAGTACGATGGGTGTGCAGGTGTTAATTTCCTTATTGCTCAGCTTGTTTTTCCTGCTGGAAAAGCGTCGCTTACTTGAATTTACGAGCAAATTCAAACAAAGTAAAATTGCCCCATTTTATCGGGAAATGGAGTATTTTGGCGGAAAGTTTTCACGAACTTTTGGTAAAGTAATTGAAGCACAGTTTATAATTGCTCTGATTAATACATTCCTTACGATGATTGTGTTAATGATTCTTGGTTTCCCACAAATTTTTGGATTATCAATTATGGTCTTCTTCCTGGGACTTATCCCTGTCGCGGGTGTGATTATTTCACTTATTCCCCTGGCACTTATTGGATATACGATTGGAGGTTTCTTAACTGTTGTCTACCTGATTATCGCAGTAATGGTTATCCATGCAATTGAAGCGTATATTCTCAATCCCAAGTTGATGTCCTCTAAAACAGATTTACCTGTATTTTATACATTTATTGTCCTGATTTTTTCACAGCATTTCTTTGGCGTCTGGGGATTGATTATCGGAATTCCAGTATTTGTCTTCCTGCTGGATATATTGAATGTAACGAATAATGATGCAAAAGAAGAACAAACAACGTGAGGATTTTATATCTCACATTTTTATATATTTATATGGACATCGAAAAACTTTTCTAAATAAATGATCGAAGAGGAGAAATATATGGATACACTCAATACATCAGTCCGTTGGGATTTAAGTAATATCCTATGTGGTCCTGACTTAAAAAGGTTTGAAAATTATTTAAGTAGTATCAAAGAAAAATTGACAAAAATTGAGGAGTATTCAAAAACCAATATCTTAAATAACGGTGAGTTGACCCTAATTTCAAAAATCATAAAAAAAATTGAATCAGCAGAATCCCTTTATTACTGCTTAACAACAGAAGACATTGACCCTTCTCATCTAACAGCATTAAATGGATTTATATCTGCATTAAAATCCCAAATTAGCTCTATATTATTAAACTTGCAGGAAAACCTAAGTATTATGAGTGAAAAACAATTAAGAGATTGGTCAAGCAGTATTAATCAAAAAAATCTTATTACAGATTTACTAAAGGGTATAGAAAAGTCAACGAGAGAAGAAAAAATGATTTCGAATTTTACTAGAGAAACATTAGCCGGTCTTGAAGACCTATATATACAAGTACGCAATAATATAAAAATAGATTTAGAAGACGGGGGAAATCAAATATCTTTTGCTGAGGCAATTCATTTAGCATTGGCACATCCTGAACATCCCAAAAGAATTCAGATATTCAATGGACTAAACAATACCCTTGAAACACAAGCGAATATCTTTGCCTCAATATATAATCAAATGGCAGGACTAAGACTGCATGAAGATAAGCTAAAAAAAGCAGATTATCTCGACGAATCTTTAAAATTAAATGGCATCTCCAGACCAACACTTGATGCTATGTGGAATGCGGTAGAATCTAATATACAAGGGCTATCAAGTTATTTCAAAATGAAAGCAGAAAGAGGAACCGGAAAACCTTCTTGGCATGAATGGATGACTTCATCCCAAAATGAGCCTATTCAACTTACCTTTTTACAAGCAGTTGAAGAAATAACAAAATCTCTTGAGAATATTGATAGCAATATGTGTGATTTTGCAAGAAGAATAATAACACAGGGATGGGTAGATACGGAACAACGTGGAACAAAATCGCCTGGTGGCTTTTGTGCTCCATTTATTCCAGAAGGAGAATCACGAATTTCATTAAGTTTTGATAATAGTATGGATAGTGCTCGAAGACTTGCACACGAACTTGGTCATGCCTGGCACTTTAAACAAATGAAAGATATTCCTTCACTGCAATTTTCAGATGATACATTTGAAATGACAATAGCAGAGACTTCTTCAATCTTTTTTGAAACCGTATTTATTGACTACATTATTCAGAACGCAAAAAAAGATTCAGTTAGAAAAGCAATTCTTGGTTCAAAGATTGAGCACAGTCTTAATTATTTGATGTCTATAAGAGGAGCTTTCTTATTTGAGAATAAGTTTTACGAGATTAGAAAAAAAGGACAATTAAATGTCCAACAAATAGAAGAGCTTTCATTAGCATGCCAGAAAAAGGCATATGGAGATAGTTTAAGTGAGTATGAATCTTTTGTATGGATTAAATACGGACAGTTTTATCAAGCCAATGTTCCTTTTTATAATTACCCATATTCCTTTGGATTTTTACTAAGTATTGGACTTTTGGAACTAGCTAAAAAAGATAAACAATTTAACCTAAAATTTCAAAGATTCCTAAGCGAAACTGGAGTGCTGCCATTAGAACAGCTATTTAAAAAGCATTTCAATATCAATCTTTCACAACCAGGTTTTTGGCAACAATCCGTACAAAGGTTAATTCAAGATATAGAACTATATAGCCATATTTAATAAGTGTATTCACTTGAATAAATTATTTAGCCCACGCTTTTTCACCTGAATTGAGTTAGCTTTCACTAGCTTTGATACCCCACTTAACTTTAGATAATGAAAGTGGAGCTTGTTGCTCATTTGTGAAAGCTGAAGTATTTATTCTTTAATTTTAAGACCTAATAGTGATGAAAACTGAATGGCCTGATACGTAGAAACGGTGCAGCCTTTGATATTATCGACTGAAACAGAAAGCTTCTCAAACTCACAAGTACTGATATCTATGTTGTTTAACGGTGTTTGTTCAAAAGTTGCCTCATTTAACTGACAATGGTCAAATGCAACATTTTTCAATTTGCAATCATAAAAGTCTGCTGCCATTAATAATGAATTTTCAAAGCTAATATTTTTCATTTTGACATTTCCAAATGCAGCAAAGTTTAATACTGATTCTGAGAACAGTATATTTCCAAGTGATGATTCGGGAAATTGACAGCCAAGCAATTTGCAATTGATAAATTCAACTCGATGGATGGAAGCCCCCTCCATATTAACATTGGATAAGTCACAATTTTTAAACCGGACATCGAGTAAATCGATATGTGCAAAGTCACTGGCGTTAAATTGACTATTGCTAATCACTGCATCATGGATCCGCAGTCTGTAAACGGTTTGATTGGTAAATTCACATTCCTTGATTTCACTGGTTTCCAAGATTGGATCTTCTTCAAATAAAACTTCTTGAAAATCCTTTTTTAGTAGGACTGGCGAAATCCGCGGATGCTCTCTTTTCATAGGTTGCCTTCCCTTCTGTTATATTCAGCATGAAAAAATTGTTCAGTTTACAAGTTTTATAATCGATAAAAAGCATTCCATCTAACTAGTTAATTGCACTTAAATATAAATCAAGTGAATCTTCCACTTCTTTTTCAACTAATGTAATGAAATCAACATATTCTACTTTCGTATGTGATATGCAAGCAAGTTTACTATAACATAACGCGAATCGGGTAAAACGGCAATATCTTTCGTCATACAAATGGAGTTTATTAGTGTATGCATTTAAAAAATGCTTATAGCAAATACCTTTTCCACCGAAGTAATTAAAAATTTTAAGAATAAAAGCTGTTTTACACTACAACTTTATGATAAAGTAAAATAGCCTAAAACTCCACTATCACATGGGTTCAAGGCTATTTTTCCTGTTTTTAGCTGTAAAATTCAATCTATAATTAAGTATTAAGATACATACATGTAGAACTTATTGATTTTTATCATATTCATTCATTACTTGGACTAAATACTTATAGTTTTCTTCTGTCATACCAAAAGTATTTGCAGAATTTCCCTGATAATACTCTTCTGATAATTGAACCATCTCATTTGATACTTTATTTTCCTTAAGAATGTTCTCCTTCCAATATTTTATGCACTTAATCGTTTTTTTATCTTTTGAAGACAAGCCATTCTCTAGACAGAAATTTAAACCATTGATAAATTCATTCCAACCTTTTATATCAAAGTTAAAATTTTCATCTTTATTCTGGATCAAGCTTTCTATGCGTAACTTTGAAATGTTATTTTCACTTGTTATTTGGGAAAATAGTGGCAGAATATAGGGAGTTATATCCTGCTGTTCATTAACTTGCTCTTCAAGACTGGACAAGCGCATTAAACGTAATTGTAAATCCGTAATTTCCTCTTCAATCCTGCGTTTTTCTTCTCTAATAAAAAGCTGAATATCAAAATCATTATTATTTATATACTGATTAATGTTATTTAGACTCATTCCCATATTTTTAAGTGAAAGGATGACGAACGTTTTTGAAAATGAATTGGAATCATAAAACCGATGACCAAACTCATTCGTATACGCTGGACGAAGCAGGTTTATTTCATCATAGTATTGTAAGGTTCGTACACTTACACCAGTCAACTCAGAAAATGCTTTAATTTTTATATGTTTTTCCATCATGATACACTCTATTCTATCTTGTTTTCTGATATTATATTTGCCAAATGATGATATATATTTGCGGCATTATCCCAATTTGCTTGTTCTAACTCCTTTGCTAAATATCTCAATTCATCATCACTTTTAGAAATTAATTTTTCATCAGCAAAAGGCAGTGGTTGCATCAAAATCCCTCTTGAAGAATTATTCCCTGCCATTATAAAATGACTTGGAAGCTGTTCGCTCTGTACTGTGAAATGGGACAACAGCATATCGATACTATCCATATGTGCCTCAACTGTTCCTGTGTGTATCCCAGTTTTCCAATCGCCAATCGTTATCGATAGTACAGATTTATCATCAAACAACTCTGCTATCGTTCCATCAAATTGATTAAGTTTGTCTTTATACTCCATACTGAATTTTGAATCTGCAATTTGGCAGAAAATAGATATTCCCTGTGAAAGACGAAAGGAAAAACTTATTTTTGCATTGAAATCATTTACGGCAGATAACAGTGTGCAATTTGTAATCATACGCTCCAAAAATATTTGGATATGGGGAGACCCTGTAAATTCACTTAATTCCTTTTCTGAAATTTTATGTGTATCGGCAATAACCATTCTAAAATCCTTGTTTACTGAAAGCATTTTTATAATATTATACATTTTTACCACCTCTGAAGTCCATTCTATTGTATCACGTAACGTGATACACAAGTTTTTTAGCAATATTTTCTGTAAGCTAAAAAGATGTTGACTGTAGACTAACCAGCTGGCAAAATGGGTATGGGTAATTTAAAAACTTTTGGAATAACAAAAAAGCTGTTTTACACTACAACTTTATGACGAAATGAAATAGCCTAAGACTCCACTATCCCATGGGTTCAAGGCTATTTTTCCTGTTTTCAGCTGTAAAATTTAATTTATACGTATCAAGATACCGTCTGCGAATACTTAAAACCGATTTTCCAACAACTTTTCACTTAGATTACAAATCTCAATCTGAAAAGATCATTAACTGCTCAGTGGATGTAATTAATTCAATTTTTAACCCATCCTTCTCATAAAATACTGATTCGTTTTCCTTCTTCCCTTTTTGCCAGCCATAATTTTTAATCATAAACGCATAAGATGCTGGAATATCATTTTCTTCAGACGCTCTTGACCATTCATATATTTCAGCCTCACTATTTTTCTTTATAAGCATAGCTTTTTTAGGTATAGGAAATCCATGATTTTCACTAGACTGTTCATATGCATAATAAGTATTTAAGTAAAAGACTCCTCCTAATAAGATAAGAATGAAAAGTGATATGGTTAGCTTCTTTTTCATGAGCGGCTCCTTTCAAGGTATCTACCTTATATAATATAATTCCATAGGAAGGCAACGGAAATAATTAAAGCTATAAAAGCACCAACTATCGTTATTTTCATAAGATAATAAATAAAAATCCCCCTCTAAATCTATCAAAGTGATAAAGATCAAAAAGCTATGGATATATCAAATCCCTCTTTCTTCATAATCTAATTATATTCACTTTCGCAGTAATCTTCAATATTTTTTAAATTCTATTACTACGGGGCTACTTAGTATCTTATTCTTTCGAAGTCTTTGGAACAAATATTGTTACTCACACCTATTAAGCAATTCTAAGAGAGGTATTCTCCCATGTTATCGGAAGTGATGTTTATTGAAAGGGGTTAGAATATTAATGCTAAAAAAGGTTACTATTCACAGTCTACTTATTCTGTGCATGACAAATAGACCAATGAACGTTC
>DAMDKS010000054.1:0-27295 GCA_032085455.1 Oceanobacillus sp.
GATTAACCTGCGAAATTACGATCAAGGTGCTATTTTCGTTCATGATAACTTTATCAAAATGCACTGTCTCATTTAAATTAATGTTTTATTTAAGAAAGATTGAATACTGCCATCAGAATTTACCACCAAATGCCAAATAATTTAATAGAACTCTATGTTTGATGAATAGAGCCTTAGCCACAGCATCGCTGCTTGCCCTTGACTACCGTGCCAATTCCTTCCAAGAAGAAAGACCAATATCAATCTTTCTCTCCCAATAACTCCTGTGCCTTTTTAGGGACGTCATCAGCATCCACCTCTTCATAGGTGATTACTTCACCTTTTTTGTAATGTACCTTTAAAATAGCACCTTGTTTTAATTGATGTCCTGCTGTGAAAGAGAGTTCTTTTGCCTCTCCATCCTCATCAAAACCCATCAGATTATATTCATATCTGGAATAACCTGATTCTTCATATCCCTCACCCTTATCATCAATTTCCACATAATATTTAGTCGATCCAATTGTTTGCAATGACTGTGGCGAACACGCAGACAATAAACATATGACAAATCCCATACTTACCATAAGTAACTTTTTCATCAAAAACACCATCCTTTATAATCAACAATAATTCAATTATAAAAAATAAATTCAAAATCCAACATCGATTTACCTTTCAAATATCTTTCAATTTTGTCACCTTATTAGGTAATGATATGAAGAAGCCACTTACGAATTAAAAACTGATTTAGCTTATCTAATTATATTTTTACTTTCTCCTCTTTTTATGCCGCGATACGGTGTTTGTGGAAGATTAAATCGGATATACCGATGGTCGGGGTCAACATAGCCCTTAAAACCATTGATAAATCAATGGTTTTAAGGGCTATGTGTATATTTTTGTAAAATCATTTCTAACGATTAATCTTATATCATTTGTGCAATCAAAATATCCATGCTTAGTGTAATCTTTATCATGCGGTACATGCGTAATCTAAAAAATTTACAGCTTCTCCGCCACCATAACCACGACTACATCAATTACCCCAAATTAATCACATTGATATAGACCATGTGATAAGTCATTCAGTTTTATTAAAATACTTAAATATTAGAGTTAAAATCAAGAACAATAAACAACGTGTTTTTTTTTGATAAAAAAGAGTATATACTAATAATATAAATGAATACATTAAAAAAGATTGAAGGTGCGCTAACACCTTCAATCCTACAATAGCCTAGTTTCCTGTATGGGGCTGGCGCAATTAAAATTTTCCACCCTATTAATGAACCATGAACTCAAGGGTGGATTTTATTTATGGTTTCTATCTGACATAATTGCAACTACTTACGGACGTTTACTCATACTTATTTAATTCTTCTGACCAAACCGCTGCGGCTTATCCTGTTTCTTATACAGAAGCATATCCTTTATCCAAGATAAAACCTATTGCCATTTATTGATCAACTCATTTGCTTGAGAATTGAGGGTATCATATACATCTTCAGAAATTAAGTCATTATCTATCTGGTGGTCTAGCAGAGCTTTAAATCCATCCATATGTTTAACGACTTTATCTGCTTTTTCCTGACTTTCATAATGTTTAACAGCCTTCAAATGCGTCATCAGGGAACGAAACACTTTATTATTTGCAAATGCCCCTTCGTCATCAAGATGTTCAACAAGTAACAATATATTATTTGCACTTGTAGGTAAATCCGGACTACCAAATGCATTCTCCAAAGCAGGTTGTCCGCCGACTATCGGTAATTGTACTGTACTCGATCCTAAATAAATATCGATATTATTGTTTGTAGTAGGGTGACGATCCATGTGAAGATGAGTCTCCGGGCCAGTGATTACGATTCCAAAACGATGACCTTCTTTAAACACATAGTCATGAGGTTGAAGATCCCAAGTCATTTTATAATTCTCTCCAGGATCAAATGTCCCACCATTTTGAAATGCACTATTGACCCAGCCTCGAGTCACAACTTCGAAATCCGATGTGTGAGTGTCCAATCCAACATCGAAATAGCAGCCATGATCTACTTCAGTACCCATACCGAAGCAAGATTTTGTCTTTAAGGTTTTCAAACCATTTCCGTGTGCAGTATGATTGATACGTTCATCCTTACCATAATCAACGAGAAGCGCGCTGAGAGTTGCATCTTGATCTTCAATACCAACATCTACAGTTACTGTTATTTTACCGCTGACACGTAAGGAATCGGATAATTCAGGACTAAGAAATACTTGACGATAGTCCTGATCCAAGTATGGATCTTTGGCTAATGTGTTCAGGTTATGACGTATTTCCTTAAAGTTGATAGAGCTTTTATTAACATAACGAGCATCTGGCCATAAGGATCCCTGCCGTGGATCATTTTCATCTTCCACACCGCCTAACCACAAGTGTGTAGTTTTGCCATTGGGCCAATTATCATAGACATCCCATTCTCCAGGTCCATATTCATTTTCAACATTAGGTTCATCCATGATTCCATTATCTATATCGTGTAGCCAATAATCAAACCATCGATGTAAAGTATTTACCCACTTGTCACGACGAAAATCGAATGGCTCTTCGTGAGCTACTTGCGACAACCACATCTTTCTTGGAACGTCATTTTCCACAAGAGCACTCCACATTGGTTCATAATTTACCGGCTTCACATTATAATCATTCTTTCCATGTATTAAAAAAACACTAGCTTCAAAATTGTCAACATCCTTTAAAAAATTGCGTTCCTGCCAAAAGTCTGAATTAGGGTCTGGGTCTTCCTCGTTCTTGTCTAAATAATCATACGTTTCCGAGCAGTAATTTTCCATAGAAGGATTATCATTATGTCTTTCATGCCATAACGTAGTAGATCCCCCATAGCGTACACCATTATCCCAAAAATCCGAATGCCAATGGCTTAACGCACCTATTGGTACTATTGTCTTTAGGCCTTCTGGAGCTTGTCCAGCCACACCGTATGGCACTGTTCCATCCCATGACTTTCCAATGAGAGCAGACTTACCACTGGACCAATCGGCTGTTACATTCATACCCGATATCCCATCAACAGCCTTACCCTTGCCAGCAAGCCACTCTATAACAGCAGCAGTTCCATTGACTTCTGCTGGTCCACCGACATCTAGGCATCCCGTAGAGGCACGACTTCCGGGCAGATCCACAAGTGCGATTGCATAACCACGTGGTACAAAAAAGTTGTCATAGAATAGTGGAAAAAAATCAATTGGATCAACAAGCTCACGTAAATTCGTATCAACATTTCCTTCTAAAAGTTTTTCTTTTAGTTCTAACCCATCCGATTGTGTGATTTTTAACACTGGGATCGGTACATCGCTGTCCAGAGGTTCAATATCATTAGCGTCGCTGTAAATAACTGCTCCAATAGCCCCCGATTTTGACACAGTGATAATTTGCTCATCGATCATGTTACTATCACCATCAATGAGCGCTATTGCACCTTCCGTATTTGAGGGACAATTGCTTGACGTTAACGCGAAATCACATTCTACAAGTGGGCCATTTTGACCGATAACCGGATGTTTATCGGTAAGTAAATCTCCTGGAAATTTATTTTCCCCAGCAATAACGTGAGGAGTGGCATTTGGGTCCGGTTTGTTCTCTCCTTCTCTACCGCGACCCGGTCCGGCGTAGTACGGACTTGGGACAACAATTGTAGGGACTTTAATATTTTCATCAGAAGCAGCAGGGCGAATAATATCCACGTTTATTATATCGGGTTCTTTACCATCATGACTACTCTGTGGTGATTGAACTTGAACAACTTCTCTGATGGCATCCTCGTATGAGAAAACCGGTTGAGATGTTCCTCCATCTATAACAATTTCGTCGGATTCGAACGCGTGGGTAGTTCCATAATCATATACAAATGCCAAGCATGTAAGTATAACCACCATACTAATCAAGGCTTTTTTACTCATACTTTTCACTGATACATCACCTTTTCTATTAATATTTAGTCACTTCTTTAAAACTAGCGTTTACTGTCTCTTTGTAGCTGAAATACGAGCATAAGATCCCCTCCGACCGTCCAGATTTGCTGATATAACACCCACATCAAGCTGTTTTTATTCAATATAATAAATTTCCCCTCCTTACAAAAAATTTTATATTTTTGAACAGCCGTTAGCCAGCCGTTACAAACGATTATTTGATTTTGGTCTTATCTGTACTTTCAATGAGTAATCAAGATGTTTTCATTGATCGATAAGTAATCACATCCCTTTTCCGATGCTGTCATGTAGCGTTTATTCGTATATTCTTTCTTGCCGGTAAGTCTTATGATGGAAGATTGAAAGTAGTTAAGAACGTGAAGGTGGAAATCTCAAAAAGATGTTCGAATGTGGTATAAAAACTGCGTTCCTCATCAAATGAAAGACCAAGTTAATACAAGAAATTTGTATTCCCCTTCAATAATAAGCTTGGGAACAGTGAAAGGTCAATGAATTTTCCTATTATTCCAAAAATAAGAAACCAGTACCAAGACTTTAGCCTGAAAGGAATACCAATTACTGTAAATTAGCACTTTATTCTAGCTAGTTCCTGTCAATTTACTCCAGAAAGAAAACTAATATATACCCGTATGGGTAATTCCCATCTTTATTTTTACCTTTAATTGTAAAATTTAGGTTTAAAATCCAAGAGAAGATTCTTTTATCTTGTTAACAGGTTATCCCAAACCGTATTCAGTGGGGATGGATCTACATGAATTTCTACATCTGGTAATGCATAGCCAACCATGATTTCTTTTTCTGATAATCCACTGATAATTTTTCACCTATTCCTTAACTTGCTTACTAACATTGAATGGTTGCCTTTTTAGAATATCCTCGTTACGATCAATAACAGCAAAGGTTTACTACTACCATACAAAGAATGAAAATGTGAAAAGAATTATTAAAGATAAAGTTATGTCTTTATACGAGTGGGAGATGCTAGATTTTCTAAAAGACTTATCACTTTAAGAGGATGAAGAATGAAAACAGGTGAGGAAGACTTCATATAACCCTTAAGAAAAAGATCGTTTATAGAAAGAACGGTCTTTTATTTTATGAAATTAGTTAATATTAATTTTAAAGTTTAATATATATTAGAAAAGAGAGCTATTGATGACATTAAAACATTTTATTTCAGCACCATACAAGATTCCTATCGGAGAGTTTGGGACAAAACCAACTAAAATAAAATGTTCAAATCTGAATATAAATAAGAAGATTAAAAAATCAAAAAGGATATTTTCTAAAAATAATGAGGAAAATGTAAATTATTATAAGAACGAAATTGACCATTATGGATACCACCTGAATAATGGGTTTGAAGCCCATGCATGACAAAACTTTGATAGGATTCATGCGTAGCAAAAACTGGTTTCAATATAAACACCTCAAATCTTGGTTAGTAAGGAAAAAAATCTCCCTTCAGCCGCGATTATTGGGTCTTTTTTGAAAAGCCAAGTGATTTTTGAACTATTTCCATGACAATTTTTCAACAATCTATTTCCAGTCTGAAAAGTTGTTCAAATAAAAAATCCCCCTACAAAGTAGGCGGGAATCAAATGAATGGGTCAGGGAAATCCTTGTCCCATATGGCTTGGTAAATGCCAAGAATCTATTTAGAAATGGGGAGGAAAAACAATGACGAAAGTTTCGTGGTCAAGATTAATGTTCTTTACAATGCTGAGCTTTGTATTGGCTTTGGCAGGGTGTGGCAATGGTGATACTTCGGACGAAGAATCAACTGATGACTCGGATGCTGCAACAGAAGAAAGTGCTGACGAGGGCGCTGATGAAAGTACAGATACAGATACAGCAGAATCTGAACCAAAAGTTACTGAGTTCGAACCAGCATTTCCAGAACAAACAAGAGCACCTAAAGTAGAGACAAAAGCGGAATTAGATGTAGAAGTTGTTGTTGAAGGTCTTGGCGTGTCCTGGGGTATGGAAGAGTTTGATAAAAACCGCTTACTTGTTACGCAAAGAGATTCAGCAGAACTTCTTATTATAAACCTTGAAGATGGCTCTGTTTCAGATCCAATCGAAGGTACACCAGAAGTAAATAACGAAGGTCAAGGTGGTTTACTTGATGTAACCATTGCACCTGATTTTGACGAATCAAGATTAGTATTTATGACGTTTGCTCAAGATATTGAAGGTGGTACTGTAACTGCTGTCGGTAAAGGTGTTTTATCAGAAGATGAAAACGCACTTGAAGATTTTGAAGTAATCTTCCAAGCAGTACCAGCATATGATGGTGACTTACACTATGGTGGACGTATTATCTTTGATGATGATGGCAACCTATTCTTAACAACTGGGGAGCGTTCAGATGTTCCAATTCGTGAACGTGCACAAGACTTAGATGTTTACTTAGGTAAAGTAATTCACATTACACAAGATGGAGAAGCAGTAGATACGAATCCATTTATCGAGGATGAAGACGCACTAGATGGTATTTATAGCTACGGTCACCGTAATATTCAAGGTGTGGACTTCCACCCTGAAACAGGAGACTTATGGATTGTTGAATTCGGTCCACAAGCTGGGGATGAACTGAATATTATTGAACCAGGTTATAACTATGGATGGCCAATTGTTTCTTATGGTATCGACTACACTGGTGAATTAATCAATGATGGTATTTCAGAACACGATGCGCATGGCTTTGTTGAACCAGTATATTATTGGGATCCAACAAGTGCACCAAGTGGTATGTCATTCTATGATAACGACGCAATTCCTGAATGGGAGAACAACATGTTCATCGGTGGTTTAGCGCCGAACTATATTGTACGTGTCGTTATTGAAAATGACCTCATCGTTGGAGAAGAACGTCTATTAACTGAAGAAGGTGAACGTTTCCGTGATATTCTTGTAACTGAGGATGGTGCGCTTATTGCAATCACTGATGGCGGTCTGATTTATAAGATTACTGCAGCAGGTGAAGGTGACGCAGTTGAAGGCACAGAAGAAGACGATGTTGATACTGATGAAGACGACGACGCTGAATAATATATTATTCTCTAAAAGCCCCAACCTTATGTCAATGTCATTAACTTAAGGCGCTTGACAATATTAAAGAAAGTATAAAAATTAAGGCTACCATGAACCCCGTGTTCATGGTAGTTTTTAATATAGAAAATTTTTATTTTATATATGACATATTTTTATTTCATGATACGGAATATAGAGGGGCTTAGTCGGAATTTCAAAATAATTAAACATATTTATACGCCCATTTAAAATGTCATTTGAACAGTACTTTACCGGCAAATGGCGTTTTTTAATATTCAATTAGAGGTGAAATATGTGAGAGATAAAATTTTTAAAAAGCAAACGAATACAGGTTTAAAAATTGGTAATCTTTTTGATGGAGAAGGTATCCCCTTAGTGGCTTTGTTATGGAATTATTTCCACATGGGCAAGTGAAGTAGAAAAAGCTCCTGTTTCTATTACGAAACGTCACTTTCCAACTATGCTTCATCTTGGAGATATTACAAAAATAGATTGTTGAAGAAATACCGCCGGTTCACATCATTAAATTTGGTGGACTCTACATGGATATAGGTGGACCTCTTTATGGGAAATAATCATTAGTTCATTTATTTCTAATTGTTATGCTTTTTTGCATGCAATTTTTATTGGGTATTCGGATTATCATTTGGAACTCGTGTTAAAATAGAATAATAGGGTGGGATAGTTCTTTGTTCAATAAACCGATTATTAAAGGACTAATGAAGTGAAAATAAATTATATGTGTACGTATATTGATTTCGTGGTATAATTAACATAGGAAGATGATAAATGCATACACTAATAAAGACCGCCCATGAAAGTACATGGCACGGTCATAATAGACTAGCCCTCGACAAGAGGGGTTGGTAGCTTAGGAAAATAATCCCTCACGTACCGTCTAAAGCGCATGAGGGATTATTTTTTATGGTTATTATCAGAAACAATAAACGCCACTAACATCCCGAAAGATATCATAAGCGTTAGCGCACTAACAATGTCCATTGGTAAGCACCTCCCTCCGTGGGAAGCCTACGAAGACTAAACGGCAGGTCGACAGTGCTACCAAAACCCTCATGCGAAGCCAGTCTATTGTATGTTATGATAACATATTGTTATCATTTATACTGTAAGAAATAAATAACTCTTTAGCTACAATATTAATTTATAGAGCGTGTTCAAAAGAGGATAAAAAGGACCGATAAGTTCGAGGCGGCGAAGTTTTGAGCTTGCTCTAACCAGTATTGGTTGCCAAGGGCTCTAGATAAGATGGGGCTCTTGGCTATAAAAGATCAGCAAACCATTATTGAATCTGATGAAGAGGAACTCGAACTTTTTTGAAAAGGAAGAACTTGCACTGTTCTTGGAGACTGTCAAAGAATATGGACTTTATATATATGGATGACCTTATTTTCATTACACTATCCTATACAGGTATACGTGTCGGAGAACTAGTGGCACTCAAATGGAAGGATATAGATTTTGATAAAAATACCATCAGTATTACAAAAACGTATTATAATTCAAAGAATAACACGAAAGAATATTTTTTGCTAAAGCATCAGTTTAATTAGTTCATTTGTTTCTTGCCTGCAATTACAATTTTTACTTCTACTTGAGTATTGCGGACAGAATGAGCCAGCTAAGTGGAGTTTTGAGCCACCATTTGCGGTCGTTTGAGCCATTAAATGCGGATAAGAGAGCCATCTTCAATAAAAGCCAAAGGTAGTATAAATACGGACAATTAGGCACACCTGCTCAACTATGATAACACGGACAAATCGATTCTAAGCATCCGCTGGTGGGGCCCCATCCCCTTCCAACGAATACTAAGAATCGGGCGTTAAAGTCAACGGCAAGCAGCTATAGCTGTGACTCAGTGCTCCGCAAATGGTGGCTCATTTTATCCTCAATCGCTGGCTCAAAACTCCGCACTCGTGGCTCATTTCATCTGCAATAATCAATCTACTACCATATTGTCCGAAAGCCAAGATTAAAAAGGATATTACACCACATACTTTTAGTCATACTCACACATCTTTACTAATTGTAAGCTAATGTTCATATTAAGGAAATACAAGAACGGCTGGAGCATAGTGATATTAATACAACAATGGACATTTACGCTCACATGACCCAAAACCTAAAAAAAGAGGCTTCCACTAAGTTTAGTAACTTAATGAAAATCCTCTCTAAAAACCTTATCGAGTAATATCGGTGGTTCTGATTAAGGTAAAGCTTGTAAGTCCTCTCGTCACAAAAGCATTCCTTACATCATGCCGCCCATAAGATTAGTCTGTAACATCTATAACATAAGGTGTAAAAAGTGCGGTAAATCAACGTTTTAGATTTTACTTACTGTATTTTAATGGAGATTTACCATTTTTCATGAGATTGCGTTAGCCAAATGTTAGCATTTTGTTAACTTGTTTTTTACCAACCTGTTTTTATTAATTGGAAACCATTAAATTTATATGAATAGTTATTTCATATAGTCTTTTACTCGGAAGAAAGATAAATATGTAAGTATATCTTCCATTTTGGATATTCTATATACTAAGTCAATTTCAACTTAGAAAAGCCGCCGAATCCCCATCAGAAAAGAATTCGACTAAACAGGCCTTCGTAATAAAGCATATTCCTAAAATGTAATATCAAAAGTTAATTAACACTAATACTGGTCCAACTATTTTATATTTTTAATCATGAATCTGATATAATTAAAATAAAAGTGGTGTCCTTATATGTTAGAAGAACAAAATAATGAGTTTAAAAGTAAATATGGCTGGTTACGAAAATGGACTAAAATGACTGGTGAACGAGCCAGAATAGATGCAAAAGCTAATAACACTTATATTGTATATGAGAAAGATGGTAAGCTTGTTAAGGAATTTCCTAATGGTGACATTTTCCCTTTGAATGAAGATGGTGAATCTTAATGCATAATCATAATCCAATGTTCTTTGTGTTTGCAGGTAATAACGGAAGTGGTAAAAGCACTCTAAGAAGTTTAATAATAGATAAGATCGGGATTGATATCAATATTGATCCAGATGCTATTGCACGAAGAATTGATCCTGAAAACCCTGAAAATAAAAGAGTTTCTGCAGGGAAAGAAGTTATTAAATCAGTGAATAAGTATATTAAAGAGGGAAAAGATTTTTCAATTGAAACTACATTAGCTGGTAAAAATGCCATAAAACAAATACAAAAAGCTAAAGAAATGGGTTTTCAAATAACGATGTTCTATATTGCACTCAATAATGTCAATCAAAATATTGAGCGTGTTGCTCTAAGAGTAAAGAATGGCGGTCATCACATTCCAACTGAAGATATTATTAGGAGAAACAAAATTATAAACAGATTAGGAGCATATCAGAAGATAGAACCACTAGAAAGACCTATCTCCTTGTAATAAACAATAAAAATAGAGGCTTCTCACAAGTTCAATGAACTCATGAGAAGCCTCTAATAGCACATGAAATGTTAGCCAATTGTTAGCCAAACGACTCTTAACTTCCATTAAATCCTAATACATCAAGGGTTCATGCTGCTATCACATCATGCCGCCCATAAGGTGAGAGTGTGTAATATCTTTAACGAGGGTTGCTAAAAGTGTGGGTAATCAATGTTTTTAATATTACCCACTGTAACATCTTTAATAATAATTTACTGTTTTTCATGAGATTGCGTTAGCCAAATGTTAGCCATTAAGGAGTAAGAGCTTTACAAGAATAATATTTAGTCAAGTGAAATTCCATCATTTTTCCTTTATTTTTTTATGACTCAACGCTTTATAAGTGGATCAATTTCTAGTCTCAAGTGGGTCAAAACGATGGCAGAGCTGGATCAACTTCATGGGCAATAATCAATTAAATCAAGTAATTAATAAAATCATCTTAACTGTTCTTTTAGCCTTGTATAATCTGCTAACTTTTTTCAATTTCTTCGTATTCTTCCTTACTTAACACAATCTGCTTATACAGAGAGCGTACGGCTCTTACTTCGCAGTTTACTTTTTTATTGTTAGAATAAATATAAATCATTTATTTTTTAATCTCTTTATATATTCTAAGGTATCCCATAGTTCAATATGGGATTCATCTATAAAATAACCAAAAATAATTCTTCTGAGGCGTTCTCACAACAGTTTCTCCGATCTTGTACATGAATGGTCTAATTTGCAGCTATTAACCAATGTTTGGAACTCAAAACTTGTATAGTTGCTCCCTAATCTGAATTTTTAAATGCATCTTGTACCAGTTTCACTCTGTTTGAGTGTGAATAAAATATAGGAGGAATAACTGTATTCCCTAACCCGCTTGCAATACTAACTAACGATAACATCAACAGAGATTTATCATCTTTCTTTTTTACAAAACTAATTAGCAGAGAGTAACTATAGACTAACCAAAGACACGCATATCCCAAATAAAGTGCCCATTTTATATTAGAAGGTAACCATATAAAAGTGAATTCCCAATCAATTCCATCATAGAAAATGTAAGGAATTAAGTATATGCAATATGATAGAATCATCATAATGATAAAGGAAGCCAAAACTTTCAATATACTCCTTTTACCTTTCTTGTCCACGTACCTTCTTTTTGCCTTTAATTCTTTTAGGACCTTAATAGTTAACCATAAAACTGCAGTAATAACCATTATAGAAACACAAATGATTGCTACTGCTATATAGTCTGCTATCATGTTCAGGTCCTTTATATTGCTAACATTACCTTCTTCTAATAGTATTTGATTGATTCCATTACCAATATTCTCAACATATGCTGAGTTAATATTACTTAAAACCGCAATACCAATCTTTTCTTCTGGTCTGAAAAGGATAAAAGATGAGTAGTTGGGGTTATTTCCTCCATGGGATATTTCCCCGCCTCCCTTTTGGTATACAAACCATCCACTTGCGTAGGAAGATCCATCTTGTAATTGTTCAACTCTACGATTAGCTATATGTGACTCTTCAATTACACTATTGCTAAATTTCGATTCCTTTAAGACACCCAGTTGAATTTTAAGCCATTTTTCCATATCCTTAGAATTTGTAATGATATACCCTGCCGGCTTATTCCCCTCATAACTAGGAGCATTATACAATCGAGGCTCCGTAAATAACTGTTTATAGCCTTGAGCCATTCTATCTCTTTCAAACTCATTACTATACATATAGGTGTTATTTAATCCCATTGGATCTAATATATTTTTTGTGATAAATTCTTCATATTTGATACCAGATGTCTTTTCAATTAATAAGCCTAAAATATCATAATTGATAGTGGCATATTGAAACTTCTCTCCTGGCATGCTATCTAATTCTACTCCAACAAGCGTCTTTACAGTATCTTCAATAGCATTTTCTCCATCAGAAATAGGAATTTCACTTATAGTATTAAATGGAATTCCACTAGTTTGATAAAGTATATCTCTTACTGTAACAGTAGCTTCTTCTCCTTTATACGTCATACTTAACCAGGGTATATAGTCTGTTATGGGAGCATTAATATCTATAGTGCCGTTATCGACTAAAGTAAGAACCCCTAAGGCTGTAAAAGCCTTACTAGTAGAGCCTAATTCAAATAGGGTATCAGGAGTTATTTCCCTACCGTTATCAATATCTGCATATCCAAATCCCCTCTGGTAAACTGTTTCATCCTCTTTTACAATAGTTACAGATAAACCTGGTATGTCCCCTTTTTCCATTTGCTTTTGTATAAATTCTTCCACTTTCTCTATGTTTTCATTGGATATGTCGACTTCACTAGTTGCAGCGCTTATTTCCAGAGAAGAGCTCAACAACAAACTCACAAACATAATAAAAGTAAAAACTATCTTGATTTGCATAATAATCCCCCTTCAATCTAAAAATCCAGATCCTATAATGATTGTGACTAATTGAACATAATATCTAAGTCCTCCTGTGTCATACCATTTACTCTGAAATCTGAAGGGGTATATTCTCTTTCCAGCTTAGTAAGACAGTGATCAAAAATCTCCAATAAAACAGTATTAGAACGTGTTCAAAAAACCCTTAATTTCTTCAAAAATAAAAATGCACCCTTATCGAAATATGATAAAATGGAGTAACTAAACAACCAAAAATACCAATTTGCGAGGTGCATTTTCATGGACTTACAATTAGAACTAGTTCCTTTCCACTATTATAACACACTCGGCTTTGATGTGGAACCGATAGATTACATTGATCATGTAGATGATACAATTGTGTTAGAAAAAATTAAACCGCTTTATAAGGTTGGCGGACGTCCGCCAGTTGATCCGCGTACCTATTTCCGGATACATTACCTCTATTTTACGTTGCCTGAAATCACGTCTTTTCGTCAGCTTTGTACCCAGTTAAAAGACCCTAAAAACCAAGTCTGGCGCAATTTCATCGGAACACCTAACATTAAAGACGTACCCGTTCACAGTATAGCCTAAGTCACTTTCGGCAGTATGTGACACCAGAGTTGTTTTACGAGACTTTATTTAATCTCATCGGGCAGGCTTTAAAGCTGGATGATTTTATACAACCAACTCTTTCCGGGATTGATTCCAGACCAGTTTATGCACATGTGAACGGCTATAAAAAGAAACACTGTAACTGCGAAAATAAAAAGACATGTGATTGCGAAAAAACATTTTCAGATCCGGATGCAAAAGTAGGTGTACAACGCAACAAGGCAAACCAGAATAAGTTCTTTATTGGATACCGCAAACATTCCATTGTGTGTCCCACACCAACAGGACCTATCGTACTATTATCTATCGTTCTACCGCCAGATACAGCTGATATTGACGTTCTCCTTCCATTGGTTGAAAAGCTCAACCAAATTGGTGATTTAAAAGTAGACTATCTGGCAGCTGATCTAGGCTATTTTAGTGCAGAAGACCAGGCTGCATCCTTGTTGGAGCACGATGTAGCTGTAGTGACGGATTTTAAAAAGAATACCGTCGTTCCAGAAACGTGTTCCCCAAAATGAAAGCTTGAATGCGAAGAAGGACATGAGTTAATCTGGGACGGATTTGACAAAGAAACCAATACATCCTGGTTTAACGGTGATGAAAGCAAATGTATGGCCTGCCCACTCCAAGCAACTTGTGACAAACAATTCGAGTTCTCGTTTGAAGAAAACCCATTTTTCTATGGCCCTGTACCACAGGGTTCTGATGTAGAATTTGAAATGCTTCGTTTTCTTAAGCAAGTAGAATTGGCATTTGCCCATGAATCTAATCAATTAGATTCTGTCATGCGCCATAAAAAAGTGCCTGTAAAAACAACGGAAAGGGTAGAATCCTTTTTTATCATGCGAGATACATTCCGACTAATTAAGCGAATGATTAACCATGCTCGGGATACGATTTTACCTGAAAACCACGTTAAAAAAATTAAAGGAATTACAGATATTGCAAGTCGAACAGATGGCATTACTCTAGCTGTTTATGTTTCCTAAATAGCCTTGAAAAAAATCCGTTTTTCGATTAAGGGAGAAGTATGCCCTTTTTTAGGTGCAATTACATTGAACATTCAGTTTACTTTGCCGTCTACAAAGATATTTACTTTTAATTCCAGTTATGGAAGCTTGCTCGGAGTATTTTATTTAAAGTTTTAATTTAGAGGGTGCTTTTTGAACATCCTCTAAAACGCTATATAACGAAAAAAACAACATGAAAGAATACGAATTAACCACTCCGAAGACAGAGGGCTCAGTACGGACCATTGACATAGAAAAGCCAATTATGGAAATGTTACGTGCGGTAGTGAGAAAAAGCGATGAGCATAAAATGCAGTATAGAACGATATTGGATGATTACCATGACAAAGATTTCTTGTTTGCTCGAGGTAATGGATATCCATTTGTCCAGAAGACGATACTAATCAGGATGGCGAGGATACTGGATAAAAACATCTATAAAAAACATGCTCCCCCCCATATTTTTAGACATACGCATATTTCTATGTTAACTGAGGCAGGTGTAGATTTACCAACAATCATGAAAAGGGTTGGCCATGAAGATGTAGAAACAACTTTAAAGATTTATACACATGTCACTAATAAAATGAAAAAAGATGCCTCCGAAAAAGTTGTTAATTTATTCGGAGACATCTTAGATAAAATCGCTCATTAAAAATTAATGTGATATTTATGTGATATTTTCGTTAAAATCGTTTTTAAAAATGAGCAATAATGCTATTATAGCAAAGCTAGCGGGTGGTCTTTTACATCATGCCGCCCATTCCGCCCATATCAGGCATTGCAGGTGCTCCGCCTTCTTCAGGCTGGTCTGCTACTACAGCTTCAGTCGTTAAGAACATAGCTGCTACAGATGCTGCATTTTGCAGTGCAGAACGAGTTACTTTTGTTGGGTCAACGATACCAGCATCAATCATGTTTACCCATTCGTTTGTTGCTGCGTTGAAGCCAACACCAGCTGCTTCACCCTTCATGCGTTCAACAACGATTGATCCTTCAAGACCAGCGTTTGTAGCGATTTGGCGAACTGGCTCTTCGATAGCGCGAAGTACAATGTTAACACCAGTTGCTTCGTCACCTTCAAGCTTTAATTCACTTACTTTTTTATACACTTCAACTAATGCAGTTCCGCCACCGGAAACGATGCCTTCTTCTACTGCCGCACGAGTTGAGTTCAATGCATCTTCAATTCGAAGTTTGCGTTCTTTAAGCTCTGTTTCAGTTGCAGCACCTACTTTAATTACTGCAACACCACCAGCTAATTTAGCAAGGCGTTCTTGTAATTTTTCTTTATCGAAATCTGAAGTCGTTTCTTCAGCTTGTGCACGGATTTGTGCCACACGGCTGCTGATTGCTTCTGGGCTGCCAGAACCTTCAACAATTGTTGTGTTTTCTTTTGTTACAACAACTTTTGCAGCACGGCCAAGCTGTTCGATTGCAGCATTCTTCAGATCTAATCCAAGATCCTCAGTAATTACTTCACCGCCAGTTAAGACACCGATATCCTCAAGCATTGCTTTACGGCGGTCACCGAATCCTGGTGCTTTCACGGCTACAGCATTGAATGTTCCACGAAGCTTGTTCACAACAAGTGTTGCAAGTGCTTCGCCTTCAACATCTTCAGCAATTAGAAGTAATGGTTTTCCTTGTTGAACAACTTGTTCAAGAACTGGCAATACTTCCTGGATATTGCCGATTTTCTTATCAGTAATTAAAATATATGGATCTTCTAGAACCGCTTCCATCTTATCTTGGTCAGTAACCATGTATGGTGAAGCATATCCACGATCAAATTGCATACCTTCTACAACTTCAAGCTCTGTATTGAAGCCTTTTGATTCTTCAATTGTAATAACACCATCATTACCAACACGTTCCATTGATTCTGCGATTAAATCACCAACTTCTGAATCGTCAGCAGAGATTGCTGCAACCTGAGCGATCGCTTCTCTATTTTCAACAGGTTTAGAAACATGCTTCAATTCAGTAACTGCTTCTGAAACTGCTTTCTCGATACCACGACGAATGCCTACAGGGTTTGCACCTGAAGTTACATTTTTAAGTCCTTCACGAATCATTGCTTGTGCAAGCACAGTTGCTGTTGTTGTACCATCACCAGCAACATCATTTGTCTTTGATGCCACTTCGGATACCAATTGTGCACCCATATTTTCAAATGAATCTTCTAATTCAATTTCTTTAGCAATCGTCACACCATCATTTGTAATTAATGGTGAACCAAACTTTTTATCCAGTACAACGTTGCGACCCTTTGGTCCAAGTGTTACTTTAACTGCATCTGCTAATGTATCCACTCCACGAGCTAAAGCGCTGCGTGCGTCTTCACTAAACTTAATATCCTTAGCCATAAAATAAATCCTCCCTCAATCTTTTAAAAAATAAATAAGTATTCTATTTCATTTTTTAACCTTTTTAAATTAACCAATAACTGCTAAAATATCATTTTCTCTAAGAATCAAATACTCTTTGCCTTCAAATTTCACTTCTGTACCAGCAAATTTAGAGAAAATGATGCGGTCTCCTTCAGAAACCTCTAATGCAACCTTTTCACCACTGTCTGTAAGCTGACCAGACCCTACCGCTACGACACGGCCTTCCTGTGGTTTTTCCTTTGCAGATTCTGGAAGTACAATTCCACTTGCTGTTGTTTCTTCTTGTTCTACAAGTTCGATAACAACGCGATCTCCTAATGGTTTAATCATCTAGAATTCCTCCTTGATTCTAAGATCTATTTTTAATTATTAGCACTCAAGACTCTTGAGTGCTAATCACTAATATCATAATAATTAATTACATCAAAAAATGCAAGCAATGTCTTTTAAACTTTCATTATTTTTATTGAAACATGCTCACCCAAGTATTTCTTTCCGTTTTTGGCAACACTTTAATTATAACCCATGCCCATTGTATGATAAAATACTAAGGATATGTAGCATATATATAATGTAAGTCTATAAATAAAGGAGTCGTTAGCCATTGCCTAAAAGATATTGGTATGTCATTCTTACCTATTTAATCGTTCAATTTTCAGTTATTCCTGTTGCTGTATTTGTTGAAAGTGTTTTCATCGATTATTACACGGATATCATGATTTACTGGAATATTTTCAGCTTTATCGTTGGATTATTTGCTGTCTTGTATTTGATGAAACCGGATATGCAGATGCGGGCAGATCCGGATGCAGCTTCCGCCGGGAGTGTTATTGGCTGGTCCGCTCTTGGGATATTCCTTGCATTCGCTGTTCAATACTTAGCAGCCTTAATCGAAATTTTTATACTTGGGATTCCAGAACGCTCAGAAAATACGATGGAGATTATGGATATTGCCCGTTACAACCCATTGTTCATTCTTTTACCTGCAATTATAGCACCGATTTTAGAGGAAATTATCTTTAGAAAGATTATCTTCGGATCGCTCTATAAACGCATGAATTTCTTCTTTGCAGCGCTGCTTTCTGGATTAATTTTCGGTGTCATTCATATGGAGCTTTCTCACCTTTTGGCGTATACTTCTATGGGAATTGTTTTCGCTTTCCTTTATGTAAAAACAAAGCGAATTATTGTCCCAATTATTGTCCATGCTGGAATGAATACAATCGTCGTACTTACCCAATATTCATTGACACCCGAAGACCTTCAAAAAATGCAAAATATGCTTGATGATTTACAAATGATTTTTTTACATCTTTTTTAAAAGAGACTTAATTCAAAATAGAGCTGCATTATTTATTCTGCAGCTCTATTATTAAATCTAAATAGGGGGACAGCAGTAATCACAATGCTTATTTACTTTCTAATGGGTAATGTTTTAGAAAATAAACAAGTGCCTGTAATTCAACCGTTAGGTCAATATGATGCACACGTACATTATCAGGTACTGTTATACGAACCGGAGTAAAGTTTAGAATGCCTCTAACTCCATATTTCACTAATTTTTCTGTCATCATATCTGCCTCTGACACTGGGACTGTCAGTATTGCTACCTCAATATTTCCCAGTTTTTCCTCCAACTCATCTATTCCGTAAACTGGAATACCACCATATTCCTTGCCAATTTTTTCTTCGTCACTATCAAAAGCCATTTTAATTTGGATATTGTTATTCTTAGTGAAATTATAATTTAAAAATGCTGTTCCAAGATTTCCAACACCAATTAAAGCTACTTCTGTTAATTCGTGCTGATCTAACGTGCTGCGAAAGAAACCTAATAAGTACTCTACATTATAACCATAGCCTTTCTTTCCTAGAGCTCCAAAATAAGAAAAGTCACGGCGAATCGTTGCCGAATCAACCTTTATCGCTTCAGAAAGCTCTTTGGATGATACCCGTTTTTTCCCTTGCTGATTCAAATTGTTCAAGTACCGATAATATAATGGAAGTCGCTTCGCAGTTGCCTGTGGTATTTTGTTTTGTGTCATACTATACTCCTCATTTCATATGTAAACGTTTTAGATGCTGTTCAAAAGATCCGATAAAAATGCACTGCGAATTTTTGAATACACCCTCCTATATTTAGCCCTATCTCTATTCTAACAGAAATCAGCGGAAATGTCGTGATTATTTTCACAATGTGTTTTCCTGTATAATGGTTTTACGATACAATAGATTTAATGGGGTGATTTTATGATTTTAATGCAGTTAAACGGACTATCTAAATCATTTGGTGCAGATAATATTCTATCAAATATTAAAATTGAAATAAAAGATCTTGATCGAATTGCAATTGTTGGGAGAAATGGTGCTGGTAAATCAACATTATTAAAAATCATGGCTGGAGAGTTTTCCTACGATGAAGGAGAATTAATTAAACCAAAAGATTTAACCATTGGTTATCTCTCACAGCATATGTCTTTAGAATCTGGTAAAACCATTTGGAATGAATTAATCACTGTCTTTGATTCGTTAAGAAACCAAGAGAAAGAACTAAGAAATATTGAAAAACAGCTGGAAAATGCTGATTACTCAAGTCCTGCACACGAGAAATTATTAGCTGACTATGACCGTCTTCAGCAGGCTTTTCAAACAGGCGGCGGATATACATATGAAGCAGAAATAAAGTCGGTGCTCAATGGTTTGAACTTTCAGGACTATGATTATGATACAGAAATCAGCGAGTTAAGCGGCGGGCAAAAAACAAGACTCGCATTAGGAAAGCTGCTCCTGCAAAAGCCACAGCTTCTTATTCTTGATGAGCCCACAAACCATTTGGATATCGATACATTAAGCTGGCTCGAATCCTATTTAAACAGTTATCCAGGAGCAGTCGTGATTGTGTCTCATGACCGCTATTTTCTCGATAAAACGGTCGCAATCGTCTATGAAATAGCCCATCATAAAACAAAGAAATACTATGGGACATACAGTAAATATCTTGAGCAAAAAGCGCTAGATTATGAGCAGGAACGGAAAGCGTTTGAAAAGCAGCAAACAGAAATCAAACAAATGGAAGATTTTATCCAACGTAATATTGTACGGGCTTCAACAACGAAGCGTGCACAAAGCAGAAGAAAGCGGCTTGAAAAAATGGAACGAATGGAAAAGCCGCTTGGCGATGAAGCATCTGCCTCTTTTTCATTTGCAATCAATAAAAGAAGCGGCAATGACGTCTTAAAAGTAGAAAATCTTTCATTACAATATCCAAATGAAACAGAGCCAACCTTTCAAAATGCAAATCTTCAAGTAAACCGTGGTGAACGGATTGTATTAATTGGTCCTAACGGCATTGGAAAAACAAGTCTCTTAAAAATCCTAATCGGAAAATTACAAGCTTCCTCTGGCCATTTTCAAATTGGAACAAATGTACAAATTGGCTACTATGACCAGGAGCAAGCAAATCTTTCTACTAATAAAACCGTATTGCAGGAGCTTTGGGATGAGTATCCGCTTGTCATGGAAAAAGATATACGAACAGTTTTAGGTAACTTTCTTTTTAGTGGAGATGATGTACTTAAACAAGTAAATGCACTTAGTGGAGGAGAAAAAGCACGTCTTGCACTCGCAAAACTAATGATGCAGAAAGCTAACTTTCTTATTCTCGATGAGCCGACAAACCATCTTGATATCGATAGTAAGGAAGTGCTTGAGGCAGCATTAATGGATTTTCCCGGAACAATTTTATTTGTATCACATGACCGTTATTTTATTAATCGAATCACTGATCAGATTGCTAAAATGAGTAAGGAAAATATTAAAATATACCTTGGCGATTATGATTATTATATGGAAAAATTAGAAGAAGAAGCGGAACTTGCCCGCCTGGAAGCACCGAAAGAAACAAAAGGAAAAACAGATGACCGCAAAAGAAGCTTCAAAGAAGAAAAACAGCTTCAAAGTGAAAGAAGAAAAAAGGAAAGAAGAATTACAGAACTTGAAGAGCAGATAGAGCAAAAGGAAAATGAAATCACAGCACTTGAAGAAGAAATGACAAAGCCTGAAGTATTTCAAGACCATACAAAAGCATTGGAATTAACCAGCCTCACTGCCGACTTAAAACAACAAGTCGATGCTCTATTGGAAGAATGGACAGACTTGCAAGACGAATGACAGCTTCAATTCTAGTGGAACCAGCTATATCCCTTGGCATCTGATAAGCTTCCAGACATTAACTAAAAAAGAAGCGGAGACATAACTAATAGTAAAAAAGTGCGGTAGTGAGCAGTTTCGAGTAGAAATTTGGCTGGTGCATGGGGAAGAGTTTGGCACGCCCGAAACAACAGGGATGCCCGCGCGTGAAACGTAATTACCCGCACATGACCACTATGTATGCGCGGCTAATCATGATTCACGCGCGGGTATGACCATTTCATGCGCGGCAAACCTGCAAGTGTGCGCGCCTTTTTGTCGAATCCGCGTGCGGCACCCGACCCCGTTGTGCTTTTCCTCCGCTTCCCTCTCATAAACTAATTTAATGCACACCACTATCTACTATCTAATTAAAAATAATAAAAGGCGTTGGAGTTACACTATTTTAGTGTAGCTCCAACGCCTTCCTTAGTTCCAGCCTCTTTTTATTTAAATAAATAATCATTCTGAATCGAGAGTTCGACGGCTATTCTGTAGATAATTGAATATCCAAGCATAATCGACAGTACCGAGCTTCCACCATAGCTGATTAAGGGAAGGGGAATTCCTGTAACTGGCATAATCCCAATCGTCATCCCAATGTTTTGAAATACATGCACTAATATAAGACTTAAAAATCCGAAACAAAAATAGGAAGCAAATGGCACGAATTTATATATATTCAAGCCTAGTGAAACCAGCTTATACAACAGGAGGAAAAAGAGTAAAATGACAAACGCTCCGCCAATAAACCCAAATGTTTCACCGATTACAGAATAGATGAAATCCGTTTGTGCTTCCGGATAATAAACTTCAACCCCACCTATTCCTTTGCCAGACAGCTGACCAGAGCCAAGACCCATATATGCTCGATCAAAATGCCAGTTCGCTTCATCTGATGATTGAGACGGGTCAAACCATGTTAGTATTCGATCAATCTGGTACGTATTAGCTGGACCAACAATTTTCTTAGCTAAATCAGCAAATTTAATAATAAATACAAGCATCGACCCGAGCAGTGTACCAATTGAAACTACAAGCGTCATAATAATTTTCCAGCTGATTCCGGAAAAAATAATCATCATTCCCAAAATAAATAAATACACCATTGCCGTTCCAAAATCGGGCTGCAGCATAATTAATCCAACAGGTATCGCTGTTAATACTGCTAATTTAAATAACAAAAGAAAATCACTTTTTAAATTGCTCTTCTCATATTTCTCCTTATGCTTGCTTATCGTAACCGACAGATAAAGAATGGTTGACAGCTTAACAAATTCAGCCGGCTGAATGGAGAACGGAAGACCAGGAATACCATTAAACCAGCTCTTCGCACCATTCACTGGCTTGGCAATGAATGTTGGGCTGATATATAGTAAAATTAGTAATAATATCCCTGCTATATAAATATATATACTTGCCTTATATAATTGCTCCATATCTAAAAATTGAATGGCTGCACCAATCAAAACGCCAGCAGTAAAAAAAACAATTTGCATAAATACAAAGTTTTTACCTCCGTATTGCTCAAGCTGCTGTGCGCTATAAATTGCTATAAGGCTTGTAGAAAAAAATAAAATCAATAATATAAGCAAATCGCTCTGTACATAATATGACTGTCTTTTTGACATTGCTGCATCACCAAACTTCTTCTCATTATCTAATTCATTATTTGTTTTCTAAAAAACAACTTATCCACAAAAGGCAACGTTAAAAATATGTAACTCACCTATTGTTCACAAGCTTATGCACACTATCCACAAGAAAAATAGAATCTATACACATTTATATCAACAAATTATGTGTTGTTTTTCCAATGGTTCACAAATTTATCCACACCCTTGTGAATAAACTGTTATTAAACAAGCTCCAAGGATGGATTTGCATTTAAATCCAGTCCTGAGCGTTTTCCTTGTTGATAAGCAATTGTTCCAGCAGCTGCAATCATTGCTGCATTATCTGTACATAGCTTTAATGGAGGGATTAAGAAAGGAATCCCTTCTCTTTCAAATTGAGAGGTAAGTTCTTTTCTCAAGCCTTTATTTGCAGCTACACCACCTGCAACGATTACTTGTTTTACATTATACGCCTTTGCAGCCCGCAATGTCTTTGCAGTCAACACTTCCACAACACTTGCTTGAAAGCTTGCTGCTATATCCTCATCCTTTAATGTTTCTCCTCGCTGCTTCGCATTGTGGATTTTGTTAATAACTGCAGATTTTAGACCACTAAAGCTGAAGTCATAGCTCCCCTCTTCCAGCCATGCTCTAGGAAAATCAATCGCTGCTTCCCCCACATGGGCTAAGCGATCAATTTCAGGACCGCCAGGATAAGGCAGATTAAGCATTCTGGCAACTTTATCATAAGCCTCACCAGCTGCATCATCACGTGTTTCGCCTATCAATTCATATTGGCCATGCCCCTTCATTAGAACAAGCTCTGTATGCCCACCAGATACAATTAAGGCGAGCAGAGGAAATTTAAATTCGTCTTGAAAACGATTTGCATATATATGCCCTGCAATATGGTGTACACCAATCAATGGTTTATTTTTAGCAAAAGCAAGCGCTTTTGCCGCATTTACACCAATCAAAAGCGCTCCAACTAAACCTGGTCCTTCTGTAACCGCAATCGCATCAATCTCATTCCATCCTATTTCCGCTTGAAGCAGTGTTTCTTCAAGCACCATCGTTATTTGTTCAACATGATGACGAGAGGCAATTTCAGGCACCACCCCACCAAATCGTTTGTGACTTTCAATTTGCGATGCCACGACATTGGAAAGAATCGTATTACCATTCTTTACAATTGATGCAGCTGTTTCATCACAACTTGTTTCTATTCCAAGTATTATTTTATCTTTCGTCATTTAAAACTCACCCACATTACAATAGCATTTTCCTGATTATCGGTATAATAATTTTTACGAATTCCTCCAGGAACCAGCCCAAATTTTCGATACATTTTCTGCGCAATAAGATTCGATTCTCTCACCTCTAATGAAAGACGAATCGTTCCTATCTTAACAGCAATGAGCAGCATATGCTGAAATAATTTTTCCCCTAATTTATTGCCGCGAAACGCTGGATGGATTGCAATATTTGTAATCTGCGCTTCATCTATTACAACCCACATGCCAGCATAGCCAACAATACGGTCATCCAGACTAAGTACATAGTAATGGGCGTGGCTGTTATCCGTCAATTCATGATAAAAGATATCTGTTGTCCAAGGTGTTGTAAAGGTAGCCCTCTCTACTTCCATAACCTGTGGAACATCACGCACTTCCATTCGCCGTATCGATATTTTATTCATGATTTTCTTTTTCCTTTTGTTGTTTTAGCCAAATAGCCTCAGCCTCCGCTAGCCGTAAATAACTTGGAGTTAACCCATGAACTTCCTCAGCATCGTGACGTATGCTAGCTAATCCCAAATGACTTGGCTTAGCAATATGAAAGGCTTCATCAGGTATAATTGCTTTATCACCCAATTGTTCTAAAATCTCTTGACGAAACTTGTCCATATCCGGACTTAAAAACAAAATGTTTTCTTTTTCAGATTTTAGCTTTTCCAAAATAGCATTCATCATGATATTTTGATCCTCATCAATCGATATTAGCTGATTATTTTTCCATTGATAGACCCCAGCATAAACGAAACCTCTTCTAGCATCAAAAAAAGGACAAATATAGCCATCAAAAAAACTTCCCTGATAGGCAAGTACCTCCAAACTGGATACACCAACAATCGGAATATGAAGCGCCCAAGCAAGTGTCTTTGCGGTAGTTAAACCAATCCGAACTCCAGTATAGGAACCTGGTCCCTCGGCAACAGCTATCTGATCCAGGTCTTCTGGTTTCATATCGATTTCTTTCATTAATGTATCAACTGCCGGCATTAGCCTTGTTGAATGATTTTTCGTCAGATTGGTTACTATTTCACCAATCACCTGTTCATTTTTCATGACTGCTACACCAAGCACATGATTTGATGTATCGATTGCAAGTACATTCATAAGCGTAACTCCTAATTTTCTATTTCTTCTAATATATTTATATAATGGTCACCAAAAGCCGTAATTTCCAGTCTTCTCGTATGCTCATCAATATAATGTATAACAATTTCCAATCTTTGCTCTGGCAGATATTCTTCTATATATTGTGCCCATTCCACTACAGAAACACCATGACCATTAAAGTACTCAGAAAAGCCAATATCTTCTGCAGCGTCTTCAAGTCGGTAAACATCCATATGATACAAAGGAAGTCTGCCATGATATTCCTTTATAAGAGTAAACGTCGGGCTATTTACGTTTCGTGTGATTCCCAGACCTTTAGCTAGTCCTTTCGTAAAAGCTGTTTTGCCAGTGCCCAACTCTCCTTCAAGCGTCAATACATCTCCCGCATCTAAAACGTTGGCTAAGTTGGCAGCAATGTTCTGGGTCTCCGCAACACTGTTTGTTATAAACTCTTTTATTTTCAAAAGTTCACCTACTTTAAATGCGTATATCCAGCTTTCATTAATGGTTTAAGTACTTCGCCTTTCTTTAGATATACATAGTCACTCTCTTTATGTGTTACATAACCAATTTCGCTCACTTTTAAATGTAGTGCATTCGCAGCTCTTTGAACCTTTGGCCAATCTGTTTGAGATACAGTACCTAATAATTCAAAGTCCTCGCCACCAAAGTATTTCCATTTTGTTTGTAAATTCGGTGGGAATTGCATTAAGCCTGGATGTACAGGAATGTGCTCATCCTTCAATATAATGGAAACGTGAGAAGCCTCCGCTAGTTCATGCGTTTCACTGGCAATCCCGTCACTTACATCATTTAATGCAACGCGTTTTAAATGAGCTAATTCCCTTGCAAATTCAACACGAGGGGCAGGCTCACGATGGCGTTTAATGAAATAATCCTTATCATTTATGTTTACTCGATGCTGTAATACGTGCAAACCTGCACTTGCATCACCTAATGTACCTGTTACAAATACAATATCTCCTGCTTGTGCATGACTTCGATACCTTGCTCTATTTTTTTCAACTTTACCGATTACTGTTACAGAAAGAACAAGTTCGTTGCCTGACACGGTATCTCCACCAATCAGATCACTGTCATATCGCTTAGCAAGCTGTTTCATTCCTTTAAAAATATCAGAAATCGCATCCTCTTGCCAATCCTTTGGCACGACAATAGAAACTAAATAATACAAAGGAATTGCCCCCATAGCCGCCAGATCACTAAAGTTCGCTGCAAGTCCACGGTAGCCAATATGAAAAGCATCCATTGTCTCTTCAGTAAAATGTACACCTTCTACAAAAGTATCCACTGTAACAACCAAGTCATTGCTAACTTCCCTAAAAACCGCTGCATCATCGCCTATTCCTTTTACTAAAGAGGCTTGCTGATAATGGTTTTGTTTTACTTTCTGAATTAGAGAAAATTCATCCACTTTCTTCACCTTTTTCTTTCATTCACAATTTCTATGATAGCAAAAAGTGATGTAAATTGGAATGATATAAGAGGGTCTGATTATCTATTTGCCCTAGAAGAAAACCCAATAAAGCATAAAATAAGACATAAGCACACGTTTTACAATATATGAACTGCGTTGAATATATCTGTTTCACCAACTTAAAAACGCAAAACAAATTTAACTTCCTAAAATAAAAAAAACAAGATTCCTAGTCGAAATCCTGTGATCATAATCATATTTATGGTGGCGGTCCGGACGGGACTCGAACCCGCGACCTCCTGCGTGACAGGCAGGCATTCTAACCAACTGAACTACCGGACCAGTATAATAAACAAAGTTCAAAAAGTAATACTGGATTCCAGTATTTTTAAGTAGATATAATTGGTTGCGGGGACAGGATTTGAACCTGCGACCTCTGGGTTATGAGCCCAACGAGCTACCAGACTGCTCCACCCCGCGATAATAAGAAATATGCATTATTTAATCCTGCATAATATGTGAAAGAATGTTCGTTATGTTTTGGGATAATTCAGAGAAGCTTCTACTCCTCACAAACCCTTTTTAAGATGTTCACTCAAATAAAACTACGGCTTTGTCATCCCATGATAATAATAAGTAATACATAATGACTATATTTCAAATGCCTGGCGGCGTCCTACTCTCGCAGAGACAAAGTCTCAACTACCATCGGCGCTGGAAAGCTTAACTGCTGTGTTCG
>DAMDKS010000055.1:0-24897 GCA_032085455.1 Oceanobacillus sp.
GGTGTGGAGCAGGGGAAAAGATGGAGATTGTATCAAAGTCTTACCTATTGCTATTGCGGGCATGATCAACGAGCCAAACCGCCAATATACAAGTCGAAACGATTAGTAATCAATCTCAGAAGCCTAAATCCAGTTGTATAAAGGGAATTAGGCGTTTAAGACAGGTGGTAATGCCTGTATTTTGGGGGGCGAAACTTAAGTTGTTATATATTATTTTTTAATACATGTGCTGTTTGTGATATTTCTACTTCACCATCATTTGTTATTTCTGTTTCGAGAACATACACAATAGTACTGCCATCTTCACTCACTGCTAGATTCACAACCTCTTCATTTTCGGCTAAATCAAATGTATGGATCTCTATTTCTTCCTCTTTCTCTACGTCAAAATTATACAGGGTATCCTCTTTGTATAATACCAAGTTGCCATCAGTTTGTGTGAATACGCGTTTCACATCACCTAAATCAATGGATTCTTCTGATTCGATATCATATAACTTGGTCATTAATTCAAGGCCATCTTCCCCTTCTACAATCTCATCTACATAAGGGATATAAGCATCATCTGATGTAATCATGTTTGTATAAGTTTTTGGAAAAACGACAGATTCTTGTTCAAAAATCTTTTCAAGAGACTCATCTTCCATATCATATACATAAAAACCGTTGTCATCAACTAATACATATACTTGTTTGCCATCAGATGAGAGTTGGAATCGCGGATAATAAATTTCTTCTCCATCATTGGCATTACGTAATTCCTCTACAATTTTCAATTCTTGCACTTCATTTGTTTCATAATTCCATATAAAAGATTCGACATCATTCTTCGTGTCCGTGATAGAATGAAGGTACAAATCATGATCTTCATTAATAGTTTGTGTTGACGGATGCAGAATAGGAAATATATGTTCTCCAGCTTCTTCTGGTACTTCTTTTTCCACCTCTTCACCTGTCTGCGGATCATAGATATACATATTATATGTATCAGCGTTGAAGTCCGAATGATCGGTGTACACTTTTCCAGATGGCATCAGGCTGGCACCTTGGCTAAAAATATCTTCATCAAGTGTGATCGTTTCTTCTTCTAGTAATCGAACATTTTTTCTTTTTTCATCACTAAGCTTTTTTTCTTGTTCGCTCCACAAAAACACTTCCCCTTTTTCATCTAAAGAGAGTTCCAGTTGATTTATTTGTCCTTCTATGTCGAATGTTTCCACTTCTTTGAAATTCCCTTTTGCTTCTGCGTCGTTACTATTATCACTTGTTTGTTTATCATCACCACTCCCGCATCCTGCAAGTGCGATGAGCGAAACCAAACTTAAGGATAAAATACCTCTACCTAACTTCATAATAATCCCTCCCAATTTTTTCACATAGTTAATAGTTTACTATAAAATTTTTGCCATTAAATACTTTTTACACTAAAAAACCTCTTCATAAGATTAAGAAGAGGTCGGCAGTTATATTAAAAAAAGCTATCTCTCCTTACTCAAGTTTCGGACATGATAAATAAACCTCAATCCTTGGTATTAAAGGGATAGTAATGATTTCATTCTCAGGCTACACCGGTATTAAGCAATGGCATTTGCAAATAACCAGGTAACTTGCTGAAAAACCGAACAAAAAATTCGTTGATTTGCTCGTCTGTTAGAAGGTATTCTTCGGCCATCGTGGAGCCTACTAGTTCTAATACAGTCATCAATAGCTTAATTAAATCAAGGGGTTAAGTACATTTTTTAACTCCGAAACTTGAGCTCCTTATCTTAAAGCAATAATGCTTCTAGAATTGGCACAGTACTTCATCGGTTGGATTAAGTCCGCTGCCGAGGCTTCAAAGGGCCAGTCCCTCCACCTCTCTGGATAAGAAATTTCATATGAAATTATTATTGGTTAGTTTATACGGAAAAGGAGGAATTGTCAAGAAATTCAGGATATTTTAGTTTCATCGTGATCACTCAATTTTGGTAGTTTAATATAAAAGGATGTTTTATAATGTAATTATTGTTGGGAAAATAGATAGGAAAATAGGGGAATTAGTATGTATCAAAATTCGGAAAGGTTTTTAACTGCATTTAATCGAATTGAAAAAAGGCTGCGCTTGATTGTTAATAGCGGAAGAAGTATTGGATTTTCAAAAATGGTGAGAATGCTCAAAAATACGGATGCAGTTGTACAGCGTTATAGTGATGATCTTCTGGAATATGCTGAATTAAGGAATGCAATTGTACATAATAAAATTGATATGACCTTCTCGATTGCAGAGCCGCATGATTCAGTTGTCTTTCGGATTGAATCAATTGAAAAAGAATTAGTAGAGCCAAGAAAAGTTGCTCCGCAATTTATTAATAAGGTTATTTCTTTTCAGCATAGTGAGTCATTGTCTCATTTACTGGCAATGGTGCATGAAAAAAGAATCACTAAGTTTCCAATTTATCATAATGGATATTTCAAGGGTTTGATTAGTCAAAGAGCAATCACCTGCTGGTTAGCTGAAAGCACGTACGCTGAAGGAAAAGAACTTATGGATACAAAAGTTGAAGAAGTACTGAAATACACGACGAAGGATAATTTTCAATTTATTTCAGTTGAAACAACTATACTTGAAGCAATTGAAATTTTTAAAAAGCAAATCGGACGGGGAAACCGTCTTGAGGCATTGCTAATCACAAAACATGGACGGGCTTCAGAAAAATTAATCGGCATTATTACCAACATTGATATCATTGGCATGGAGCAGCGTTAGCCACAAAATAATCAAAATCTGTATGATTAGCTTTGGAATTTGTAAACTTTTCCCATTGATTTTTTGCAGCATAGAGTATAGAATGAAATTACAAGCTGCAATGTACGTATTGAATTAAGTTTTAACCTCTAAATCGTAAATAGGGAGTTTTATATCGAAATCGGAATGTCGCGCCGTCACTGAACGGAAGACAGGAAGGTTTCTGCAGACACCCACTTGTTTAAAGTGGTGGTTTAAAACTTTTTATTTCAAATATACGGCAATTGTGGCCTGTATCTACATAATCTTAACTGCTAGTTTCTATCATAATGGAACTAGTTTTTTTATGCAAAATTTACTAAAAGAGCGTGTTCAAAAAGGAGGATAAAAAGGACCGAGAAGTTCGAGGCGGCGAGAGCTCCCGGCACCGGAATGTACGTTCATAGGTACATGAGGAGCGGAAAAGTGAGTATTCGTGCGAAATTTGAAGTGTCATTTTTACCGGACTTTTTGAACATCCTCTAAAAGAAATAATGTTTACCAAAATGAATAGACAGAACGTGAGGATATGCCTATAATTTTAGAAAAGAGGGATTTTTCATTTCTAATTGAAAATAGGAGTGTGCGCCGATGGGAAGTTTGTCTACTTTAGTTCTTCTATATATCATTTTTTGTCTGCTTGTATTAATTACAGGAACTGTCTATTGGGTTAGGGGCAAGTTTCAGGGTGGAGCCGTATTTTCAATTGTTTTTTCACTGCTCGCACCACTCATGACGGTGCTTGTTGGCGCGCAGCGAGAGGGGAAAATTGGTGTCTATTCCTACATAATAGAAGAAATGCGGGCAGGAAATACCTGGGCAAGATTAATCGTCATTATACATATCTATTTAATTGCCTGGTTTTTATTTTTGGCTGTTCATTTTTCGATTAAGTTATCAAAGTCACCTGCAGTAAGGGAAAGGGTTCAGCATATTTTTTCAAAAAGGGAAGCATCTGAAACAAAACTTAGAGAAAGAGAAAAATAATTTGTTTCAATGAGTGGAAGCAGAGGGTAAAAGTTACTGCTTTTATTCTTATGTGGAAAGAGACTTACCTTAATTTTCTTGCAATAATGAACGATATTTTATATAATCAAGGTAATTCATATGAAGTAAAGAAGCAATGATGAGAAAAAGTAGGATTTCAATATTTTATACAGAGAGCTTCAGTTGCTGAAAAGAAGTAAAAATAGAAATCTGAAAAATGGACTCTGAGCCGCGGGCTGAACACGAATGGTAATTAAGCTTTCGCCGAGATTTGGTACTCGTTATCAATACCACAGTATAATTATGTACTTGATGAGACTGTATGTGTGAACATGCAGTAAAGTAAGGTGGTACCACGTTATTTAACCCACGTCCTTATCGTATAAACGATATTGACGTGGGTTTTTAATTTTTGGGAAATTAAATATTTGTGAGCTGCTGTGTATAACTAAATATATGCAGTGCTAAAGCCAAGCAAGCTTCACACTTCTCCACTACGATAAAGAAGACTTGCTGAACAGAGAGGAGTCTTTCCTTAAATCCAGAGATGACTAAGATGTTCTAAAATTTGCTAAAGAAAGGGAGATGTGCAAGATGAATAAACATATTGTTTTACAAACAGATTTTGGATTGAGCGATGGGGCTGTCAGTGCGATGAACGGTGTTGCTTATTCCGTTGATCCTGCTTTAAGAATTTCTAATTTAACGCATGAGATTCCGCAATATAATATTTGGGAGGCTTCTTATCGCCTTTACCAAACGGTCTCTTATTGGCCGAAAGGTACCGTGTTTATTTCGGTTGTCGATCCAGGAGTAGGTACGGAACGTCTAAGTGTAGTTGCCAGAACAAATGATGAACATTATATAGTAACACCAAATAATGGGACTTTGACGCATCTATCGGATAGTATTGGAATTAAAGAAGTAAGAGTGATTGATGAAAAAGTTAATCGTCTGCCGCACTCTGGAGAATCTTATACTTTTCATGGTCGTGATATATACGCATTTACAGGTGCAAGACTGGCTTCTGGAGTCATTGATTTTCCTGAGGTTGGTCCTAAGTTGGAAATGGATAGAATGATGGATTTACCCATTCCTGAAGCTAGTCACCATGCAGGTGAAATTCAAGGGAATATTGATATTCTTGACATTCGCTTTGGAAATTTATGGACAAATATTAATCGAGCATTATTTATAGAAGCAGGTATTAAATATGGCGATACACTAGAAGTAACAATTGAACACAATGGAAATCATATCTATAAAAATTTAATCACCTTTGATCGCTCTTTTGCTGATTGCCGCTTAGGGGAGGCATTGTTATTTGTTAATTCCATTGATAAAATAGGAGTCGCAATTAACCAAGGCTCCTTTGCGAATGCCTACCATATCCGTTCTGGAGTAAGCTGGAAGATAACAATAGAAAAAAGGGTACAGAGGGACAGACCCTGATTGTCCCAAAAAATGGAGGTAGCTTATGAACGTTTTTTTGCTGCGGGTTATTTCATTTAGCTTACTTTGGGTCTATATCATCTTACGGGGAGGAGAGCATGTTCCGCTAAGTATTTTAGTATTTGCTGCTGCTTTGGGCATTTACTTTTTACTGACGATGCGAAAGGCTTTATTATGGAATTATACGGGTCTGCTGCTTTTAATTAGTTTCCATGGATTGTTTTTCACTATAGAGCTTTTGCCCACAAATCTTCTCCTTCTCTATATAGTCATTGATGCTTGTTTTCGTTTGGAAAAGAAGAAGTTTTTGATCTTGCTATTTGAAGCTGGCTCTCTGATTCTTTTTCTGAGTTACTATGGAGACACACTTACAATTGTACCTATGGTATTATATAGCTTTATATTTTTTATCGTTTATCTGTTCAATCAAATGTTAAATGAACGAAAAGAGCAGTATGAGATTTATGAGGAGCTGCTGGGTGAATATCGGAAATTGAAGCGGCTCCATCTTGAAGCAGAGGATAATGCCCGTTTACAAGAGAGAACAAGAATTGCAAGAGATATTCATGATTCAGTGGGGCATAGGCTTACAGCATTGATTATGAAATTAGAAATGCTGTCTATCCAAGATAAAAATAGTGCGTATGAGGAATTAAAAGAGATGGCTAAAGGAAGTCTGGAAGAAACGAGGATAGCTGTAAAAACATTGCAAACGAAGGAAAGTGAAGGGATTGCCGCAGTGCTTCACCTTATCCGGAAACTGGAAGCGGAAAGTCATTTACTTGTACAATTTACTTTAAAACAAGGTGTCCTCTCTATTCCAGTTACGAATAGGATGAGCGTCGTGCTTTATCGCGTGATCCAGGAAGCATTAACGAATATAATGCGCCATGGCGACACAAGAGAGGCACATATTACATTAGAAAAATCTGCAATAGGTGATATATATTTTAAAATAACCAATCCATTACATAATCCCAAGCCCTTTACATCTGGATTCGGATTAGAAAATATGCGTAAACGGATTGAAGAAATAAATGGGAAGCTAAACATTCATCAAACAAACGATACATTTATTATTTCTGGAACCATTCCGCGAAGAGGAGGTTTAATATGTGGCGTGTACTATTAGTGGAAGATCAAGCAATTGTGAGACAAGGTTTAAAAGCTATTTTGGAACAGGATGACAACATTAAAGTTACCTGCGGGGCTGCGGATGGATTAGAAGCATTAAAAGCTGTTGAGGAACACTCTATTGATTTAATTATGATGGATGTACGAATGCCTAAAATGAACGGAATTGAAGCGACAACAATGATCCGTAAGCAGTTCCCAAGTATAAAAATACTTATTCTGACAACATTTAATGACGATGAATATGCATATCAAGCTTTAAAAGCAGGGGCAAGTGCATTTTTATTAAAAACTGCAGAACCGAATAAATTGATTGAAGCTGTCTATAGTGCAATGAAAGGCGGACTTACGCTTCATGACGAAGTTGCCGCAAAAGTCATGCCACGGCTTTTACAAAAAGCAGATAAACCAGCACCAGATATTGTTCTGACTGAAAGAGAAGTGATGATTATTAAGCTTGTAGGTGAGGGGAAAACAAATAAAGAGATTGCAAGTGAATTATATTTATCTGTAGGAACGGTAAAAAACCATATTACAAAGATTCTGCAGAAAATGGGATTACGAGACAGAACGCAGCTGGCGATTTATGCGGTGAAACACGATATCACATAATTACTTGTCAATAGTTTGTTAGAACTGTCCAGGCCCTAAAGGCAGAAAAGATATATAATAAGGGTAGATATCTGAAAGAAGGTGAAGGTGCTTGCTTGATATTATTTTAGATGAGTTTCATTTTTCTACGTTGTGGAATGGTGGTATTTTTATTTTTATTGGCTTTATCTTAATTATATACTTTTTACTGCTTCCGCAAGAAAAGAAATATCCGATTTGGAAACAGGCTATTTTTGTATTAGGGATACTTGTTGTTTTTGCTGCGCTTGGCAGTCCACTAAATGTAATTGCCAGGATTAAATTCAGCACGCATATTATACAACTCGTTCTTTTGCTGCTTATAGCACCTCCCATGCTGATTATTGGGTTTAAAAATGAAATCTTTGAGCGGGCAAAAGAAATAAAAGTCCTGCAGCGCTTATTGAAAATCGTAGCACAGCCAATGTTTGGCTTCATTCTTTTCTTTGTTATTTTTTATGTTTATCATATTCCAGCAATTTTTAACTACGCAAGGTTAGATTTATATATAAATTATTTCTTTATGTTTGCATTGTTATTTGCAGCTATCCTTTTATGGCTGCCAATTATTATTGTAAATAGGTTAACAGCAAAGCAAAAGTTTTTGTATATTGCCTTAAACATTCTTTTATTCATTCCCGCAAGTCTTGTATTATTTATCTATGATAGCAGCCTATATATTGTTTATTCTGATGCTGAATTATTCTTGCAATCCTTAGAGGCATGTATTCCTAATTTGGATGGAATACCGCCAGAAATAGCGGAAAGTCTGCTGCCGTTTGACCCGGTACAGGAACAAGTGCAGGGAGGCGTGCTTTTACTTGTAAGTCAAGTCATTATTTTTATTGCCACAGCCATCGTTGCACGAAGATACAGTGAATAAAAGTCTCTAGCGCTAAGATATAACTAGCTAAAAACAGCAAAAGAATTTTTAGAATAATACTTGGAAGAAGTTGTTATTTTACTTTATTTCTTAGGTTCATCCTTTATATTTCATCGAGAGAGCATTTCTCTCGATGTTTCATAAATTAGTGTGTTTGATTACTAATGGACCTTATTTGCGTCCAAACACTGCGTAATACATTGCGTTCGGTCACTAATGCACCGCATCATCCCCACATTATAAGTTCATTAAATTTGGATGCTGCGCCTTCCGCCTTTCTTTTTCTACTGGAGTTTTGTCTCTTGTCCTTGATTTTTTATTTATTAAAAAAGTGACGGAGGTCATGTGTATTTTGTGACCTGCGGCAGTTCCATTTCTGTTCAATTACCCTTAAACTAAGCTTAAGAGGAGATGGTTGTATGCTTGAACTTATTGATATTACGAAAAGGTACAAACAGATTGCAGCAGTTAAAAATATGAATATGTATATTGGCAAAGGTGAGATTGTTGGCTTGCTTGGTCCAAATGGGGCGGGCAAGTCAACAGCGATTTCCATTCTCTCATCACTTGTGGAACCGACAAGTGGTGATGTGAAATATGAATATAAAAGCATTTTAAAAAATCCTCAAGGGTTACGGAAAATTATTGGAATTGTACCACAAGAAATTGCACTATATAATGACCTGTCTGCAGAAGAAAATATGCAATTCTTTGGTAGGATTTATCGACTAAAGGGTGAAAAATTGCAGAATAAAATTACGGAAATCCTGAAGCAAATTGGATTAGATGATCGCAGAAAAGATGTTGTAAAAACTTTTTCAGGAGGAATGAAAAGGCGGCTAAACATCGGGGTTGCTATGCTCCATGATCCCGAAATCCTTGTAATGGATGAACCGACCGTCGGCATTGACCCGCAATCACGTAATTATATTTTACAAACGGTCAAACGGTTAAATCAAGAGCGGCAAATGACAGTGCTTTATACAAGTCACTATATGGAAGAAGTCGAATTTCTATGTGACCGCATTTATATCATGGATAAAGGAAATCTGATTGCGTCCGGTACAAAGGATGAAATTAAGCAAATCCTTTCCTCGGAAAATACAATTTCATTAAAAGCGGATCATTGGAATCATGCATTTATAGAAAGATTGAGGGAAAACCCTGTTATTCATCAAATAAAAATGGAAGAAAAGGAAATTACATTAGTTGTTTCCCGGGATGTAAATATCTTTACTGAACTTGCAAAGCTTGCAGAAGAAACGCATGTAAATTTAACTGCAGTAGATGTAAAAAAAGTGACGCTGGAAGATGTCTTTCTTCATTTAACCGGAAGAGCTTTAAGGGATTAGGAGGGGGAAAATGATTGTTGAGATAATTAAAAAACAAGCATTACTATTTCTTCGTAATCCTTTTCAGCTTTTATTACTGATTGGATTGCCAATTATATTAATTACCATTCTTGGTACAGCTTTAGGAAGCTGGATGAATGGTGATGTCGTCGAAATTGATTTTAAGCTGGCTGTCATTGAAAATGAGGCAGAATCTGAGCAGATGGATCGTTTTATGAACGAGCTGGAAAAGAGAAATTTCCCTAAAGAGGATTTAGCAGATATGAAGGCGGCAGCAGCGTCCGTTCAGCCAATAAAAACTTTATTAGAGGTTCTGCAAGGTGAAGAACTAAGGGAAATGATTACGATAGAAAATGTAGAAGCGGATGATTTTTCAGAGCTTGCAGCAAATGATGAGCATGCAGTTGTGCTTGAAGTACCAAGTAATTTTAGCTATGACATTTTAAGTGAACTATTTCTTAATGAAGATGTTCACCCGGAATTAACAATCTATCATAAGGATGGATCGGAAATCGCTGGTAATATTATTTCGCAAATTGTTACTGCGTTTCAGGAAGAATATACTATAGGCAGTTTTCTTGGGGAAAAAGGAATGAACGCAGAACAGATGGCAGAAATGGCTGCAGGATTCACTCAAGAGCGAGCAGCGATTAATCAAAACAATCCTGTCAGTGCGAAAGCTTATTATACAATTGGCATGGTTGTAATGAATGTACTATTTATGGCAAGTGCGATTGCCAATTCTGCCTTTCAGGAGAAAGAGCTTTATATATTTGATCGCATTATTCTTGCAGATATTTCCCGTTGGACTTATTTTATCGGAATATTATTATCGGGAACGATTTTTGCAGTTATTCAATCTGCTTTTGTTTTTGCTTTTGCTTATTTTGCATTTGGTGTGGAGTGGCCGGATCTTACAGCATTCTTTAGTATCACAGCTTTTTTTACTATAGCGGTCGGTGCTTTAGGTGTGTTACTCACTGCAATAAGCTACAGAATAAATTCAGAACAGATTACGAGCTTTTTTTCAGGGGTAATTGTTGTCATCTTTTCATTTCTTGGAGGCAGTTTCTTCCCGGTTGGCGAGTCATCTTCGGTCATGCAGAAGCTTGGCGATTTTACACCAAATGGTGCTGCCATGTCAGCTTATCTAAGTATTAGTCGTGGGGAATCCCTGTTGGATAATCTGGATCATCTTATTTTTATTTGCTGCTTTGCAGTGATTGCAATTATTATTGCTGTGCTTAGCTTTCCGAAACGGGGTGTTGCTTCATGAAGGGGATAATCATCGCAAAGTTTACAACATTTCTTCGTAAGCCATGGACGTTTGCTTTATTTACAGGAATGTCGATTATCTTTGCACTTTTGATTGGTAACATTGGCGAAAATAATGATCGTGTCGTCGTACCTGTTCATGGAGATGAAGAAGTACAGCATAGCAATATTGGATCTGCATTGGATGCAAATGATGTGTATGTTTTTAAGTGGGTAGAAGAAGATGAGCTGAAGAAAGATATTCAAAATGGAAATGCTGAGGCAGGAGTAATTGTTAAAGAAGCAGGATTTGAGATGATTGTCGGAGTTGCTTCGCCGAATGTTGACTTAATCGAACAAACTGTTGCAGGTATTTATACGGATGCGTTAAAGACGGAGCATATCCTTGCTTTAACGCAAGCTGAAACAGAAGAGGAAAAGCAGACAATACTTCAAGAGTTCGAACAAGCAAAAGAAAATCCAATCTTTGAAATTAAAGATCAAAGCTTTCGCAGTTCGGAAACATTTATCTATGAGAGTGGCTGGCATACTTTATTTGGATTTACCTTATTCTTTGTTATTTATACGATATCGAATAATGTCTTACCCATTTTAATAGATAGAGAAGGTGGTATCTGGGATCGCATGATTCTTTCACCAATGAAAAAGTGGGAAATGTATGTAGGTAATCTGATCTATAGTTTTTTTGAAGGGTATTTGCAGGTTGTGATTATTTTCTCTGTATTTCGTTTCATTATTGGAGTAGATTTCCAAGGGAAATTTCTGCAAGCATTGCTGCTATTGATTCCTTATGTTTTCACGATTGTAGCTTTAGCAATTTTCCTTGCAGCGCTCGTTAAAAATATCCAGCAATTTAATGCGGCTTTACCAATTGTAGCTGTCAGTATGGCAATGATTGGTGGGGCATTCTGGCCACTTGAAATTGTCAATTCGGAATTATTGCTGATCATTTCAAAAATAAACCCGTTAACATATGGGATGGAAGCATTAAATGGGCTAATTGTTTATAATACACCAATTGATCAGCTTCTTATGCCAATTAGTATTTTATGCTTAATGGGAGTAATCCTAATGGGAATGGGTATCCATTTAATGGAAAGAAGACATCTGTAGGAATAGCAGGCCAGACCCGTTATCTCTGACAAATAAAGGTATTTGCCAAAGAGTTATGGCAGATATCTTTATTTTTTTATATAATAGATTCATAGGTCTTTGAGAGGAGCTGACCATGAAAAGTAAAAAGCGTTGGTGGAAAATTGTTGGGGTATTAGCGATTACCCTAGTACTTATAGACATTGGGGCTGGTTTTTTCTTTTATAAACTGGCAATTGAAAGAAACACAAAGGATTTTCTGACTGGAAATGCAGATTTAGAGGTTTCCGCGGAAGCAATGGATGTGTTTATCAAGGGTGACTGGCGTGAATGGGTCAGTAATCAGGAATTTGAATACTGGCAGCAGGAAGCGTTTGATGGTATTACACTTCAAGGCTATTTTTTAGAGGCAGAGGAACCGACTAACAAGACGGTTGTTTTTGCTCATGGATACCTTGGACGTGCAACAGATATGGCTTTATTTGGGCAATATTATTATGAAGAGCTGGGATATAATATGTTTACCGCCGACAGCCGTGGACATGGTCTGAGTGAAGGGGATTACATTGGCTTTGGCTGGCATGATCGTCTGGATTATCTTGCATGGATTGATCGGATTATTGAAGAACTCGGCGAGGATACTGAAATTGTTTTACATGGTGTTTCCATGGGAGCGGCAACGGTTTTAATGACGGCTGGTGAAACGCTTCCTGATAATGTAAAATTAGTAGTAGCTGACAGTCCTTATTCCAGCGTATATGAATTATTTGAGTATCAATTGAAGCGGATGTTCCATCTGCCGGGCTTTTCTGTTCTTCCAGCAACGGGAATGGTTACAAATTATCAGGCTGGCTATGATTTAAAAGAGGCTTCTGCGTTGGAACAGGTAAAAAAAGCAAAAGTTCCGATTTTATATATACATGGCGGCAATGATACATTTGTGCCAACCGCTATGACCAAAGAACTGTACGAAAACACCAAAACAAATACGGAAATGCTGATTGTGCCAAATGCAAATCATGGAGAATCAATTGTTCTCGATCGTGAAGGGTATATTGACACTCTAAACGCGTTTCTTGACAAACATCTTCATGTGGATGGGGAAAAATAAAATATCAACACTTTACACTGATTCTTTAAAATAAATGAGAATCAGTGTTTTATTTCTATTTAACTTTCGCACCGTTAAAATTCAAAAACTTCTTCATATAATCATGCTAATTGATAGAAACTGCCGATAATCTTCATTATGGGGAGTTGCTGTTTCTCCCCTGGAGGTCCGCAGTCCGAATACCTCTCGCTTTCCGCGGGAAGTTAATGAGTCCTCTTCGTGTTACGCACTACGTGGTCTCATCTAGGTCTCTCATCCCGCAGGAGTCCCGAGGTATTCGGACTGCTCCCCGGCTGAGCAGCTAGTTCACACGGAGACACCTGTGGGAGGAAAGGGAGGGCACTGAAAAACCGAAGCTCTAAATTGACAGACACCACCTAGATACCTAAAACTAAATAATTTAGGATGTGATTCTCCATTTTTATATCTAAAATTGGTTAAAAACTGGGATTTGATTTTATCATTTTTTAAAAACGACACTTTTTCAGTGCCCTCGAGGAAAGGACGGTTGAGACGGTGGTGTGCTATTCGCACACCGCTGGCTCATCAGCCGCCCACGGAAAGCGCAGTGTGAATGGGCTGTGGTCGTCAGTGGAGATTTACCCATAATATATTTATCAAGCATTCCATTTAAAATGAAGTTGTTGAGTTTGCTGTGTGAAGCTTTCTAAGTACAATCATATAAGGTATTTTAACGTAACGTAATTTATTCATGCTTAAGTTTAGTTTTAAGTTTATTTCGGCAAAACTTCATATTCATTTATTTATTTTTATAAATGCTATTGCATATTTATACATTATTATTTATAATGATGAATAATTAATTACAGAAAGAGAGCTGTTTAAAGTGAAGAAAGTTGCAATTATTGGTGGAACGGGCTATGGAGCAATTGAATTAATTCGATTATTGCATGCACACCCGCGCTTGAAAGTGACGAAAGTAATCAGTCATTCTCAAAGTGGGGAATCTCTATCAGCCATCTACCCGCATTTATTAAGTCTTCCAATTATTCAGCTTGAAGAATTGGAAATGAGCAGTTTACAAGAGGAGGCTGATCTTGTATTCTTAGCAACTCCAGCTGGTGTAGCTAAAGATATTGTACCTGAATTACAGCATACAAGTTTACAAGTTATTGATTTATCAGGCGACCTCAGACTGTCCATGCAGATTGAATATGAGAAATGGTACGGAAAACCCGCAGCCCCCCAAGCTGTTTTAGATGAAGCGGTTTATGGGTTACCGGAAATATACAAGGGGGATATTCAGACGGCAAACATCATTTCCAATCCTGGATGCTTTTCGACCTCTGCGTTATTAGGGCTGTTACCCGCATTAGAGGGAAAGATTATTGAATCTGATGGTATTATAATTGATGGCAAAACAGGAGTATCTGGTGCTGGAAGGACACCAACTGCAGCGACCCATTTTTCGGAAACAAATGATAATGTCACACCATATAAAATCGGCAAGCATCAGCATATTCCGGAAATCGAGCAGTATCTTTCCAAAGTGATAGGTGAGAAAGTAACAACAACATTTACCAGCCATCTCATCCCGATGACAAGAGGATTAATTTGTACAATGTATGCAAATATAAAACAAGAAATCAGTACGACAAAACTGATTGAATTCTATCAATCTTATTATAAAGATCGTTGCTTTATTCGCGTGCTGCCAGAAGGTCAATATCCAATATCAAAAGCAGTTCAAGGAAGTAACTTCTGTGATATTGGATTACATGTTGAGCAAAGAAGCGGGAAACTAGTTATTGTTTCTGCAATTGATAATTTAGTAAAGGGAGCAGCCGGTCAAGCTATTCAGAATGCAAATATAATGAATGGCTGGGAAGAAGATTTAGGTTTACATATTATCCCAATTTATCCATAGGAGGATTTTTAGAATGATTGTAGTGAATGAACAACAGATAAATGTTTTAACGAATGGGAATATAACAACGCCAAAAGGCTTCACAGCAGGAGGAGTGCATACAGGACTCCGTAAAACAAAGCTTGATTTCGGATGGGTTCATTCTGAAGTTCCAGCGACTGCGGCTGGCGTATATACATTAAATGCTTTTAAAGCAGCACCATTAAAGGTGACAAAGGAAAGTTTGGAAAAGACGGGAAAGATTCAAACAATCGTTGTCAATTCGGGAAATGCAAATGCAGTAACCGGACCTCAAGGTTATGAAGATGCGCTGGATATGCAGGCGTTGGCTGCTAAGAAAAAGGGAATAGAAACTGATTATGTGGCTGTTGCATCTACTGGAGTGATCGGGGTTCACCTTCCAATGGATAAGGTGTCCAAAGGAATCGCTGCGATGACAGAGGAAGAAAACCAGTCTGCAGCACGTTTTGAAGCAGCAATATTAACGACAGATACAGCAACCAAGCATGCGGCAGTGGAGTTTGAAATTGATGGGAAAAAGATTACAATAGCTGGAGCGGCAAAAGGATCAGGTATGATTGCCCCGAATATGGCAACCATGCTTTCCTTTATCACAACTGATGCGGCGGTTGAACAGGAAAGCTTGGAAAAGGCCTTGCGTCAAGTGACAAACTCGTCTTTTAATATGATTACGGTTGATGGAGATTGCAGTACAAATGATATGGTACTTGTTTTAGCAAACGGCACCCAAGAAAACACGATTCTAAATGAAAATCATCCAGACTGGTCACTATTTAAAGCAGCCTTAAATGAGGTCAGTCAGAAATTAGCAAAACAAATCGCCAGAGATGGTGAGGGAGCAACCAAGCTAGTAGAGGTAAACGTAACAGGAGCAGCCTCAGATCATGCTGCTGGGCAAATCGCAAAAACAATTATTTCCTCTAATTTGGTGAAAACAGCTGTATATGGTGCTGATCCAAACTGGGGAAGAATCGTTTGTGCTGTTGGCTATAGTGAACAGCCAATTGATGTCGACAAGGTATCGGTTTCTTTAGGTGATATTGCGGTTGTAAAGAATGGCTTACCGCTTGACTTCAGTGAGGAAGCAGGAATAGCGTATTTAGAGCAGGACACGGTTACCATCCATGTCCATTTGCAAAACGGGGAAGGGGAAGCGACAGCATGGGGCTGTGATTTAACCTATGATTATGTGAAAATTAACGCTTCCTACAGAACATGAGGTGAATCGAGTGGAAATCGTTGTATTAAAAGTTGGCGGAAGTATTTTACAAAGGCTCCCTAAAGCTTTTTACGAGATGATTGTAAAAATAAAAAACACAGGTCAAGTTCATCCTGTAATCGTCCATGGTGGCGGTCCGGAAATTGATCAAGCATTAGATCAAATGAATGTAAAATCAGATTTTGTTCATGGCTTGCGTGTGACCTCGAAAGAAGTGCTCGAAGTCGTGGAACTAGTTTTAAGTGGAAATATTAATAAAGAAATTGTTACAAATCTTCACCAGAGCGGCGGTACAGGATTAGGTTTAAGTGGTGTTGATGGGATGCTTTTAAAAGTACAGCCGCAAGATCCAACAGGAAAGCTGGGTTTTGTTGGTGAGGTGAAGGAAGTAAATACGCACTGGTTGAAAATGATTATGGAAAATGGCGGTATTCCCGTTGTGTCGCCAATTGGAATGAATGATGCTGGTCAGCACTATAATGTAAATGGTGATACAGCTGCAGCAGCTGTTGCGGAGGCGTTACATGCCAGGCTCGCATTAATCAGTGATATTCCTGGAGTCATGGAGGGCGTTTCTGGTAAGAATGTATTACTTCCAAAGCTGACAAAAGCAGAAATTGAGGAGAAAATTGCATCAGGCATCATTTATGGAGGAATGATTCCTAAAGTACGCTCTGCATTAAAAGCCTTAACAGGTGGGGTGAAGGAGTCTGTCATTTTAAATGGATTAGCTCCAGATGATTTGCAAGCTTATATTGAAGGAAAACAGGTTGGAACAAAGATTGTAATAGGAGAGAAACAGCATGCTTAACACAATAAAAGAAGAAAATCATTCAGCTGTAATGAACACATATGGTCGTTTTCCAATTACGATTGTGAAGGGAAAAGGCAGTTACGTGTGGGATGATAATGAAAAAAAGTATTTGGATTATACATCAGGCATTGCGACTTGCAGCCTTGGTCATGTACCAGACAAGGTGCAAGCAGCATTAAAAGAGCAGCTTGATACCCTATGGCATTGCTCAAACCTTTATCATATTCCAATCCAGGAAAAATTAGCAAAACTGCTGACAAGTAATAGTATTTTTGCAGGAGCTTTTTTCTGTAATAGTGGGGCTGAAGCAAATGAAGCTGCGATTAAACTTGCCAAAAAATATGCGAAGGATCAAGGAAATGAAGCACGCACGGAAATCGTAACGTTTAAGCAATCCTTTCATGGGAGAACAGGGACAACGCTTGCCGCAACTGCTCAGGAGAAAATCCATCAAGGATTTACACCAATTGCACCAGGCTTCCGTTATCTGCCATTTAATGATGAAGCCGCATTGGAAAGCATTGATAATGGCAAAACGGCTGCTCTACTTCTTGAGCTTGTTCAAGGCGAAGGTGGTGTGAATGTTGCAGAAGAAGCTTGGTTAAAAAAGTTAGCGAAAATTTGCAGAGAGAAAGATATACTATTCATGCTTGATGAGGTTCAAACAGGTATTGGCAGAACAGGATCTCTTTTTGCATACCAGCAATTTGAGGTGGATCCTGATGTTATTACACTTGCTAAAGGACTTGGCTCTGGTTTTCCTATGGGAGCGCTGCTCGCGAAGGAAAACGTGGCTGCGTCATTCACTCCCGGAACGCATGGAAGTACATTTGGTGGGAATCCATTAGCAGCGACAGCAGGCTATACAACAGTACAGACAATTTTACAAGAAAATATCTTAGAGCATGCAGAAAAGCTGGCAGATCTTTTCCACCGCGAGTTGAAAAATTTACAACAAAAGTATCCCGCTATTCAAAAGGTAAAAGGGAAAGGGCTGCTCATCGGCTTAGCGATGGAAGGTGGTGCAGCAAGTTATATAGCTGCTTTAAGAGAGCAAGGCGTATTGGTACTTTCTGCAGGCGAAGGGGTACTTAGAATTTTACCACCTTTAACAACAACAGAAGCTGAAGTTGCTGAATTTATGAAGACATTTGCAGGAGTGTTAGAGAAAATGAGTTAAGAAAAAGAGCTGGGAACCAATAAATAAGAAAAAAGGCGTTGGAGCGGTGGGCGACCGCGCGGATTCGACAAAAAGCCGCGCATGAAACAGCCAAACCCGCGCATGAATGTAGATTAGCCGCGCATACATGGTGGTTATGCGCGGCATACCTCGTTTTATGCGCGGAGAATCACAGTTGTTCCGCTTGCCCCACTCGCTCGCCACCTTTCTTCTTATAAATATTTCTCAAACCAGCGGCAAATCTGTTCTAATCTGGCGATGCGCAAATCGGGATTGCCACTTCTGCTTAGTTCATGATTTGCTCCAGGGAAACGTACAAATTCCACTTCTTTTCGTAAATGTTTTAGTGTAACAAAAAGCTGCTCTCCTTGCTCAATTGGACAGCGGAAATCACGTTCACCATGGAGAATCAGTAACGGTGTTTCTACATTTTCAGCATATTTCAATGGTGAAAATTCCCAAAGTTTTTTCGGATCCTCAAATAAATGATGTCCAAGCTCCCATTTGGTAAAGAAATAACCAATATCACTTACACCATAGAAACTTAGCCAATTCGTAATGGAGCGTTGTGTAACCGCTGCTTTAAAACGGTTCGTGTGGCCGACAATCCAATTCGTCATAAAGCCACCATAGCTTCCTCCCGTTACACCTAGACGGTTTTCGTCAATGAAACTATAGTTCTCCAAAACATAATCGACTGCAGACATTAAATCTGTATAGTCAGAACCTCCGTAGTCAGAGCGGCAGGCATTAACAAAAGCCTGTCCATAGCCTTCACTTCCGCGCGGATTGGTATAAAGAACAACATATCCCTTTGCTGCGAGTAATTGCATTTCATGGAAGAAGGTTTGTCCATAACTCATGTGGGGACCACCATGTATTTCAAGGACAAAAGGATACTTTTTCCCTTCCTTAAAACCATAAGGCTTTAATAGCCATCCTTGGATCTCCCAGCCGTCAAGTGCAGTTACTTGTATCGCTTCAGGCTCTTCCAGATGAACTTCATCCAGGAAAGCAGCATTTGTGTTTGTAAGTCTTTGTATAGTTGAACCGCGTTGCAAATAGTAGAAGTCACCAGGAAGGGCAGGTGAGCTAATACCTAAGATAAAGGCTTCAGATGCTTTATCATACGTAAAGCCAAAAACATGATTATTTTCTTTATAAAGTACCTCAAGATTGCTTTTTAAATCAGCCTGATAAAGACCTGTTGCTCCATGCTCTGTTGCAATAAAGAAAATATTATCTTCATTTTCTGACCATACTGGATCAGCATTGGAAGCCCCAAGCTGTAGATCCCCTGCTAATAAATCGCCAATCTGCAAATCCCATTCAGAACTTAAACAATCACACACTTCTGTTTTTAAATCAAAAAGATACAATTCGTTTAAAGTTGCACCTGCATATTTAAATTCATGACCGACAGAAACAACTCTATTTCCACTTGGGGAAAAGGTTGCGGTGTAATACGCTCCTTCTGTTTGATTAAGCTGCTTTCTTTCTCTTGTGGCAATATCAAATAAATAAAGATCATTTATCTGTTCATAATCGGCATCTTCATTGAAGTTTGCTGTAAAGAGAAGCTGTTTTCCATCCGGTGAAATATCTTGGAGGTAGTGATGTGCATCTTCTTTCGTCAGCTGTGTAAAGCTTTCAGAAGCTACATCATAAAGAATAATTTGTGTTTTCATCTTGTCATGAAAGCCTTGTGCATCAGATTTATATTTTAATGTTGTTACAACAAGCGGCTGCTTTTGTTTTTCAGCATTCAGCTTTTGTTTTTCCTCTTTTGTTAATTCCTTTTGCGAGGTTATATCATCATCGAAATCTAAGGAAGCACTAAAAATAATAGTCTTACCGTCTGGTGACCAGCATGGATTAAATGCACCATTTTTAAAGGTGGTAATCTGTTTTGCTTCACCGCCTCCAGTATGCATCATCCATAATTGTGGGGTTCCGCTTCGATTAGATTGAAAGACAAGCTTGTCTCCTTCAGGTGAATGGGAGATATTGCTGTTCTTGTCAGCACCGTATGTCCATTGTGTTGGTTCATCTTCATTTAAAGGATGAAGGAATAAATTAGATTCATATTCTTTTTTGTCGTTAATAGCAGTTGTAACAAAAGAATATGCCTTACCGTCCGGTGTGAATTGCGGTGCGCTAATGATTTTAAGTTGCGTGAAATCTTCTGCAGTTATTGCTCGTTTTTCCTGAGTACTCATTAAAATACTTCCTCCTTAGTTTTAAGAATAGGCAGATAATAAAAAATAGAAACTGCCTTAGACTGATTATGAATTTTCTAACTTTATTTTAAACTATTTCGGATGTCGAATCAATTGGAAAAAAAACACAGCCAAGTATTTCTAAAGGTGACTGTGTTTTCTTGATTAATTTGATTTTGTTGTTAAAACAGGAATTTCTTCCATAATTTGTATAATATTTGCATCATGCGCATAAGCAGCTTGCAGTTTACGAGTAATTAAACCGGGTTCATCCTGAATCACATTTTGATTTACCTTTACAATTGGTGTTATTTCCGTCGTGCTGCTTGTTAAAAACATTTCGTCTGCATCTTGAATGTCTTCTATTCTGAATGCCTTCTCAATAAATGGGATATCCAAATCAGCTGCAAATCTCTCCACAGCAATTCGCACACATCCACGGAGGATGCCATTTGTTTGTGGATGTGTATAAATGTTGCCATCTTTAACTAAATACACATTGGAGGAACTGCATTCAGTGACAAGTCCATCCTTGTGCAGAATTGCTTCAAATGCGCCATTTATCTTTGCTTCTTGCTTTGCCATCACATTTGGCAGGAGATTTAAGCTCTTAATATGGCAATAGCTCCAGCGAATGTCCGGCAGGGTTATTGCATGGACACCAGTTTTCAATATATCAATATTGCGTGAGGCAGGTTCAGCATATGCATAGAAATTTGCATCTACGTTTTTTGGGAAATGATGGTCTCTTGGAGCTGAACCGCGAGTAACCTGCAAATAAACTTTTCCATCTATATCCATGTTGTTTTTCTTTAGTAATTCCAGCAGTAATTCTGAAAAATCTTCTTTTGAGTAAGGAATTTCTATTTTTATTTCTTCAAGAGAACGATAAAGCCGATCAATATGTTCGCTGAAAAGATAATAGTTTCCCTGATAAACTCGAATAACCTCGTAGACACCATCACCAAATTGAAGGCCACGTTCTTCAAACGGGAAATTTAAACTGTCCCGGTGTTTAAAAGTGCCCTGCGTTAAAACAATCGGATATACAGACATTCCAATAACTCACCCTTCTTTATAACAAATTTAAAACTAGTCTATACGTTTTCGAATTCATTGTAAATGATTAAATGCATTCATTTATCAAAAAAGTTAAAATTTCTATAATTCTTTCTATAGTTATCATATGATTCTTCCATTGAAATGTGCATACTATCAAGTAAATTATTAAAAGTCATCTCGTACTAAGCAGCCCGAATACACGGACTTCCAGTGGAGGGGTTAAACAGCAATTTTAAAATTTGTTCTTGATTTGTTTCAATAGAATTGTTATAATAATTTTTGTCAGCAAAAAATCAAATTATTTTGCGGGTGTAGTTTAGTGGTAAAACCTCAGCCTTCCAAGCTGATGATGAGGGTTCGATTCCCTTCACCCGCTCCATACATATGTTATCAACGCAGTGTCTCGTAATAATTCGGTTATGAGGTGTTGCGTTTTTTCCTTTGAATAGGACCATAAGTTGGAAGCAATTAGGATTAGGTGATAAGGTAAAATAAATAAAAGGAGGTGGCAATTGTGAGGATTAAGGAACTGAAGCAGGAAATAATCACGTATAGCAAGGAAATCGGTATTGATAAAATTGGTTTTGCGTCAGCAGATGTATTTGGTGAACTGCGTGAAAGGCTGCGCCTGCAGCAGGAATTGAAATATCAATCAGGCTTTGAAAAAGGGACGATAGAAGAACGGACAGAACCGCAGCGCTTGCTGCCAGAGGCTCAATCTATTATTTCCATTGCAATTGCTTACCCCTCTAGAATAAAAAATGCCAAACGCAGTACAAAAGAAGATCGCCGCGGGATATTTGCCAGAGCATCCTGGGGAGTTGATTATCATATCGTTCTTCGAGATCGTTTGGAAAAGCTTTCTGCATTTATTAAAGAAAAAATGCCTGAAGCAAATATTAAAATAATGGTAGACACTGGGGAATTGTCTGATCGAGCTGTTGCAGAAAGAGCGGGTATTGGATTCAGCGGAAAAAACACCTCTATTATTACAAAAGAATTTGGTTCTTTTGTTTATCTTGGTGAAATGATTACAAATTTGCCTTTCATTCCAGACGAACCAGTAACAGATAGCTGTGGCGATTGTCGCAAGTGTCTTGATGCCTGCCCTACAGGAGCTTTAGTGGAAGGCGGCCAATTAAATACCCAGCGCTGTATTGCATTTCTGACCCAAACAAAGGATTTCCTTCCGGATGAGTTCCGTACGAAGCTTGGAAATAGAGTGTATGGCTGTGATACATGTCAACAGGTATGTCCGCGCAACAAAGGAATTGATTCCCATCTTCATGCTGAATTTGAGCCTGATCCAGAAGTTGCCAAGCCCAAACTGATTCCCATGCTGCGAATATCGAATCGCAAATTTAAGGAGACCTTTGGGCATCTGTCAGGTGTATGGCGCGGCAAGAAGCCTTTACAGCGAAACGCTTTAATTGCACTAGCTCACTATAAGGATAAAACAGCAATTGATGAGATAATTGAAGTGATGCTTCACGATTCACGTCCAGTAATTCGAGGGACCGCTGCGTGGTCGCTCGGAAAAATTGGTACAGAGCGAGCATACAAAGCAATCAGACAAGCGATAGAAAAAGAGCAAGATGAGCAGGTAATTTTCGAGATGCAAAAAGGTCTGGAATTCGCGAAAGAGCATAATAATATAACTGCTCACTAACTCAACTTCCGCACCGAGAAAACTCTCGAGACCACTTCCATATTATCATGTTGAACACTAGAAACTGATAACCTTAATTATGGGTAACTGCAATTTTAATTTTGCTGTCTATTTTCCCCTGGAGGTCCGCAGTCCGAATACCTCTCGCTTTCCGCGGGCGGTCAAGTGACTCTTCGTGCTACGCACTACGTGGTCTCATCTAAGCCTCTCATCCCGCAGGAATCTCAAGGTATTCGGACTGCGCCCGGAATAATGAATCGTTATTTCATTGAATGTTGTGAGAAAATATGCACGTTAATTGCTCAAAAATGTTTTTTTAGTTTACACACAGTCAAATTTTGAAAATCTAGCACAAGCTGAGCAGCTCGTTCCACGGAGACTCCTGTGGGATGAGAGGACGGTTGAGACGGTGGTGTGCAAATAGCGCACTGGTACACCAGCCGACCCATGGAAAGCGGAGTGTGAACGGCCTCGCGGGTACCGGATTACCCATAATTAAAATAAAGTTGTCAATTTTGCTGTGTGAAGCTTTCTAAATACAATAATATAAGGTGTTTTAACATAATTTATTCATGCGGTCACTAATTAATACAAGCATCGCCTCCATATAATTTAGTGGAGGCGATTTTTATGAATGAAATAAAAAAAGCTTGGCTTGAATTTTTAAATAATGAAAGACAAGAAGAGGATTGGTGGACTCGCAAGCAGAATCTATGGGAAAAACAGAAGGGAAGCATTGTTCGTGTACAAGGAAAAGCAAAAGGTTTTCGGCAATTATCTTATGACAACAAGTCCGGCAAAGATTATTTGCTTCATCTGACATTTTTAATTAAACAAGAAGATCATTTTCATTTGGAAGAACAAGTTTTACCATATCGCCTGGAGCTGGAAAATAATAAAGCAATTAAAAATGAAGTAATTCAAGAGAAGTCAAAAATGGAAAACCCCATTTCTCCTTTCAAACAGGGGCCCGAATTAAATATTCGACAGAATTTTATTTATGAACGCAGCGAAGCAGTTCGATATGCAGAACGCTGGTGGAATAGTTTTAACCCTGACTTTAGGCAGTTTGAAGATGATTGCACGAATTATATTTCGCAATGTTTACTAGCGGGCGGAGCACCAATGCGCGGAGCACCTGTGAGAGAACAAGGCTGGTGGTACCAAGCAGATAATTGGAGTTTCAGTTGGGCGGTAGCGCATTCTCTGAGATGGTATTTAAGCGGTTCAACTGAAGGCTTGAAGGGTAAGGAGCTGTCGAGCCCAGAAGAATTAATCCCTGGAGATGTTATATGCTATGATTTTGAAGGAGATGACAGATGGGATCATAATACAATTGTTGTTAATCATGATTTATATGGCATGCCTCTTGTGAATGCTCATACGAATAATACCAGAAATCGTTACTGGTCGTATGAAGACTCTGCTGCCTGGACACCAAATATTCAATATAAATTTTTCCGGATTGGTGAGTAAAATGATATAATTGTTTGGACTATGAGCAAAGTGTAAGCAGTGACAGGCAACGTATGACAAGCAAGTAAATAGTTAGATTAGAGAGATAAGGAGATAAGAGAATTGAGTTTACATGTGGTTTTATATCAACCTGAAATTCCAGCAAATACAGGGAATATTGGCAGAACATGTCTTGCGACAGACACAACACTTCATTTAATTCACCCGCTCGGCTTTTCGACAGACGACAAAATGCTGCGGCGCGCTGGCTTAGATTACTGGAAAAACGTTGATATCAAAGAGCATCAATCAATCGAAGAACTTTATGAAAAACATCCCGATGGTGAATTTTACTATATTGAAAATTTTGGTACAAAGCATTATACGGACTTCGATTTTAGTGATTCAGATAAAAATATATTTTTTGTATTTGGAAGAGAAACGAACGGAATTCCGAAAGAATTGCTCGCGGGCAAAGAGGATCACTGTTTGCGAATTCATATGAATGATAAAGTGCGTTCACTGAACCTGTCGAATACTGCGGCAATTATTATTTATGAAGCATTAAGACAACAAGCGTTTCCAGCATTAAAATAAAGTGAAACTGCGTTCAATGGGGGGCTATCCATCCCACGCTGAACGCAGTTTCACTGATATGAACGAAAATATCAAGTCCTACCACAAAATTCC
>DAMDKS010000056.1:0-24855 GCA_032085455.1 Oceanobacillus sp.
GTCAAACACTGGTACAAAAGATGGCAGAGGTGGTAAAAAACGCTGGCAGTAATCACCTTGTTAATAATTAATTTGTGTTTTACCAAAATAGAGCGAGAACATAATGGAAATTGGGGATTGAATTTGTTGTTTCCGTACGACAAAACACAAAATAAACACCTAGCTGTTCCCATAAAAATTGCAATTATTGATAGCGGTATAAATAACAAGATCGTTGCATTAAAAGGAAAAGTTAAAGAGAGTTATAATTTTGTAGATGATGTTACACAAACAAATGATAAATTTGATCATGGGACTATGGTAGCAAGTATTATTTCTGCAGATTTTAATATATTTACTGTTTCAGGAGTGAATCCAAATACTCATATATACGATGCCCAAGTCTTAGATGAAAATGGAGAAGGCACTATAGAAAATATTATAAATGGAATAAATTGGGCTATCGATAAAAAAGTGGATATTATCAATATAAGTTTTGGCATACCTACAAGAGATTCGTTGTTAGAAAAAACAGTAGATAATGCATTATCAAAAGGTATAGTAATAGTTGCAGCTGCCGGAAATAATTATGGTATGTCGGCTGACTATCCTGCCAGTTTTGAGGGCGTCTATTCAATATCGGCAATAGATGATAGCTTAAAATTATATAACCAAGCCGCGAATGGGAAAATAGATTTTGTTGCACCAGGTGTTGATGTACCTGTAATTAATCATGATGGTACATTAAAAAAGGTTAGTGGAACATCCTTTGCTACAGCATATGCAACAGGAGCAATTTCAGTTATCATGCAGAGTAAATTTCCAACTAAAAAAAATTTGATAGAATATGCTGAAAAATTAGGTTGTAAGGAAGAATTTGGAAATGGGTTAATTCAAATAATACAATAAGGATGGATATATATATATGAGAAGAATTGTTCTGGTAATAATAGCAATTGCTTTTTTACTTAATAATAGTATTGTATCTAACTCTGTAAGGGCGGAGATTGATACAAATGAAAATGAGTTTAATATAGATGTTGAAAATCTAATAGATACAGAGAATAAAAAAGACATGGAAGAATTTTTGTCAGAAGATAATATTATTTTAGAAGATATAGAAATCTTCCAAGACACTGCATCAATCGAAACATCATTAAAAGCAAATCAGAATGAAATAATTTATGCTGATATTGATATTCAATTTGAAGATTCAACTGCAGTTGCTAGGATTCTTGAAGAAGATGAAGAACAGGTTGAATACTCAATCGATCTAATTGAATTGAATGATGATAGAATCGTATTTGAATATACAGATAAAGAAACAGGTAAAATAGAAATATATGATTCGACATTAGCAAGAGCATCCATTGCTCCTGCTATACCGATAGGGATTGCTATAACTAGTGCTGCATTCAAAGCACTAATAGATACTGCCTCCTTAATTATAGTGTCAGGAGCAGCATATATAGTTGCAACTAAGGCTATTCCAAAGGTTAATAAAAATAAAAAGAAAAAACAATATAATCATTTTGCAGCTACCCTTCACAAAGGCAAATTATATATTGGTAAAGGATTAACAAAAAAGAAAGCTATAGTAAGAGCAAAAAAATCTAAAAATGTATGGTCAACATCAAAAAATCAAGCTAAATTGGTGGCTGCTGGTGCAAACAAAAGTGGAAAACCAATTCATGAGATAGATAAAAATAAAAAAGGGAAGTATTACCATTGGCATCCCTACAAGAGAACACCCAAAATGCACTCATTTTATGGAAAAGCACAATGAATTAATAATATCTTAGGAGCGTGATAACTAATGAATTTTGAAGAATTATATAAAAAGTTTAAAAAACAAAAATTACGAACAACAAGTAAAGTATTTGTAGAAAAATTATTAATGAAAAAATTTAGTGCGATTGAAATACCTTTATTTAGTATTCATCCCGAGGATTACAAAAATGATGATGAAATTGATGAAAATAAGATATATAAGCTATTCACTATAACTAATCCTGAAATACTAAATAAAGTGATTAATAAAGAAGAACAACTAATGAACTCAAATGACAGAATAGATAACATGTCCTATAATATTAGTGATGAAGAAATAACATATAATACGCTAATAGATGAACATAATAAAGGATACAGACTATCTGTTGTATTAGAATCAAATGATGATTTAAATGTAAGTAATTTTAAAATTTATGGCTTATCTGAATACTTGAATACTTATCTTATCGCATTAATTGGTCTAAATAATATGGAAATTGGTAATCTAGATGATGAAGAATTTAAATATTATTTAGAATGTTTGGCAATTCATAATTTTATTTAAAGCTTAAGTATGTCAAGGCATAAAAAACGTTGAATTTAAAAGTGTCAACTAAAGGGAGAAAGTTGACACTTTCATGATTCGCATCAAACCGTTGTGCCTGCAGGTGTTAAGGTGATTTTTGGACAGTTTCCTATTGCTTTTCTACCCCCCTGTTAGATACGGGGGGTAAAGCGTGGCTGAAGCCACGCAGGCTTCGCCCAGCGCGGCGGCTTTTGCGTTGCCCGCCGCCGCACTGGGCAGCCTTTTTGAAGCTAAATTACCTATTTTATTTAAAAGTTCATGCTCTGTAGGGGAAAGGCCAGTGAAAATTCAAAAAAGATACTTAGACATTAATAGAATCATATATCCTGATTTTTTAATCACATCACTACGAAAAGTTATTCTAAAATTGCACTCCGATTGTGGAAAAATCACATTCCAGACATTCCTGCAATTATCACAAAGGTAGCCCATAAAAAACCACAAATTAATAAAATAAGTGTCGCAATCCCGAGCATTGACAGACCAAATATCAATTTTCCTTTAACTTTTACTTTTCTAGTAATTGCTACCAATAAGAAAACTATACCCATCAACCAAAGAAAATAGGTAAAAAAACTCCAATCCAATACCAGGTAAAATCATTTCCCCAGTATGCCATACTTTGAAATGGACCACTCATTAAAAATACACCTATTGCACATAATAGAGATAAAAGTACAAAAAACTGTTTTGTTTTTATTAAGTTCATCATATTTTCTCCTTCTATTTATTACTCCAATATAGAAGTAAAACACTTTAGTTTCAACTTTTCAGTATCGTATATTTTTTAGATTTATTGTTAGATCATGGTTTTGCAATACCTTATGTGTTGTTTGTATCGCAACTGATGAAACAACATAGATAGTGTAGTAGGTGCCATCACAGCTAAAACTAAAATGAATATGAACGATCGATATCATTGAAATCGTGTTTTAAATATGATTATAGGTGTTTAATAATGTTCAGAATAATTATCAAGAAATGTCATATTATCTAGTGGTAATTTTAAACGCTTCAATTGTTTAATTAATATTATTGGTTTTACTTTTCCATTATCCTGAAATTTTTTCGGATAGTATTCTGAATGCCCGACTACTGCTCCTTTTTCAATCCACTGTTTTCGGTATAATTGAAAAGCAGCTTCTTTCATTCTGTCAGGAACGACAATATATCCTAAATCTACCTCATGATCTTCACTAAAACCTTATTCAAAAGTACAACAAGAGCAAATTTCATAAGATGCATTGAAATTTTTTTCATATAGTTCTTCCTCTAAGCCATCATATCCACAAACCGGACAAGTATAATTTTTCATTTAAATCCATCTCCCTGTTGCTTATTATAATCAATTAACAGCTATTTGCTCTTTTCAAAATATAATCTATGCTAAAAAAGATAATAGAGCAAATGAAACTTGACATAACAATTGGATCTTTCAATAAATCTCCGAAATCAAAAGAGAGGAAATTTGCTGATTCAAATAAAAAGCTGTACGGAATAATAAAAATTATTCCAAATACACTATGAACACCTAAAGATATATATATATATTACAATTTTTAAAATTCAAACTAATTTTGTCAGCTATTATAGATGTAATAATTCCATATATAAAAATAACTGGTGTAATATATGTAGAGTATACGATTACACCTAAAATAATTCCGCCGTCTTGCATGGGAACAGGTTCAAATAAATTCCAGTAGACAATGGCAGATTATTAATAGTGTTGGCTATGAGGTCATTAATGAAGCAATGCGCGGGACGCTTGAACAGCTTTCTATGTCGCCTATGGGTATTTGGCGGATTATGACTACGCGTTTACTTTCAACAACGATTATTAATTTAGTCATTGTTGTCGTATTGCTTTATGTTTCAATGGCTACAGCTGGTCAATGGCTGAATGTAGATGTGGTAACAATTGCTCCAATTATGATTCTTACACTATTCAGTATGTTTGGTATTGGCTTTATCATTGCAGGAATCTCTATTATTTTGAAGCAAGTGCAAGCATTCCTGCAAATCCTGCAATTTATTTTAATGGGATTGACATTTGTATCTGTTTCAATGTCACCTATATTGCAATTTCTTCCTTTTGTAAAGGGGATTAATATGGTGCGCGAGGTTATGATTCAGGGTACGAGCTTGTCGCAGTTTGCAATGTATGATTATCTAATTTTGATTTTAAATGCATTGTTTTACTTTGCTCTTGGGCTTGCTGTATTTATTTATTGTGAAAGAGCAGCGATGCGGAAAGGACTTCTTGCACACTATTAACTTGAGAAAAAGCTTCAAAAATATACTCACCGCCACCTCAAGGAATAAGCTGTTTTCTCAAAGGACAAGGTGAGTATATTTATTGTTTTTATTATCGTGCTGATAACTTTGACTTAGAGCAGATTTTCACTGACACCCGCAAGCCCGTTCACACTCCGCCTTCCGTGGGCGGCGGTTGAGCCAACAGTCTGCTCCGTACTGATAAGTTTATTTAGCGCTCTAATTATTTTGATAAAGTGAAACTTCATTCAGTGTTTTTTTTCGTCCCTACTGCATGTTAGTTGAATCAATCGGGGTTTTACTGTCAGTTGTCCCCTCTTACTATTCTTATTTTCACCTCGAATTCCTAAAGTGGGGTCTTACTGCCAGTTAATACGGGATAAAATAAGAATAGTAACGACATCCTGAACTTTCTACAGAGAACATGTGGTGTGTAGAATAGAAACCAATATTAGAATAATTAACATGCATATCTTCTTGCAGCATTCAATGAAATAGCGATTCGTTTTTACCAGGGAGCAATCCAAATACTCCGAGACTCCAGCAGGAGGACTCGCCAGCCGCCTGCGGAAAGCGAGGAGTATTTGGATTGTGGACCTCCAGTGTAGAAGCAGCAAAACTAAAATCAGATCTGCTCTTAATCAAAGTTATCTGTCGTTTTTAGCGATGTGAAAGGTGAGTTATTTATTATTATTTATTTGAACATGGGTACTAGTTTAGACATCCCATTGCTCTCTGACATAGGTTAGTAGTGAATCTATAACAGAAAAGGGAAAGGAGATTTATTATGCGACATCGTCATGGACCTCATTGTGGGTGTCAAGCTTGTAAAACAATTGTATATCCGACAAAGCATAACTGCGTGAATCAATTCTCGGAAAGTACAGTGAATCATGTGCATCCTTCGCATACAACAGTTATGAACCATCACATGGTGAAAAATAACCACATATTTCCTCACTCAACATCCGTACAGAATACCTCAAACAGTGTAAATCAATACGGAGGATCTTTTGAAGTTCCAGCACCAAATCAAGTAGCGGGAGCTTACAATCCGCCAGGTGGAATGGGAATGGGACATCCAGGAAAAGGCGGGCAGGTAATGGGGGCAAAATCAGAGTGTGATATGAATGGTATGAACGGTATGAATGGCATGAATGGTGCGAATGGCATGAACCAGGGCAATCATTGGAATAACCATGATAAATGGTGTTAAGATATAATTATCATGAAAGCGAGTGATGTACAGACTTGGTGTCACTGTCTGTGCTAAATATCTTAAAGGCTTCACTTTATGCAGTAACTATGATGAGTAGGCTGGAGCAAATTGCTTCCAGCCTTTTTTTAAGAAAGGAAAAAAGTCCATAGCATATATTCAACAAAGAGCTTCATTTAACAAGCTCTCTACATTTAGTTGAGGTGAAAGTAATGAAAGTATTGAAAGTATTGCATGTAACAGGTTACAAATCAATGGAATTAGGAATTTTCAAGGAAGATGATCCCAAAGTACATATAATTAAAACTGCTATAAAAAAGCGTTTAATCTCTTTTATAGAAGAAGGTCTTGAATGGGTAATTTTGTCAGGACAAATGGGTGTCGAACTTTGGACAGCAGAACTTGTCTTGGATTTAAAAGAAGAATATGATATTAACCTTGCAGTTTTTCCACCGTTTGAAAATCAGGATAATCGCTGGCCGGATCATTTAAAGGAGAAATACCAGGAAATAATAATGGTCGCGGATTTCTATAAACCATTATATACGGGGGATTATAAGGGTCCATACCAATTTCGAGCTAAAAATATGTGGCTCGCGGAGAAAAGCGATGCAAGTTTATTATTAATGGACGAAGAATCCCCAGGGAGTGTTCATTATTTTTATGAGGTAGCTAAGCAAATAGCTGATGATGCAATATTTTTAATAACACCATTGGATCTTGAAGATATTGCAGAAGAATTACGGATGTCCGACCCAGACTATTGGACATAAAGTGAAACTTCATTCAGTGGTTTCTTTTATCACCCACTTACACTTCTCTTGTTTTCACCTTGAATTCTTGAAATGGGGTTCTTACGGCCAGTTATTTCGGGATAAATTTCTGGAGTTTTGTTTAATATTAAAAATTAGCTGACATTTATGGAAGCTTGGTGCTGAAACAAGTATAATAGAGATAATTGGATAAAGAAGGATGGGAGTTTTAATGGATGCTTTAATTAATGCCTTAATGAACTTATTTATTTTTGCTGCACCATTTGTTATTCTGTATTTTGTGATTGCCGCAGCGGTAAAAAGAGGAATTGACAGCTCAGAAACTGGAAAATCTATTTTAGAAAGACATTACGAAAGAAAAAATAGTAAAAGTAAATAATTCAGCTGAAATGTATAAACTTTGACTTTAGTGAGAAGAAAGTCTGGTGAATATGTTGGATTTTACAATTAGAAAGATGACAAAGCGGGATATACAAGCAGTACAAGCAGTGGCAAGAGCAAGCTGGTGTACAACCTACGAGAATATTATTCCATTACATATTCAACAGCGTTTTTTGCTGCACGCTTACAATAAAAAGGTGCTGAAGCGGCGCTTAAGGAAGACCAATATATTTGTTGCAGAAATAAACAATAAAGTGGTAGGGTTTTCTGACTACTCCCCTGTTATGGATTCGGGAAAGGTTCATCTCTATGCAATTTATATATATGCTGAATACCAAGGCTTAGGAATTGGAACAGCTTTATTAAAAGCTGGAATAAAGAACCTTGATCCACAAGAAATAATTTTAAATGTAGAAAGACAAAATCTCCCTGCATTGCATTTTTATCATGCAAAGGGATTTAAGCAAGATTCAGTTTTTGATAACAACTTTTACGGTCATATTTTACATGTAATTCGCATGTCATTAAAGCTTCTTTGAAAAATTGATAGAGGAGGAAAGAAGATGAGCGATAAAACAGATATAGAAATTGCAGCATCCGTAAAACTAGAATCAATTGAAACGATTGCAGAAAAGGCGGGGATTGCGCGAAGTGATCTTGAATTGTATGGAGATTACAAGGCGAAGGTCAGCTTTTCGGCGTTTGATAAAATGGAGGATCGGCCTAATGGAAAGCTAATCCTTGTTTCTGCAATTAGTCCTACACCTGCAGGAGAAGGAAAGACAACCACTGTTGTAGGATTAGGAGACGGACTGAAGCGGATAGGCAAGAAGACGATGATTGCCTTACGTGAGCCCTCACTTGGACCGGTGTTTGGCATTAAAGGAGGGGCAGCTGGCGGGGGTTATGCTCAGGTTGTGCCTATGCAGGATATTAATTTGCATTTTACAGGTGACTTCCATGCAATTAGTGCAGCGAATAACCTGCTTGCAGCAATGATTGACAATCATATTCACCAAGGAAATGAATTGCAGATTGATACACGAAAAATAACATGGAAACGTGTTGTCGATATGAATGACCGCCAGCTCCGCTACATTGTAAATGGGCTAAATGGCGAGAAAAATGGCGTACCTCGTGAAGATGGCTTTGACATTACCGTTGCTTCAGAAATAATGGCTATTCTTTGTCTTGCGAATGATATCGAAGAATTAAAGGAAAAAATTAAAAATATTATTATTGGTTATACGGCTTTAGATGAGCCGGTTACAGCTGGTCAGCTTCATGCACATGGTGCAATGGCTGCGCTACTTAAAGATGCCTTAAAGCCTAATCTTGTACAGACACTTGAAAAAACGCCAGCATTCATTCATGGCGGACCATTTGCTAATATTGCACATGGCTGTAATAGTATTATGGCAACAAAGCTGGCACTGAAATATGCAGATTATACTGTAACTGAAGCAGGCTTTGGTGCAGATTTGGGTGCAGAGAAGTTTATTGATATTAAAAGCAGAATGGCTGGTATTGCCCCAAATGCTGCGGTAATTGTTGCAACAGTCCGCGCATTGAAAATGCATGGTGGTATTGCTAAAACAGAGTTAAATGAAGAAAATGTTCAAGCAGTTGAACTTGGATTGCCTAATTTACTAAAGCATCTTGAAAACATGCAGGAAGTATTCGGTGTCCCGGCTGTAGTTGCGATTAATAAATTTCCGCAGGATACACAAGCGGAGTTAAATATAATTAAGGAAGCGTGTAAGCGACTAGGGGTAAAAGTCGTGCTTTCTGATGTTTGGGCAAAAGGTGGTGCGGGTGCTGAAGAGCTTGCGCATGAAGTTGTAAAGCTTTGTGAACTGGAAAGTACATTACAGCATCCATATGAGCTTGAGGATTCGATAACTGTAAAAATTGAAAAGCTTGTAAAAAAAGTTTATGGCGGCAAAGGGATTGAATTGACGAAGGAAGCAGAACGGGATATTATGCGCCTTGTATCCTTAGGGTTCGATAAGCTTCCAATTTGTGTGGCTAAAACGCAATATTCTTTTTCTGACGACCCAACAAAACTTGGAGCTCCGAGTGATTTTGATATCGTAGTCCAAAAAGTAAAAGTGTCTGCTGGTGCTGGATTTCTTGTTGTATTAACTGGAGCTATTATGACAATGCCGGGACTCCCCAAGAAACCAGCTGCTGAAAGTGTTGATGTTACCTCAGATGGGCATATAACAGGTCTGTTTTAAAAATGGAATTAGGAGGTACTAATGGATAAAAAAGCAATAAGGAAGGGAATTAAAAATAAACTTCTAAATATTTCCCTGGATTTACGGGAAAGAATTTCAAATGATATGGTGACACAGCTCTTTGCTTCTGAGTTATGGAGAGAAGCAAAAGTAGTTGGTGTTACGGTGTCTGGCGGTTTTGAATGGGATACAGCAGCTATTATTGAACGGGGCTGGCAAGAAGGGAAAACAATGGTTGTTCCGAAATGTATTCCCGAATTTCGGAAACTTGAATTTTATAAGCTGGAAAACTTTGAACAGCTGGAAGAAAGCTTTTATAACTTACGTGAACCAAATCCCAAACGAACGAGCAGGGTAGAGAAACAGGAAATTGATTTATTAATTGTTCCTGGAATTGCCTTTGATAAACGGGGCTATCGAATTGGCTTTGGCGGCGGATATTATGACCGTTTTTTGACAGATTTTCCAAACAAGACGATTTCAATTTTTTATTCGGAGCAATTATTTGATCATTTGCCGAATACATCTTTTGATATTCCTGTTCAAGCGTTACTGACGGAAAATGGATTTATTAAGAAAGAGGAAAGCTAAGAAGCAAAAGGAAAAGCACCCCAAAGAGCAAGATGAATGCTTTTTGGGGTGCTGTATCTATATGAATCGGGCTGCGTGAAAAACTGTTTGGATGGTAGACGCGCGGGTTTGACAAAAGCAGTACGTCAAAGCTGAATAACCGCGCACGAATGGTGATTAGCCGCACGTGAATGACTATTAGCCTGTGAAATAATGTCCACTCTGCAAGTAAAAACGAATGCGTTATGCTTGGGATTCTCCTACTGCTTTTAGCTAATTTTGTCCCGGCTTTCTTATTAACGGCGGTATTCCTTTTCAACACCGCTTTTATAATCAATTTCCAGCTCAATATTTGTAGCATCCTCAGGAATATTGAAAGCTTCTATAACCTCATTTAGCACTTCCTCATCCGCAGTATTTTCATCAAAACTAAATGTATTGAAAATACTGTCAAGCTCATCCATTGCTTCATTCCCAACAAGATTAATTCCTTGTTGTTTATCGAAATAAGATGCTTCTGTTTCATCTGTTTCCACTTCATATTCAACGTCTATTGCGTCATCTTCATTTTCAACATCAGCTTCCAAGCTGAAGTTGTTAAAATTATAGTTAATTTTCATGTCATCCTTGTTGCTGGGGTTGTTATCAGTATTTGTATCTGTGTTATCGGTTGTTTCATCAAGAGCATCAGTATTGGTATCTTGCTCTGTCTCTGCTTGATTATTTGGAGTGGAGTCTGTGACTGTATCGTCATCACCGCATGCTGCAGTCATTAGTGTTACTATCAGCAGGATGGTTGGTAATAATACTTTTTTCATAGATGTTTATCGTCCTTTCTCGGGTTAATATACTAATTAACATATCCATTATTAGGAATGATTAAACTTACACAGTTAATTTTTAATTATTCAACTTGAATTGAGCTTTTAAATTTGTATTGAAAAAAATAAAATGCTATAATTTAATGCTATGTGAAAGAAATAATTTTTACAAGGAAGAAGGATAATCTATGGGAAAAAGTTTTTCATATGATAGCGATGGTAAAGCATTCAATCGTACACCATTGGTTATTGTGTTAATTTCTGGAGCATTTGTTGCTATTTTGAATCAGACATTACTTGGAACAGCCTTACCAAAAATTATGGAAGACTTAATGTTAGATGAAAATACAGTTCAATGGCTGCAGTCCGTTTTTATGTTAGTGAATGGAATCATGATTCCAATTACAGCCTTTTTAATAGGGAAATTTACGACAAGAAGTTTGTTTTTAACAGCGATGAGCATTTTTTCTTTAGGAACACTCGCTGCCGCACTTTCTCATAGTTTTGGATTATTATTAGTCGGTAGAATTTTGCAGGCAGCTGGTGCTGGAATCATGATGCCATTGATGCAAACAATTCTGATGCTGGTTTTTCCAATAGAAAAGCGGGGATCTGCAATGGGAATGTTTGGTTTAGTTATTGCTTTTGCTCCAGCGATAGGTCCATCACTTTCAGGATATATTGTAGAAGTCGCTTCATGGCGTGTACTATTTTTAATGATATTGCCAATTGCAATTATTGATATTATTATTGCCTACTTTATCTTGAAAAATGTAACAAAACAGTCCAATCCGAAGCTCGATGTGCTATCGATTATCTTATCAACATTTGGTTTCGGCGGAATTCTATATGCATTCAGTATTGCCGGAAGTGCAGGCTGGACAAGTGCAGAAGTATTAATTGGCATGTCGGTTGGAGTCGTAACAGTTGTTTGGTTTATTTTACGTCAATTGAAATTGGATGAACCGATATTAGAATTTCGTGTTTTGAAATATAAAATGTTTTCAATTTCAACCATTATTGGTATGGTTACTTTTATTGCAATGATTGGTGCAGCAGTTGTCTTGCCGCTGTATATGCAAAATATGCTGGGATTCTCGCCATTTGAATCTGGTTTAGCATTACTTGCTGGAGCAATTTTACAAGGACTTCTAAATCCGATTACGGGTCGTTTGTTTGACAGGTATGGTGCAAGGTGGCTTGCAATTATTGGTCTATTGCTTATGACTGCAGGAACATTTATGCTTACTGTGCTTTCCACAGAGACATCCTTTATGTATATTGCAATAACGCATGCGATGCGAATGATAGGTATTTCAATGGCGATGATGCCAGTAACTACTGCTGGATTAAATGTGCTGCCAAGAGATCTGATTTCCCACGGAACTGCTGTAAGTAATACATTGCGTCAAGTAGCTGGTGCAATTGGTACAGCACTGCCTATTACAATTATGACTACAGTTGCGATTCCAGAGCAAGGCGTAGAAAGTATGATTCATGGAGTGAACGTTTCCTTTATTGTTGCAGGAATCCTTTCTCTAATTGCACTATTTTTATCTTTTTCTATCAAAGATCGGGTGCCAGGCAAGAAGCAAGTTCGAGCTTAGGAAAATAAATATAGAGGTGCTTAGTGAAGGCTTGCTATTCAAATAAAAAGTTACCCACAGCCAGCATAATGTGCTCACATTATGATAAAGAGACTGAGACAAAACTAAAAATAAATAAAAAGGAAGGCGTTGGTGCCACACGGAAAATGTGTAAGCACCACGCCTTTTTTGGGGGAGCTTTAGCGCAGCTCCAAACTATGTGTAAATACGAGTATTCAGTTCCTAATGCACGGCTATCAAGGTGTGTAGTAGCGCCTTTTTGCTAAACCTGTATTCAATCTGCATATCCTTTAACTATTTATTCGTCACGTGTTACTACATCAACTTTGCCTGTTTCCGGATCAATCACAAGGCCATGTACTTTAATGTTATTCGGGAGCAATGGATGGTTGCGGATAATAGACACACTTTGATCCACTGATTCCACAACAGAATTAAAACCATGAAATTCATCTTCAAAATCAATTCCACCATGTTCTAATGTCTGAATGCAATCTTGACTGATTCCTCGTTCAACCATCCTTTTCTTTAACACATCTGTATCAACATTAGACATACCACAATCATGGTGTCCAATCACAATTACTTCTTCTGCCTTTAGATTGAATACAGCAACAAGAATACTTTTCATAATACTGTCAAAAGGCTTGCGAATAATAGCACCAGCATTTTTAACGATTTTCGCATCCCCGTTTTCCAAATTCAAGGCTCTGTGCAAAAGCTCTAATAGTCGTGATTCCATACATGTGAAAATCACCATCTTTTTGTTGGGATAAGTGTCTGTGCGGTATAGTTCATAACCTTTTTCCTCGACAAATTGTTTATTGAAATCAAGCATATCTTGTAAACTCATATGCAACACTCCTTACTGATTTATCTTTCTATAAAATATATCATATTTTTTTGCGGCACAGGTGATTGGAGTTGCAATCGAAATAATATATTAATTGTCCACCATTTTTAAAATGGTAATGAAAACTTACTGGGAGTATGTTCAATAAGGAAAAAAGGCTTATGATGCTTTAAAGATTGTAAAAAGATGCACTTATTTGATAGAATGATGAAGGGATATTTGCGCAAGGGGTGAAAGTGATGGGGAGAAAGATTCTGGTTGCTTACGATGGATCGGATTTAGGTAAAGCGGCAATTGAAGAAGCAAAAAATCAGGCGAAAATATATGATAAGGCAGAAATTTATATTGTAACCGTAGTAACACCAGGCATCTCAAGCAATAATACAGCTGTTGCAGGTAATATATCAATGAATGATGCAGAAGCGGTCTATCCTGAACTAGAACGAATAAAACAGGAGTTGGAACAATTAGGGTTCACAATAAAAATGGAAATTATTACCGATTTTGCTCAGAAGAATCCTGGAGTTGCTATCTGTGATTATGCTGAAGAAAATGAAATGGATCAAATTATTGTAGGAAACCGGGGGTTAAGCAATTTAAAAGTATTACTGCTTGGCAGCGTAAGCAATACGATTGTACAACGAGCAAATTGTCATGTGCTTGTAATTAAATAAATTCAAAGAGAAGAGGAATAAAATGGCTGATTTTAATTATGAAATCATCGAAACCATTGCAGTTTTGTCTGAATCACCAAAGGGCTGGACGAAGGAATTGAATTTGATTAGCTGGAATGGCCGTGAACCAAAGTATGATCTTCGTGATTGGGCTCCTGACCATGAAAAAATGGGAAAAGGAATCACATTGTCAAAGGAAGATGTATTGCAGCTCAAAGAAAGCTTAGCTGATTTTAATTAGGCATGTCGTGCTTCTAAAAAAAAGATAGTTTTTTTAAAAAATATTAATGAATATCTTGCATCACCTTTTATAATATGGTATTATAAAATGGTTGACGGGACATTAGCTCAGTTGGTAGAGCAACTGACTCTTAATCAGTGGGTCGCAGGTTCGATCCCTGCATGTCCCATAATAAAAAATTAACGCCTAGCCCTATATGTATCAAGGGGTTAGGTTTTTTTAATGTCTAGGAAATTATTAAAATATTTAGTTGTCTATAACTAATTATACTGGAACAGCGATGTCCAGCTGTATGAATTACTTTAGTATAATATAGTAATTTATGCGATTTGGAGTTGGATTGAATTCACTGATCTATTTTGCCTCTGTTTTAAAGAGTTCCTCCAAAAATTTTACAGCCGCGTCCTCTTATTTGTGCTGCTCAGACTTAAAAGCGGAAATCGAAGTTCATTACTTCCATATATTCGAATTAATTAGTAGAACTTAACCTAATTTGTAAATAATTTTTAAAAAACAGGAAAATAGTGTTTTATTGTCGAATAAAAAATGGTATTATATAGAATTATATAAAAAATGTTTTTAAAGGATGATCATGGAAGGGGTAATCTGAAATGTCAGAATTATTGAGAAAGAAAACGATTACGCAAGCAAAACAAATGGCGGAAATTGAGCGTTTCAAGCTCAAGAGAGAATTAAAATCATGGCAATTGCTGTTATATGTATTAGGGGCGACAATTGGAGCGGGGATTTTCGTTTTACCCGGTACTACTGCTGCTTTACATGCTGGACCAGGTGTGGTGTTTTCTTTTCTAATTGGGGGAGTTGTAACGATTTCAGTTGGATTAGCTTATGTAGAGTTCGCATCAATGGTACCAGTTGCAGGTAGTGCTTATACGTATTCATACATTGCTCTTGGTGAAATTATCGCTTGGATTATTGGTTGGGATTTATTATTAGAATTTACGGTTGTAGCGAGTACCGTGGCTGTTGGGTGGAGCGGATATGCGAACTCATTTCTCCAATCTATCGGTATTCATCTCCCAGAAATATTGACGAAGGATATTGCACATGGTGGTGTTGTTAATCTTCCAGCTGTGGTTGGGTGGTTAATTGTTGCATGGATTACGTTAAGTGGCATTAAAAATGTAGGGAGATCTAATACATTATTTACATTAGCAAAAGTAGCAGCTATTCTACTTTTTATTGCGATTGGGTTATTTAACATTGAACCGATTAACTGGAGTCCACTTACACCATTTGGCTGGACTGGGGTAATGACAGGTGCAGCATTGGTATTTTTTGCTTTCACTGGTTTTGATGGTGTCACTACTGTGTTAGAAGAAGTAAAGGAACCACAAAAGACGATTCCGAAGGCGCTGATTGGTGGACTGACTATTTTAACCATCATTTATGCAGTCGTTGCACTTGTTCTAACAGGAATGATACCTTATAAGCAATTAGATGTGCCTGATCCAACAGTTTTTGCTCTCCAAGAAGTTGGTGTTCAATGGGGAGGAGCTTTAGTAGCAATAGCCGTCATTTTTGGTTTATTGGCAACAATGATTGCTAACACAACGAGTGCTACACGAGTTTTGTTTGCTATGAGTCGTGATGGGCTGCTTCCAGAACGAATTGCTCAAACAAACAAAAAATCTGGTGTTCCAGTTCTTTCTACAATTATTATTGTTGCTACAGGAATTTTATTATCAGGTTTTCTATCTATTGGTGAGTTGGCTGAGTTTGCAAATATTGGCGGTTTGACTGCTTTTGCTTTAACTACAGTTAGTGTTGTCATTTTGCGCTACACTCGTCCAGATGAACCGCGAATGTTTAAAGTTCCTGCTTTGTGGCTCTTTGCTACGATTGGTATAGGTGGCTCAATTGTTTTAATCTTTAGCTTGCCAATATTTACGATTCTTCGTTTTTTAATCTGGCTTGTCATTGGGGTTGTCATATATATGTTATATGGTTATAAAAACGCAAAAATTAAAAAGTAACTATTGTCATTGAGTTATTTGATAATCTGCTATATCGGGTCCTTCACATTATACATTATGTGAGGGACTTTTTTGATGGGGGTGTGAATGCATTAGAATTTGTTGTAAGATTGGGGTGAATATACACTTTTGAAAAATCATGAAGTTCCCTGACAGATTTGCTTACTGTGGGGAATTTCTTTTTTTCTGTTTAAAAAGTATACTAAAGTTAAATTCTTTGTTAACTCAACCTCTCTTATTTTACTGTTGGGGAATGAATCATGTATACTTATGTGAAGGACTTCACTTCCTTAAATTGAGGAGGGCTAGAAAGAATGAATGAATTAAAGGAGATTGCACAGCTTCATCGATATAGATTCGTTCTTATGATCGTTTTTGCTTTACTAAGTGGTATAACGATTATTGCACAAGCATATTTTATCGTAATCATCGTTGACAGGATATTTCTGCACGATGCCAATTTCACTGATGTGCTTCCTTTGCTGCTTGCATTACTTGGAACGTTGCTTTGCAGGACAATATTTAATTATTTTAATGGAAAAACAGGGGTGCGGCTTGCTGCGAAAGTGAAGCATGACCTCAGAAGAACTTTACTGCACAAATATTCGCGAACAAATATGGAAGCAGCAATGCATGGTCAATCTGGTGAGAAGGTGAGTGTGATGCTGGATACCGTAGACGAAATTGATTCCTATTACAGCAGCTATATTCCTCAGGTTATCCAGTCAGCAATTATTCCGCTTATGCTCTTAATTACGATTTTTATGGAGCATTATCCAACAGGGATTATCATTTTAGTTACCGCACCATTTATTCCTATTTTTATGATTATTATTGGTTTTAATACGAAGGATAAATCGGAGCAGCAACTTGATAAAATGGCGGCATTTTCAGGGAAATTTCTCGATACTTTGCAGGGATTGACTACTTTAAAATTATATGGCAGGTCAAAACAGCAAAAGGAAGTAATTGAAGAAAGCAGTCTCGATTTTCGCGATGCTACCATGGTTGTGTTGAAGACTGCTTTTACAAACTCACTTGCACTGGAATTTATCTCGATGCTCAGTATGGGGTTAGTTGCTTTAGAGGTAGCAATTCGCTTAATTATTTTTCAGGATATCAGCTTTTTTACTGGATTTTTAATGCTTGTGCTTGCACCGGAGTTTTATAATAAGCTAAAAGAACTTGGAAGCGCCTTTCACACAGGAAGTGGCAGCAAAGGAGCATTTAATAAACTAAAGGAGGAGTTAGCAGCACCTGAAGCGCCAGTACAATGGGGAAAGGAAGAATTAGAAATAGAAGCGCCCCCTGTTATCGCATTAAAGAATGCAAGCTTTCGTTATGCGGAGGGAGAGCAGGCATTAAAAAATATAACGATTGAACTGCCTGCAAATAGTCAAATTGCAATTGTTGGTAAAACAGGTGCTGGGAAATCCACATTGCTCCATGTATTAGCTGGTCTTGTTTCTTTGTCTGCAGGGGAAATTTTGATAAATGACAAGCCTCGTGCTGCATATATGGAAAAGAGCTGGTTCAGTAAGCTAAGTTATATTTCACAAAATCCGTATCTTTTCTCTGGAACAATTGCTGAGAATATTGCGATTGGCGGCAGGGGAGATGCGACAAAAGAAGCAATTGAAGCAGCAGGAGAAAAAGCAGGAATTTCTGAACTGGTGGCTTCTCTTGAAAAACAGTATGATACACAGGTCGGTGAAGCAGGCCGTGGGCTATCGGGTGGAGAAAAGCAGCGAGTAGCCTTAGCGCGTGCATTTCTGAAAAAGCCGTCTATTATTCTTTTTGACGAACCAACGATGGGACTTGATCTGCGAACAGAACAAATATTGCAGCAATCCATACAGGAGCTGGCAGTAAATTCAACTGTAATTACTGTTGCTCATCGTCTGCATACAATAAAAAATGCTGATTTGATTTTATTTATGGATGAAGGGGAATTAATTGCTGCGGGAAAGCACGAAAATCTGCTTGCCTCGACACCTGCATACCAATCCATGGTTTCTATACAGCAAGGAGGCGGGAGCCGATGAAAGATTTGCGAACGGTCATTAAACTGTTGTTTAAAGAAAAGAAGGATATTGTCCTTTCCATTCTCTGCGGCTTTATCGGTGGCATTACAGCTGTTGGTTTATTTACAGCTAGTGGCTATTTGATTTCAAAAGCTGCTCTGGCACCGCCAATTTATACTTTGATGGTGCTGGTAGCGACTGTAAAGTTATTTGGAATTATTTCCGCGGTAAGCCGGTACGGAGAAAGGTATTATTCCCATCGTGGTACCTTTACCATGCTGAGCAATTTGCGGGTTTCTTTTTACGAAAGATTAGAACCACTGGCGCCGAGAATTTTTCAGCATTTCCGCAGTGGTGATTTGCTTGCAAGGATTGTTGGCGATGTAGAAACATTACAAAATTTCTTCTTGAGGGTTTTCTATCCGCCAATTGTGCTTTTGCTTGTGTTTTTGAGTACCATCTTTTTTACCATGTTTTTCTCAATGGGAACTGCCTTGATTATTTTTGCGGGTTTTATAGTGACGTCCATTATTGTACCCGCCTATTTTGCAATCAGACAACGGAAGGTTGAACAAGGGGTAAGGGAAGCACGCGGAAAATTGTCAACGGAAGTTACCGAGCTTTTTTACGGCTTTCGTGATTTGAAAATATATGAAAGACTGGATGAAAAAGAAGCACAGCTTGAGAATTTTGCTAAATCCTATGTAGAAGAACAAGAAGAGGCAGGAGTTCAACACTTATACAGTGAGTCTTTAAATACGTTTATGTCACTGACAGTATCTGTTGTGGTACTTGGATTTGGCGCATATATGATTGCACAGGGCGCATTGGACGGCATTTTCCTGGCAATGCTGCTGATGATTTCATTAACGGTTTTTGAAAATACAACATCAATGGCAATTTTCCCTAGCCATTTAGAGGACAGTCGGCGAGCAGCAAGCAGGCTATCTGCAGTGACAGTAGATCAGCCTGTGGCAGAAACAGCGACAGAAGAGCTGAAAATAAAAACGGGTCCACTTATCGCCATGGATAGTGTATCATTTGCTTATCCTGGAGATGAAAAGGCAAGTATAGAAAGCGTTGATATATCTATTCCTGCTGGTTCCAAGACGGCAATTGTTGGACCAAGTGGATCAGGAAAATCAACACTTCTTAGCTTATTATTGAAGATATATGATGTAGACGCAGGTAATATTCAGTTTAATCAACAGCAAGTTAGTCAGCTTTTTCAGGAAAGCATTTGGGAAAATACAAATGTTGTACTGCAGGAAAATCATTTTTTCTATGGAACGATTAAAGATAATTTACTGATTGCGCGAAATGAACCGACAGATGCAGAGATGCTTCAAGCGCTACAAAAAGCAGAGCTAAACCACTTCGAACTGGATGATTCTGTACTGGAAAAGGGAGCCAATCTTTCGGGTGGTGAAAAACAGCGGCTTGCGATAGCAAGAGCAATGCTGAAAAATGCGAATATCTGGATGCTTGATGAACCAACCTCTTCACTTGATTCGATAACAGAGGCAAACATCTATGATGAACTATTCGCAATGGCTGCAGAAGCCACCGTGATTCTCATTAGCCACCGATTGAATGGTCTGGAGAAAATGGATCAAATTATAGTTATGGATAATGGTTCTGTTGTGGAGTGTGGCAGTTATGGTGAGCTTATGAATAAGCAGGGTTATTTTTATGAGCTAAAGCAAATTGAGCAAAATGTGTTTAGAGGATAATGTTTTGAGATTAAAATTGGGGTGCTCTGGCTAATTCAGCCAGAGCACCCTAAATCTTTTACTTGCTTTCATCACTTGCAGATTTATCTTTTGCCACTGCCAAGAAGGATAAAAAAATTGCTGCGACAATGATTAAACCTGGGGCGACAAACATTAGAAAGTCGTTAAACATGCCGTTCACTCCTTCTTTTTGTTTCCTTGTATATAATCTTTATCGAAAAGGAACAGTTTTAATAACAAATAAATAGAAGGAATTAACATTGCAAGGCCAAGAACGAATACAATAACAAGAGAAATCGCCATTGCCTGATTCGTAAAACCTTCATGAATTGTTAAGTGCGGATAGAGCAGATATGGATAATGGGCAATTCCGTATCCAAAAAAGGCAAAAGCAAATTGACCGATTAACATCCAGACAGCAGCTGCATAGTTTTTCCTTTTCCAAACGAACCAGACAGTTAATGCCCAAAGAATAAAGGAGATTGCAAACATCCACCATAAATTCATTAGATTATTAAACAAAGCTTCATTATGCTGACGCAATTCAATGATAATACCCGCCGCAGCAATGATTAAAGGAATCGCCCAGATGAGTGCATATTTACGCATGAGATCTGTTGCGCCTTTGTCATTTGCTTTGTCAGCATACCAAGTAAGGAACACTGCAGAAATATATAGAACTGCAACAATAGCTAGGACAACGATTGACCAAGGTAAGGGACTCGTAAATAATTCTGCATAGTTAAGGACGGGATCCCCATCTTCTATTGAAACAAATCCACCCTGTGCTATTGCAAGTACAACGGATAGGGAAGCGGGAATAAATAGACCCGCAATGCCATACACAGAGGCATAGCCCCTATGTCCTCTCGCTCCGTACAACTCAAAAGCATAGTAAGAGCCGCGGATTGCCATTAAGACTAAAGCGATACTTGCTGGAACAAGTAGAATGGTACCGAAGTAATATGCAGATTGCGGGAAAAACCCTACAATACCAACAAAGAAAAAGACAAAGAATACATTCGTTACTTCCCATACTGGGGAGAGATAGCGCTGAATGATTTTCGAAAGGATTCTCTCTTTTCCAGTTAAAATGCTGTAAGCATTAAAGAAACCAGCACCAAAGTCTATAGAAGCAAGAATTACATATCCAAATAAGAAGGTCCACAGTACGGAAATTCCTAATACCTCAAAACTCATAACCGTTCACCACCTTGTTCAGATTGCATTTTAGCTAACTCGTTTTCCACTGGATTATGAAGATACATCCTGCGCAGGACAACAATGGTGCCAATCCCCAAAATGAGGTAAAGCAAGGCAAACAGCACAAACATCAGCCCAACATGATTACTTGTTGTTGCAGCCTCACTCACTGTCATCATACCACGCAATATCCATGGCTGACGTCCAAACTCTGCTAGCCACCAGCCTGCTTCGATCGCCAGCATGGAGAGTGGACCACCTAAAACAATGAGCCAGCGGAACCAATTTGATTCAACAAACGCATAGCGCATTCGTGTACCAAACCAGTAAATAAAGGTAATCGCAATCATAATCATGCCAATCGTTACCATTAAGTCGAAGTAATAGTGCACTTCAAGCGGCGGTTGTTCTTCTGCAGGAAATTCATTTAACCCGATAACTTCTGCAGACGGGTTACCAAATGCAAGGATACTTAATGCGTAAGGTATTTTAATTGCATATTTTGCTTCCTGATTTTCATCAAGTACACCATAAAGCAGAAGTGGAGCGCCATCCCCTGTTTCGAAATGCCATTCAGCAGCTGCCAGCTTTTCGGGCTGATATTCAGCAAGATATTTACCAGAAAAATCACCTAGTAATGCTGCAGCAATCGCAAAAATAAACCCAATTTTCATCGCCAAATGCAATGCTTTTTTATGATAGCTGTGATTTGAACTTTTTAACAGTTTAAAAGCAGCAATGGATGCTAAGATTAAAGCGGATGTCATGTAAGCAGTAGCAAGCACGTGAGCAACCTTAGTAGGGGCTGCCAGGTTAAACATGGCAAGTACTGGATTTGCATTAATTAGTTGTCCATCAACAAAATCGAAACCTTGAGGTGCATTCATAAATCCATTTACTACTGTAATAAAAAAGGCAGAAATACCAGCTCCAATAGCTACTGGTATCAATAGCAGCAAATGTGTTTTCTGGTTTTTAAATCGATCCCCTGTATATAAATAAATACCAAGGAAAATCGCTTCAAAGAAAAAGGCAAATACTTCCATAAATAACGGTAAAGCAATAATATTACCGGCCAGCTCCATAAAGTTTGGCCATAATAGGGAAAGCTGCAAACCAATGATTGTACCGGTAACTACTCCTACAGCAACTGTGATAACATAACCGCGTGCCCAGCGTCTGGCCATTAAGATATAATGATTGTCATTCTTTTTAATGCCAACCCATTGGGCAATCATAATCAAAAGTGGAACCCCAACACCTATCGTTGCATAAATAATATGAAAAGATAAGGTGAGCAGGGTTAGCATTCTGCTTGCGAATACGGGATCATCAAATAACACGCCTATTTCCTCCTTTTCAAAGGTTCGTGTAGTATTGAACATAGTTAGTTAGTTGGAAAATAGTTTTACTTCGAAAAAACTGTTCTGTTAGTATATTCTAGCGCTAAATATACGTTATGGATGCCTGGATGTATGACAAATTTAGTAATCCTGCCTTTTTAGTATGTACAGAAAGAACAAGAATATAGCACTTTAAACATTTAATTGGTTCAAAGCTGTAAGGAAAAATGAAAAACTTGTTCCGTTTTAAAAACTCCGTTCTCATGGGTTCTTTCTATAAATGTAACTTGATTTTGGCGATCAATTAATAAAATAGTTGTGGAACGGGTACCATAATCAGGTGTTTTAATAAAGGATGCGGATAAGCAGCGTTCAAGTTCTATATCAATACCTGTTTGCGGCAATTCAGCATCTGATGCAATTTCTTCATTTTCCATGATGGAAAATAAAGCGTTTGGGTCAAGCTTCTGCTGATCCATCATATAAGCTTTAAGCTGTTCTCGGCCTTTTTCTACCTTTGGCCATGGTGTATTTAAAGTATCATTACTTAAACTATGGGTCCCTGGAGCAATTTCTGTAATGCAATCTTCCCTATTATTATAATGAAAAAGCTGATCAGCATTTCCTAAAAGAATATTAAAGCCTGCATAACGTTGTCGTTCTGTACTTACTTTTCCCAAATAAGCAGCTGGTGAAACAGAAGAATTTAGAAATTCACTGACAATCTTACCACGTGATTTTTGATTCTTTCCTTCCAAAGATAAATCTCGAATATTTGTAAGAGCTGCAAAGCGTCCTTCTTTCGTAATACCCAGCCATGTTCCTTTTTGCAGTAAATCCCTTCCTGCAAGAAGAAGTGGTGCATCTGGCCAAAAGTGGGCCTTTTCTGTTGGACGTGCATAAAATTCATCTCGATTTGCTGCAACAATTAATTTGTAGTTTGGATGCTTTTGAAAATGAAAATTAATTAAACACATGATGGATCACCCCTTTCTTTAAGTATACTGTGCAAGGAATCGATAGCCAAATATTAGGATTGGTCAAATTTACTATTAAAAAATCCATAAAAGATGGTTGAAATCTCTTCTTTATGGACATATTTTTGATAAGGAGTGAATTTTATGGAGTTAAGGGTTGATTGGCAGGGGAAAATGGCTTTTTCAGGAACTACTCCATCAGGTCATCCACTGATTATCGATGCTAAAGAAGAAGTTGGCGGGGAAAATCGTGGAATTCGTCCAATGGAAATGCTGCTGGGGGCGGTAGTTGGATGTGCCGGAATGGACATTATTTTTATCTTAAAGAAGATGGAGTTATACCCAAAAGCTTTTAAAATAGAAGCAAAGGGCGAACGGGCAACAAGTCATCCGCAACGCTTTACAGACATTTTTATTCATTTTTCATTTACTGGTGATTTTCCGAATGATAAGGTCTTTCGGGCAGTTGAGCTATCCTTAAATAAATATTGTCCTGTAGCTTATTCCATTCATGCGAATATACACGGAAGCTATTCCATTAATGGAGGAAAAGAAATCTTACTTAATCCGGAAATGGGGGGATTATAATGGCAAGTGGCTGGGTAATCGGGATAATTGCTGTACTATGTATCATTGCTTTGGTAATGACGTACCGTGTTTTGAAAACGGAGGAGAAGAAACAGCGGGAATATAGGAGTGAGGGAGATAATGAATTACAACGTTCTCACGAATATGAAAAAAAATCATTAAAGTCTGATTTGCCGAACTTAACGTGGATTTACATCATAGCTACAATTATAGTCACTATCTTGTTTGTTGTTTATTTATTCTAACTTCGGGATAAGTCAGATAAATGTGTTGCCTCTGATATAGGAATTGGAAAAACTATTTAGAGTAGTAGAACATTTTCTATCCTGTTCTCAAAATAATATAGCTGCAAAAATCAACAGTGGTTTTTGCAGCTATATTTCTTTTTATCCCCAAATTTCCTTAGAGATATCAACAATGTATTTTAATTTTTTCCATTGATCCTCTTCAGTTAAAAGGTTGCCATGATGGAAAAGAGATTCTATATAATTGAATATTTCACCGACTTTAATTAGCCATCAACACTATTTGACAAAGAGCCTCAATTTTCCTTATCCAAACTTTTTTTAAATCCAAACCTTTTTATGAAACATACTGATTTTAAAGGGATTTTAATGAAAAAGGTTTGGATTTTATTTTGTAATATATATGATTATTTTAAAGAGGTAATCATATATAATGGTATGAAAGTTGGTCAAGTCCAATATTTATTAGGTCATAATACATTTAGACAACGATGATTTACTTGGAGACAACTGTTACTCAGGAAGCATCAGTAAGAAAAAAATAATGGCGGAAGGTGAAGCCAATCAACCAAAACTATGGAAAGAAGATATTCGAGAATTAAAGGATCTGTGCAAATAACTAAAAATCAAATGGCTCCTCGCCATTTGATGTTGGGAGTGAAAATAAAAGTGAGAATATTAGTCGGTTTGACATGGAGTCTCGTACGAACTGTTTTACTATAAATGCCTATGGCATGAAATGTAAGGATTAACG
>DAMDKS010000057.1:0-24817 GCA_032085455.1 Oceanobacillus sp.
ACGTTCATTGGTCTATTTGTCATGCACAGAATAAGTAGACTGTGAATAGTAACAAAAATGGTTTTACTTAATTTAAAGATTTTTCAAGGAGCTCATGATGTGGAAGCATTTTGTTAATTTGCAATACCGCTTATGGAAGAAGAAACAAAAAGAATTTTATTCTAATTCTCAAAAATTATATTAATGTGGAATGATTATATTTAGCCCTAAATGTAAGAAAATTCCTCCTGCACCACCAATAACCCACAAAAAAGCATTTGATTTCATTAGGCGACTTTTTAGTTTGGAGAGTGTTGATTCTGTTTTATCAGGTCTTATTTTATAGATCACGATTAATATAATTGACGGTATTACCATAAGCGTATTATAAAACTGCTAAAGTCGGCATCCATAGAGGAATTGAGAAACTGTTATATGTCATTAACCCCAAAACTGCCCAGTATGGAACATACTAGGCTTCTTTTTACTTTATCCCACTTGTTGTGGAATTTGATGTGCACAAACGCTTTTAATCGCTCATCAATACCACTAAAACGGGTGAGTTAACCCCACATTACCAAAGGAAGAGATTTTCAACGTTTAAACTCTCGTTCTTACCTCTTATCTCAGTTTATTTTTAAAATCAATCAAAATTTTTGCAAACTGTTGTGGCTGGTCCTGATGGATATCATGTGCTGATTTAAACCCATTGATTAATTCTGCTCCTTCAATAAGATGGAGTGCACGAGCAGCGTCTTTTTCATCCATTGCTGAAAGTAAAACGCCATTGCTGTCATAATAGCTTGGTGCACTTTCAGGGCTTGGTGCAACATGAAGTAAAGTTGTTGGAACAGTAATACGAGACAGTGTTTTGACTTGATTGAAGTTATCAAACCATGAATAATCATAAAAATTTTCGCCAAAACGTAAGTCATACTCACCTGTCCCATCTTGCATGTTAGCGGTTAAATCATAGATTTTATTTACTCCTAGTCGAGATGGATAATACCAGACTCGAGGGATTCGATCCGGATGTTTTTTCATATAAGAAAAAGCTGGTTTTTTAATAATCTTCGACCAATTGTCTTTCCCATCTTTATTGAAAAAAGTCTGCATATAATCGTGTTCAAGGCTATACTTTGTATAATTACTTTCCGTTTCTTGATGCAAAAAGTCGTGGTTGACTTTAAACCCTTTGCCCGCATAGGTGTTTTCCGCACGCCCTGGTTCTGTCGAGAAAAAGGGAGCGTCTTCAATCACAACACCTCGTACATTCTCAGGAGAATTTGCCGCCAGCCATGCAGTTAAAAGCCCACCAGAAGAGTGACCTGAAACAACAACAGGTTCTTTGATAACATTTTCGATAAACCATATAAGGTCATTACCAATAGCATTGGCCGAGTATTTGTCAGGATTTTTGCTGGAACCACCATGACCATAATAATCCACTGCATAAATGTGATATTCTTTTGTTAAAATAGGGAGGACTTTTGCGTAATCTTCCCAAGATACAATCTGCCCATGCAGCAGCAATAATGGTGTCTTTTCACTAGGATTTTCTCCATAATTTAAAACAGAACCATCAGGTAAAGTTACTTGTTTTTCAGTCATATTTGCTTGTGTGATAAGCTGGTCCTCTTTCTTATCGTAATTCATATTTTGGTAAGCGTAAAAAAGAAGTAATATGGTAAATATAATCAAGATAGAAAATAAAATCATCACTTTATACCTCCAAACTTTTGCTCAGCCCTTTTATCGTTTCTTCATATCAATGAACCAAATTTCCGATTACTCGGAATAGAAGTAATCTTGCGTTGCGTTCATAAAATTATCATCTGAAACAAGTGCCATTCCTTTTTTTCTTCTTTCCTATATCTTAGTTTAAATTAAACCCATTATATAATACAACCAACTTTCTTTTACAATTTATGTTAAAGTTAGTTGCAAATTAAGAAGTTTTTATAAATAAAACCTGCATTTTAATAAAAATTCCAGATAGCGCTTCTTCGTTGTTTCTCTTTTGATAGACGTCCGAGTGCAGGAACACTTGAGACGAGTTACTTTTTCCTTGCAAAATTAGCAACAGTTTAGTTAATTTAAATCGAAGCGCTTTGAAATTTGTGATTACTCATGCTTCTTGAGCCGATTGTTTATGATCCATTCCGCAATAACGAAATTAACGATCAATCCAACCCAAATATTAACTTCGAGTACATGCTCTAATATTGCTGGAACGCCTTGAAACGGCTCGTTCTGATGCCCCGCGATATATACCAATATACATATAGGTGTTACAAGGCGTGCACTAGCGGCGACTAGAGTCAAGGCGTAGTTGCGGATCATCCACAAGCGGTGAGTGCCAAATTGCGTGCGCCGAGCTGCTGAATATCCCTTCCATCCTGTAAACAGCCACAGCGCCACCAAAGTTAAAAAAGCCATTTGGCGAACATAGCTTTCCGTGTACATTCCAACGACAAGCACGGAAACGCTACCGATGCCCACGAACCCGAGATAAAAACGTCCGACTAAGCGGTGTATGATTGGCTGTTTAACACGCAAGCTGGGAAGAAATTGAAGCCAGCCGATCAACAAGGCGAAAAGTGATACGAAAATATGGATAAGCAACAATGGATAGTGCAAGCTGAATGAATCGTCGATTGCAACCCGGCTTTGCCCAAAATCAAATAATAAGTATGGATACACTGCAAATCCAGCGGCGATTAACGTAAGCACGACAATGATTTTCCATCGGAGCTGAATTTTTCTTTTATTCATCATTTACATCCCTCCGCTGGGCGGAAGGCAGGGATAGAGGAACTATGACAACCCCTTTGAAGGATGCTTATCATCGAATTGCTCCTTTCTTTCTGTTTAATTGGATATTTCTATAATGGCTTGATAGGACATCTTACCAAAAATCGATTTAATCATGTAATCGGCTAAATCTGCGAGCGTTATGCCCTGTGCTTTAGGTAGATGCTTATTAATCGCTATCCGAAACGTTCCAGACTTCTGTCTGTTCGTTAGGTTGGGAGGGCGAATGATGGTCCAGTTCAACCTGGGTTTCTGCAGTTTCTTCCTCCATCAAGGACGTGTCCTTATATGTGTATTTAAAATCGGTTGGATCACATGCTTAATCGGATGCCGCACCATCCACGGCGTATCATTGTGAATCACCAAGCCAACGGAGGACAGGCAAATCAATCGGTGTATTCCTGCATCTTGCATCGCTTTCGTGATATTTTCAATTCCTTTCGAATAGGCGGTTGTAGCCTTACGATGATTGACTCCAAGTGTGGATATGACTGCATCTTGGGCGACAATCCGTTTGCTGAACAATGCTGGTTCGAGCACCTCTCCCTGAAAAACTTTCAATCGTTCGTTACGAATATTGACGGCTTCGGAATTCGGCACAATTACGGTTACTTCGTGGCCCTCCTCAAGTGCTTGGCGACAACTTGACAACCAGTTCCACCAATAGCTCCAGATACAATGACTCTCATCGTTCATTGCTCCCAGTAAGACTTTCGACAACCCAACATATGATTGCTTTGTGTCCTTCGATTGTAGGGTGAACTCCGTCTATACCCATGTATTTTGCTTGAGCCGGTAGCCCGAAGCCCGCTTGTGTATCAATAACTGGTTCGGACATTTCACGGATTAAGTCGCCAACAGCAAGAATATCTTTGTTTTTCCAACTGAGTTGTCCCGTCTGGAAGTGTTTAAATGCGGCGATCCGCTCTTCGTCAAAGGTTGGTGGCGTAATCCATACCCAGTTGGATTCAGAAATTGTCGTCGCAATCCGTCGAATTTCATTCAAATTTTTGGCGGTTTCCTCCAAACTTACAAGTGGTTTCGCAGAGTTCTGACCTATGCGCATCGTATCGTTTGCCCCAATCATACATAAAACCCAATCCGGTTTTTTGGTAACAATACCACTGAATCGACTAAGAACCTGGGTGGTCGTATTGTTAGATATTCCTTCATTAATTAAGTGAATTCTATCCTGTGGTCTTTGCAGTTCGAGAAGATAACGGAGAATTTCGAACCACGAAAGCAAGTCGTCCGTGGTGCTCTCGCCTACACCGACCACAATTTCATCCCTCTTAAACGGTAAGCGGTCAACTTGAGCTGCAAAATCAGGGGACTGTAGCAGTTGCTCTGCAGCTTCTTTTGCTTGTTGTGTCAATTGGTTTTTGATAAGCAGATACGTATCGACCTCCATGCCATAAATTCCTGCTAGAATATTGTTTTCCAAATTACGTGTGAAAGCTAATATTTTCTCAGGATGCTGTGTTTGAACCAGTTTCACCAATTGTGGATTAAAATTCATCTCCATTGTATTCATTCTCCTTTAGATTATATTTGACTGTTATGACAGAGCCCCAGAATAACAGCGGGGCCACTACGTGGTGCAACGCTGCAATTACACTAACTGACGGGAAGACTTGGATCGACAAAAATTGGAACACAACGAGCACGAATAGTCCCAAACTCATCCAACGTCCCATTCTCTTGATTTCACTAACAAAGGTCAATAAAAACATAAGGAAAGGAGTGAGAGCAAATATTTTGACGAACGAGCTGTGCATCTCCCAATTCGAAGCTTCGGAGAACGTGGCCAGTCTCGCAATAAATACTTGCACGATGATGCAAACAAAAAATCCTCATGCCAATAATTTGAAAATAAATTTACCAATTTGCATTCATTACCCCCTCATTTTGATATTGCATCTCCACATAATTAACAATAAACTTTGAATATCAAAAAGTACTGTACGAAATTATCACAAAACACTAAAGTTTTAGTCTCATTTTGCTCAATCTAGGATACTAACTGTGCAGATATGCTACAATGGTGACAATTCGGAAGCAGCAATACTATTTTGGGAGGAAAGTCTTAGACTGCACAGTAATAAAGAGCATGATAAAACTAGCCACCCATTGATGACATTTTGAAAAATCATAGAGATAAACATGGCGTTTAGTGCTTTGAGCGAAGTGAAAGGACTGATTATACAAATGAATTATACTGTATTGATCGTTGACGATGATAAAGAAATAGTGGAGTTAATGAGGGACTATCTTGAGGATGAGCAGATTAAAGTTGTGGAAGCATATAATGCAATCCAAGCGTTAGAAGTATTGGAGCATAACAGGGTTGACTGCATTTTGTTAGATGTGATGATGCCTGGTCAGAGCGGGCTTGAGCTTTGTAGAAAGATCCGAAAAACGCAAGATACGCCCATCCTATTTCTTAGCGCACGTAGTGAAGATATGGACAAAATCAGGGGGCTCAACTTGGGCGGCGACGATTATATCGTAAAGTCGGCGACGCCCGAGGAAGTCGTTGCTCGCATCAAAGCCGTGCTTCGCCGTTATCGCAAATGTGAAAAGGACGATATCCATCTTGAACTGGATTTCGGTCGTTTCGTTCTGGACATTATGGCGCATGAGGTGAGAATTGATGGTGTTTCGGTACCGATGACACCCAAAGAATTTGATATTCTTTGCTTGTTCGCAGAGTACCCTCGCCAAGTGTTTTCGTACGAGCAATTGCTACAGCGCTTTTGGGAAGGGATAGGTGACAAACATTCTGTAACCGTTCATATTGGAAGAATTCGCGAAAAAATTGAAGAAGACCCTAGAAAGCCAACCTACATCACTAACGTTTGGGGTGTCGGATATCGTTTCGAAGGGGTGCGGCGATGAAACTGCTTCGTATACGGCAATGGATGGTGGTTGGCATGCTTATGGTACTCATCCTTCCGCGATTGTTTTATGAACTTCCAGGCTTATTCGATCGGTATGTACTAGAAAATGGCAAGTATTCACAGCAGCAAGAGACCATAAATGATTTGATGCGTGAAGTCGGTGAATCTGACGTCACGCTCTGGAGCAGTCCAACTTGGCAGGAGGGAATCGAAAAAACAATGGACACCTCGCTTTCAGGAATTCTCTTGCTTAATGCTGATGGAGGCGAGATTTACAGTTTTAAACCATCAGGTTTGGAATCGATTGCTGGACAGGAATTAAGTATCATGGAGAAAGGGCAATTACAAGGGAAAGCCCTTTTTTACGCCCCTAAGCAAACAAGCCAATGGGCAACGGTGTTTGCTATTTTTGTTGGAATACTCGTTATTTTGTTCATTCGCTTTCAAATTGGTCGCGTTGTCGTGAAGCCATTGGAAGCAATAAGCGCCACGGCTAGACGAATCGCAAGCGGTGATGTTGGATGTTCAACTTCCAAAATCCACAGTTAAGGAAATAATGGATGTAGGTACTGCTTTTGAAGCAATGGGCAAAGGTCTTCAAGAATCACTTCTTCGCCAATCTGAAATGGAGGAAGAAAGGAGATTCTTCCTTCGTTCAATCGCTCATGATTTACGAACACCTTTATTTGCTTTGCGAGGATTTTTAACGAGATTGGAACGTGGCAGTACCCCGGAGAAAACTGCAAGATATGCCGCCATTTGCAGCAAGAAAGCTGAGCAATTGGAACACCTCGTGTCCGATCTTTTTTCATACGACCAGATGTCGTCCTTGGAGCAAATGCTGGATCCAGAGCTACTAGATATCTGTTCTTTGTTCAAGGATATCACGGCGGATTATTTATCTCAGGCTAAAGAAAAAGGGATTGCACTGACGAGTGAGGTTCCAACGGAGAGCTATGAACTTCAGGCTGATGCTCATCTGCTGAGGCGCGCGATTGGAAATCTGATTGATAACGCCCTTTACTTTACACCTGCGAACGGCTATATTACGATTCGAATGCACGTGAGGAAAAAGCGAGCCTACTTTACTATTGAGGATAATGGACCGGGCATTCCAGTGCAGCAACTGTCTCATATTTTTGAGGCGTTCTACCGTGGGGATAATTCGAGGAACTTTGAAAATGGCGGGACTGGGCTTGGACTTACGATTGCACTTAGAATAATAAGAGCACATAACGGTAATCTCAAGGCAGAAAATCGCAGCGAGGGAGGGGCTATCATTACTGGTTGGATCAAATAAGCATAGGTTCTTATCATACAAATCCCTCCTCTTTTTAATCAAACAACATTTAGGTAAGAATATAATTTATTCTTACCTAACGTTATAATCATTATTTTGTAGTTTGACATACATCAAACTACATGTTGGATTGATTATAATTAATCTTTTTTCAAGATTGGGCTCTAACTTAAACTGAAACTGGCTTGTTAAGGTTTTAGTTAACTTTATGTTTAGATAAGGGTTATCAAGCATTAGAATAATAAGCTGGTATCCAACCTTTTACCAGTGCACCACCTTTTGAATGGTTATCTGCGACAAGGTCACCCTCGTGTCGTCTAACAATCCTCCTTGAAATGGTCAACCCTAACCCGACTCCACCTGTTGAACGATTTCGTGATGCTTCACCACGATACAGTGGATCAAAAACATGATGAATTTCTTCTGAAGAGAAACCTTTCCCCGTATCCCGAATAGTAAAGACCACTTTGTTACCATCCTTATAGCACTGTATAAAAACTTTACCAGCGTGTGGTGTATGCCTGACAGCATTATCCAATACGTTATTGATGGCACGCTCTAACAAATACGAATCACCGATGATCATACAATCGTCCCCAAAATTTGTGATAATAGAGACGTTGTTTTGCTTAGCTAGTGGATGCAGGCTATCCATCGACTTCTTTAATAAAATAGGAAGATCAACTGTGTCTTTTTTTAGTTCCATCTCTAAATATTCCGTCTTTGTAAATGTAAAGAGATCCTCTACAAGACGGGCCAATTGTGCTGACTTTTCCTTACAAACGGACAGATACTTTGCTTGTTTATCTGGAGAGTCAGCAATTCCTTCCTGTAGACCATCCAAATAACCTCGTAAGGCAAATAATGGTGTTCGTAAATCATGGGCGACTGCAGCAATGAAAAAGCGACGTTCTTCTTCCAATTCCACTTGTTTTTGCATGGATTTTTGGAGACTATCTGTCATTATTTGAATACCGCCATGAACTTCCGTAATTTCTTTGATTGGGGACTTAGGTAATTGGACGTCCAAATCTCCTTCTGCGACTTGGCGGACTGCCAGGCTCATTTTCTCAAGCGGTTTGAGAATGAACCTTCTCATAACATAACCGATGATAAAAAAAGCGAACAATAATCCTGTAAATGCTACAATCATCTGAACCCCTCTTGGATTCGGCTGAAAAATCATTACTCTTCCAACGATGCGACCATCTTGCATAATTGAAAACGGCTCTGCTCGCGTAAATGAGCGAACCTTCTCAGGAAAAAATTGAAAAATTTCTTGATTTGATTCGGTTAAAATTTTTACACCCATATCCTTTGCTTGTAACTTTCCTCTTAACTTTTCTTGCCAATGGGGGTCAGACCATTTTTCTGTATTTGTTTCAATGAGATGGCTCATTTTATTTAAATCTTCCTTCTCAGCTTCATTCGTATCGAAACTGAGTGATTTTGTTGTTAGTAAGTGGGCAGCTACATAAAATATCCAGGGCAACATCAAGATTAAAAGTAAACTAAGTATAGAAAATGTACGAATGCGAAAAGATTTCATTTTATTCTCCTTTAAATCGGTAGCCTACACCCCAAACATTGACTATATATCTTGGTTCGTTTGGATCGGACTCAACTTTCTCACGCAGGCGGCTAATATGGACGCGGACAGTATGTTTGTCGCCAATTCCATCCCAGAATTTCTCAAGTAATTGATCATAAGTAAAAACAATTTTCGGATGCTCGGCAAACAGTCGCAGTAATTCATATTCTTTTGGAGTAAGTGAGATATATCTTCCCTCTACAAATACTTCTCTAGTGGATAAATTCAAAGTGAGACCACCGTAATCCAAGATTTTCCCGATAAGTCCCTTTTGGGTAATAGAGCGTCGCAATACAGCTTTCACTCGGGCAATAACCTCACCTGGCGATGCAGTTTTAACGATATAATCATCCCCTCCAATTGCCAACCCACGAATTTTATCTACATCATCACTGAGAGCGCTCAGGAAGAGGATGGGAATGTTACTTTCCTCCCGCACCTGACGGCAGAACTCGAAACCATTTAGTCCCGGCATCATGATGTCAAGAATGATGCAATCAATTGTGGCCTGCTTAAGTACGGACAGTGCTTGAACACCATCATAAGCAGTTTTTACATAGAAACCGTCATTTTCAAGGAAGTCTCTTAATAGTTCAACAATGCTTTTATCATCATCTACAACCATAATCGTCTTTTTTTCCTTCACGAAATCCTACCTTCCCTTCGATGTTAGTCAAAGAAATAAACCTCCCATCGAAATCTACTTTCAGTATATCACTGTTTCAACAATGAATTAAAAAAACACCTTTTTTGTGATGGATTGTGATTGTTTTGTGACCTCTTTGTATCATCATTTGGGACACTAAAAGGTTATGCTTTAATTGTGAAGTTGATAGGCGAACGTTCAAATGAACTGCCTGAAAGGTTGATTAAAATTTTTGAAAAATGGAGGACATATGTATGAATGTTCAAATTGTGTTATTTGATGGATTTGATTTATTGGATGTAACTGCTCCTTATGAAGTGTTTACTGCAGCTGGAATGTACTCAGAAGAAAACATATTCGTTAAACTAGTTTCTGCTGAAGGTGAACGAATGGTGACAAGTGGAGACAATCAATTACAACTCCAAGCAAGCGGCAAAATTGATTTATCCTCTAAAGGAATCATTCTTGTTCCAGGGGCATCTGGTTCTGTTGATGATAGTGGACCGGATTCCATACCAGTAAAAATAAAACAAGCAACGGAAACAAAATTAAGTATTGTATTAAATGAAGCTATTCGGAAACCTGATATCTTGCTTTCCACTGTTTGTGGCGGTTCTCTCTTATTAGCCATGGAGGGTCTCTTAGAAGGCCGTCATGCTGTTACGCACCATTTGGGAATGGGACTTTTGCAAGCTACAAATGCGCTTCCGGTTCATGCCCGGGTTGTTGACGATGGTAATCTTATCACTGGTGGTGGTGTTACTTCAGGACTTGATGTTGCGCTTTATTTAGTTGAGCGAGAGTTAGGCCCCCGTATAGCACACGCTGTGGAACAACTATTTGAGTACGAGCGCAGGGGCACAGTTTGGAAAGCTGAAGGAAATGCACCAAAAGAAAGCGAACATGAAAATTCATTGGAAACGACAAACCCTCACTCCTCTAATCAAACGGATACGGATAAGAGCTTTAATTTCCAAGGAAAATGGAATACGACCATTTCCACTCCTATTGGCGACCTTTCCGTTTTATTAGATTTATCTTCTGAAGCTGGTCGTATAGCGGGAACGGCAAAACATGGAGATGATATTGTTACGCTGGACAATGCAATACTGGAGGGGAATCAATTAAAGTGGTCGATGAAAGTGAAGAAGCCTATGCGTCTTACATTAAAATTTGCCGTTTCTGTAGATGGAAACAATATGTATGGTGAAGCAAAGGCTGGTATGCTTCCTGCGTCCAAATTAATAGGACATCGTATTTCTTAAGGATGGAGTTGTCGTTATGTATTCATTTATTGTATTTGCTCATGTATTAGGTGCTTTAATGCTTGGCAGTTTTCTAGTCTTTCCGTTTGCGTTTAGAACTCTTTTCTCACGATCAGGTAATGAATTGAAAATAGCTGTTAAAACAATAGTAGGTTTTACCCGTTTTGCCCATTATGCATTAATTTTGTTAATCATTACAGGAGGATGGATGGTCATGGGATATGCCGCCTATCCTTCTTTGTTATGGGTAGTACTATCATTAATTCTGTTGATGCTGATTGGCGCCTTGATAGGTATGATACAAAGTAACTTGAAACGAGTTATTTTTGCTGAGGATCCTGACAATGCGTTACAACGAAATAAAGCCAAATTTCATGCACTCGGTTGGTTTACATTTGTGCTTATTTTTACTGTTGTTTTTGTTATGACAAATCGCAGTTTATTTTCCTGAATATGAGAGGAGAGGATAACGATAAAAATGAAAAAGAACATTTGGATCATTTTTTTAACCCTATCGTTCATGTGGGTCATGCATACATTTTCAAAAAACTTCATGGTTGATCCCACTTTTCAGGATTTTCTTGCTAAAAAAGATGAAGTTCTAACCAACGAATTATTATGGATACTTATGATCAGATTACATATCATTTTTGCTATTATCTCGCTTATCACTGGACCCTTGGGTGTGATCAAGAAATTGCGAATGAAATCCATCCAATTTCATCGTTGGAATGGTCGAGTCTATGTGCTGTCTATTTTCTTAAACTTTATCCCTGGTGTCTATGTTTCTTTTTTTGCAACTGGAGGATGGTTGAGCACCATTGGATTTCTCGTTTTAAATACACTATGGTTTGGTACAACGATTCTAGGGCTTATCAATATTAGAAGAAAAAACGGGATAAAGCATAGTTCATGGATGTCAAGAAGCTTCTTTCTTACCTTTGCCAATATGATCATCTACATCATTGTGGCCATTTCACACAATGCCTTGCAATTTTCGTATGGGACTTCCTACACAATTGCTGTCTGGTTATGCTGGGTGATAAGTTTATTCATTGCAGAAATCGTGATACGAAAAAAGGTATTTATATAAGGGTTGGCTCCCAAAAACGGGGATAATTTAGCAATCCTCAGAAAATCAAAAATCCTTACTTTTAATGATTTTTTGCTCTCATTTCCATTATCTTTGAAAAGGTGCAAATAAATTGAATAATAATCAATTAAATAGCATTCCTAACAGTAAGCTTATATTTCCATGCCTATAATGGGAATTTGCATTCTAAATGAGATGAATTTTCGAGTAAAACCAGAGAAAAATTTAATTCATTTTGGAAATAGATATTTCTCTGGTAAAAATTCCAGGTAATCGGAAAATAAGTTAAGAGTTCAAGCCCAAAAATCTTTTAACAACGAATATAAAGGATAGACATAACTAGTATGTGTATTCTTTTTTGTTCAAAAATCGCGCCTAATTGCTGAACATCTATATTCATGCGTGGTCATAAATTGTCTTGTCAATCGTAATTAGCTCCAAAACTATACGGATAACAAATCTACTCTTATCTACCTGTTTTTTGGATAGTAGGAAAACCCGGGATATTTCACAACTGGCCATTTCTCCTTGCGCAAAGAATTAAGCAATTCTGATCCAACATTTAAATTGCTTTGAACTAATTCTTTAGGAGTCAGTGCCATCCATTGATTCAGCGACACATCTTCAAAGCGATCACTTTTGAACATCTCTAAAAACCATAATGTTTCGGTACCTCTGTTTTGAATATAGTGTCCAGTTGCAAAGGGGACATAGCCGACATCACCGGCTCTATAATCAAATGTACGAGCTGAACCGTTTCCAGTAAATACAGTCATTCGACCTTGTCCGGTAAGGTAATACTGCCATTCGTCATTATTGGGATGCCAATGAAGTTCTCTCATTGCACCCGGTTCAATCTCAACGAGTGCTGCAGCGATTGTTTTTGATATCGGAAAGTTAGAAGAGTCCACAATTCGAACACTACCACCTGGCGTTTTATTTGGTGTTTGTTTCAACAACTCGTGCTTGAAAGTTAAAGGAACTTCCCCGTTGGGTGACTGGACTTCTTGACTTTCCAATGAAGCTGGCACTTCCCCCTGATAGATATATACCTGTTCAGAAGGAATGGAGTCAAAAGCACTCTCTGGCACGCCAAAATTGGCCGACAGAACATCTTTTGGGTTATGTGCCAACCAATCAGAAATGGATAATGTGGAAAGATCAGAAAAGTTTCCGTCATCGAAGACGAGCAGAAATTCACAATGTTCCAACCCTTGAATCGAATGTGGGATACCTGGAGGAAAGTACCAAAGATCGCCTGGTCCAACGTCGGCAATGAAATTTCGTCCTTGCTGGTCAACCGCGGTTATACGCGCCCGACCTAACAGCATATAAGACCATTCTGCTTGTTTATGCCAATGGAGTTCACGTACTCCGCCAGCATTTAAACTCATATTTACTCCAGCAAGTGTAGTTGCAATCGGAAGTTCCCTGGCGGTGACTTCCCGTGACCATCCTCCATGCTTCAATATCATATTGGTGTCCGAGAATGAGAATTTCAAGTTAGGAAGCAAACCTGCATCTGTAATAGGTGGGACGAGCATATTCGGATTTTGAAGATCCCGCATAATATTACGTGGTCCGGTGTCAATCGCTCCAGCTCCATCACTTCGGATAGGTTGAGGTACATTCTGACTCACTTGATTAATAGTTCTTTTATCCATCATTACACTCCTCGATTATTGGGTTACTGAGAAAAATTCTATTTTATAGTGTATGACTTGGGCTTTAAATAGTTCATGTATCTATTCAAATACTAGGGCATCCCTTATGAGAAAATACTTCCTAGTTTAAAATCAATATTAGAAACCACTCTCCAAAATTTTGTTGTTCAAGTAAAGCACGTTAGTTGAAGTATATCTTTTCACAATCTCATTCTCTCTTTGATTTAACATACCAAAATATTCTAAAATACTTCTCTTTTCTTGATTCATTCTTAACCACTCCTTTATTACTTTTTTTCAAGCATTTTAAAAGGACTTTTATTAAAAGGGAAAACAAAAACCTTTATTATTTATGGAATAACCATACAAGTAGAGGTTTTTATCGCTCAAATTCATTTCTTTTTTCCTAAATTCTTATGTCCGCTATTTTTTATATCTTTTTTTACATCAGACATAGTATCAAGACCCGCAAAGTAATGATTTCTTGATTTATCATTAATGACCTCTTGAAGCATAGTTACACGTTCACAAAAAACAAAGCAAATAGCATCGGTTCATGCTTCATCAACAAAAAGAGAATCCTTTACAATTTCTCTAAACTCTTCTTCTATATTTTTAAGAGAAGATAAATCGACCCAATCAAAATCCGTGACAAATTTAATCTGATCCTCACATGATTATTTTTAAATGGTTTACAGTTTATCTTGCCAACTGCGTGAATGAGTGATACTGATTTTGAATACCATAAGGAAGCTCCACTATCAAATACAGGTAAAGCACCTATCCTTTCCAAGCTCTGCATTTCAAATGACTACAAATACTTTACTTAACAAATCTTTTAAAAGCTTTTTCCAAAACTAATCAAACTGTGAGGATATTGCAGTTTTTGCTTGCTGAACTACGTTGTTTTTACAGATAGCGTTAAAATGTAACCATATTATCATTGGTCTTATTGATAGGATTTGCCTACTCGGGAAATACATGCGGATTATATGCAAATTTTGAAAATATTGGTTCTATTTTTATAGCTGCATTAAAATAAACGACTGGATTTCAGAGATGGTTCTTTCCATTCAAAATAAAGAAGTTAATTTAGTTCGTGCTAAGTCAAAGTTTTTTCTTGCTCATAATATTGAAGAAGTTCCATTTCTACGGGAAAGACATGAGAGACTTTCAAAAGATATTCAGAAATTTATTAACATAGGGATTTAGAAAGGTGAATTTCAAAAGTAGCTTGATGTAAACTCTTTTTGTGAATTGCTTATTTCTATGATTGATGGGGTTATGCTACATCAATATTATCAATATTCTCCCACCAATAACCTTTTAGAGAAATTGAATTTAATGAATAAAATGATTGAAAATTTTTTAACTTAAGGAGAGAGATATGAATGTTTGAAAATAAACTTATCAAATTACGGAAGTTGTCCGCCAATGATTATACCTTATCATAATTGGCGTAATGATATGGAAGTCATGGAAACTACTAGCCCTCGACCTGACATATACACTTTAGAAGAAACAGAACAATACATTTCAGCAATTGTTTCTTAGTCTACTGCTAAAGGTTATCTAATTGAATATAAAGAAATTGAACAAACCATTGGTATTGTTTCTTTAATTAATATAGATTATAAAAATCGTTCTGCTGAATGTATAATTGATATTGGCATAAAAGATATGTGGGGTGAAGGTATTGGAACACGAGAATTTCACCCCTGCAAGTATCTCTTCCAGCCCTACTCATAGCTTGCGACGCTTTGAACGCTCGAATCATGACGGTAGACAGCAATGTGGTGGAACCCAATCCATCTAGCGACGTGTACTGGGCTATAAGTTCTTCATTACTCTTGCAAGAAAGAGTGTTCAAGTCCTCCGGCTAAGAGCTTGCACTGTGGAAATCCCCACGTTCCTACACGATCAGTGTTATGAACTCCCGGAAAAAATCGTTTTATTTTGCTAGACTTTGGGGGTATTTAGCTGTTTTTAAGTCCTTTCCAGCCCTCTACCAAAGCAATTAGAAAATAAACCAGCCAATTATTTAAAAGCCGGTATGTTCTCGGAAATTACATTTTCTAATTCCTTTCCTTTTTCCTCAGTCAGCTCTTCAAGCCACTTTTTCCCCTCATTCGATCCATTAAGAATATTTTCCATCATTTGAGGATTGATTATTCGACTTGGTGAAAACAATATTGAATTCACAGCCCAAAACAATGAAAATAAATTAAAATCACCTTCTGTAGTCGCATATTTGATATATAAATCAAAGTATTTCTGAGCAAAAGAAACTCCTTTCAATGGCTGGCCCTCATATTCCACGCCCGGTCTATTTAAATCGGCAACACAGTTCAGCCACCAGCCAGGCTCTATCACTTCTTGAAATCTATGAAGCATACTTCTCTCAAAATTTGATTGAGGGTTTGCTTGTTGATCTCGCATACAGGTTTCCAGTACTTCTACTTCTATAGCCGCCATCGTCATCCCTTGCCCATAAATTGGGTCAAAATTACATAGTGCATCCCCCAGAACCAACAATCCGGACGGCCATCGATTCATTTGTTCAAAGCGGTTACGAAATAATTCTTTGATACGATACCCCTTAGGAAGCGTAATTGGTTCAATATTTTCCCAAATCTTATTGATTATAGGATCCGCTAGATTAGCTACCGCTTGTTCATACTCTACAGCGTCAATGGTTGGATAGTTGCCACCCGCGTTCCAAATTAGCATTTCTGCAATATTATTTTCAATCATGGCAAAAATTCCAGTGTTTTCACTGTAAGCAGGGCGTCCTTCAACATGAATCAACGCCCATTTCTGATCCATATCTGATGGCATTTTGTAATGCCGTGTACTATACCCAAGAGAGACTTTTAAAACGTCTGGTTCAGGTATCTTATTCCCCAATTCCTGCAGCCAATTTGTCAGTTTGGATTGCCGACCACTGGTATCTATGACCATATCAGCGTTGATTACCTTCTGAAGCCTTGATTGACCACGTTCTTTTACATGGATGCCAGTAACAGTCATCTGATCCGGACTTGTTTGTAAACCAATCACAATATGCTTAGAAAGAAATTGGATATTGGTAATCTCTTTTATTCGCTGACGTATCCCCCACTCTAGAAGAGCCCTGCTACACATTAGTTCCCTTTCCGAATTCGGCATGCTCAAGATTCCATATGGATTGATAAATCGATTGACCCTGTTTTGTGTTAAAGCAGCTCCTTGTTCAAGCAGCTCTTCGTTAAGACCAGGAAGAAGACGCTCGATAATCATTTTTCCACGTGGAGTTAATCGATGTGGTTGAAATCCTTGAGGAATTCCAGATCGATTTTCAGGTTTTTCAGGAAAATCATCTCTATCCACAATCAAAACCTCTTCATAATAATTAGAAATTACTTTGGCTGTTAACAGCCCGCCAATACCTCCTCCAATGATGACTGCTCTTTCCATTTTCCCTTTTGCAAGGGCAATATTTGTATCTGACATAACAAACCCTCCTCTGAACTAATACACATATAACCGTTCCACTCATGTTTTAACGCAAGCAAGAGCTTGGTAAATCATTTATTTTCACTATCGTATAGGGTTCTTCTACCAAACTCACGTGAGAATTTAATCTAACTTTAAGGCCATCTACTTCCTAAAATGAATGCACAATGCTTGAAAACATTATATCGCTAACGATTTCTCACTTTTCTATGAAATGTCCATGTACACCATACATATGAACCTATTAAAATAACAAAGCACCCATAGCTGCTTGCAGCTGCAGGACTAGATGCTACAAGACCGACCGATTGCGGCATAAAGCCAGGTAAAGGTAAGAATAAACATAGACTATGACGAAGGCTTCGTCCAATAAAGACAGCATTGGTTTCTCCAAGGGAAGCTTCTTTCGTTTCTGCTGTAGCAGGGAAATTTATCATAATGATACCTCCTGTTTATTTATTGTTAAATCCAGAAACACATCGTCCATTGTCGGACGGCGAGTGCTTGTACGCACACCATCCGTATAGTTTCCTCTATACCGATTAAGTACACGTTTTAATTCATTGGATACTCCCATCAGTCGGAAACTCACGGATAATTTGGTCTTTTTCATTTCGAAACTCAATTACTTCACCGCCAATCCGTGATTTCAATTCCTCAGCAGATCCTTGGGCTACTACATGACCATTCGCTATAACGGCAATTTCATCAGCAAGCTGATCTGCTTCTTCTAAATACTGTGTAGTTTAAAAAATAGTAATGCCGCTAACAGCAAGTTTTAATACGATATCCCAAAGCAACTGACGACTACGGGTATCCAAACCCGTCGTCGGCTCATCCAGGAATAAAATTGCCCTTCCTACAACTAAGCTAATCGCCAGATCAAGTCGACGACGCATGACTCCGGGAAAAGTTTTTACTCGTCTATTGGCAGCCTCCACCAGATCAAAATACTTCAGAAGTTCTGTCGCACGTATGCGTGATTCAGAAGATGAAAGCCCAGAGAGCCTCCCCATCATACGTAAATTTTCTGTGGCTGTTAACATTTCATCAACCGCTGCAAATTTCCCGGTGAGGCTAATGGAACTTTTCACCTCTTCCTTATTCCCCACAATGTCATAACCAGCCACTTTAACCGTTCCTGCATCAGATACTATCAAGGTTGATAAAATATTTATGAATGTTGTTTTCCCAGCACTATTCGATCCGAGCAGTGCAAAAATCTTCCCTTTCGGAACGGCTAAGTCGATCCCATCTAAGACTATTTTCCCCAAAAAAATTTCTTTTGAAGACCTTTCACCTCTATAGCTAGTTGATTCATGTGTTTTCCTCCCTTACTATTTGCATGACAATTTTTGTATATTATATAAACAGTTTATTGCATACACAGTATATTGCATATACAATAAACTTGCAACCACAAATTAAATTTTTACCTATACTTCCTCTCACATATAAACTTTTGAAATTTGGGTAATGAATAAACTAGAGGTGAATAAACGTGAAAGATAATGAAAAATTAGACAACGAATTGGAAGGCTTGCCTCCTGGCATAGCAATAAGTTGGGGGTTAGGGAAACAACCACAACGGGGACCAAAGCGAGAGCTTAGCATCAAACAAATTGTTGTAGCCGCTATAAATATTGCTGATAAGGAAGGACTGGCTGCGCTATCAATGAATCGACTGGCATCGTCTCTTGGGTTTACCCCAATGTCACTTTATCGTTATATTCCAAGTAAGGATGATTTACTATTACTCATGCAAGAGGAAATTTACGATATTGATTATCCACAGGAAGAAGTAGAAACAGATTGGCGTGAAAAAATGCATCAGTATGTAAGAATATGTATTAAAGTTTTTCGAGACCACCCTTGGTTTAGTGACATTCCCATTACAAGTGTGCCACTTACACCAAATCAACTAAGATGGGTAGATATGGCCCTTCGAACTACACGTAATCTACCATTAAACGATTATGAAAAAATGTCGATTGTTCTTCTTTTGAGTGGATACGCACGTTGGTGTGGGATTATCACGAAGGATATGGACATGGCAATTCAAACTGGAAAACGCCCAAGTGAAATTAGTGGTCTTGACTATAGCATGTCGCTTAAAAAGCTCGTTACACAAGACCGTTTCCCGGACCTTTACCCTGTTTTGATGTCAGGAGCCTATACCGAGGAAAATGAGGATGCTAACGATATAGGAAATGACTTCGATTTTGGACTTGAAAGGATATTAGACGGAATCGAGCATTACCTTTTAAAAAAGGAAAAATAAGATTTATCCATTACCACATGCATGATGCAAACATAGACTTTACGACATTGGCTGAGTGATAGTGATGGGTGAAATAGAATTCAAGTATATTTTTAATGTGATTCGCAAGAAGTATCAACAAGGCCCCTTCTTGCTTTGGCCATGGGAATAGTGGAATTAAATTTAGCAATAGATAAGTTTAAAATGGATAACACCTTTGCAGAAAATGATTATGGGGATGATATACGGAATATATCCGAAATAACAATCTGGAAAGATGGAAAATATCTCAAGTTGGTTTTGGATGATTTAAGAAAAGAGGATGAAACTGAAACAACTTACTTTATGATTCACAATTAGTAGGGAGTTCCGAACTTGTTTATGACTTGATAGAAGAAGCAATATTATTAAGGATTAATTTCATGAAATTAAACTGGTAGGTAAAAAGATGAGTAGAGAAGCAAGTAACGACCAAATTATATAAGCTATTACAGAACTATCAAATCAATTGGCGCAGACTAAATCAGAGCTTTCGGAAGAAATAAAATCGGCCCGACGCAAATCATACCAATGACTGCGATACATAAAGCACTTCTCAATATATTCAGCAGACCAAATTTTCCAGCTAATCTACCAGCAAATAGCGCAAATAACATTCCGATAATGCCAATAATTTTAATGTAGATAATATTGTTTTCGTTCATCGCAAAAACTTCAATTAAATACTCTCCAAAAATGGAATAAAAAGCAACAAATGAAAGTAAAAGAGTTAAGGCAATGCAGTAGACCTGGATTAAGCTTTTACAGTGATGAGCTGATAAAATTGTTGAAACATTATTTTTAAATTAGTTTTTTCCTGTTGAGGTGATAGTTTCGGCAATAAATAATAAACGAAGATGGCAGTAACCAGATAAAAAATCGCAAAAGCGTAAAACACACTTTGCCAGTTCAATTGCTCTAATATAACTGCTAATGACTTGTCCAAAAACAGCAGATATTAAAAAGCTGGAACTGATAAAACCAATGGCTGTCACTCTTTTTTCTTTTTGGAAAAAATCCACGACATATGAAATAGAAACGGGTCCAAAACTCGCCGCCGCAAATCCTTGCAAACCACGGCATACTATCACCCAATATAGAGATTAAAAGAGCTTGTCTGCCTATACTGAACCGTACTACGAGGAATCTCTAGTAGTTCAGCTATTTCCACATCTGATTTATCAAAAAAATAGTATAGTAGGACTGTCTTCCGTTTTTCTATAGGCAAAGTACGCAACACTTCAGCAAGTAATTTAGGAGTAATACTTGAGAAATTAATATACATGGAGATTTCCTCCTTTTAACCGCTATATCATTAAATTAGAACAAACTTAATACACCTCTTAATTTTTAGAGAAACCAACCATTTTCAGCATGTTTATTTTGATTAATTTAATCTATACTATATTTTACAATTTAACGTTCTAACTCATTTCCTCCGCCAGTTTTATTTTTGTTTGTTTTTTTAACCCCATTAAAATCAATCATTTGATTTTGTTCTTTATAATTAAATGACTCAATCCTTTTTTTCTCTTTTAGTAAAAATGGTGCAGTAAATTTATAAAATACTTCTATATCATTTTCACTAGGGAAACTCTTAATTTGTGCTTCATGCAATATCTGATTGTACAATCCTTTATTTTCTTTATTGATAATGAGTGGTGGTAACCCATTTTCTAACAAGGAATAATTCATTACCATCCTTCCTGTTCTACCATTTCCATCAGAAAACGGATGGATTTTTTCAAAAGTAATATGCGACTCTAATATAGCTTTAATAACATCTTCATCTGAACGAGCAATATCAATTTTATAATTCAAATTGCCTACTAACTGATTCATTAATTCAGGCACTTTTTGTGGTGGGGAAGTTGAAAATTCAGCACCTTCGATATAATTTTCATTCACTTTAAATTTCCCCTTGTCATATTGTAAACGATCTGTTAATTTTTCGTGAATATCTTTAATTACCGTAATGGATAACGGGGCTTCATTTTGAATTTGGTAAATTACATATTCAAAAGCTTGCTCATGATTTAAAACCTCAAAATATTCTCTTCTTGTGATTTTTGAGTTATTAGGTAATGTTTGGTCAAGAATTATAGTAGCTGTTTCGGGTAAGGTTATTGTATTACCTTCAATAGCACTTGAATGATGTGCCAACCTAACTAACACATCGTTTAAATAATCAGGAGTCATTTTATTTATAAATTCATTCATTCTAATCCTCCTCGTATAATAAGTATTGAGCTCACATTTAGACGAATTTCCAGTTGATCCGGACAACCCGAAAGACGCTAAATGGATTTCCATTTCAGAATTAATTCTGAATCATTTATGAGTAAGCTGTGCGCTTCCTCATCCAAATATGTTTTACCCTTTTTGTTTTACCCATTCGGATGGGGAAGACACAGGTATTCCTGATTGTTCATAAATTTTTTCTACAGATGTTTTTCGATTTGTCTATTTGTTATGCCTTTTAATAATGTTACTTATAACAGTATATCAAAAAACGTTTCTTAATTAAATGTAGGTATTATAACTCTAATTTCACCTCCATACAACATTTCATATATTCATGCTGTATATAAATTTCCCATACAAAAAACATCTTCAATAAAGGAGATGCTTTTAGGTAAACAACTGTTACATATTATGTTTTCTAGTGGGGTATGCCAAAGTATTAATCTAATACAAAAGCTGTTAAATCAACGTTCCCTAACCATCTTTAGTAGGGGGATTGAACCCTTTTCAGCGTTATACAATAACTTAAAACCCCTTCAAATCAATATAAACCAACCTAATCAACTATATCCCTTCCCACTCAATTTTTAAACAAAAGTCATTTAGAGTGATTTCTCTATTTTAAGCAATTTAACGATACCTCTCTAATGAAAATTGCTTCCGCAGTCTTTGCCAAGGCTATTCGTTTATCTGAACCAGTTAAGTGTTTGATCGTTTCATGTAATACATCTTTGAACTTTATGAAAATTTCCTGTATCATATAATCATATCCTTTGGTTTGTTTTTTGTTTCCTATTACTTACATTAAAACATAATCAAAGGGTATTTTTATATCTTTTCCCATAAATTGACTAGTTATTTGTTTGAACGTACCTTAATCGAAATCAAGTATACAAACACCAACCTTTTTTTCATACTATATGAATAGTTTATAAGATGACGTTACGTCATTTTCAAGTCATAAGCTCAATTTTCAGGTGAAATTAAAACGTGACCTAAAAAATATGTGAAGTGACAACTTCACATAACGAGAAGACAATGGAAGTGTTTGCGGTCATTGTATCGTAGCTATAATGTGGCTATATCCGATAGAACAAGATGACCTTAAAGTAAAAATGGCCGATATATAGAAAGTCATATCGGCCAATCAAGTTTTAGTTGCTAGAGGTATTTTTTCTTTTTAAGAATAAAGAAAGACAGAATCCAATAATAATCATTAAGGTTAATAACAAGAATGTTACGTGGTATCCATGAAGGACTGATAGTAAAGAATTGCTACCATGGTTGCCGTTTATTTCGTAATGATGAACCATTGATGTCATAAATGCCGTTAAAGTTGCAATCGATAATGAATTTACAACTTGTAACATAACATTTGATAAAGGTGTTAGGCGACTAATAAGTTTAACCGGAGCGGATTGTAGTGCATGGTTATTTACTTGCATTCCAACCAATCCTTGGCCCATTCCTAAAAGAACGACAGATATGAGAATGAGTAAATTGCTTGTATGCTCATTTACAGTCGAAAAAAGATACAGACTAATTCCAGAAAAAATGAAGCCCGGAATTACTGCAAACTTTGTACCTAATTTATCATATATGCGTCCCCCAATTGTCATTCCAAGAAAACTTGCGATCGCTTGAGGAACCATCATTAAACCTGAATCGAAAGCTGACATGGCTTTTACATTTTGTAAATATAATGGCACAAAGAGCATGGCCCCAAAAATCGCAATTTGATTAATCCACATCAAGAGCATTCCCTTTGTAAATTCGCCAATTTTAAATGCCTTTACCGCTAACAAAGGACTCGAAGCCTTTAATTCTACAATAATAAAAGAAACGAATGCCAACGTCCCCACTACTAAAAATATCAATGTTTTAGGTTCTAACCATCCATGTGCGGTTCCTTGGTTAATCCCATAAATAAGGAATGGGAAGACAAATGGTGTAAGTATGGCACCTAACTTATCTAATTTACTTTCCTTATTTGCACTATAATTTGGAATGAATTTTAGTACAAGAACAAGGGAAATAATCCCTATTGGTATATTAATTAAAAATATATAATGCCAATTCGCAATATTAATTAACCATCCTGATAACACGGGACCAATTGTAGGAGCCACTAACATTGGCAACCCTAGAATTGACATCATGGATCCCCTTTTTTCCATAGGGATTAATCGGAATGACATAGCTATACCGATAGGTCCAACTACACCACCAGCTAATCCTTGAATAACTCGAAATACAATGAGTTCCGAAATTGAAGTTGAAATGGCACAAAGAACGGATGCAATTGTAAATAATAAGATTGCCCCAGCAAATATTTTTTTGGCAGAAAATCTATCCGCTAACCATCCTGATAACGGAATAACAAGTGAGAGAGATAATGTATAAGCTGTTATTGTCCATTGAACAGTATTTATATCCGTATGGAATGCACTTTGTAAATGTGGCAATGCTACATTCATGATTGTTGTATCCATCATAACCAATAGCATTCCGATTGCTATCGTTAAAACAGCAGGAAGTATTTTCCTTATAGAAATGTTTGACGTCTGTACTTTTTCCATTATTGTCACCTCGAATTCATATTTGACGAACACTGTTCGAGTAATATACTAACACTGTTCGGGAGAGGTGTAAATAAAAAAAGCTAATAAATTATTAGCTTTTTTACCCCAAATTGGATTCAAACCCATTAATTAGTATGTTAAGACCGTATTCAAACATATTAACATTACCAAGTTTATTGAAAATTCCCTCCTGTTTCATTTGAAAAAGAAGAGGTGAACTTGTTTTTAAATTCTCTGCTGATAATAAATCTTCCTTATCATGATTTAACTTTAAATAGATAAGATCCATTTCGAAAGTGATAATATAGTTAAGGTAAATACCTATAGTATAAAATTTTTGCTCATTACTCGCATCTATATGTTCAATAATTTTCAATAGATTATCAATGAGTTTTAAATAATTTGGTGCTTTAGGAGGATATGCCATAAGAAGTTGTGCAGAGAAAGGTCTACTGCGAAGAGCTTCGGAAATTGCATATCCATATTCCAATAATTGTTCTTGCCATGTAATTTTAGTAAATGGAATTTCAATTTCTCCAACTACTTGATTAATTAATTCTTGAAATATAGCTTCTTTACTATCGAAGTGCCAGTAAATGGACGAGACAGTTAAATTGAGCTGTTTTGATAATTTCCTCATGGAAAATGATTCCAATCCCTCTTGTTGAAGCAATTCCCATGAAGCGTCTATTATCTTATCTTTAGTAATATTTTCTTTTAATGCCATGCACTTACCTTCTTTCTATAACAACTTTACCATTTACGTTCTTGTACTTTTGATTATACGCAACTTAGAATTGTTTAAACAGCTATATAGCATAAAATAGTAAATTCTAATTAAATTTGCGAATAAATAGACATAATAACCATAATAGTGATTGTTCAAGAATTGTAAGCGTCAAATAGTTCCCACATTTTTACATTAGTTTATTCATGCGATAATCT
>DAMDKS010000058.1:0-22646 GCA_032085455.1 Oceanobacillus sp.
TTTCAATGCCTATTTTTTATTGGATGTCAATCATTATTTTTAGGTAAACTTAAAGGTTTACTGTTGCCAATCTACAATTATTGTATCTGTTCCTTTTGCCGGGGTTTGGACGGAATGATTATTTCCGGACTCCCACTCAACATTTCCTAGAGAATCTTTCTTTATAAATTTAAATTCTATCTCTTCATTTGCTGGAATACTGACATCATAATACCAGCTTGGATAACTAAAAACTACTTGGTTAAACATAGGTCCTATAGCTTTATCTGGATTCCAATTTCCGAGTTCACTTACATTTCCAACGATATAAACATTCGATTCAAAATTTGTAAAAGCATTATTTACAACGAAACGCATTGTTATTTGATCGCCTGTTAATACTTCAAAATTATTATATGCACTGCTTTCGTTATTATTTACTCCTGTGACAATTATATCGTGTTTTCCAGGGTAGACCTCCGGAACAATAATTTCAATTTTCGTATTTGACCAGGATTTTATTTCTGCTATTGCTGATCCTAATTGAACAGTACCTAAATCAGTGCCAAATCCTTCTCCAGTTATTGTAATGTTATTTCCAGCTTTACCTAACATCGGTCCCACATGTCCTATAATTGGAGAAGCAGATTCTTCCGTGTATTCCCAAACGGATACAGCTTGTGGATTTAGATTAAAAGAATCTATCTGACCATTTGAGTTTACTGTGATATTATTTCCATCCAATAGAGAATCCAGTACGTCACTATAATTTGTTTCAGGCAAAGAAGTTTGTAAATTAGTTATATTGTAACTTGACTGACCGCGATTAACGGCAGTTACGACTACATTATTTTCGAATTTCCTTTCGTAAATATATACATCTGAATTAATCCAACGTTTTTTAGTTTCACCATAACTAATTGCTGAATTTGATTGTCTTAATGATGAAAGTTTACTAATAATTTGATAAGCATTTGTTGAAGTATTAAAGCTAGTCATTGGTTTTCTATTATCAGGATCAGCTTCGCCAGTTAAATATTGTTCAGTCCCATAGTAGATAGTTGGAACCCCACGAGAAGTTAATAATATTGCTAAAGCAAGATCGGTATTTCTGTTTGAAGTACTTTTATCAGAAAATCTGCTCATATCGTGATTATCAATAAAAGTAACTTGGTCAATGACCTTATTATAGTCTTCTGCAGTATCTTCAATCATTTCATTGAATGTATACCAATCAGCAGTATCATTTTTTAGTACTTCCCGAATTGTCTGACCAAACCGAAAGTCAAGTAAGCTCATGCCACTTTCATTTGAGAAATAGTGATTTTGTGGATCAACTTCCCTCGTTCCTAAAAACCATTCCCCAAAAGTAAAAACAGGGTTATGATTATATATCTCACTCAATAATGATTTTTGCCAGCCTTCTGACATATGTTTGACTGCATCAATCCTAATACCATCAATACCCTTATCTAACCATAGTTTAATCGATTCCTTAAGGTATTGATCTATCGTATTATTGTGTAAGTTGTAATCTGCTAAATCGTATAAGTTTCTATAAATACTATCCTCATAGGAAGAAAAATCAGTACCTCCATTATGATGAAATATATTTAATGAATCGTTTGAATAACTTCCTAATAAAATCCCATTATTATAAAGGGAGCCATTTTCTGCATATGAAGGATCCGTTTCCAATGCAGGGGAAGAATGATTAGGTGTAAAATCCATAATTACTTTTATATTATTTGAATGTGCAGTATCAATTAAATGGTCGAAATCACCAAAATCTCCATAAAAAGGGTTAGTATTTTTATAATCTCTAGCCCAATATCCATGATAGGAGGTATATCCATTTGGATGGAGTGCATGTATGTTTTCTACCGGTTGAGAAATCCAAAGAGCAGTTATTCCTAAATCTGTTAGATAACCATTGTTAATTTTATCAATAATACCTTGCCAATCACCGCCACAATATTTATGAAGATTGCTACAATCTGAACTATAAATATCACCTGAAGGATTATTTGAAGAATCTCCATCGTAAAATCTATCCGTGATTATTTGATAGATAACATCTTTTGAATAATCAACTTTATTTGCGACGTCTACTAAAGCAGCTGGTGATGAAGTAACAGAAAAAAAGAAAAGTAAACTGAATGCAAACGTTTTTATAAATAAGCTTTTTTTATTCATTATTCTTCTCCTTTGATATTTTTGAACTGTAATAGATTAATTCCTGCCCTCCTATCTATAAAAATAACCCCGGCTTTTAAAATTTATAAAAGCCGGGGTTGTTAACTGTACAACATTGCCCTCAATTTTTAATATAAGTAGTTAACTAGATGTTATTCAATATTATTACCATAAATAAAAGGAAAGATAAATGGTAATTTAGGCTTATTTATTAAAAGTGAGAATAAAAAGTTGATAAATTATAATTTTTAATCAATTTTCTTGGAAACGCTTGCAAATTAATGATACGTATTGTAGAATAATAGAAAACATTGTGCAATCGTTTGCCCAAAAACTCTTTTCAGGGGGCATACGTATTTGCTCTTGTTAAAAATATCTTATAAAGGGGAGAAGAATTGGATGAAGAAAAGGTATTCGTTATTATTATTTTTGTTGTTGTCTCTATTTGTTTTATTAGTAGCTTGTGCACCAGATCGTGAAGAAAATTCGAACAGTAGTAATGATGAAATTGAAAGTAATGGAGAAGAAAAACCGGAAGAATTAATTGTTTGGGCAAATGATCAAGAAGAACAACTAGATGCTGTTCGAAAAATAGCTGCAGATTATGAAGAACAAGAAGGAGTTAAAGTTAAGGTCGAAGCGAAAAGTATGTTGGATCAATTGCAAGAATTATCTTTAGCTGGACCGGAAGGGAATGGACCGGACCTATTTTACCAGCCTCATGATCAGATAGGAAATATCGTAGCCCAAGGTCTTGCAGATCCTATTCATCTTTCAGAAGAAGAGCTTAGTCCCTATGCAGATGCTGCTGTAGCTGCGGTGACATACAACTTCGAGAATGAGACAGATATTTATGGCATTCCAGCAGTATTTGAAACATATGGAATTTTTTACAATAAGGAAATTGTTCCAGAAGCACCTGAGACAATTGAAGATTTAAAAACAATTCTTGAAGAGCAAACAAACGCTTCTGAGGATCAGTATGGATTTTTAATGAAACCAAATGATTTATATTTTGCATTTCCATTCTTTAAAAATTATGATGGCTATATTTTTGGTGGGGATGTGGGGGAATACGATACCTCTGATATTGGGCTGAATAATCAAGGTGCAATTAAAGGTGGGGAGCTCTTTCAATCATTTTTTGGAAATCAATTGATTCCTGCTGCAACAACAATTGATGTTGTTGATGGTTTATTCACTGAAGGAAAGGTAGGAGCAGTAATTAATGGACCGTGGAGTGTAGCTGGGTATAAGGATGCGCTTGGTGACAACTTGGGATTTGCACCATTTTCGATGATAAACAATAAACCAAGTTCAACTTTGGTTGGGGTAAAATCATGGATGGTTTCTTATTACTCCGAGAACAAGGATTGGGCTAAAGATTTAGCTTTATTCATGACAGATGAAGAAAATTTAGCATATTACTTCGAAGCAGCCGGAGAACTTCCCCCTAATACGGAGGCATTAGGAGGAATTGAAGATCCAATTTATGCTGCTTTTGCTGAACAAATTGAATATGGAGTGCCAATGCCTAGCACACCACAGATGTCTCAAGTTTGGGAACCAATGAATGATGCTTTACAATTTCTAGCTGAGGGTGAAGATGTACAATCAGTTCTTGATGAAGCTGTAGAACAAATTCAAGCAAATATCGAAGCAAGTGGTTCAGGACAATAAAATCAAATAAAGGGGAGTTAGTCTTCCCTTTATTTCTTTAAGAATGAAAAAAGGAGGGAAAAGTTTTGCCTACTCCATTTGAGAAAAAGTCTAATACCAATCTAGATAGTAAAGATAATCAGAAGGGCATAAATCAGAAACATAGTCCTAGATTAGCGATGATATTATCAATCGTATTCGCTGGTTTAGGGCAGTTGTATAATAGACGGTTTCTAAAAGGTACAACCTTTATCATTATAGAGATAGCTTTTCTTACAACAATGTTGGAATCTATTAATTATGGCTTGTGGGGTTTACGTACTTTAGGAACAATTCCAGGTACAGATCATTCTATAAGATTATTAGTTTTAGGGATTTTATCATTAATCGTAACTATTATTGTGATAACATTATATATATTTAATGTTATCGATGCTAAAAAACAAGCAGAAAAATTACGAAATGGTTGGAAACCACTAAAATTGAAAGCCAGTATTAGGGAATTTTATGACTATGCCTTTCCATATATAATGACACTTCCAGGTCTCTTACTTATGATTTTTGTCGTCATTTTTCCATTATTGTTCTCTGTATTATTGGCCTTCACTAATTATAATTTATATCATTCACCACCACGTAATTTAGTAGAGTGGGTGGGATTTGATAATTTCTCCAACCTTTTAACTGTTCCAATATGGCAGGATACATTTTTAAGTGTTTTTTCCTGGACAGTTGTTTGGACGGTTGTTGCAACAACTTTACAAATTGCTCTTGGATTCTTTCTAGCTGTTCTTGTAAACGATCCACGAGTAAAATTTAAAAAATTAATCCGTACTATTTTAATTCTTCCATGGGCAGTACCTGCTTTTGTAACAATTTTAGTTTTCTCAGCAATGTTTAATGATGATTTTGGTGCTATCAATAGAGATATTATTATTCCGTACTTTGGTGGTGATGGAATACCCTGGTTGAGTAATCCATTTTACACTAGAATAGCGATTATTATGATTCAAACTTGGCTCGGGTTCCCATTTATCTTTGCTTTAATAACAGGGATATTACAAAGCATTTCTCAAGACTGGTATGAAGCAGCTGACATTGACGGTGCTTCACGCTTTCAAAAGTTTAAAAACATTACATTTCCGCATGTGATGTTTGCTACTGCACCCTTATTAATTATGCAATATGCTTCAAACTTTAATAATTTTAACGTCATATATTTATTTAATGAAGGTGGTCCACCAGTCCGCGGGCAGAATGCTGGGGGAACAGATATCTTAATTTCTTGGGTATATAAACTGACTTTTGATACAAATAACTACTCTATGGCGGCAGTAATTTCTATTATAATGGGATTAATTGTATCAATCTTTGCATTTTATCAATTTAGGAAGACAAGATCGTTCAAGGAAGAGGGTGAAATCTAATGAATAGAAAGCAAAAGTCTAGATTTGAGTTAACGATAATTTATCTCATTATAGCATTTGTAGCTATAATTATATTTTATCCTTTAATTTGGACGGTCGGTATGTCTTTCAATCAAGGAAACAGTTTATATTCATCCACATTAATACCAGAGAATTTCTCGTTAGAACATTACAAATGGTTATTTAGTGAGAACAGTGATTATTTGTTATGGTATAAAAACTCATTAATTGTTTCTGTTGCAAATGCGATAGGAAGTGTTGTCTTAACTTCACTTGTAGCCTATGCATTTTCTCGCTATCAATTTGTTGGGCGAAAAAATGGTTTATATGTATTTTTACTTTTACAAATGTTTCCGGTTATGATGGCAATGGTTGCTTTGTATATCTTCTTAAATATGATAGGGCTGTTAGATACACTATCAGGATTAATTCTAATTTATCTTGGAGGACAGATACCCTTTAATGCATGGCTCGTTAAAGGATATTTGGATACAATACCTCGTGAATTGGATGAAGCAGCCAAAATAGATGGTGCAGGCCATATAAGGGTGTTTTGGAGTGTAATTCTACCATTGGCAAAACCAATATTAGCGGTAGTTGCATTATTTAATTTTATGGCACCACTATTTGATTTTCTGCTTCCAACAATTGTTCTTTCAAGTGAGGAGAATTATACTTTAGCTGTTGGATTATATAATTTTATCAATGATCAGTTTTCAAATAACTTTACTAGGTTTGCTGCTGGTTCCGTACTAGTAGCAGTGCCAATTGCAGCAGTATATTTATTTCTGCAAAAGTATTTGATTTCCGGATTGGCAGCCGGAGGAACGAAAGGGTAATCAAAAACGGGATTCGCTAAGCACAAAGAAAAATGAATAGACATTTATTTAGTCAGCCTTAAAAAATCTAAATAAGGAGGAAAAAGTATGAACAAATTAAAAGTTGCAGTTATTGGATTAGGAAGTATTGCAAAATATCGTCATTTAGTAGAATATGCAGCGAATAAACATGTAGTAATTGCTGCTGTTTGTGATATTGTTGAAGAAAGAGCAAACTACTTCGCTAAAAAATATGGAGCAGCTGCTTATACCGACTATAATGAACTATTGCATAAAGAAACAGTTGATATTGTTAGTGTTTGTCTTCCGAATTATTTGCATTCACCTGTATCGATTACTGCTTTGGAAGCTAATGCACATGTACTTTGTGAAAAGCCAATGGCAACTTCAAAAAAAGAGGCAGAAGCAATGATTGCAGCAGCTGAAAAAAGCGGTAAAAAATTAATGGTAGGTCATAACCAGCGATTTGTAGCTTCCCATAAGAAGGCAAAAGAGCTTATTTCAAAAGGAGAAGCAGGAAAGATTTATAGCTTTCGTACTGTTTTTGGTCATAGTGGACCGGAAACTTGGAGTGCAGATAGTTCAAATAGCTGGTTCTTTGATAAAAAAAGGGCATTAATCGGAGCGATGGGTGACCTTGGGGTACATAAAGCTGACCTGCTTCGTTATATATTAAGTGAAGAATTTGTTGAAGTAGCAGCATTTGTTGAGACAAGTGCAAAAGAAAATGCAACGGTTGATGATAACGCAGTACTTATTTTAAAGTCGGAAAGTGGTGTGATTGGTACTTTAGCAGCGAGCTGGGCGTATACAAATGAAGACAATTCAACAGTTATCTATGGAGAAAAAGCAACATTGCGTCTGGAGGAGGATCCAGTAAATAACCTTGTGATTCAATATAGAACAGGGGAAGTTGTAAAATACGAACTTGAAGCAATTCAGTCGAATGATGCTGATGGTCAAATGTCAACTGGAGTAATCGATCATTTTATTGATGTAATCCGTAATGACAGTAAACCATTAATCGATGGGATGGAAGGGAAAAAATCATTGGAAGTCATTCTTGGCGCCCTGGAATCTGTTGAAAAGCAAACGATTCAAGAGCTGGAGCATGAAGTTAAGTCATTTACTAAATGAAATAAATTATTCTAAAAATGGGGAGGATGCAATAATGAAGTTAGGAGTATTTACAGTTTTATTCTCAGGAAAAACATTGGAAGATATGCTTGACTATGTAAAGGCAGCTGGACTTGATGCTGTAGAGATTGGGACGGGAGGCAATCCGGGTAATGCGCACTGTGACCTCGATGGGTTATTAGAAAGTGCAGATAAACGGAAGGAATTTTTAGAAAATATTGTATCCCGCGGGCTAACAATTAGTGCTTTTAGTTGTCATGATAATCCGATTTCACCAGATGAAAAACATGCAAATACATCGCATGACACGTTTATTAAAACAGTTCGCCTTGCAGAAATGTTAAATGTACCAGTTGTAAATACTTTCTCAGGTGTGCCTGGGGCAGATGAAGATGCAAAAAATCCAAACTGGCCAGTAACACCATGGCCAGCTGCGTACACGGATATTTTAAATTGGCAATGGGAAAAGAAATTAATTCCATATTGGAAGGAAGCTGGTCAATTTGCAGAAGATCATGGTGTGAAAGTTGGCATCGAGCTGCATGCAGGCTTTCTTGTTCATACACCATATACGATGTTGAAATTACGTAATGCAACGAATCCAGCTGTAGGTGCCAACCTTGATCCGAGTCATTTATGGTGGCAAGGAATTGATCCGGTTGCAGCAATTAAAATTTTAGGTAAAGAAAATGCAATTCATCATTTCCACGCCAAAGATACGTATATTGATCAGGATAATGTAAACATGTATGGTTTAACAGATATGCAGCCTTACGGAGAAGTGCAGACACGCGCATGGACTTTTCGTTCTGTTGGCTATGGACACAGTATTCAAGAATGGACAAATATCGTAAGTGCACTCCGTACATATGGCTATGATTACGTCATCAGTATTGAGCACGAGGATCCAATTATGTCAATCGATGAAGGCTTTAGCAGGGCAGTGGAGAATCTGCAAACGATTAATATGAAGGAAAAGCCAGCAGATATGTGGTGGGCATAAGCAATTTCTTGCAGTAATTAACTTTTATCGACGAAGCATGTGTTTACTAAATGAAAAACTGTGGCAATCAGGGTATGTTCCTGATTGCCACAGTTTCTTTATATCATTTGCATCGCAGCTTCAGCGAATGAGTCACAGCGTTTAATGTCTTCATTTGTTGGGGTTAAATCAATTTTTAAGCGTTCCGGGACGAGCTTTGCACCTAGGTACTCCAATTTATCACCCATTAAATCGACAGATAAACAAAACGCATCATATGCGGTATCTCCTGAACCGAACACTCCAAATAGATGCCCCTTCAAATCAACTTCATCTAATTCATCATAGAAGTCTTCTGCTTCAAATGGAATTTCTCCATCATCATTTGAATGTGTGCCAATTAAAACAAGATCATAATCAAGCAGTTCCTCGACATCAATTGGATCAAAATCAAATGTCTTTATTTTGACTTCATGATTTTTATATTCAAGATAGCCAGCAATCGCTTCAGCTATCATTTCTGTATTTCCAGTCGCAGATATATATAGGATAAGTACCTTTGCCATCTGAATCCCTCCTCTCCATATTTTACAATAAATTTGGAGTGGTATTCAATAAAAAAGGAATGTGGAAAATCAGATATCAAATTAAAAGTAAGGTCTAAAGGTATAGGTATTTATACTTGTTTATTTTTTATAAAAAGCTTAAACTTGAAAAAGAAATACCGATATAAACAATGTGTGGATTCTTCATAATGATGACGTACGCAACAATTAAGATGAAAGCGAAGTGTTGAAATACTAAGCAGAAAAGAGAGATAGATTATGAAAAAAAAGGAAAAGCAAAAACAGTTGAAAAAGAGGAAGCGTATATTTAATTTAACCTTAAGTAAGCAGATTACTATTCCATTTATGATTTTAATTGTTCTTGCAGTTGGGATCGTTGCAGCAGTCAGTTATAACTATAGTGTTAAAACAACAACAGAGGAATTGTCCGAGAATGTTGAAAATCAAATGTTTGCAGTAAACGAAGCCTTTGATATGTACTTCACAAATATAGAGAATCAATTAACCCGTATGACGAATGACTCAACCTTAAGACATTATGGCGGAGATGATTTTAGCACATTATATACCTATTTGCAGGAATTAGGTTATACCGATGAATACGCAAAGGCTGTATATGCAAGTTATGAGGAGAATGGAGAAACAGTTATTTATCCGCATGATGATGCTGTAAAGGAATTGAATGTAAAGGAAAGAGAATGGTATCAGAATGCAGTCGCAGCAGAAGGGGAAATAATTTGGACTGATACATATGAAGATGCGCTTACAAACAATATCTATATAACTGCTGCCAAAGCTTTCTATAAAAACGATGATCTGGTCGGTGTGGCAGGGATTGATGTAGACCCTGTAACCCTTATAGAAATGATGAATGAGATTACAATTGGTGACAGCGGTTACACGGTTGCTATAGATGGAGCAGGAAATTATGTTACGAATCCGGATGCTTCTTTAATTGGCCAAAGCATTTCAGATGAACCATATTATAAAAAGATTAAAGAGGCTGAAGACCATGGAGTTATAGAAACATCAATAAATGGTGATGACACCATTATCGGATTTGTGAAAAATGATAAGACAGAATGGATATTAGGCGGTATTATACATAAATCGGAGTTTTCCGGTAAAGCAAGTGTAATCCTTGTTCCAATAATGATTAGCCTTGCTGCTGTCCTTGTTGTGGCAATTATAGTAGCAATGATTATTTCAAAACGAATTACGAAACCAATTGAATTATTGCAAAAAACAATGCTCCAGGTAGAAAAAGGAGATTTAACAGCCCAAATTTATCATCAACGTAACGATGAAATTGGTAAGCTGAGTAAAAGTTTTGCAAATATGTTGGCGGAAAACCGCAGTGTTTTACAAAAAATATCCGAAGTTTCTTACCAAGTATCTGGTGCAGCACAAAACCTTGTTGCCAGCTCAGAGGAGAATACAGCATCAGCAAATGAGGTTGCTGCAACGATGGAAGGAATTGCTGCAGGTGCAAGTGACCAATCAGATCTGACAGAACAAAATTCCCAAGCATTTATCGCATTCTCGGAATCGGTTCAGGATATTAATCAAAAGAATAAGCAAATGGCAGAAAGTGCACAGCAAATGGGAAGAAACTCGAAGATAGGAGTTAAAAAAATCCAAGATCTTGCAGAGCGTTCAACAGAAACATCTAACAAGGCAAATGCAGTAATGAATGCAATACAGCAGTTAAATGATAAATCGGCTAGTATTTATTTAATTGTTGATAAAATTGCAAGCATCGCCAGCCAAACGAATTTGCTTGCTCTGAATGCTTCCATCGAAGCTGCAAGAGCTGGTGAGCATGGACATGGATTCGCTGTTGTTGCCAATGAAGTTGGTAAGCTGGCCGAACAGACAACAAGTGCATTAAAAGATGTCTCAGGTATTATTGAAGAAATGCAGGAAGAAACACAATCCTCAGTAGCTCTCGTAGAACAGACAATGGAGCATTTTGAACATCAAGCGGAAAGTGTTGCCGAAACAGAACAAGCCTTTATGGATATTTCCAGCTCCGTGCATGAGAATAATGAAATGATTGAGCAAGTGCTTTCCCTAACCCATTCCATTGTGCAACAGGAAAAAGAGTTCTTCGACAATACAACAAGAATTGCAGGAATTAGTGAAGATACCGCAGCAGGAACGGAAGAGATTTCTGCGGCAATTGAACAGCAAACCGCTTCTATGGAGCAACTAACAAAACTTGCAACTGATCTTGAAGCATTTTCCGTACAAATGCAGGAGGAAATTAAGCGATTTAAGATTGAATAAATGTGGATTTTAAAGAAAATAATCTCATATTTCCATAGTTTCTTGTAAAAATAAGCGATATACTAGATATATAGGCAGAAAGAATTATAGTTTATTTGAATGGTAAAGGATTCATATTATATGAGTATGGATAGTTGTGAAAGGTCGTGCAAAATGGAAATAAATCAATATCTGGATGTCTTCCTTGAGGAAAGCCGTGAGCACCTTCAGGCAGTGAATGATAATATATTAATCTTGGAAAAAGAACCAGAGAATCTTGGGTTAGTGAATGAAATTTTTCGTTCTGCTCACACGCTTAAAGGAATGGCAGCAACAATGGGCTATGAAGATATTGCATCACTAACGCATAAAATGGAAAACGTTCTTGATTCAATTCGTAACAATCAATTAAAAGTAACAACAGAAGTCATTGATGTTATTTTTGTTGCAATTGAATACTTGGAAGAGATGGTTGAGGACATCAGTAATGGTAATGATGGGAAGAAAGATGTAACAAAGCTTGTTAATCGTCTTGTACGTATTGAAAGAGGAGAACAAGCATTAGCCGATGAAACTGGAGCAGCGGCAGAAGAGGAAATAGCAGATTCCATTCTGATTGATCTTGATCTCGATGAGTTTCAGCTGACAATTGTTGAGCAAGGAGAGGAACAAGGCTTTTCTGCGTATAGAATCGTTGTTCAACTTAGTGATGCGTGCATTTTAAAAGGTGCACGGGCATATATGGTCTTCGAAAAGCTTGAGGGAAGAGGAGAAATTATTAAGACTAACCCTGTAACTGAGGAAATTGAAGAAGGAAACTTTGAAAAGGAATTTGAACTGATTTTCCTTTCGAAGGAACCGAGAGATGTGATTATATTCGCTATTCAATCCGTCTCAGAAGTAAAAGAAGCCCGCGTGGAAAATATTGCTTTCAAATCAATCAATAATAAGCAAGCATCAGAAGAGAGTAAAGAAACAACAGAAGAAAAAATAAATAAACCGAAACAAACACAAGAAAATGGAACAGCTCATCATACATCAAAAACGATTAGGGTTAATCTTGAAAGAATTGATGATCTTTTAAATCTCTTTGAAGAAGTTGTTATTGATCAAAGTCGTTTAGATGTCATTTCCAATCAATTGCGCAATTCGGAGCTAAGGGAAACAGTAGAACATATGAATCGTGTTTCTTCGGATATGCAAGGGTTAATTCTGGCAATGCGCATGGTTCCTGTTGAACAGGTTTTTAATCGTTTCCCAAGAATGATCAGAGGACTTGCACGTGACTTAAATAAAAAAATTAATTTAGAAATTTTAGGAGCTGAAACCGAGCTTGACCGTACAGTAATTGATGAGATTGGTGATCCGCTTGTTCATCTTATTCGAAATTCAGTGGATCATGGGGTTGAACTTCCTGAAGTACGTAAAAAGGCTGGAAAACCTGAAGAAGGGAATATTGTTCTGCGTGCTTTTCATAGTGGAAATCATGTATTTATTGAAATTGAAGATGATGGATCCGGAATAAATATTGAAAAAGTCCGCAGAAAAGCAATTGAAAATGGTATTATCAGTGCTGAAGAAGCGGCAGTATTAACGGATGATGGAGTTGCAGAATTGATTCTCAAAAGTGGCTTCAGTACTGCAGATACAATTTCCAATGTATCTGGACGTGGTGTTGGGCTTGATGTTGTGAAAAGCAAAATTGAATCTCTTGGAGGAACAATTTCAATTGAATCCAAAGCAGGAGAAGGCAGTGTCTTTTCGATTCAATTGCCTTTAACATTATCGATTATCTCTACATTGCTTGTGAAATGCAGAAAGGAAACATATGCCGTTCCATTGTCCTCGATTATTGAAACCGTGCGTTTGGGAGCAAATGAAATAATGTATACGCATGGACAAAAGGTAATGGATTTCCGTGGCCAAGTCGTTCCACTGCTTGAATTGCAGAACGTCCTTGATATTCCAGAAGGCGAAATGGATGAGGAAAAACAGAATGCAGTCGTCGTACTGAAAAAAGGTGAGCAGCTGACAGGACTGATAGTGGATCAATTTATTGGTCAGCAAGAGCTTGTACTTAAATCACTGGGAGACTATTTAGGAGATGTATTTGCAATCTCTGGAGCTACGATTCTTGGAGATGGACAAGTAGCCTTGATCATCGATCCAAATGCACTGATTAAATAAGAAGTGGAGTTGTAAATGATGGCAGAACCAATCAAATATATTTTATTTAAGCTTGTTGATCAAACCTTTGCCGTGGAGGTACAGCAAGTCATTTCCATTGAAAGACTGCAGCATATTACTGCTGTACCGCGTACTTCAGCCTTTATCGAAGGTGTAACGGAGATACGTGGAGAAACAACAGCAATCATTGATTTAAAAGAAAGATTACAAATGCCTGCAGTCGAGAATACGAATGAAACGAGAATCCTTGTCGTAACAATTGAAGGGATGCAAGTTGGATTAATTGTAGATGCGGCGACAGAGGTAAAAGATATTGCACAGGAAGATCTTGAAGCAGCACCACAACTTATCTCAGGAATACGTGATACGTTCCTGCACGGTGTTGCAAAGATTGATGAACGCTTAATTCTTATATTAGATCTTGAGAAAATTCTCGATTTTGAAGAGACAAATGAGTTAAAAGAAGCGCTGGTTGAAAACTAGAAAGCAAAAATGTCCGGGAGCAGGTCTGATTCTAACAACTGCTCCCGAATTAAGAGAGTGGGATTTCAATACATGCAACCTAATTAAGCATCTCTGTTTTCTTCCAGCTTTTTCAGCAAAAATTCATCTGATTTCCCTTTTGGAATACTGAGTGTTTTCCAGTCTTTATCCTTAATCTGCTTTGCTATATAGATGATTTGTCCAATATGTGATGCATAATGTGCCATTTGTCTTTCAATCGCATCAATAACTGTATGTTTTTCTCCACGGATTTTTATTTTTTTCATTAAATCATCAGGATTTAGGTTTTGTATCGACTTAAACAGCGCATCCCAGCCAGCCTCCCAAATTGTAAATAATGTGTCAAGCGAAGTGATATCGTCAATAAATTCCTCATCTCTTTTTCTTGTGCTTTTTTCTCCATCTGTGGTCAATAAATTTGTCCAGCGAGAGAGCATATTCCCGCTTAGGTGCTTGACAATAACTGCGATACTGTTAGAGGTTTCATTTAAACACCAGTGTATTTCCCCGTTTGAAAGCTGCTGGAACGTCCGCTCACCTTGCATCTTTAACGCTTTAAATCTGCTTTCAACTACCCGTAAGTATTCATTAGCAACTTGCATTTTATTGCCCCCCCATTTATATATAATTATCCTTATCCTATCATAATATTGCAAAATTAAAGCGAAAGATAGAAATGATTAGGAGAAATTTTGTGGTGGCTTTCTTTTTATTCCTATTACTTATTCGCGGTGGCAAACAATGATTGCTTCTCATACACAGGATATTGGAATACTGCTTGAGCAATATAGTACGCTTTGGGCATTGAGCGGTTTTCTTATTGTTTTTTCCCAACATTTGATACAATGGTTTACGAATAGATTTACAAACGGGAAGCACTATATTATATTGGAACGCCGATAATGATCCTTTCCTTCCTAATTGTGATGAATGCTGCAGGCCTTACGATGTTCGCAGTAGCCATGGTTATATTAACGATTGGAGAAGTAATCATGTGGCCGGCATTCCTTACACTAGCGAATGAGCTTGCTCCAAAGGGGAAAGCGGGCTTTTATCAAGGTCTGGTAAACAGTATCGCAACCATCGGAAAAATGGTTGAACCGGTATTTGGTGGTTTTATTGTAGATTTTTATAATATAGAAGCTTTATTCTTTGTTATAGTCGGTTTACTTATAATTCCGTTTATTACTATAAAAATATATGATAGAAATGTTCAGCTAAAAACAGAGCAGACTGAAGCGAGGAGGAGTATTATGACAGATATTAAATTAATTGCTCTAGATATGGATGGTACGTTATTAAATGATGCACAGGAGGTACCTGAAGCGAATCGTCTGGCCATTGAAAAGGCGCTGGCTAAGGATGTCCATGTGATTTTAAGTACGGGTAGAGGAATTGATCATTGTTATTCATATGCAGTAGATCTCAAATTGCCTTCCTATATTGTTTCAGCAAATGGCGCTGAAATTTGGACGATGGAAAAGGAACTGCTGCAACGTAAACCGATACGCCTGGAAATGATTGAAAAGCTTTATAATCTCGCTCGTCAGGTAGGTGTAGAAATATGGATGATTTCTACTGCAGGTGCCTTTCGGGAAAAAGAGATTCCTCGGGATTTTGAAAACTATGATTGGTTAAAATTTGGCTGTTCTACAGAGGATCAAAAGAAATTAGATATTCTTGTGAAGGAGTTTTCCGTGTATGAAGAGCTGGAGCTGGCAAATTCGCTTCCTACAAATATTGAGGTAAATGCAAAGGGTGTCAGTAAGGCAGGAGCATTGCGTTATCTTTGTGATAAAATCGGTATTACGATGGAAAATGTACTGGCTTGTGGAGACAGCTTGAATGATATTAAGATGATCCAAGAAGCGGGTGCCGGTGTTGCAATGGGCAATGCTCAGGAAGCAATTAAAAAAGCAGCTGATTATATTACCGTATCGAACAATGAAGCAGGCGTAGCAGCAGCAATTGAGAAATATGTATTGCATGCATAAAACTGAAATGAATCGGGATGGTTTTCCTTTTTGATGAGGGGAAGTCTATCAGCAACTTTAATAGTGGGAGAGTATATGAGTGATAATAATGAACCCCCTCATAAGACAAACGAACTTTTCATTATACCAATCAGCAGTTACGGCAGAATTTCTGTAACTGCTGATTTTTTTAGTAGTTGGCGATTCTATGGAATTAGCGTATGATACGAAGAGGAATGAAAATAATTAAATGGAAATTGGAGGGATTATCTTGCGTTCAAAGGAAGTATCAACATTAGCTGCTTCTAAAATTTCAACAAAGCAGCTTACCATAACAGCTGCACTCATCGCAATTAATTTAGTATTAAATCAATTTACCCTTGCTTTTGGCACCTTATTGGAAATTGGGTTTGCTTTCTTGCCAATTGCAGTTCTTGCCTATTTATATGGACCATTTAATGCAGGACTAGCCTCCGTAGTTGCGGATACAATCGGGTTTTTACTAAGACCAAATGGTTTCTTTTTTCCGGGTTTTTCACTAAATGCTTTATTATTAGGAATCATTTATGGAATATTTTTATATAAGAAGGAAGTTACCTTGGGAAGAGTCGCGCTTGCAACCCTTGTTGTTACCGTGCTGATAAATCTGATTCTGACACCAATATGGTTAAATATAATGTTTGGAAATCCGCTTTTTGCTGTACCTCGTATGGTTAAAGCTGTGCTGATGTATCCGCTTGAAGTCGGGTTATTATATGGATTACTCAAAGGTATCCCGAAAATGCGTCCTGAATTTAAATGAATGAGCTGCATAAGTTCCGCACTTGTCACGCAATCTATGCATAAACTATGGAAGGATTTTATACAAAGGATGTGTCTCTTTGGAAATAAAAAAGTACTATGTTACTGGAAATACAGCACAAGGCTTTATCAATTTAATTTCATCAAATCTTACTGGTCTAAAGCAGACTATTCAATTAGATTCTCCATCTTTAAAAATGAATACCGCTATTTTAAAACGTTTGATTGAAACATATAAGGACAACACAAAAGTTGAAGTTTTAAAAAGCTCACTTAGTCACGACTACCTGGAAGGAATCATCCTTAGAGAAAAAGGCATCGCTGTTTTGGCGAGTCAAGAGGACAGACCCGCTGTATCGGAGTTTGCTAAGGGACTAGCGCTTCATGATGAGTTGGAAAAGATTTATGTCCAGGAAATGGATTTTGCAAAGGCAGATCGCGCTGCGGAGGACTTAAGCAAGAGGATACTTGGAAATGTACCAAAGAAACAACGGAATCCACATACCTTTTTACGCTTCTTTGGAACCAATACAATAGATGGCGTTGTTAATGAGGTACCACATCTTATTGCTAATCTGGACCATGTATATCATATTAAAGGAAGAGCGGGAACTGGAAAGTCCACGTTTATGAAAAAAATTGCTCATGCCTGTTTAGCACATGGACTTGATATTGAGCTATATCATTGCAGCTTTGATGCAAACGGGATTGATATGGTGCTCGTTCCGGATTTAAATATCTGTTTGTTTGATAGTACAGATCCCCATGAATTTCAGCCAATGGATCAAACGCGTGAAGAAGTGATTGACTTATATGAAATTGCTGTTACTTCTGGAACAGACGAGAAGTATCAAAGTGAAATCGCAAAACTGACTGCAGATTATAAAAGTTATATGAAAAAAGGCATCGAAGTTTTAAAGCAAAGAGGAGAAGCAATTGTTAAAGAAGCAGAGAGTTACCCAATCGCTTCAATAGAGCTTGATAATACTGTTGAAGCGATGCAAGCAAAAATAAACAGTAATTAAAAGCATAATATAGGAAGCGAAAAGACTGCAATCCCTGAAATGGCTGCAGTCTTTTGTTTGCAGATAAAACGTTCTAATCTGGATAAGTTCAATCTGAATTTTCTAGTAATTTCTGAAATGTATAATCCAATCGAATCAGGTCAAGCTAAAGAAAAAGTAGATTGGATGATACCATATTATGACAAAAGCAAATCGAGAAATAAATGAATTTCCGCAATCTTATTGGTTAGAATCTATTGATATTCCGAAGTTTCCTCATCTAGGAGAAGATATGGAAGCAGATGTTACAATCATCGGTGGCGGGATTACAGGCATAATAGCTGCATATCTGCTTGCTAATGAAGGTTTAAAGATTGTACTTCTGGAAGGGGATCGTTTATTGCATGGAACGACAGGACATACCACAGCTAAAATTACAGTGCAGCATGATTTAATTTATGATGAACTAATTTCTAATTTAGGTAAGAAAAAGGCTAAATTATATTATGATGCAAACAAACAGGCAATGCAGTTTATAAAAAACACGATTAATGAATTGCAAATTGCATGTGATTATTTGCAGCAAGATGCAATTATCTATTCAACCACCAAAGCATATGAAGACAAAATACGAAAAGAAGCATCAGCTTATAAACAGCTTGATATAGATGGTCAATTAGTGAAAGAAATTCCTTTAAATATAAAGATTGAAAATGCAATCGTCATGAAAGAACAAGCACAGTTTCATCCGTTAAAATTTTTAAGTGCATTGTTAAACGTCTTAATAGAAAAAGATGTTAAGATTTTTGAAAATACTGCTGCTGTAAAGGTGGAAAAAGGAAAACGCCCGATGGTTGAGACGCGGAATGGGGCGAGTGTGACAGGTAACAATGTCCTTATTTGCACGCATTTCCCATTTTATGAGGGAAGGGGGCTTTACTCCAGCAGAATGCATGCGGAACGTTCTTATATTTTAGCAGCAAAAATAAAAGAAGCTTTCCCAGGTGGAATGTATCTGAGTGCGGAGGATCCCAAGCATTCGCTAAGGAGTGCAGTAATCGATAATGAAGAGATGGCACTCATTGCGGGGTATAGTCATAAAACGGGAAAAGATGAAAATACATTAGAGAAGTACCAGGCATTGGAAAAGTTTGGTGAAGAAATTTTTGGCTTGGAAGAGATACCTTACCACTGGTCAGCACAAGATCTCATCACGCTAGATAAGGTCCCGTATATCGGTGCGATTACTTCAGATCAGCCGAATGTCCTCATTGCTACAGGCTATAGAAAATGGGGGATGACAAATAGTGTTGTTGCTGCTTTACTATTCCGCGATCGGATAACAGGCAAAGAAAATGGTTTTGAAGATTTATTTACGCCATCGAGATTTCATATGAAACCTAGTGTGAAGAAATTAGCGAAAGTAAATACAGATGTTATTACAGAACTCGTTAAAGGAAAGCTGGATAAAGGAAAGCTCAATCCAAAAACGTTAGAAAATGACGAAGGTGGCGTTATTACAGTCGATGGTAAAAGAAAAGGTGCTTACAGGGATAAGGACGGAAAGCTGCATGTCGTTGACACGACTTGTACGCATGTCGGATGTGAAGTGAATTGGAATGATGGTGAACGAACTTGGGATTGCCCTTGCCATGGCTCAAGATTCTCCTATACTGGAGAGGTAATTGAGGGTCCAGCAGAAAAGCCTTTACAAAAATATGATTATAAAATGATTGATAATTTAACATCAGAAGACTCCGGATACTAAAAGTCACGATCAGTTTGTCTTAACTGCTACCTTTTCTTTGGACGAAAAGAAAAAATATAACTTTACCAGGCTGATGAAGAAAATCCCTTCTTATTTCACTGTTTTTTGGGTTTAAAAGGATTTTTTCTAAAAAAATTTAAAATAATCCTTGTAATTTATGGTGAAATCGGTTACAATTAATTAACTGAAAATTGAGATATGAGATAAAGTGAAACTTTATCTAGTGGTGGTTTTTCATCTACTACTGCATGTTAGTTGAACCAATTGGGGTTTATTGGCAGTTGTCCCCGACTTACAAATCTCATCTTCACCTTGATTCTTGAAGTGAAGGTCTTACTGCCAGTTAATTCAGGATAAATTAAAGGGGTGGTGAAGTTATGGTGACACTTAAGATGCTGAAGCCTTATTACATCAAAAAAGAGAAAAACTTTTTACGTATTTTTTTAGCATATCAATATTTTTCGGTTGTAATGCAAAATAAGGTATTTCAATTTATACCAGTTGAATCGAATGAAATCCGGTTAAATAGACGGACGGAGAAAATTGAAAATATCGATGCTGTTTTTGCTTTTCAAAATGGAAAGGAAATCATTAATGTGCCAATGGTAAAGCTTATTACTTTGCCTGAATTCCTTGAACAAATTCATGAAATAGGAAGACCATATTACTTCAATTCCCCTAGCGATCCAGCTGTGAAAGAGAGAGAAGATGATCATTCTACAGCAATAGCAGAATTAGAAGAGCAAAACATTCTGCGTCTCATTGATAAAGCATTGGATGAACGCAATGAACAAAATTTTCATGAATTAACACGATTATTAAAAGCAATGAAAGAGGAAGTATAACTCCCCAAAAAATTGGGGAGTTTTTATGTGGACTTATATAAGCAATAAAGCAGCAGGGGAGACCTGCTGCTTTATTAAAGTGAAAACTACGTTCAGATTCGGGATAAATTATTTTTTTTCTTTTTTTGAATGCAGCTGATTGATGATTTCTACAAATTTTCCAGTTGCAATTGTCCTGTCTTTATCTTGTGTTTCCTCAACAAGCAGTGCAATTAGAATATCTTGAGATTCATGTGGATAACCAACAAACCAGCTATTTATCGCACCATTTGTATCTGCACTTAGCTTTAATTCTACTGTTCCGGTTTTCCCGGCAATAGGGACATTGGCTTCTTTTTCAGCGCGTTTCCCAGTACCGTTTTTTACAACAGAGCGGAGCATATCATCAATTAAATCTGCATCTTCCTCAGAAAGGAGATTTTCCTTCCAAATTTGTTCTGTTTCTTCGCTCGTCAGAAGGATTGGTTTCAGCATATTTCCTTCATTGAGGAAGGTTGTGTAGGCTGCCGCCAAGTGAATCGCACTCATTTCTAATTGCCCTTGCCCGTAGCTCGAGTTTGCAAGGAGTACTTCGTCATCCAGCTTGCCATCTGCTGAAATGGTAGAAGTTGTAATGGGATATTCATATGGAAAGTCTTCTCCGAAACCAAAAGCTTCAAATCCCTCGATAAATGCTTTACTTTTCATTTTAACGGCTTCCATCGCAAAGTAAATATTATCTGAACGTTCTAAGGCATCACGAAGATCAACGGGTCCGTTTGATGGAGATACTCTTGTTACTTTATAATCACCCCAGCCTTCTCCGTTACCCCATTTCATTCCTTCAATCGTATGTTCTTCATTTGGGTCAAGTGTACCGTTTTTTATGCCAACAGCGGCCGTAATGGGCTTTAAAACCGAACCGGGTGCAAATGTCGCAGAAAAACGATTTAACAATGGATTTTGCTCATTTTCTTCCAATTTTCCCCAAATATTTTTCGATGTACCATATAGAAGTTCATTCGGGTCAAAGGCGGGAGCACTTACTAGAGCAAGTGTTTCTCCAGTTTTGGGATGAATTGCAGCGGCAGTACCGGAATCTTCGCCAAAACTGTCATATACTTTTTCCTGAGTATTTATATCAATAGTCAGCGTAATATTCTCGCCATCTTCTACTGGTTTTTCGGCTATGACTACTTCTCCGTCATTTTCTTTTGTAATGGAAACCTTCATGCCTTTTTTTCCTTTTAATTTTTTCTCGAATTGTTTCTCAATTCCACGTTTGCCAACCTTATCATTTGGACCATATTCATCACTATCTGTTTCTTCCAGAAATTCTTCCGTGATATCACCAATATATCCAACTAAGTGTGCGGTAGCTTCACCACCAGGATAGATTCGACCATTTTCTTCTTTGCGCTGCACACCTGGAATGCTCATTAGCTGATTATATACTGTTTCATTTGAGGGAAGAATTGTTGTAATCGGGACAAAAAGATGATCTTCTACCCAGCCAGCATTTAACGCTGTTTCAATCGTGTCCTTATTGATATTTAAAATATTTGCGATTTGCTGGATTGCTTGTTCTTTATTTTCCAGCTCACCGGGCATAATTCCAATTTCGTAGAGCTTATCATTCAAAGCAAGCGGCATTTGATTGCGATCAAGAATTTCACCTCGTACTGGAGGGATTGACTCGATTCGAATTTCACCGCCATCTTTTAATTCTGGATGAATGAATCCAGGATCCCAGTTTATGTACCAGCTTTGTTCTGCGTCTTCTTCCTCATTTACGGGAGCTTTTTCTATTGCTGCTTCATAGTCAAAACTGATTGGGCCAGCGTTGGAATCCATTTCTACTGTAAAAGGGATAGAAGCAGTAGTCTGTTCTTCATCTTTTAATGTTTTCAGCTCTTCTTCTGTAAACTCCGTAAATGAAATTTGCACGTTTTCGATATTTAAATCCTCATAGATTTTTTCATAACGCTCAACAGAATCCTCCGCTGATATATTCTCTTTTGTCTCTTTACTAAACATGTCATACATTTGTTCAAATTTTTGATTTTCCCAATAGGAAACGAACTCATTAAATTGTTCGTTTGGATTAGCTTGTTCAACTTTAGAACATGCAGTTAATAGTAGTATGATAGATAATAAAGTTAAAATGCGTATCCTTTTCATTTTTTTAATCGCCCCCACAATATGTTCGGTATTATTATAACATCTTGTACTTATTGTTTATAGAGGATGTTCAAAAAGTCTGGTAAAAAATGATATTTTGAATATCGCACCAGTATGATAATGTTAATTAAGTAATCGAAAATGTATAGAGTATAAAACGAAGCCAAGGGAGCGAGGGTTATGCATTAGTGTGCAGATGATGCGACTTAGTAACTAAGCGCATATGATTACGTATATTTTTTTGCGCTAATGAGGCGCATAAGTGACCAAACGTACTGAATTACGTATAATCTGGACGTTAATAACGCTTCTTAGAGCCCAAACGTACTGAATTACGTATAATCTGGACGT
>DAMDKS010000058.1:22746-24394 GCA_032085455.1 Oceanobacillus sp.
AATAACGCTTCTTAGAGCCCAAACGTACTGAATTACGTATAATCTGGACGTTAATCAAGGCTTTTAGTGACGAATGCATGGATTAAAGTATAATTTGGTAGTTAATAAGACCAATGCTGCACTATCCAAGTTAGTTCGACAAAAAAACGCATATCTATTCATGTGGTTGATGCGCGGGTACAACGTCGATTTACGTGGATTCAAACTTGCTATTTGAGACTAAGGCGCGTGCTGAGTAGGGCATGGCGCGTGGGATGCCGGGAGAAAATAATAAAAAAACACCGAGAGAAACGTTCTCTCGATGAAAGGTAAGGGATGAACCTAAGAAAAAATGACTTCTTCTAAAAAAACTTAAGGTTGTCACCAAGATTTTGGTGACAACCTTATTTGCCAAGTAAAATTACGTGGAACTCTTTTAATTAGCTAGTTAATGTTCGTCTCGTTTTTATTGTTCCATATGTGCTTTAATTTCTGATGATATACGGCTGAATTCTGAATCTGGCACGACATAGTACCAGACGCCGTTAATTGTTGAACCAGAACCATCGACTTCTATTGTATGGATATTTTTTCTTGATCCCATATAGCCAGTAAATAAAGTTTGAATTCGTTTCATATCAAAGTCTGTTTGAACATTTCCACCTAGAATATCAAGAATATCATCAAACTTCGAAATACTTGAGAAGCTAGCAGCTTTATTCATTGCTGCTGTAATAACTGCCCGTTGTCGGTCATTACGTCCCATATCACCGCGTGGATCTTGTTTTCGCATGCGAATATAGTCTAGTGCCTGTGCTCCATTTAAATGAACTGCACCTTCAGAAAAGTTTGAATCTCCTTGCGAAAAACTCTGTGAATTATTAACGGTTACACCGCCAATAGCGTCAATTCCTTGTTTAAACCCTTCCATATTAACGCGAGCATAGAGATGAACAGGCAAATCAAATGCTTCTTCTACCGTTTGGACAGATAATTCTACACCGCCAAATGCATAGGCATGATTAATCTTGTCCATTCCACGACTAGGAATATTGACATAAGTGTCACGTGGAATACTTAGCATAACCATTGAATCAGTAGTTGGATTTAATGATAATAAAATCATTGTATCGGAACGGCCACGGTCACCAGGACGCTCATCTACTCCAAGCAGCAATACGTTTAAAGAATCTTTTGCTTTAAAAATGTTTTTGATTTGTTTCTGACGTTCTGGATCTTCATCCCGTGCAAGTGGAGTATGCATGGTATCAATCGCATTACCGAGCAGACTATAAGCATAGATTGCGACCCCGCCGCCAATAAGAATAAAAGCTAGAATAATTCCACCAACCCATAAGGGCCATTTTCTTTTTTTTGTATTTCGTTTATCTTTTCTAGATACCAATAGAAACTTCTCCTCTGTATATAATAATCCCCGGGTAAAAGGGGTCATGCATTAAAAAAGAATAAGTAAACCTGGATAAAATTATAGCGGAAATAGTAAATTTAGTCCATTGAAATTTTATTGTTTTAGCAAATTTTGTTGAGATATGTCTGTACACTTTCCCGAAATAGGAGAAATGCTGGGAGATTAGAGGAAATAAAAAACCAAAGTGATTAATCACTTTGGTTTTTATCGACTGGGTAGGCATAAATAATATACCGTTCA
>DAMDKS010000059.1:0-21603 GCA_032085455.1 Oceanobacillus sp.
AGCCGCGCATGAGTGGGGGTGATGCGCGGGGAAACTACTTTTATGCGCGGCTTCGGGTGGTTCATGCGCGGAGAGACCTGGTTGACGCGCGCGAAACGATGGTTCATGCGCGGGTCTGACAGGTTTAGCGCGCGCTTGACTAGCGACCTTGCAGCATCGCGGCGTATTATTAAACACTTCCCACCCATTTTCGGGAATCATTGTCTCCATTTCCATAATATATAATCTTCACGACCTCGCTCGGCTTTGAATTAATAAAAAGGCCATCTGCAGTTACTTACTCACCCTGCAGATGACCTTCTTTTTTACTCACGAAAATCTAACAGTTTTTCATTTATTATTTGCGTTTGTCTATATATGTTTTGATATATAGTAAATAGATTTTTATACTTTTTTACGTTTATTGGATTCGGTATGAATTCCTGCTCCATCGTTAAAAATTCATCTGCGCAGGCCTTTAATGAATCAAACCAGCCAATTCCATAAGCTGCTAGCATCGCTGCACCCATACCTGGACCTTGTTCACTGGATAATTTAATAACTTTTGCATTAAAAATATCTGCTTGCATTTGCAGCCATTCATCATTCTTTGTACCGCCGCCAGTAGAAACAATCGTATCAATGACTTTGCCATTTTCACGGAAAATTTCAATAGACTCATTCAGCGAAAAAGTAATACCCTCTAAGACAGCGCGCACAAAATGTTTACGCTGGTGTGATCCATCCATCCCGATAAAACTTCCTCTTATCGCTGAGTCAGCATGTGGTGTCCGTTCACCAACTAAATAAGGTGTAAAAAGAAGACCATTAGCACCGGCTGGTACGGTTGCAATATCTGATAATAATTCATCAAACGACTCTTGAGGTGCAAATGTATTTTTAAACCAGGTTAAACTATACCCTGCCGATAAGGTGACTCCCATTGTATAATAGGCATCGGGAGCACTGTGATTAAAGTAATGAACTTTTCCCTGGAAATCTTTATCTTCACTGGATTCATACGATAGAACCACACCAGAGGTACCAATACTTGATAAAGTTTTACCATCTTCTAAAATGCCTGAACCTATGGCACCGCATGCATTATCAGCACCACCAGCAAAAACACGAGTCGATTCAGCTAGCCCTGTTTCAGCAGCATACTCTGGTGTTATGCAGCCAACCTCATCATAGGAAGCCACTAAAGGCGGACAAAGATCCATATCAATGCCTAACAAATTACAGATGGTCTCACTCCATTTTTTATTTGTAGCATCCAATAATAGCGTACCAGCTGCATCGGAATATTCCATTTGCAGTTCACCTGTTAGTTTATATCGAACATAATCTTTCGGTAAAACAAACGTAGCTGCTTTAGCAAAAATATCTGGTTCATGTTTTTTCACCCATAATAATTTCGGTAAGGTAAACCCTTCCAGCGCAGGATTCTTCGTAATATCCAGCAAACGTTCTTTTCCGACAATCTGATAAATTGCTTCACATTCGGCAGTTGTACGAGTGTCATTCCAAAGTATAGCATTACGCAATACATCATTGTTTTTATCGAGTAAGACTAAACCGTGCATTTGACCAGAGAAACTCATGCCTTCAATGTCTTTAGGATGAACACCAGAATTTTTCACGATAGCAAACAACCCTGCAGCTGTCTGCTCCACCCAATCTTCCGGATTCTGTTCACTATAACCTGTTTTTTCTTGAATCAATGGATACGGCTTAGACACTTCATGAACTACGTTTCCTGTTTGATCAACAAGAAGAACTTTGACAGCGCTTGTCCCCAAATCAATTCCGATAGCATATTTCATTTACAGCACCTCACCTTTTCTTTTATCGCCATGTAACGGGATATTTAAACCCCATTTCAAAAAATAAGCCACGTTAATTCTAGGTGGGAGATGGAAAGAACCTCCCACTGAACGCAGCATATCACAGTTTCACTTTATCTTTAAACTTTATTCTTCTGAGTAAGCTGTTAATAAGTACTGATTAATGGTTGCTTTAATTTGTTCTAAACGTCCTGATTTATTTTCAATTTCTGTTAACCCAAGCGCATGTTCTTCTAGTTTATGAAAATCCGCTTTTCCTTCTACGATGTCCTTGCCAATTCCTTCTGTAAAGCTGCTATAGCGGTCAGCAATCATATTTTCAAGAACTTTATCATCAAGAAGTTTTTGCGCCACTTTTAAGCCCACTGCAAAGCTGTCCATGCCAACGATATGCGCATGGAATAAATCTTCTGGCTCAAATGATCCGCGGCGAACTTTTGCATCAAAGTTTAACCCGCCACGGCCTAATCCACCATTTTTAAGAATTTCATACATGGCTAATACCGTTGCATTTAAGTCAGTTGGGAATTCGTCTGTATCCCAACCCAGCAATGGATGACCTTGGTTTGCGTCGACAGATCCTAACATATTATGGATACGGGCATAATGAAGTTCATGCTCAAAACTATGACCAGCTAACGTCGCATGGTTCGCCTCAATATTAAACTTAAAGTGATCTTGTAAATCATATTTTTGTAAAAAGGCAAAACCGCTGGCAACATCAAAATCATATTGATGTGTCGTTGGCTCTTTTGGTTTAGGCTCTATTAAAAACTGTGCATCAAAACCAATTTCTTTAGCATAATCAAGAGCCATGTGATAGAAGCGGCCCAGATTATCTAATTCTAATTTCATATCTGTATTGAGGAGTGTTTCATATCCTTCACGTCCACCCCAAAACACATAGTTTTCTGCACTTAACTCTTTTCCAATTTCTAATCCTTTTTTCACTTTGGCAGCCGCATAGGCATAGACATCTGCATTATTTGTTGATCCTGCTCCATGGACAAACCGTGGATGGGTAAAGTTATTCACCGTATTCCAAAGTAATTTTGTTTTACTGTCTTTCATATAGTCTTTCATCATTGCAGTAATCGTATCTAGATTTTGATTGGATTCCTTTAACGTCGATCCTTCAGGCGCAATATCGACATCATGAAAGCAAAAGTAAGGTACATTAAGCTTTTCAAAAAACTCAAATGCTGCTTCTACTCGTGCTTTTGCTAAATCCATTCCATGGTAATGATCCCAAGAACGAATCGCATTTCCTGCTCCAAATGGATCTGATAGATCTTCAGTAAATGTATGCCAATAAGCGACAGCAAAACGGAGCGTTTCCTCCATTGTTTTTCCAGCAATTTTTTCTTCTGGATTGTAAAATTTAAATGCGTATGGGTTCGTTGATTTTGGTCCTTCATATGTGATTTTGTTTATCTTGTTGAAATAAGTCATTCGCTATGCCTCCTGAGTTCCTCTTTTAAAGAAATATTGTAATCCTTTCCTCTAATCCACTAAGTGATATCCTTACACCAGCTTCATCCTTTTCGCATGTACCACTGGATACAGATTCAACTTCCTTCATGCCAACCAAGAAAAGCGAATAAGGTATATTCATATTTGAAATAATATCAATCTGGGATCCTTTTTTAATCGCTTCAATATAACCTTTCGTCTCCCCATGAATATCTACGAGAGAAGATCTTGCTGCTTCCCCTTCCTGGAGCTGGTATACTTTAAAAGTAACGTTCTCAGTATAATCATAATCTGGCCGATCATCTTTTGAGCCAATAGCTATAATAGAATTTTCTTTAACAAAAAGCGGTAAACTCATATAGCTATACTTTTCTTTATTCCATGAACCACCAGCAATAACTTCACCAGTTAATAAATGCGTCCATTTCCCTTTTGGCAAATAATAGGACCCGATGCCTTCCTTATTAAAAATTGGAGCAACTAGTAATGAATCTCCCAGCATATATTGCCGGTCAAGCACGTGACAATTAGGATCTTCTGGAAACTCTAACAGCATCGCTCGCATAACTGGTACGCCACTATCATGATTCCGAACCGCTATGTTATAAAGATAAGGCATCAAGCGGTTTTTTAACTTTGCAAAGTGTCTAGTAACATCGACAGCTTCTTCGTCAAATAACCAGGGAACCCGGTAAGAAGAACTGCCATGCAGGCGACTATGACTAGATAGAAGTCCAAAAGCAGTCCAACGTTTAAATAAGTCTGGTGTAGCAGTGTTTTCAAAGCCTCCTATATCATGACTCCAGTACCCAAATCCAGATAAAGTAAGCGATAGACCGCCCCGCAAACTCTCTGCCATTGATTCATATGTTGCGTCACAGTCTCCACCCCAATGGACTGGGAATTTTTGTCCACCTGCTGTAGCTGAGCGTGCAAAAACAACCGCTTCTTTCTCACCTTTTTCTTTTTTCAATAGATTAAACACAACTTGATTAAATTGATAGGCATAAAAATTATGCATTTTTTGTGGGTCCGAGCCATCAAAATAAACAACATTAGTTGGAATCCTTTCACCAAAGTCCGTTTTAAATGAATCTACTCCCATGTCCAGCAATTTTTTCAGCTTATCCTGATACCACTGACTTGCTTCTGGATTAGTAAAGTCAACGATACCCATACCAGCTTGCCATAAATCCCATTGCCATACATCGCCGTTCTCTTTTTTCAGCAAATAACCATTCCTCGCTGCCTCGTCAAATAAGCTTGACTTTTGAGCAATATATGGATTAATCCAAAGGCTTATTTTTAAACCTTTATTCTTCAATCTTTGTATCATCGCTTCCGGATTTGGAAAAGCATCTTTATCCCATTCTAAACTACACCATTCAAACTCCTTCATCCAAAAACAGTCAAAATGAAAAACGCTTAATGGAATATCCCGCTCTTTCATTCCTTCAATGAAATGGTTAACGGTTTGTTCTGTATAGTTTGTTGTAAAAGAAGTTGTGAGCCATAAACCGAATGACCATGCTGGTGGTAAAGCTGGTTTACCAGTTAATTCGGTATAATTTTCAAGTACATCTTTAGGTGCAGGGCCATTTATAATGTAATAATCCAGTATTTCTCCTTCAACACTAAATTGTGTTTTTGAGACCGCTTCGGTTCCTAACTCATAATTTACTTCTTCCGGGTGATTCACAAAAACACCATAACCTTTGCTGCTTAAAAAGAATGGTATATTTTTATAGGATTGCTCTGAACTCGTGCCACCGTCTTTATTCCATGTATCAACAACTTGTCCATTCTTCACAAATGGAGTGAAGCGTTCACCTAACCCGTATAAATACTCGCCCACACCCAAATTCAGCTGGCCTCGCATATATGATTCTTTCTCTGGTCCTTGAATCCATGCAATTCCTTTTGGATCTATATGTGTTAACAATTGCTTATCATTATAAAAATCCATAGAAAATCCAGTCAATGGAATGCTTACATGTAAATCTCCACTTGAAAAATGATACGCTTGTTCATTTTTCTGTATTTGAATTTTTGACTCGTTCTCAGCTACATCGAAAACAGGCTGTTTTTCAACCCCACCTTTATGATGATACGCCTGAACCCGAATAATATTTTCCTTAGGCGATGATAGATGAATCGTTAATTGAGGGATATTTAATGTATCCCCCCTATCCTGTATTTCCTTGCATGGTGCAAATAAAGTTAGCCCTTCATCCGATTCTGCTATATCGCGTATTTGCCTAGGATAATTTACCGAAAATCCCTCTTTAACGAGCCAAAATCCATTAGTAAATTTCATTTACTTACACTCCTTGTATCCAAATAATATTTATTAAGCAGTTTCATCTATTATTTAATTGAACCACTTGCTAATCCTTGTACTAATTGTTTTTGGAGTAACACAAAAATAACAATAACAGGAAGAATGGACACTGTTGCAAATGCCATTAAATCATTCCACTCGATTCCATAGCGCCCAATTGCGTTATAGATTCCAGCTGTCAATGGCCATAACTCCTGATTTCGGTTGAATGTCATGCTGTAGATGAGGTCTCCCCAGGAAAAGAAAAAGGAAATCGCACCACATACAACAATACTCGGATAAGAAATCGGTAAAATAACACGTATAAATGTCTTCAATCGTCCACAGCCATCAATCTTGGCAGCCTCCTCTAGTTCCCTTGGAATTCCAATGAAAAATGTACGCAGAACTAAAATTGAAAACGGAATACCGAGTGTTGCACAAGAAAGAACAGGACCCCAATAACTATTCAACAATGAAAATTTATTAAACATAATAAATAATGGTGTTAAGACAACAGTAGCTGGAAGCATTTGTGTAACAAGAAAAAGCAGAATCATTAATCCTTTACCTTTGATATTAAACCTTGCTAATCCATATGCAGACGGTACAGCTAATAATAAAACCAGGATTGTTGCTAAGCCAGATATAATTAAACTATTAAGAAAGTATTGACCAATATTATCCTGGAAGATTTCAACAAAACTTGCTATTTGAAAATCTTTTGGCCAAAAGGTAGGAGGCGTTTGAAATATCTCCCTTTGCGTTTTAAATGCCGTTACAAACATCCAGTAGACGGGAAATAAAAAAATAGCGACTAAAATAATTCCTATAACATTAAGTATTCTCTCTTTTCTTTTACTCACTACTTAAGCCTCCTCATCTTTTCTAATAATAAATAAATAAATGAGACTAACAACAAAGAGAATTAAAAACAACACATTCGCAGCTGCTGCACCTAGACTAAAGTTAAATTCATTAAATGAAAAACGATAAGCGAGTGTTGAAAGAACTTCTGTTGAGTTAATTGGTCCCCCACCTGTCATCACAAAAACAAGATCAAAAACTTTAAATGTATAAATAAACCCGAGCATCATGACAACTAAAAGAACTGGACGTAATAATGGAATCGTAATTTTAGTTAATTTTTGAAACCAGTTTGCTCCATCTAAGCTTGCACTTTCATAAACATCTTCTGGCAAACTGCTTAAGCCCGTTGACAGCAATAACATATTAAAAGGAATCCCTACCCAAATATTGGCAATAATAACACTCCACAATGCAATTTTAGGATCAGACAGCCATTGAATTGGATTGTCTATTAATCCCGTTGCCAACAACATCTGATTAAAGATTCCTTCTTCAGCACCCATCATAAATTTAAATAGCAACGCAGTAATCGTTAGCGGGATTAACCAGCTAATCATAACAAATCCTCTTAAAAATGAAGCTAAGCGAAACTTCATACTAAAAAATACAGCAAGAAGAAAACCAATAACGACTTGAAACACCACACTCCCAACAGTATAGACAATTGTGTTTGTAACCGATATCCCAAAAGCTTCCTCATTTGCTAATTGCTTATAATTGTCGAACCAAACGAAATTTTTAGAGCCCGATGCAAGGTTTGTAAGATCAACATCCTGAAAACTAAGAATGATATTATATATAAGAGGATAGCCTATAAAAAGCAACATGAATATAACAGCCGGTAAGACGAACAGGTAACCTTGCCACTGGCTAGTAAGCTTTTTCATATCTTTTAAATTCTCCTTGTTCTTTCAGTTTGATATTTAATGTGAAAGGGGCTGCGACAAAACTCCAGTAAATAAGAAATAACTGTGTGCTGGAGGTGTCATGAACCAAGGGCGCGCGGATTCGACAAAAAAGCACGCATCATTGCTGGTTTGCCGCGCATGAAATGGCTGTACCCGCGCGTGAATCAGGATTTGCTGCGCATACATGGTGGTCATGCGCGGGGATTCACGTTTCATGCGCGGCCTACCCCAGTTCATGCGCGCCTACCTGGATTTTTTCCACGCACCAACCACATTTTCTAATCGTATCCTCCTGCCCCGCCCTCATTTTTTAGTTAGTTATGTCCCAGCCCCTTTGTTATATTTTTACTGATTTAGAATCTCATCCACTTTTTGTTGAGCATCATCCAGCGCTTCTGCAGGTGTTTTAGTTCCAGTTAAGGCCTCTTGTAATGCAATTTGAATCGCCTCTGAAATCTCTGGCCACTGTGGAGATGGACCTCTTGGGTCAGCTACATCCATAATAGGAACAAAGCCGCTTAAATGTTGGTCATCACTCCAAAAGTCAGAGTTTTCAAGAGCATCCTTTCTAGCTGGGAACACTGCTGTTTCAGCAGAGAAGGTTTCTGTGCGATCTGCTTCTAAAAACCATGTAAGAAAGTCGAATGCCCCTTCTACATTACTATCTTTTATAATTACTAGGTTTTCTCCTCCTAGTGCAGATGCAAATTGTTCATCTTTAGGAATTTGAGTAATTGCAAAGTTCAAATCAGGGCTCTCCTCTTTAAGACGTTCAATATTCCAAGGACCATTGACCATCATTGCCAATTTTTCTTGTCCAAACTGTCTAGCCAAATCATCTTGTGTTGCGTTAACTACATCGCTGCCCATAGACCCATCTTCCTTCAGCTGCGTCAATAGTTCTAATGATTTAACTGCTTCATCAGATGAAAGCTCTGTGTATTCAGCACCTGCAGATCGCAAGAAAGGATAGAATTGGAATGCACCTTCCTCAGATTTCACTGCAGAAATAGCAAATCCTTTTTTTTCACTATCCGTTAATAATTCAGCAGTTTTAATTAATTCATCCCAAGTAGCAGGGGGCTCCACTCCTGCTTCTTCAAACATATCTACATTATAGAATAGACCTAAAGCGTTACTGCCAACTGGAAGTCCATAATATCCGTCATTATACGTAACAGATTGTAATGGTCCTTCATAGAAACTATCTGCTTCTCCCCATTCTTCAACCAATGGGGTTATATCTTCTAATACACCCTGTTCAGCAAAAGCAGCATTATCTACAACGTCCATTTGTACCATATCCGGAAGTGTACCACCTGCTAGTCCAACAGATAATTGTTTCTTAATATCTGGAAATGGAACGTATTCTCCCTTAACTTCATAGACATCTTGCGCATTATTATATTCATCAAGTGCTTCTAAAAATAACTCTTGCTGCTTACCAGTATAATAAAACCAGATTGTAACATCTTTTTGCTGTTCAGCATTTTTAGCACCCTCGTCATTTTCTTCATTTGAAGCGTCATCAGTTATTGAGTCTCCACTGCAAGCAGCTAAAACTAAGAGTAACAAAAGCAAAAATATACTACCTACTTTTTTTAACATTTAATTTTCCTCCTCTATTTTCATTTTAGCTATCTTTGTTTCAGAAACATCCGAAATAAAGATAGTTTAACTTTTAAACTAAGTTTAAACCAAACAGGAAAGCGTTGTCAATACCTTTTATATAACATCTAGTACTATTTTAACTATTAATACTCTAATATTTATGCTATAGTAAAAGGCAAAATAAATAATAGACTATGTTTTACCTATAAACTAAGAAAAGGAGAATCCATGAATAAATTTACAACTGGCGATCAAAGTCTTATAAAAAGAATTAATAAATCTATCGTTTTAAAATCCATACAAAAAAGGGGACCCATATCTCGTGCACAGATATCTAAAGATACAGGTTTGAATAAAGCTACCGTTTCTACGATGGTAAATGAATTAATTAACGAATCCCTTGTTTATGAAATTGGCGCGGGCAAATCAAGTGGCGGAAGGAAACCAGTTCTGCTTTATTTCAATAGTCAGGCTGGCTATTCTATTGGTATAGATTTAGGAGTTAATTACATTTTAGCTATACTAACTGACCTAAGTGGCAGCATAATAGAAGAAATAACTGAACCATTGTATGAAAAAGAACCAGCACAGGTAAATACAAAATTAATTTCTATAATAGAAACTTTATTGCATAAGGCACCTGAAAGCCCCTACGGCATTATAGGTATTGGAATTGGTGTACCAGGAATTGTTAATAACCAGGGAGAAATCCTTTTCGCTCCTAACCTTCAATGGAAACAAGTAAACCTAAAACAAGTTATTGAGGATAAATTCAATATTCCAGTTAGTGTGGTAAATGAAGCTAATTCAGGCGCCCAAGGTGAACATCTTTACGGTGTAGGTAAAAATATTTTAAACTTTGTATATGTAAGTATTGGTATAGGTATTGGAACAGGTATTATGATAGACGGAAATTTATATGGAGGTTCAACTGGGATATCAGGAGAAATGGGGCATCTCACAATTGAAGCAAATGGAAAACGGTGTCCGTGTGGGAATCGGGGCTGTTGGGAATTATATGCTTCGGAAAATGCACTTTTGCAAGAGGCCAAAAAGCTTTCCTGCTTCGAGAATCATCAGAAGATAAATATTGATTTAATTGTATTTGAGGCACAAAGAGGGAATAATGAAGTCATTCAATTGTTAAATGAGATAGGTGAATACATTGGAATCGGATTAACAAATATTATTAACACGTTTAATCCTGAAATGATTATCATTGGAAATCGTTTTACTCAATTTAAGAATTGGATAATTAACCCAATCAGCCGCGTTTTAGATGAAAGACTTTCTCCTTATCACAAAGATAAAACACAGATAAAGTTCTCTAATTTAGATAAGTATTCCAGTGCACTTGGTTCTTCGTCGCTGTCTATCTCCAAGTTCTTCTCCAGTCCTAATGAGAATGCAAATTGACGATAGGACAAATGGCTTCTGAAGGGGACAGTATTTCTTAATATTTACAGGCTATCTCAGAATATCGAGGTAGCCTGTAACATTGTGATAAAATACATCAATCCTTCTAAATTTAATGTTTAGAGGAATTCTTGTCTTGAATAAAACTTTTAGTTTCTGTAATTTCTTTGCTTACTGTTTTGTGTGCTTCAAGATCTTTAAAGTTTCTTGTATACGAGAAACAGTAAAAGAACAATTGTATATATAGATACCCCCTACTTTTTATACGGCAGTACATATGCACAAGCTATTCCATAAAAAAGGACATGCTATACTTCATCAGCAGCTTCAGTTACTTTATCTTTGTAAAATTGATATAACTCTTTTGCAAAATCATCAAAGTTTTCTGGTGTAATCTTTCCCTTGGCTGCTCCCTTACCAGAGTACTTTTCTACTGTACCATCCTCAAATTGCAGCCATAGTCTCCAACTGTAACCATCTTCATACGATTCAGCATCCTCATCAACAGTATAATCGGATTTCCAACCCTGTACTTCATACTTTTTCAGAATATCTTTCACTTCATCACTGTTTTCTACAGTTTTCACCCCATCTTGTGCACGAAGCCCTCTGCGACTAATGATAGGGTTTTGATATATTTCATCATGCTCTACATCAATTGCCACTGCTTCATATGTCTGGTCGCTGCTGCTTTCATCAAAAAAAACCTTTATCACTTTATCGATAGCGTGTTTTTCAGTTGCTTCTGGTGCATCTTGTATATGTTTAAAATCAAAAATATCCACTTGATTCACTGCAATTTCCTCACCTTCCAAGTTTACTTGTTTATTCCCACCTTTTGTGCTGTCTATTTCACCTTCCTCATCCGCTGCCGATTGACAGGCAACTAAAAATAAACAAATTATAAAAGTAAATGAATAAACTAATAGATTTCTCATTTGTTTTCACCCTCATTCATGGACCCAAACATTTCTTCCATATGCTCTCTAGCATCAGGTAAGAATTCTTTCATACTGTTTAGCTGTAAGTCTCTAAAATTACTTTCCTCTAACATAATTGTCCCATAGTAACTAGCAAAGCCTTCTTTATCGGGGTTGTTAATTCTTTCTTCGGATTCCTTATCTATCCAATATCCCTTATTATGATGCCCCCATTTTCCTACAATCTCATTTACTGTCACTCCACCATATACATCAGAAGCATTATTATGCTCATCATCTCTTAAGTCTTTTGAAATTTGTGTCTGAATGTAACCGTCATACAGTTTCCTCCGTATTAGTTAGTATGGTATCCGTAGGCCTTCATGGATAAAAACATCTGTAATATTATGAGTTATTTCTGATTTTTGTCTTTCTTACAGGTCTTTAAAACTTTTACACATACTGCTTGTTTCATAGCAACAGAAGCATACGTCATTCGTGAGGAAATTAGTTCGGCAGTCTCCAATGAACTTAATATCACTTGCATTCTCACCATTCTGGGGTCTTTCATTTGTCCCCATTTTATGTTAAATATATTAAAAGCACCCGATGTTACCGAAATTCTCTAAATTAATTACTTCAGCTTTCATTTGGCAAACTAAAACCTAACACATTACTATAAAACTCCATTGATTTTTCTATATTTTCCACTAACAATTCCAATCTAAGTTTCATTTTTCTTTCCACTCTTAAACTGCTTTCGCTATTCAAAAATTTTTACATTCTATTGATACCACTTAGGTTTTAATCTGCTAAAGTAATCATGATCTTCTAAAAACATGTAAACCTTATCTAACATCTCATTGATGTTGTTTGGAATAACTTTTAAAGTCCATATAACAGTGGAGAACACACACATTGCAAGGTAAAGGGAATATAATCTCCAAAATTCCTTATCAGGTTCTGTATTATTAAAATAACCTCTAATTTGTCCTATTGAAAAAGGAATGCTTACTTCTCGGCTAAAAATTCCTACCTTTAGAAATTCATGTATTGGATCTCCCCAATCATAACTGTTAAAGTCTATAACTCCAGCGAATTTTTTATTATTCACAATAATGTTTCCAAGTTGAAAATCATCATGTTGAAATTAGTTTGGGCGTTGTTTCATGAAATGGATATTCTCATTAATAAAATCCATTATTTTATGGTCATTTTTAATCTTTACCTCACATGCTAAATAAGCATCTATATATTTCTTATGCTTTTCAACTTTCCTTGAGTACCACGAAGAGATATGGTCTGGAGCAGACAATTGATGCATTTTTCTTAATTCTTTTCCTGCATCAATACCAATATTATATTGTTCTTGGTCCGAGTATTTTGAGATTTCATCCTCAGCATCCTTACCCTCTATGTATGATGTAATCATATACCCCAGATTTCCTACCTCACCAATTGAAATCGGTTGTGAACAGGTAACGTGATAATCCTTCATCCTTTCCAAAACAGAGTATTCTTTCTTCCTTAATTCCCACTCTTCTAAATTAAACATTCGAAGTAGTAGCTTTTTGTTACCATCTTGCATATGAATTAGATATTTTTCATCTGTGGAAAACCCCTTTTTAATTTCAATAACTTCTTCACAATTACTTATTAAAGGAATCTGTTTTATTAATGTTTTACTCACACTCTCACCCCTGTTATTAAAGTTTGAAATAAATCCATATTCTAAAATCTGTACATATTATACGATTTCAATCACAATATCTTCTACACCCGTATGATATACAATCACATCATCCTTTTGAACGGAGTAATTCCTTTGTAGCGTTTTTAGCTCCTCAATAATGTCGAGCGATTAAAGAAAACATCTGTGTTACTATTTTTATAACTTTTCACATGAAAACCAAGGATTTTTAAGTTTACGAATTGATGTGGATACAGCCTACACACTTCTTCCCACTTCATTAGAAAACCCCTCCTCATTTCATTTCTTTACTAATCATAACACAGGCTTAAACGATTCTTATTTAGTTATTGGATCTCCTCACACAATATGAAAATTCCCATCATGGTACATTTACTAAGAGGTGTGGTGGAATCTGTTAGTTGCATTATAAGATTTATTTTAAGATGTATCAATAATCTATATGTTTTCCAGCAAAATGCAAAACAGGCTATCTCGATAATCGTGAGATAGCCTGTAAGTATCGATACATCAATCTTTCTAGGTTTAATGTTTCGAGAAATATACAAATAAATTATAATTGCATTGAATATATCAACGCTTTGAGAATTTTTATATGGATGAAAATATATAAGAAAGAATTGAAATTGTCGTTACGTGAACGAGCATGATGTTAGTTCTGCTAATATCGAGCCTACTCTCTTTATTCAGTTGGTTAACCTTTTTTTTTATTTTCAGCTTTTGTTGAGTCACTATCACTTAACAAATCATTGGTCGAGGATTTAAATTCTTTGATTGTCTCTCCAGCTGCTTTACCAATTTCAGGGAGTTTACTCGGTCCGAAAATAATCAAGGCAACAATAATAATCAGAATTAATCCTGGAATACCAATATTAGCAATGCCCATTGCATTTCACCTCCAGTTACTTTCCATCACAACAATTAGCTGCATCATTCAAACATGTTCAGGACGTGATTCCGCTTTGACTAATAATTTTTCACCGTTGTCTAGATAATCAATAATTCCCTCTGCCGCACGATAAGTCAGTGCCCCTACCGTCAGCGTTGGATTTGTAATGCCAAAATGCGGAAAGGCAGAAGCACCGCATACAAATAAATTATTCATCTCCCACATTTGCATATAATTATTAACTACTGAGGTTTCGGGGTCATCGCCCATAATTGCTCCACCACCGTTATGTTGAAAGAGAAAGCTTCCGTCAAAATGCTCCGGCAACTCATTTTTTTCGATAATATCGGCTTCCATATCTTCTAGCACCTCGACGCATTTTTCTTGTAAAAATTGACTTCGTTCATGATAGTCCTTCGTAAAATCATAGGTGCAGCGTATGAGAGGGTCCCCTGCATAATCTGTGTACGTAGGATCCAAGTCCATATAATGATCTTCAAAGGGGATCGTTGCCATTTTAAAACTTACATTGAGATTTCTGTTGTAGTATTTCAGCGATTGTTTCTTAAATTCAGGACCCCATGTTGGCGTATCTTCAGGAACCGGATTACTACTTATCGGGGCACTCCCGCCAACTTGAATTTCAATTTGTCCACCGTGCAGAAAGTTCAGGTTTGAATGGTCCATATGATCAGCAGCATAGTCTGTAAAGCAAACACCAAGTCCTCCTGAACCAATATAATTATTAAATTTCCTATCATTGAAGAAGCCTCGAGTAATTGGCTCGAAGTGGTGATCCGTAAAGTTTTTACCGATTAATCCTTCTCCTGTTTTTGGATTATATGGTTTTCCAATTTCCGATAGGAGCAACAAGCGAACATTACTGAAAACAAAACTGGTTAAAACAACAATATCTGCCGGTTGTTCGAATTCTTTTCCAGTACGTTTGTCCACATATAAGACACCGGTCGCTTTATCACCTTTATAAAGAACACGTTTGACCTCTGCATTTGTTCGTAATTCAAACTTACCTGTTTCTTTAGCAGTTGGAATAACAGTAATCACAGGATCCGCCTTAGCACCCCAATCACAGCCGTAGTTAGTACAATAGGCGCAATATTGACAGGCTTCAAGTGTTTGCCCATCAGGATTTTCATACTTTTCAGTGGCAATGCCTGCTGGTCTCACGAAAGGATGATAACCAAGATTTTCTGCTGATTGACGAAAAAGTTTCATCGATGGCGTCATTTTATTTGGTGGCGTCGGATACGGATGAGATCGCTCATCAGCTAATGGATCTTCTTCTCCGGAGACGCCCATCATTTTTTCCATTTTATCGTAATAAGTTTCTAAAGCATCATAGGTAATGCCCCAATCTTGCAGCAGCATGCCTTTTGGGATTTTTTCCTTCCCATATTTTTCAATCGTTTGACTTCGAATTTCAAAATCATATCCAAAATACCGATGTGTTTGAGCCGCCCAATGACTGCCCCCACCGCCCACACCAGTCCCTAATTTCAAAGATTTTTTATACCTCACAGGGGTTGCATCCTGTTCTAAATTATTTCGGTAAGTGATCGTATGGTCATTTAAATCCTGCATCATTTCCCCTCTTGCAGAGTATTTCAGTTCATTCCTATCATACAAATAATCGGCTAATGTTCTTTCTTCTCCTTTTTCCAATCCCACCACTTGATACCCAGCCTTTGTCAGTTCAGCGGCAATAATTCCACCTGTCCAACCTACGCCTACCGTCACCACATCGACTTTGTCTAACTTTTTTACCACGATATTCCTCCCTTTTGTTTATATCTTAACAAGTTTTAATACAATACTTTTGCGAAAGTAAAGGATTTTGAAATCGTTCATTTCGAAAATATTGGTTACATCGCTTCATGGTCTTTTAGACTTTTAGGTTCGATAACAATGAACTCTTCTTCTTCCAAAATTTTTTGATGGGACATCTGGACACCTGGATATTCTTTCATTCGCCAACCATCCATATTTTTATTGCCACCATGAATGGGATCCGAATAACAGCCTTCCATGACACTTTGCCTCAAAGCTGAAAAGAAATCGGATGATTGAACGAACTCCATGTCGACTTCATCCTTTTCAAAGGATTGTAAAATGCTATTTTGCTGTTCGACTTCCAATTCAGCAAAGTCTTCATCAAATTGTTCAAGACTTACTTCGTTTATTCGACGTACGCCTTGAAGAAAAAGCTGCTCTCTTTTTAAAGGGACCTCATCATCTCGAAAGGGGGTCTGCATATAGACCTCCGAGCTCTTGCCCCAACTTCCTGCGAGTTGTTTATCAATAAAATAAGGAACACCTAATTTAATTGCTCCCGGACCATGCTCATCTTCTGGAAATATCCGCTCCGTTGCTAGACTAAGAACATCAAAGTCTATTTTCTGTTTAAAAAAGAGGCGTGTTTCACTGTAATCAATGACTTCTTCCTTTATCACTTCTTTTGATGTTTCCTTTGTTTGGAACGGATTAAATAATCCGCCTAATACTGCCCCTCCAAGCACACCGCCAGCCGCTATTCCGGTTGTTCTGAGAAATTTCCTTCTAGAAGTATCTAGGGGTGCTTTAGACTCAGATTCAGACAACGACTTTTCATCTTGATTATCCTCTACCTTTTTGTCAGACATCGTTTATTTCCCCTCCCCTATATTGTTTTGCGTGACATGAGTTTAACCATCACTTCATGGCTTCTGTTGAAGTGTCTTGACAAGTCTCTTGCTCAAATCGAACGGCTTTTTTTGGAACAAGTTCTTTCACTCTATTTATATTTAGGCTATTGGAAAAATATGCTTAGGAGGGGAGACAGGGTTTGTTTGGAAAAGCAAATAAAAATTCCCGACTCATTATCAGCTGGCGATTCATGAGTTTTCATTTTCACATTATTTTTTCCACATCTGCAACGAGATTTTCAAGATCTAATTTCGATAGACCGTCATACCGTTTGATAACTTTGCCTTTCGGATTGATAAGGAAAAAGGATGTACTATGTGCATATGCATGGTCTTCTGGACCTCCACCCTCTAGTACAGTTTTAAAGGATTTGTTGGATAGTTCTTTTATTGCATCAAAGTCATATCCAGTTAAAAAAATCATATTTTCGAGGTTTGCATCATACATTGATGCATAATCTTGGAGCACTGCCGGTGTATCCGTATTGGGATCTACACTAAAACCAATGATTGGCGGTGTTATTCCATCATTACTTAGTGTTGCTTGTACGTTTACGATATTGGCAGTTGTTTGTGGACAGACCATTTTACAGTTCGTATAGAAAAAATAAGCAATCCACCAGTCATCTTTTAATTGCTCTGATGCAAATGTTTCATTATTTTGATCTGTAAATTCGAAGTCGGCGACAGTTGCAGACATATTTGCTTCAATTTTTTCGTTACTACAGGCGACGAGTGTAAGTGTAAAAATGAGTAGTGCGATATTGAACAATGTTTTTCTCAATCTGGTAACACCCTTTCTGCTAAAACTCCAAGCGTTTATCTTCTTTATTAGAAAACCCGCGCATCGATGCTGGTTTTGCGCGCATGAAACAGTGATGGGCGCGCGTCAAACCAGGGTAGGCGCGCATGAAATGTCGGTAGCCGCGCATACTCGGGGTTGATGCGCGGGTAGCCTTGTTTGATGCGCGGACAATGCCGTTTCACGCGCGGTCTCTCCTGGTTGATGCGCGGGCAATTCCGTTTCACGCGCGGACTCTCCTGTTGATTCATGCGCGCAAACTCCAGTTTCATGCATGGTTCACGAGCACAAAAGGTTTACATCACGCAGGTTCAACAAGAAAGCATGTAAGTCAATTAGAAAACTTGATAGCCATCAAACCAATCAGCGACATCCTACGCCCAACTGATGCAAAATAAGAAAGTTTTATCTGCTAAAAAATAGGGACGTGAGGTTCACACTATGTTGAATAAGTATCCGTAGTATGATTTTACGTCCCATTGCATGTAGTCTAATTAATTAGCTGTTTATACTTTTCATTTATTTTCAACTAATAATCCGCTTCCATCTGATAAGTACCTGTCAATTCCCTCAGCAGCACGATATGCTAATGCACCAACTGTACATGTTTGTTGAGGAATTTTATGTGGTAAAGCAGATGCTCCGATTACGAATAAATTCTCCATATCCCATACTTGAGAGTAGTTGTTTACTGCTGAAGTCTTTGGGTCGTCTCCCATGATTACTCCACCAGTTGTTTCACCATAGCCTTGTGTATAGCTCCATCCTTGGGGTGGATTACTTTTTTCAACGATATCTGCCCCCATTTCTTTCATAATTTCTTCTGCACGTTCACCAAAATACTCTGAGAATTTTTGGTCTTGTTCTGTAATCGAGTGTGTAATTCTTAATAATGGATCATTGAACATATTTGTATATGCTGGATCTAAGTCCATATAGTTAAACTTCCAGCCGAATGATGGTGACATAAATCCAATACTTAACATACGGTTTGCATAGTGAAGTGATTTTTCTTTAAATTCTTTCCCCCATCGTGGTGTATCTTGTGGTACCGGGTTGGAACCAATCGGCCCTGAGCCACGTTGACGAATTTCACAAATTCCTCCACCGATAAAATCTAGGTCGGAATGATCAAGGTTATCACTATCGAGGTCACTAAATGTGCCACCTAAGGCACCTGAGCCCATAAATAAATTAAACTTTTCATTTTCAAAGAAACCAGTCGCACTTCCACCTGGAGATGTTAATCCAGCGGAGTTTTTACCAATAACTCCTTTGCCTGTTTTCGAATCATACGGTTTTCCGATTTCCGAAAGTAACATTAAGTGTGTGTTAGAAATAGTGTAACCAGCTAGAATAACCACATCAGCAGGTTGTTCATATTCAATTCCCGTACGCATATCTACATATAAAACACCAGTGGCCTTTCCATTTTTATGCAGCACACGGCGTGCATAGGAATCTGTACGTAATTCATAATTCCCCGTTTTCATAGCTGTAGGAATAACGGTTGCAATTGGGTCTGATTTCGCACCAAAGTCACAACCATACATCATACAGAATGAACAATATTGACAAGCATTAATTGTTTCTCCATCTGGATTTTCATATTGCTCAGAAAGGTTAGCAGATGGAATCATAATTGGATGGTATCCTAATTTCGATGCTGCTTCTTTAAATAATTTTACCGGATATGAAGGACGCATTGGTCCTGTAGGATAGTTATCGCTTCGTGGTGGACCCATTGGGTCTTCTTCACCAGATGTCCCAGCTGTTTTTTCGAATTGGTCATAATAAGGTTCTAAATCATCATATGATATCCCCATATCCTGTAAATTCATATCTGCTGGAATTTTATCTTTTCCATATTTGTCAATCGTAATCGAACGTGCTTGGAGGTCAAATTTACGTCCACGCTGCGTAACACCTGACCAGTGGGCACTGCTTCCTCCAACGTTATTTCCTTCAAAGTTCTCACTTTGTGTTCGAAGTGGGAATGCTTCTTCATCTAAACTGCCGCGTGCTGTGATGGTTGAAATTGAGTTATCTGTCATAATTTCATAACGAGATGCATAACGCAGCTCATCTTTAGAACCAACGAAGTCACTATGGTCATGATCTTTTCCTCGTTCCAGAGCTACTACTTCATAACCCTTTTTTGCTAGTTCCGCTGAAGGGATTCCACCACCCCAACCAGTACCTACTACGACAACATCTACCTTATCTAATTTTATAGCCATACTAATCCCCCTACCTTATTACGTGATCTGCGTTTAACTCTGATAATCTTTTAAACTCATTTGTTCAATGAGTTGGAACTCATCTTCTTCAATTAGGTCACTATATCCTGCACGAATTCCTGGATGTTCTTTCATTTTCCATCCCATCATGTTCTTATTTCCACCGTAAAGCGGATCAGCATAGGCTCCTTCAATCGTCATTTGGCGTAATAAGTTAAAGAACGTCGAACCTTTAACACCACGTAATTCAATTTCTCCAGCTTCCATTGCTGTTAGTATCTCATCTTGCTGTTCACCTTCTAAATCATAAAAATTTGCATCATGCCTTTTTAAACTTTCATCATTCATTTTTCGAACACCTTCAATAAACACTTCCCCACGTGTCATTAACGTTTGATAAGATGAAGTAACCTCTACCTCTTGGACAGGACCTTTCATATAGTCAAATTTATTTGAACCATACGAACCTGCTAGTTGTTTATCAATGAAATAAGGAACACCTAATTTAATTGCTCCCGGACCATGCTCATCTTCTGGAAATATCCGCTCCGTTGCTAGACTAAGAACATCAAAGTCTATTTTCTGTTTAAAAAAGAGGCGTGTTTCACTGTAATCAATGACTTCTTCCTTTATCACTTCTTTTGATGTTTCCTTTGTTTGGAACGGATTAAATAATCCGCCTAATACTGCCCCTCCAAGCACACCGCCAGCCGCTATTCCGGTTGTTCTGAGAAATTTCCTTCTAGAAGTATCTAGGGGTGCTTTAGACTCAGATTCAGACAACAACTTTTCATCTTGATTATCCTCTACTTTTTTGTCAGACATCGTTTATTTCCCTCCCCTATATCGTTTTGTGTGACATGATTTTAAGCCATCACTTCATGGCTCCCCCTAACTGTTGAAGTGCAGCTTCCCTGAGAATAAGTTCTTGCACTTTATTTATATTTAAACTATTGGAAAAATATGCTTACTAGAATGGACATGTTGATAATGTATGGTGGAGGGAAGAGTGTTTAGTTTTTTATGCAGTAACTAAAACCTAACACATTACTATAAAAAAATTGACTTTTCTAGACTTTGCACGAACGATTCCAGTCTTAGCTTCATCTTTCCTTCCCTTAAACTGCTTTCACTAAATCTCTTAGTCAACACCAACACGCTATTTCTGAACGCAATAGCGTGTTGCGACAGGATATTCTTTTTTATCACTGATTCAGAGTGCTGAATCATATAGGTTTGATTCATCTCAAGAGGTTGAAAAAGTGATTGTTTAAGTACCTCATGATATGGGTTTAAGGTGATTTTTTTCAATGATTAAAATTAAAAGATAATAACTGGAATCTGAATAATAAAATCCTTTACCTGGTGGAAAATGAGATGTTAAGTTTTCTTTAGCTATTGCATTTCTTATATATGATTTGAATTATTTATATTCATCTAGCAGTATTCAAAACAAAGAATTGAAAATGTTTATTTTACGAAGAAAATGAGATATACTATATATAGAAAGTCATAAAATAATAAAGACCCCCCATGCTGTTACATGGAACGGTCTAATGTGTGTAAAAGCCCTTCAAGGGGGTAGCTCACATTGTAGGATTAAAAAAAAAGTAACCAATCAAAATGCGGCTAGGCGTTCAATGGGTGGTTACTTTTTTTGTTGTGGCAGTATGACAACAATTAAGGTTGCGAAAGAGATCATCAGAGATTTATCAATACCTTTTTACAAAAAAGTATAAATACAACAATGTTCTTTCATTATAGACATGTATTCATAGAATAAATGTCTACTTAGTTATTCCCTAATTATTAAAGGAAGATTGTGACTTCGTTATGCCACAATCGCGCCCTTTTGTTTAACATTGACTAACTATCTATAACCCTCTGCATTGGCAGGTTTATCAGCCTCCTGAAC
>DAMDKS010000060.1:0-21485 GCA_032085455.1 Oceanobacillus sp.
GCCCAAATACTCGTAATTCAAACTAATATGGTATCTAATACAGCCTCTTAGGGCCCAAATACTCGTAATTCAAACTAATATGGTATCTAATGCAGCCCATGTATTATAATTAGTTTGTCTCCGTATAAACACCGAAATTAAAAACTCCTCTTGTTAGGAGGAGTTTTTAATCAGTTTTAAGTATAGTATGTCCATTGACCAGTTCCAAAGGCTGTAAAGTTCTTTGCTAAAATTCTTCTTATCGTTCTGTGTGAAGGGATAACCTGACACCAGTCATAGATTTTATTAGTTGTAATTTTATTATTTGGAAATAAAAATTGAAATTCCCTAATTGCTCTTAATACAGCAGCCGCTGTATCTTCAATATAACCACATGTATCGCAAATACATTTACTGTGTTTAACTGTAACGAAGAAAGAATTACAGCGAAAACAAATGATACCTTTACGAAGGCTATCATAATCATAGAAGGGGACTTGACTATAAGGTGATACTGTTTTGTGTGCAGAAAGTAATTTATTTGCGAGTTTCTTGTTTCTTTCTGTTGTTTTTGCTGTTGTGGAATTCAAGAATTCCAAATGGTGCTTTAACTGTGTTGGAAAAATAAATGGTTTGTCTAAAGGAGCTTGATATAAAGTAAAGCAGGGATTAATGAAGACGACAAAGGATTTAATTTGCGGGTTAAACCCTAATTGAAGAAGTAGATTTTTTAATAGGGATTCACTTCTGCTTAATTGGTAAAGCGGGTTAATGATTTCAAACTGGGGTCTTTTGAAAAGTTGATCACCTTGAAAATAATAATCTCCTTGATAATTTTTAATTTCATATAAGTAAATATTTTCCTGAATCATAATTAAGGAGTCAATCTGGAAGGTTGTATTATTGACTTCGAGTAACAAATCATTCAGTATCAAGTGATCACTTACAAGATTTCCAATCATCTCATCAAAACGTAACTCTCCTTCATAGCCCTTAACAAGGTTGTTATAATGCATCTGTGTTTTAGCTGGCAATGAAATACGTCTTTCTAAAAATTCGAGGGTCTTTAATTCAGTAGTTTTACTTCGGGGTTTGTGCTGCATTCTCCACATCCTTTTCCTCATAATAATATCATTATTATAGCATAACATATTGTTTTTTGAATGGATGATTAACTTTATTGCAAATAATAGTAATCTTATTTCAAGAAAGTCATATATACTTAGAATAATATCTAAACGAGGATGAATATCAATGTATGGGATAACTCATAAAAAATGAAGAGGTGTTTATTTTGAACTTGAATGTATTGATAACATTAGTAATTATTGTTGTTATTATTGGGCTTGTTTTAACGTTATTAATCGCAGGGAAGAGCGATAAAGATTATGATAAAAATTCAGGAAGGAACGTAAAGCATCTCAGTATGATTTACGCCATAACAATATTATTATCGATAATAGCATTTGCTATATTTATTGTGGATTATATTTAAGCGGGACATTTAGGGACAGATCTCCCTGTCCCCGACTTTTTAACTAAAATGCAATTTTACCATTCATTTAATATCCTTTTTCATTTATACTAGATAGTAAATTGAAATTAGGAGATTGATAGTTAATGGAGAAAGTACAGCTTTGGATTGTGTCAATCACAGGTATTCTCCTGTTAAGTATAGTTTTACCTTTAGGTGTGCAAGCCGAAAAAGTGACAACGGTGAGTCAACATGCAGAAAGAAAAACGAGTATCACGTTCTTCGATATGGACCAAAGCATCAAACGGTTTACATACGATTCAGGACTCTCTTTTGAATATCCAGATGCAGTAAGAGGAGTCTATGTAACTGGAAATTCTGCAGGTGGCAGCCGTTTTAATGATTTAGTTAATTTAATAGATAATACCGATTTAAATACAATGGTAATTGATATTAAAGAAGATCATGGAAACTTAACTTTTAAACCAGACAAAAACTCTCCGTTTGCAGATATTGCAACGGGTAATATTTCTGATCCCGAAGCGATGATGAAGACGTTAGAGGAGAAACAGATTTATCCGATTGCAAGAATCGTTGTATTTAAAGACACTGTGCTTGCCGAAAATCGTCCTGACCTGTCCTTTACAGAAAATGGAAAGGTTTGGAAGAATAATAAAAAGGAAGCTTTCGTAAACCCTTTTGAAAAAGAAGTATGGGAATATAATGTTGATATTGCTAAGTTAGCAGTTGAAATGGGTTTTCAGGAAATTCAATTTGATTATGTTCGCTTTCCAGAAGGCTTTGAGAATAAAGATACATCTTTAGACTATTCAATGGGGGATTACAAAGAGCTTGAAATGAATAATATTAAAAAGCGAGTGGAAGCAGTAACCGACTTTGTGGCATATGCAAGGGAGGAACTTTCTCAATATGAAGTCGATGTATCAGTTGATATATTTGGATATGCGGCAACGCTTGAAGAGACACCAGGAATTGGGCAAAATTTCTCGAGAATCTCAGAAAATGTTGATATTATTTCATCCATGATTTACCCAAGTCACTGGACAAGCTATTTTGGAATTGAAAAGCCTGATACGGAGCCTTATCGTTTAGTTACAGAATATGCAAAGGTTGAGAATGAAGTATTGGGGAAATTGGAGAACCAGCCAGTATCAAGACCCTGGTTACAGGACTTTGAAGCGCCATGGCTGTATAGCGGACCGGCGAAAAAATATGGAAAAGCAGAAGTAGAAGCACAAATAAAAGCACTTTATGAGAATGGTATAGATGAATTCTTGCTTTGGAACGCAGGTAACGTATATACTAAAAGTGTTGACTATTTAATAGGAAAAGAGTAACGAATGGTGGGGAAACTGTTTCCTCACTGTTTTCGTACGCAGTAAAAAATATTGAAACAGGTGTAAAATAATGGGATGGTATGAAAAATTAAACAAATATTTTCCAATTGAGGAAATGAAGTCGAAACAGCATATGGAGCTGCTTTTTAAAGAAGAAGGAAATCTTTATAATAAAGATGAAGGCGAGCATCATGTGATGATCTATGGAGAGTCGGAAAATTTTATTTTTATTGATTATCTTTGGGTATCCAATGAATCGAGAGGACAGGGAATTGGGCGTCAGCTAATTGAGAAAATGAAGCAAAAACAAAAGGTAATTATTCTTGAGGTTGAGCAAATTGATTACGACAATGCAGATACTGAAAAAAGATTACATTTTTATAAGAGAGAAAACTTTCGCCACGCACAATCAATCATTTTTTATAATCATTCTTTTCTTACAGATGAGGCAGCGCCACTGGAGATTCTTTATTGGTCGCCGAAAGAAGAATCAGAGGAATTCATTTATGAACAAATGCAGTCTATTTATGAGAAAATCGATCGTTATAAAACAAAAGAGCTATATGACAAGGAGCATCCACCTGTAGAAGAGGTATTGTATTATGATGAAAATCGAGATTTCGACAATCTTTTTTTAAGCCTGCAATGAGTAGACTTAAATGCTAATTTAGTGAATTATTCTCATCTATAAAAACTTTATTATTGATTCCATTTAAAAGGTTTAATTGAAAAGAGATAGGGAAGACTACAGAATGTAACATACTTCATGCAAGCTAATGCGAAAATATACGATAAATTTACGAAAAATCCTACTTATTTCTTGACAATTGTAGTATACTATTAAAAGAGGTTATTTAAACTTATTTTAATATAAGAATGAAATAGTTTATCAATAGCTTGTATTCAGATAGAAATAAATCATGAGGAGTGAAGTTCATGGTAACACTTTATACCTCGCCAAGTTGTACATCCTGCAGGAAAGCCAAAGCTTGGCTGGAAGAGCATGAAATTCCATTTAGGGAGCGTAATATATTCCTGGAACCATTATCAATCGATGAAATTAAAGGAATATTACGGATGACTGAGGATGGAACAGATGAAATTATCTCAACAAGATCGAAGGTTTTTCAAAAATTGGATGTGAACATTGAGCAATTACCAATGCAGGATTTATTCGGGCTTATTCAAAAAAATCCTGGCTTATTAAGAAGACCAATTATTATTGATGAAAAACGGCTTCAGGTTGGCTATAATGAAGATGAAATACGGCGCTTTCTTCCACGGACTGTTCGGACATTTCAATTGCGTGAAGCACAAAGAATGGTTAACTAACAGATTAAAACGAGTAAAATATAATAAAGCACAGGACATAAAGTCTTGTGCTTTCGTTTATGTTAAGGACCTCTCCATTTTTTCTTATGGAGTTAAAAGCAAATAGATTGGATAAAATAACTTATTAAATATAGGCATATTCATTTCCAAAACACCATAATTTATCATACAATGGCTATAAGAAGTAAAAAGGTGTTTCAAAATTATCTTTTATGGTATTCATATAGATAAGTACTTTATTTTAGGAACTTATGTTAAAATTAACTTTTAGTTATAAACGGATTTCTTTCTAAATGAGAGGAGAGAAGAAAATGGAGATTGAAAGAATTAATGAGAATACGATTAAATTTTTTATTTCGTATATTGATATTGAAAATCTTGGATATGAAAAAGAAGAAATTTGGTACAATAGAGAACGCAGTGAACAGTTATTCTGGCATATGATGGATGAAGTGACCCATAAAGAAGATTTCAACCCGGATGGTCCCTTATGGATTCAAGTACAAGCAATGGAAAAAGGACTTGAAATTATTGTAACAAAGGCAAAAATTTCAAAGAAGGATGACGTCTATGAATTAGATGAGTCTAATGAAGAGGAAATCGAATTAACGAATGATGAAGAACTTGACGGGATTCTAGAGACCACATTTGGTAAAAGTGGTCCAGTAGCCCCAGTAGAAGAAGACTTACACGAGGAAAAAATGTGGATGATTTTCAGCTTTGATGATTTTGAACATGTCATTCAACTCAGTCATTTTATGAAGAGCGATTATGAGATTCAGGAAGAAACATTGTATCACTACAATGATACGTACTATCTCTATATTCAATTTGGTCTCGAAATCCTTGATGATGATGAACTGCAAGATAATTTAATTAGTAAGATTCTTGAGTTTGCGAAAAATACGAATATGTCTTTACATGTTCTTGAAGAATACGGTAAAAAGATAATAGAAGAAAATGCATTTTCTACTTTAAGCACTCATTTTTCAATTGAAGGGTAGGCATCTATTTTATAGGTGTCTATTTTTTTGTTAAAAAAACATCTATGGAGCAGGAATTTCGATGAAGTTGTCGAATAATAAGTTGTATGGAGGTGATTATTTATGCTGCAAGCAAAACTGACTGACGGAAGGTTAATCACTCCTGCAGTTAGTTCGAAAAAAGAGAGGCAGAAATTGAAAATGGAGAATCCACCATTCTATTGTCCGGTTTGTAATGAACGCGTAATTTTGCGTGCTGGTGAAAAGGTGATTGCACACTTTGCACATCAATCAAAAGGAAAGTGTCCTTCAACGGGTGGCGGGGAGGGGGAATATCATGAACAAGGGAAGCTGCAATTATATCAATGGTTAAAGAATCAATATATTCATGTAGAGCTTGAATTTTATATTCCGGAAATTAAACAGCGGCCAGATTTTTTAATTGAACTAAATGGTAAACAAATTGCAATTGAATTCCAGTGTTCAAAAATTTCTCCACTTCAAGTTATTAAGCGCACAAAAGGTTATGAACAAGCGGGAATTCACGTCATCTGGATTCTTGGTGAGAAGCTTTTAAAAAGAAAAACAAGGAACTTGATTAAAATTGACGCTTTCACGCAAACTTTCATCCATCAATTTTCTTCAGAATATCCACCTACTCTCTACTACTTCTGTTCACATAGGTTGAAATTCATTAAAATTCAAGATATCTATATGCTGGGAAATAATCGGGCAATCGGGAAGTTTACATTTTTCTCTTTAAAAAATATGATGTTTACTGATTTATTTTCTCAAAGCTTTTTATCAAAAGAAACGTTATCTAAGGTATGGATACAAGAAAAGCGAAATTTCCGTTTAAAAATAAGAGATAGACTGTATGGAGAGGAGCTGCAATGGCATCAATGGCTCTATTTAAATAAGCTGCATTATGAAAGATTGCCTGCGATTATACATTTACCTGTAAGGGGATCAATTAAAATGAATGCAGCAAATTGGAATTGGCAAAGCAGATTGATATTTGACTTTCTTGTACCTTTGGAAATAGGAGCAAAATTTTCAACTCATCAGTGTATTCATTTTTTAAGAACAAAAATAAGAAGTGATGATCATTTCCCATTAATTCATTCCGACCTCCATCCAATCGAAGAATATTTAAGTATATTAACAAAACTTCATTACCTCGAACAAATATCGAAGCAAACCTTCAAAAAAATAAAGAAAATCCATGTCCATCCATATATAGAAGCAGCTATTGCAGAAGATGAACAACTGATGCAAAAGATTTTTTCAAAAAATCAAACAAAATACGAGCATGATAGTGCAATACTTCGGTATACTAAGTAATATCGAACTCTTTAATAAAATTGGATATAAAACTTAAAATAATTTAGAGGAGTTCTTGTAAGAATCTAGAATAAGGATAGTAAGTGTACTGAAGGAGGATTTTAAATGGCAAAAGCTACAAAAGAATTAAAAAAGAGAAGTGAGGTACCTGTTGATTCCACTTGGAAATTGGAAGATATCTTTGCAACAGACGATGCATGGCAGGAAGAATTAAAGCAGCTGCAAAAGGATGTTCCTGCAATTGAGAAATACCAAGGAAGATTATCGGAATCAGCAGATGCTTTATACGAACTGCTAAAACTGCAAGATGAGTTATCTGGCAGACTAGGCAAATTGTATACATATGCACATATGCGTTATGACGAGGATACTGCCAATGGATTTTATCAGGGATTAAATGCACAGGCGGAAATGGTATTAACTGCCGCTTCTAGTGCAATGAGTTTTATTGTTCCAGAAATTCTTTCATTAGAAGAAGGGAAAATAGAAGCATATTTTCATGAAAAAGAAGAGCTTCAAGTTTATAAAAAAGTTTTGCAGGATATTACAGATAAACGTCCTCATGTATTAAGTGAAAAAGAAGAGATTCTGCTTGCAGAAGCATCTGAAGCTTTAGCTACTGGCTCACAAACATTCAGTATGTTAAACAACGCAGATCTCACTTTTCCGGCAATTGAGAATGAAGATGGGGAAGAGGTTGATGTCACACACGGCCGTTACTCTACATTTTTAGAATCGAAGGATCGCCGTGTACGTGAGGATGCTTTTAAAGCAGTTTACGAAACATATGGCAAGTTCCAAAATACTTTTGCTGCAACCTTGTCTGGAAATGTTAAAGCAAATAACTTCATTGCTAAAGTGCGCAAATATGATTCTGCTCGCCAAGCAGCGCTTGATGATAACCATATTTCAGAAGAGGTTTATGATAATCTTGTTACAGCGGTAAATGAAAGATTGCCATTGCTGCATCGCTATACGGAATTGCGGAAGAAAGTACTTGGTGTAGATAAATTACACATGTATGATCTCTACACACCATTAGTGACAGATGTAGATTTGAAGGTGTCCTATGAAAAAGCGAAGGATTATGTATTAAAAGGGCTTGAACCACTCGGAAATGATTATAAAGAAATTTTAGAGGAAGCATTTGCAAATCGCTGGATTGATGTAGAAGAGAATAAAGGAAAACGGAGTGGAGCATATTCCTCTGGGGCTTATGGAACAAATCCATATATTCTTCTGAACTGGCAAGATGATATTAATAATACGTTTACACTTGCACATGAATTGGGACATTCTGTTCATAGTTATTATACACGCAAGTCACAGCCATTCCGCTATGGAAATTATTCGATTTTCGTAGCTGAGGTTGCTTCAACAACGAATGAAGCTCTATTAAACGATTATTTTCTGGAAAACCTTGAGGATGAAAGAGAAAAGTTATATATTCTTAATCATTTCCTTGAGGGCTTTCGCGGAACTGTATTCCGTCAAACAATGTTTGCAGAGTTTGAGCATGAAATTCATATTCGGGCGCAAAACGGTGAGGCATTGACAGCAGAGAAGTTAACTGAAATCTATTATGAACTTAATAAGAAATATTTCGGTTCAGCAGTTGTCAGTGATGAGGAGATCGGATTAGAGTGGGCACGAATTCCACACTTTTACTATAATTATTATGTTTATCAATATGCTACAGGATACTCTGCTGCAACGGCATTGGCGAAGCAGATTCTTGAAGAAGGGGAACCAGCTGTTGAACGATATATTAATTATCTTAAATCAGGAAGCAGTGATTACCCAATTGAAGTGCTTAAAAAAGCTGGTGTAGATATGAATTCGAACCAGCCTATTATGGATGCATTGGATGTTTTTGAAGAAAAATTAAATGAGATGGAAAAATTATTACTTGGTTAGATGTCATGTTAAAGGGAGCAGATTTTTTCTGCTCCCTTATCGCATGCGCTTATACACTTTTTTACGATGAAAAAGCGAATAGAGCATCAGATAAATCGAAATAAATAATAATGGCAGTGTTATAAATAACGGGATGAGCTTCATGAGACCAATCATGTTAATGAATATAGCAAGAAGCATAAATACTATAAAGAGAATAGGGTAAAACTTCTCCATATCCATCACTCCTCGTTAGATAATATATGTTCAGCATTTAGGAATATGATAGACTCAATGGATATTTTTCCTTTAATCCGAATGACCTGGCAGTAAGGCCATCACATCAAGAGTTCGAGGTGAAAACAAGAATTGTAAGTGGGGGGAAGCCTCCAGTAAACCCCAATTGGTTCAACTAACATTCCATGGGGGATGAAATAAACCCACGGAATGAAGTTTCACTTTATAATTTGAACGTTATGTGAAATGTTGCACTTAGGTATTGAATATCCTGCTGCTAGCTGATAATATATATACGTAAGTTGAAACAAACAAAAACCCCTTTTGTTTGATCATGAAACTTTCTCCCATCCCCTTTGTATTCATACAAAGACGGACTAAGAGAATATACGCTGCCCCGTATATTCTCTTTTTTTGTGTTTTAATTCTGATGATGGAGTAGGCACTGGAAGTTATCGAATTTCCGGAAGGGCGGCTGTCTGCTTATTCTATCCCGAATGGACTGGCAGTAAGTCCCCTCCTTCCAGAATTCGAGGTGAAAACAAGAATTGTAAGTGGGGGACAATTGCCAGTGAACCCTGGTTGGTTCAACTAACATTTCGTGGGAGATGAAAAAAAACTCACGTAATGGATTCTCACTTTATGTGAAAATTATTTAAAGAAAAAAATCATCCAGATAATGAACATTTTGTGAATAAGAGCACAAAAGCATTGTCAAAGCTTTACACAGCTGATATGATAATAATGTAAGTTGAAACAAACAAAATCCCCTTTTGTTTGATCATGAAACTTTCTCCCATCCCCCTTTGTATTCATACAAAGATGGACATAAAGATATACACTGCCCTGTATATCTTTTTTTTTGCCCAAAAAAAGATATGACGGTCAGTTCATACAAAACGATAGCTTTTTTATGGCAAAAGAAAGCTTAAACGTGAATTTTTTGTGAATTATTGCACGTATTTATTGATAAGATGGAATATAGCTGTTACAATAAAATTATAAGTTGAAACAAACAAAAACCCCTTTTGTTTGATCATGAAACTTTCTCCCATCCCCCTTTGTATTCATACAAAGACGGAATAAAGGATATACGCTGCCCCGTATATCCTTATTTTTTTGTCTTGTGTTATGCCCTTTCGTCTAAAGAGGTCAGCTAAATATTGAATAAAAAAAGCCCAAGGTTATGACCTTGAGCAATGATTAATTCTTCGCCTTCCAAAATGTTCCGTAATCACTATTTATTTTTTCAACTTTTTGCTTAAACTGCAGTTTTTTCATTTCTTTTTCGGTTTTTGTTATTGACCAATCATAAATAATTGCAATTTCCTTTGTTCCGAGCATGGTATGATGCGCAATCAGATTCTCCAATGGTGGTTTAGCTGAAGGGATTGGCTGGTAGCGCAATATTTCACTTAAAACAAGTTCATATATTTCATATGGGTAAAATCCAGAAACCTTAATGCCTTGTTCTTCAACCATCTGATTGAAGAAAACCGTCGTAGGAAGATGATCAACATCCATTTCATTTGTCAGACGCAAATCACATTGATAAGCTTTTTTCGCTGGAGAAGAAAGAATATCTTTTTTGAATTCTTGCATATCTAAATTAGTTTCCAATGCACACTCAATTAATATATCTAATTCCAAAATATTTTGCTTCTCAAAAAATAATTTATGCTGTACCTTTTCTAAGAATTTCTTGCCAGCCTTTTTTCCTTGTAATTCGGCTGCTTTTAATGCAAGGGAGGTTATCCAGGGATGCATATTCTCATATTCTTTTCTGCTTTCAGCTATATTACACGGGTAAAGCGCAGTATTTCTTGTAAGGACTTTATTCTTCTTATTATTTAAAAGAAGTGACAGATAACCACTAACGATTGGGCGCGTAGTAAAAAATCTGCCATATTCGAGTGTTAACTTTTTTAAATAGGTTTGCAAGGACCAGCATGCTTCCGAAAAAGGGTCGATAAACACATAGATTTCAACAGGTTTCTTTACATAGTCGATATAGCTGCTGTAATCAGCTGATGTGTATGTGTGATTAGAGCTCAAAAGCTCAGGCTGCTGCCAACTCACATCAAATTCTCCTTTCTCCTACTCTGGGGTGTTCATCATATGGTTAGCTGTTAGAGTCAACTTTTCAAAGATAACCGTGCGATAAGGCTCTTCAATTCCTGCTTCCAGCAATGCCTCTTCCATGCATGCCAGCCAAGCATCTCTGCGGCTGGGGGTAATTGGGAATGGCAAATGTCGTCTTCGCATCATTGGATGACCTCTTTCTTCTTCATAAAGGCGTGGTCCGCCCAAAAATTGTGTTAAAAACAATGTCTGCTTTCTGGCTGTTTCTGTAAGATTCTCTGGAAAAATTGGAATTAATAACGGATGTTTTCCTACACGTTTATAAAAATGGTTAACAATTTTCTTTATCGTATCATGTCCGCCAATTGCAGCATAGATAGAGCGGTGTTGTAAATCCTCCATTGTATAATCTCCTTGATTATTTGTTCTTATTTTAGCAATGGATTAAATTATGAGCAACCAATCCGACTTGCGTGTTTATTGACTGTTCATTTAAATCGCAATGTAACTGGTGTAAAACTCCCCCTTAAGAAATAAGGAGAACGTCAAATCTAAGTGGGAGACGGGCAGCCAGTAACTGCCTGATTGTTCAATTAGCGTTTTAGTGGGGGATGGAAAGCAAACCCCTACTGAACGCAGATTCACTTTATAGATTGAAAGAATCTTTCAATCTTATTAGGCGTTTTCCTTCGCGGGATATTATATTTATTTAAAAGCGTTTCAAATTCAGCTAACCCCTCTGCCTGACTTTTCGCTTCCAGCTCAAGCTCATAGTCAAATGTGTCATGATATTCACTGAAATCGAGTACGAGTAAAGCATTTCTATATGAGATCTCCCGTCGTTCCGTCCATAAACTGCCAAATAGCTGTAAATCTTTCACTTTAATTTGCAGGCTTTCTAATTGCCTATCAGTATGCTCTTTTGCGACAGGTTTACCTGTTAACCAGGCATTTGCTTCTCTGGCTGTCAGTAAATCATGTGTTTCCAAGAGACCCTCAGGATGGGGTTCTTTTAAAGTTAATACATATTTATCACTTTTCTTCCTTATCCTAAGTGCTGCCCGTTGTTTCATTAGATGGAAATCAGGTGTCTCAAAATAAAAATTTTCTTGCACCACACCGTTTTTTGGAAAACCAAGCTCAAACAGCAGCAGTTTAAATTCTTCTTTTGTTAATAGATTTTTGTATTCTATTTCAATTTCCTGTTTCATGAAACTCCCCCATTTAACTGAATTATAAATGATTATTGCAATTTCTCAAGAAATATGCAAAGAATAGCCTTTTTCTGATGGTGTGGTAAAATAGGGTAGTAATATTTTAAAACAAAATGAGGTGATGGCAATGAATTGGGAAGAATTTCTCACTCCTTATACGCAGGTGGTAGAAGAGTTAAAGGTTAAATTAAAAGGAATGCGGAAACAGTTCGAACATGAATCCAGGCATTCACCCATAGAATTTATCACGGCTAGGGTAAAACCGATACCAAGTATCTTAGAAAAAGCAGAAAGAAGACAAGTACCTTTAGATAAAATTGCAGAAGAAATTCAGGATATTGCTGGTATCCGTGTTGTCTGCCAATTTGTTGATGATATTTATACAGTAGTAAATATGCTGCGATCAAGAAGCGATTTTACAATTGTATCTGAAAAGGATTATATAAATGAAAAAAAAGCAAGTGGATACCGTTCCTATCATATGACAATTCAATATCCAGTCGAAACCATTCATGGCCGGAAATTAGTATTAGCGGAACTGCAAATACGTACACTTGCAATGAATTTCTGGGCAACAAATGAACATTCCTTAAATTATAAATACAAAGGCCGAATTCCGTTAGAAATTCAAAAACGGTTACAGCTCGCAGCGGAAGCAGCTTTTAATTTAGATGAAGAAATGTCAAAAATTAGAAATGAGATTCAAGAAGCGAATCGCATGTTTCATCGACTGTAAACAAGAAATTTAGGATGGGAGGGGATTTTGGTGAAGTTTTCCATTGTGTCGAAGGGTGACGACCGCTCTAATGCCATTAAAACGACAATGAAAGATTATTTAACAGAGTTTGCATTGGAATTTAATGAAGAAGAACCAGATTTAGTTATATCAGTTGGAGGAGATGGTACATTTTTAGAGGCTTTTCATCGTTACTATCATCGATTAAATAAAACTGCATTTATTGGTGTACATACAGGTCATTTAGGATTTTATACAGATTATACACCGGGTGAATTAGAAAAGTTAATCATAGAAATTGCTAAAACACCTTTCCAAACGATTGAATATCCATTGCTTGAAGTCATTGTCCGAACAAAAGCTGGTGATAAGGAAGATCGCTGGCTCGCTTTGAATGAAGCAATGATTAAAACTGCAGATGGGTCATCTGTTGTTTTAGATGTAGAAATAAAAGGGGAGCATTTTGAAACATTTCGTGGAGATGGTATTTGTCTGTCTACTCCGTCTGGAAGTACTGCATATAATAAAGCCCTCGGTGGAGCAATACTGCATCCTTCTTTTGAGGCGATTCAGCTTACGGAAATGGCATCCATTAATAATCGTGTATTCCGAACAATTGGTTCTCCATTAATATTGCCAAAGCATCATACCTGTATGCTCCGGCCAATGCGTGACAGCAGTTTCCTGATTTCATTAGATCATTTCACAAAAGTATATACCAATGTGAAATCGATACAATGTCGTGTAGCTGAAGAAAAGGCGCGATTTGCAAGATTTCGTCAGTTTCCTTTTTGGAATCGGGTTCGCGATTCTTTTGTTGCAGATGGCGATTAAGTTTATCCCGAATGAACTGGCAGTAAAACCCCCGCTTTAAAAATTCGCGTTGAAAATGAGAATGGTAAGAGGGGACAACTGCCAGTAAATCCCCGATTGGTTCAACTAACATTTGTTTCAGCGGGGGATGAAACAACCTCCAACTGAATGAGGTTTATCTTATAAAGAAAGGCAGAAAAAAATGAAATGGACGATTGAAAAAGCGCATGATGGGATAAATATTCGTGATTATTTACAACAGGTTCGCGGATTATCAAGAAGAATTTTAATTTCTGCAAAATCAGAAGATGGAGTGATTCTTCTAAATGGCAGAGAGGAAACGGTAAGGAAGCTGTTGCATGCAGGTGATAAGCTTGAAGTAAAGCTTCCGCCTGAAGAGGTTAGTAAATGGCTAGTTCCTGAAGCAATCGATCTCTCCATTATTTATGAGGATGAAGCACTCGTTGTTTTGAATAAGCCTGCAGGAATGGCAACATTACCCTCGCCTAAACACAAATCCGGAACGATGGCTAATGCACTAATTGCTTATTATAAACAGATTGGAAACCCAAATACTGTCCATGTCGTCACGAGATTAGACCGGGAAACCTCAGGTCTAATTCTGATTGCGAAGGATCGGATGAGTCATAGTTTACTTGCGAGAAGTCAAAAACAATTTGCTATCCAACGTAAATATCAGGCAATAATTGCAGGAAGCTTGGAAGAACTGAGCGGAACTATCCGTGCACCGATTGGCAGGAAGCAGGATTCTATCGTTGAAAGAGAAGTGACAGAAATGGGCAAAGAAGCGATTACACATTATCGCATTATTTCCAGCTGGGAAAAATATTCTCTTGTTGAAATCACATTGGAAACAGGAAGAACACATCAAATAAGGGTGCACTTCTCCCATATAAATCATCCGCTTGCAGGGGACGATTTATATGAAGGAAAAACGGAAATAATAAACAGACAGGCACTTCATTGCCACGAGCTAACGTTTCAGCATCCATATACAAATGAATTACTTAGTTTTAGGACTGAACTCCCTGAAGATATGACTAGGGCAATAGAAAAACTTAAAGTGCGTGTTTAAAAAGAAAGAACTGGGAAATTCGAGGGTTATTTTAACCGGGTTTTTGAACATCCTTTTAAGGAAAACTTCTAAATTTCGCTTCATTAAAAGGCTGATTGGATGGAACAGATATTATGTTGTGTTCAGGGAGTTGCAGTGCAGTAAGTTCATTACCAAACACACAGCCAGTGTCAATGTTAATGGTGTTATTTACGATTCTCGGATTCTTTACTGGAGTATGACCATAAACAATCCATCGGTCCCCATGATAATGTTTTGCCCAATCTCGACGAATTGGCATACCATTCCCATCAAATTCTCCAGTAATATCGCCATATAAAACAAAAGTACGAACCTTTTTATCTGTCCGCCCAATTAATTCCTCTTTTATACCTGCGTGTGCAACAAAGGCATTTACTTCAGGAATTTCCAAGTAAAGTGGAGCATCTTCATATAATTTCATAAACTGATTACGAATAAGTTTTTGTTCCTTTTTATTTAAGGAAGCATATTCTGCTGCGGTTGTTTCCAAACCATGCTGCAGCTTGACATTATTCCCTAAAAAAAATCGATATAACTTATTGCAATGATTGCCTGGAACATACTTTGCCTTGTTTTCTTTCATAACCATGCGATAAACAAGCCGAATGACTTCCAGTGAATTGGGACCGCGATCAGTAAGATCTCCGACAAAAATTGGGATACGGCCGGCTGGGTGGAGGTAATGATTATTTTTATACTGATAGCCTAATTTTTTGAAAAGGGTATGTAATTCATCGATACAACCATGAACATCCCCGATAACATCAAATTTCATGAATATGCTCCTTTCTCATATATTGTGCTCAGGCTGTTCATATATTACACAACCCTCATGCTAAATGCAGGAAGCACATTTTTTTCTTTTTCTTCCGAATTAACTGGCAGTAAATTCCTGATTAGTTCAACTAACATTCAGCGGGGGATGAACGTAGTTTCACTTTATTGTAGCAAAAAAAGAGTATATTATTAAGGGTACATATTTAATAAGGATTTCCATTTATAATAAAGTTTCACTTTATTATTGTTTTATTTATTGCTCGAAAGGAAAGATTAGATAAAGAGAGCAGAAGAGCCGGTGGCAAGAAAGGATGAACGCATTTTGAAAGAAGCATTGGAAAAATTCGAAGAAAAATATGAAAAAAAGATAAAAGCTGATTGGAGTAAATTACAGAAGTCATTAGCTAATGATGAGATTGATCCTTTCAGAAAGTATTATTTTACGATGCATCCTTATGAACAAGCTACTTTTTTTATGGAACAAAAAAAGAAGTTAAGGGAACGACTATATGGTTATCTTTCTCCAGATGAATTTGCTGAGATTTTTGAGAGTATGGAGATTGAAGATACATTGGACTATTTTGAGGAAATGGATCCAAATTTTTCTGCTGCCATTCTATCTGCCCTTCCAGCAGACGATGCTGTAGATATTCTAAACTTTCTAGGCAAAGATGAAGTTGTCAGTTTTTTAATGAGCATGGATGAAGATGCAGCAAATGAAATAAAAAACTTATTGCATTACGAGGAAAAAACGGCCGGCAGTATCATGACTACAGAATTTGTAGTTTTAAATGCGACAGACACGGTTGAAGAAGTGATGCAATTTCTAAAGGAAAAAGCACCAGATGCGGAAACGATTTATTATTTGTATGTTGTAGATAATGATAAGCGACTTGTCGGGGTTATTTCTATCCGTGATTTAATTGTTGCCGATAATAATAGCCTTATTAAAGAGATTATGAGCGAAAAGGTGATTGCAGTTTCTGTTGCAAAGGATCAGGAAGAGGTTGCACAATTATTTAGAGATTATGACTTTCTTGCAGTGCCGGTTGTTGATTTTCAAAACCATTTGCTTGGTATTATTACAGTGGATGATATTCTCGATGTTATGGAAGAGGAAGCTTCAGAAGACTATTCCATGCTAGCTGGGGTATCAGATGATGAGAAACACACTGACTCCGCTTTTTTGTCAGCGAAGAAAAGATTGCCTTGGTTAATTATTTTATTATTTCTTGGTATGTTTACAGCAAGTTTGATTGCAAGATTTGAGGATACTTTAAGTCAAGTGGCGGTGCTTGCAATCTTTATTCCACTAATTGCCGGAATGGCAGGAAATTCAGGGACGCAGTCTCTTGCCGTAGCAGTACGTGGTATTTCAATGGGTGATTATCAAAAACAAGGAAAATTTAGAATGATTGTGCGTGAAGCTTGTACTGGACTGATTACAGGTGGTGTTACAGGGATTATTATTGCAGGTATCGTTTATTTCTGGCAGGGCAATATGTACCTTGGATTAATTGTTGGTGTGTCTATTTTGGCTTCGCTCGTTGTTGCGACCCTGGCTGGTGCACTTATTCCAATAGTAATGGAACGGTTGAAAATTGACCCTGCTGTGGCATCCGGTCCATTTATTACAACGATTAATGATATTACGTCTATCATTATATACTTTGGCATGGCAACCACCTTTATGAGTTATTTGATTTAAATAAAGTAAAATCAAAGCTTGAGAACCAGCAATTAGCTCTCAAGTTTTTTGCCTACGAAAATTCTAACACTTCGTTCTATGTATCGGAACATGAATAAAAGCTGGGCATATACTGATTGTGACAATTTTTATAAAGGAGAGAATAGCCTTGCACAATGACCGTTTTGCTAAGGATCCACTGCTTTATATTCAACAAGCAAAAACTGAGAAAACCCGGGCGAATATGCAGCATCAATATAGATCAAAAAAAGAAAAACTACAAGAAAAAATTCAAGGTTCGAAAGAGGAGGAAACAAGTGATCATGTGGTAAAGCGATTTAGATCAGAAAGTTTTTATGAAGCACTGGATAGTGAGGAAGAAGAGGGATCAGCTGATAAGAAGGAAGAAGGAAAATCATTTAAAAACATGACAATTGATGAGCAGCTTGTTTATTTAACAGACAGATCTCCTTATGCCCCAAAGCTAACCTGTGAAATTAAAACGGAAAAACGTTCGTATCGGGGGATTGTTTTGCAATATCAGGATGAAATTGCAAAAATTCGCAGTGGGAAACGCAATATCGATATTCCAAATGCAAGCATAAAACAAATTCGTATACTTGGATTATAAATAAGCAGTAATTATTTTCTTTGTGAATGGCAAACATAGAGAAAAAAAGAACGCAAGCGCCAATCAGCTTAGTGGACATTGTCCTTTTGGCTGATAGGGCTTGCGTTTTATTATTAGTTATTGAATACACTAATTGCTGGCAGGCAAGTAATGTGGCAGAAGCAATGCAAATCAACAGTAATGCAAATGCCCGTTGCAAGTAAATTCTTTGTCTTTTGATCTGTTGGATCTTTTAAATCTCCGTGACCATACGCCTGTTCATGAGAAAGTAATAATTCTAATACGGCACAGCCATTATCATCAATACGTTTCACCCGGAAGATGAAGCTTGCAATAATTGGGCCAATCTTATCTCCATATTTGCGATCAGCACCAAATCCTTTAAATGGTTTACAGCCATCTTTACAATACAGTATCACTGGAACTGTATCTAAATTATTTTCTTTCTCACACTCACCAAGTAAATCATTGATGGATTGCTCACAACTCGTGCTGCAGCAATTTTCCACCACATCATTTTGGGCTTCAATAATTTCTGATAACACGTCAATGACGCAGCTGCCACTATCATAATCTTTTCCACAACCACAGCTCATAAACAATAACTCCTTTCACAATATATTGACTTTCTTTAATAACATATGTGTAAAAAGCCTGTTGGTGTGGGCAATTTAATCCTTTGAAAACTGTTTTTTATAATAACTGAATGGGAATACTTTTCTTGAAAAAGGGTATGGTTTAATAAGAACGACGGACAAATAATAATGGTTTCTAACGAATAACTATAATTAAAGGGGGGGGAACTTTCAAATGGGATATGTCTTACCAGTGGATAGATATCAGTATATGGAATATCAAAATAGAATGCCAAGGCAAAAATTAAATGTTGATTCTGTAAACCCGCCTTTTAAAGCATTACTGGAGAATAGGCATGAAGAAATAACAAGTGAATACGAACGTTTAAGGCCAAGCTCTTATAAAAGTGTTCCGCTAAAGCCCCAAATGAGCACGGTCAGTCTAAATTTGGTTGCTGATATAACTGGAAAGGGAAGAGCATATAATGAATTTGTCTAAACAATAAATGGGATGCTTATCTAATATTAAACATCCCATTTTTGATGGTTTCGATTGATTATAGGAAAGATAAGCAAATCTTTATCTTTTTGATACTCTACATGAAAGATCTCTTTGATATCATGATAATCCTGTTTCTTTAATTCCTCTAATAACCATTCCTCGGTTAGATTTTTCTCACGTAAATTATCATAAAGAATTTCTCCATCATTAACTAAAGAAATTGGTAAATACACTGACTTAGAAGCAAGCTTCATATCTTTTCGGGAAAGTGTTTGGTAATCTGACTTTTTAAGTACAGAAATTGTTCCGTTTGCTTCAAGAATGGCGTGCTGTATCTCATCCATTGAGAAAATATCCTTTGCTCGCAGCATATGTTGGAGCTGATTTACATCCAGCTTATTTTTTTTCATAGTATCTCGAATCAACTCACCATTATATATGACGATGGAAGGATTGCCCTCCAGCAAACTTCTTGTACGTTTGAAACGCTGTGTAATGAATTCGGTAACATACATCAATGCGCCCCATACGAAGACGACGAATGCAATTTCTGGTATACCTGTTTTTTCATCAAAAAGTGCATTACCGATTAGTTCCCCGAGAACCAATGCAGAAATAAAGTCAAAGGCTGTAATTTGAGAAATTTGTGTTTTACCCAAGACTTTTGTGAGTACAAATAGTGCGATAAAACCAAAAATTAAATCCGTAAACATCGCAAAATAAGAATTCATACAATCCCCCCTATTGAGATATAGCTTAACCAAAATAGAAGGAAACATACGAAACAGCAGGGAGAAAAACAAAGAGGCTGGGACAAAACTTTAGTAAATAAGAAAGAAGGCGTTGGAGCTACACTAAAATAGTGCAAGCACCAGTCTTTTTTATTTGTTTTTTATAATGAAATAAGAAATAACAGGGTGCGGGGTGCGCGTATTCGACAAAACGGTGCATATACTTGTGGGTTGGCCGGAATAATTAGGACATTAATGGAATTCTGTCAATAGAATGGACATAAAAAGCTCTCAAACTGAGCCAATTTTCTTTCCTTCCGCGTGACTCATTCGAGTCACTTGGATGCCTCCGCTTAAAGCAACGAATCAAGACCGGATTCATTGCTTTAAGCAGAGGGTAATTGCTCTTTCCTGATCCGTGTTGACTGGCTCTCTTTATAGGCCGCTTCCTTCTCATTCGGGCTCATATAGCCGATTGATGAATGCATACGTTTTTCATTATAAAAATGGATATAAAACTCCATGGCTAGAATCGCCTCTGCTTTTGTTGGAAATACGTGCTTATGCAAATACTCCTTCTTCAACGATGCAAAAAAGCTCTCCATACAGGCATTATCATAAGGATTTGCCTTACGACTCATACTTATCGTTGCACCACCTTCTTCCAGTTTCTTTACATACTCATTGGAACAATATTGTGCTCCTCTGTCAGAGTGATGAATCCATCCTTCTTCCGGTTGCCGCAATGTAATCGCTTCTTCTAAAGTATTTAAACAAAGCTCCTGTCTCATATGATCAGCTATCCTATAACTAATAATCTTTCGGGAATAAAGATCCATAATCGGGTTTAAATAGATAAATCCTTCTCCAGTATGAATATAAGTCATATCCGTTGCCCAGGCTTTATTTGGCGCTTCTGGTTCAAATTCTCGATTTAACTCATTAGGAAAAACGGGCTTAGCATGTTCTGAATCTGTCGTGTTCTGAAACTTCTTAGGCGGTGCTGCATACAGATTCATTTCTCTCATCCGATTCGTTACTTTCTTTTCAGAGACAAGGATCTTGTCCTTATAACGTATTTTTCGATAGATTCGAGGGCTACCATAAAACCCGTGATTATCATGAAAATGAAATAAAATACGCTCATCTAAATAACGGTCAAATGCTTCTTTCTCAGTCTCTCCTCGATCCAGTCGTTTGACATAAGCATAGTAACCAGATGTCGACACACCAAGGACTTTGCACATCTTCAAAATGGTGTGCTCCGTACGATGTTCATGAATGAACGCAAACTTTTCTACTTTGTCTGCGTGAAGATGTGCATGGCTTTTTTTAAGATTTCATTCTCCTCTTCTAGATCAATACTTCGCTCACGCTCTTTCTCATACAACTCTTTATACTCAGTCGCTGTTAACAATTGGCGTTGGTTCTCCTTTTCAGCTTCTCTTTGCTTCTTCTTATGATTCTGAACCCAACGCTTTAACGTACCATAAGGGATTCCGAGTTTCTTACTTACATCGGTAGTTTTATGACCATCTAAAACTACCATTTTCGCAACATACTCTTTAAATTCAACACTATAACTCTTTTGTTTTTCAACCATAGTGAACACTTCCCCCTTAACCATATTTTAACTTAAACATGGCTCATTTGATATGTCCACTTTCTATACTAACATCATTAATAAGTGCCCTTAGAGCCCGAATCCCCTGAATTCCGACTAATTTGGGCGTTAATAAGAGCTCTTAGAGCCCGAATCCCCTGAATTCCGACTAATTTGGGCGTTAATAAGAGCTCTTAGAGCCCGAATCCCCTGAATTCCGACTAATTTGGGCGTTAATAAGAGCTCTTAGAGCCCGAATCCCCTGAATTCCGACTAGTTTGGGCGTTAATAAGTGCCCTTAGAGCCCGAATCCCCTGAATTCCGACTAGTTTGGGCGTTAATAAGTGCCCTTAGAGCCGGAATCCCCTGAATTCCGACTAATTTGGGCGTTAATAAGAGCTCTTAGAGCCGGAA
>DAMDKS010000061.1:0-21265 GCA_032085455.1 Oceanobacillus sp.
CTAGGCGAATATATTGCTTTATATATAGCTGCAGAAAATGAGTGGGGCAATGTTGTATTTGAATCAGTATAGGTAACAGGGTTTAAAAATATATTATTGTTACAGGGAATCCAGGAAATAAATTTCTGATATTTCCATAGATGATAAATATTCGTAAATGTTATTGTGATTTTAATATAATGTAGTATTTTAATACATAAATGGAACATAAATCTGTAGATAAAGAGAATACAATTCCTGTTAAAGTGAAAGTTTGATGAAAGGATTAGCGATATGAATAAAAAATGGTTGACTGTTATGGTTGCTTTGTTCGTAGTAGTTGCAATAATTGGATTGGGAGGGAAGGTATATATGGATAAAAAGGAAGAGGCGGAAAAAATTGAGGCAGAACGGATGTCTGTGGAGGCTTTGAAGAATACTTTTGCAGATATAAAATCAGTGGAAATTGAGAAAAGTGAGTATAATGAAATGACTGGTTATTATAGTATAATTGTCATAATGACCAGCATAGATGGTGAATCTATAAAATTTGATTATAGTTTTGCAACCAATCATCCTGATGAAATAGGAGGTTGGAAAGTGGTTGACGAGGAAAATGTTCAAAGAAAAGGTAAAACGAATCATTCGGTTGACGTTATTTATTCTGATAGAAGTGAGGGAGAAGTGTAATGTCTTCAGTTAAAACATTTCACGAATTGAGTGTAGATGTTTATAAAATAGATTCCAAAAATAAAAATTATAATTTTTTAGCGGTTGGAGAGTTTTATGAATTTGGTGATGAAAAATACCAAATCCTCAAAACCGAAGACAACACCATCAACGGTATGCAAGCAATGGCAGTTGCACCTTTCAAGAATGGCAAAGTAGATACATCCGAAGTAGTGATTGCTTATGCAGGGACAAATCTATCTGATGGTGCAGATATACAAACAGACATACAAACGGTTATAGGTGGAAATAAGGATGTGTTAAATAAACCAAATGGACACCCCGGATACGGTGGTTCTATTTCAGTTGAGGATAGTCAGATAAGCACGGCGGAGAAATTTGCAGGCGAGGTTAAAGCGAAATATCCCCAAGCTAATATAACTACGACAGGCCATTCCCTAGGCGAATATATTGCTTTATATATAGCTGCAGAAAATGAGTGGGGCAATGTTGGATTTAATGGTCCGGATCCTTATGATATATTGTCACCTGAAGCCCAGCAGTGGGTTGAGGCCAATTCGGGTATGCTTTTTAATTACCGGAACAACAAGGATACCATCGGAAATTATGGCGGCAATGGTACAGGTGCTGAAATTCGTGTTGACATGGATACGAAGCGGTATCATACGAACGTAAAGGGTAAGTTTGGAAGTCAAGCTTATAGGGCAATTGAATATGAAATAAAAAGGGTTGGTAATTTTTAAATAAGCTGAATTAACTTTATATTTTTAACAATCTTGATATAAAGGAACAAAAGTAAAAAGTAGAATTCCAATTTCTAAGTCTTCAAAATTGAGAACAGCACCTCCAATAGTCGTTGCACCTGGTGAAGATCATATCTCCAAAGAGGTAATTGCCAATGCGGGAACAAATCCAGCTGTTATAGCGGATACAAACGGTTATATAGAGAAGAAGTACATAATATTCTTGTGAAAAGTTAAATTCAGATGAAAGGGATTAGGGTATGAATAAAAAAGGCTTGATTTTAACGATTGCTTTGTTCGTAGTCGTTGCAATAATTGGAGTCGGATGGAAGGTATATGTGGATAAAAAGGAAGAGGCAGAAAAAATGAAGACAGAACGGATGTCTGTAGAGGCATTAAAAAGTACCTTTGCTGATATAAAGGCTATAGAGTTCGAAAAGAGTAATTATGATGCTATGACGGGAACATATAGCATGTTTGTAAAAATGACAAATAAAGAGGGGAAATCAGTGCGTTTTACTTATAATTATGAAAAAAATAAGCCTAAAGAAACAAGAGGTTATATATTAGAGGATGAAGAGGTACAAATGGAGGGTGAAACAAAAGATAAAGTTCAAGTTATCTTCTCAAATAAAGAGAAAGAGGAAATATAATGATTCATGCCGAGGAATACCAGATTATAAGCCTCTTTGTTTATCGTAAAGATGTTAAAGTCAGATGAAAGGATTAGAGATATGAATAAGAAATGGTTGATTGTTATAATTGTTTTGTTCGTAGTCGTTGCAATAATTGGCGTAGGCGGGAAAGTGTATATGGATAAAAAAGAAACTGAGAAGATCGCGGTAGAGAGAAAGTCCGTGGAAGCATTAAAAAATAGGTATGCGAATATAAAATCCGTTGAAATTGAAAAAACTGTTTACAATAAAATGACGGGTGCCTATACCATATTTGTAAATATGACAAATGATAGTAACGGATCAGTTAATTTCTCTTATACTTTTTGGGAAGAACGTGAAGAGATAGGAGCCGCTGGATTTGAAAACAAAGATGTCCAAGTGAAAGGCGTCACAACGAATAAAGTTAGGGTTATCTATTCCAATAATCAGGAGGAGTATGTTTAATGATAACTGATAAATACTATAGCGATATTAGCCAGGATGTTTATAGGCTAGATTAAAGGAATGTAGAATATGATCCCAAATTAAAGGGGGGAGTTATTAGAGAAGTTGAAGCAGAGTATTACCAAATCCTCAAAACCGAAGACAACACATCAACGGTATGCAAGCAATGGCTGTTGCCCCTTTCAAGAATGGCAAAGTAGATACATCCGAAGTAGTGATTGCTTATGCAGGTACAAATCTATCTGATGGTGCAGATATACAAACAGACATACAAACGGTTATAGGTGGAAATAAGGATGTGTTAAATAAACCAAATGGACACCCCGGATACGGTGGTTCTATTTCAGTTGAGGATAGTCAGATAAGCACGGCGGAGAAATTTGCAGGCGAGGTTAAAGCGAAATATCCCCAAGCTAATATAACTACGACAGGCCATTCCCTAGGCGAATATATTGCTTTATATATAGCTGCAGAAAATGAGTGGGGCAATGTTGGATTTAATGGTCCGGATCCTTATGATATATTGTCACCTGAAGCCCAGCAGTGGGTTGAGGCCAATTCGGGTATGCTTTTTAATTACCGGAACAACAAGGATACCATCGGAAATTATGGCGGCAATGGTACAGGTGCTGAAATTCGTGTTGACATGGATACGAAGCGGTATCAGGTGGCAGACGGTCATGAGATAAAAAGTTGGGAATTTGATGAGGAAGGACAGTTAGTTATTGATAATTCTTATGATAACAGAGAAGCATTGTGGGTTCAAAATGAAAAACTTTGGTATACAAAAATGACTGAATTGTCGCTCCTCTCCAACGAATTACAGGCAAGTGTTGTAGGCAAGTCCTCTCATGGTGATACCATATTTTTAGACCATGCCCAGGCTTTAATAACCTCTTGTTTCAAGTTTCGGCACGGCAGTAATCGCAACGGTTTCTCGCAACAGTCATGCAAGGACTGCAACCAACGATTTCCAGCAGTTTAACAGGTTACCATGCGGGATTCTTAGTGTCCGTGATTGTTCTTGCGGTCATCTTATTCCAAGTGTGTTTCTTACATATAAAAATGCGTAATAAACAAGGCTACAGAGCTTAGGTATAAGTTCTGAAGCCTTATTTATTGTTAGAAATCCTGTTTAGGATCTTTCCAAAGTCATAACGTGTGCCTATTTTTGTAGTTCATCACTAAAAAACGCAAGGCTGGTGCGCTTCAACTCCTGTATGCAGATAACAAGGATAAATGATTTTTAAAGAATTACTTTGACAGGTAGAGCAATATGATGTATTATTACTCCATCAGGTAGAATAGTGATGAAGCAAGGAAGTGTCAATATGATTAGAAGTGATATTATCCGCGGGCATTTAGATGCGATTATTTTGCGCTTGATTTTAGAGGAGGATCGATATGGTTATGAAATATCGAAGGAAATCAGCCGACGTACGAATAATCGCTTTCAAATCAAAGAGGCTACGCTATATGCTGTGTTTCAGCGTTTAGAAAAAAAAGAATTAATCGAGTCTTATTTTGGCAGCGTTTCTCTTGGAGGAAAAAGAAAATATTATAAAATCACCACATTAGGTAAAGCCTTTTTGAAGGAGTCAGCAGTAGAATGGGAAGCCACAAAGGAAATCATTGATTTATTTATGGAGGGATTAAAGTGAAAGTATTAAAAGACCATGTGCATAACTTGTTTAAGGATATTCCAAACAGTGAGCAAAAGGAAGCTCTGATGCAGGAGGTATTGCAAAACCTTGAAGAAAAGGTATGGGATTTAATGGAACAAGGCAAAGCGGAGGAAGATGCGATTAATAAAGCCATTGTTGACTTTGGTGATATTGAAGATTTAAAACAGGAATTAGGAACCGGTGGGACAAAACCGCAAAAGAAAAAGATGAGGAAATTAAACCTGGGTTATTCTCTGTGGGGAAGCTCGTTGGTTATCGCACTAGTACTTTTTATCAATCTTTATTACACTCCCCATACCATTTGGTTCGTGTACCCTACCTTCGTCATACTTTGGTGGCCGTTAACCATGTATTTTAGCTGGCTTCGAAATAAATAAGGAGGGATATATTTGAAATACTATGATATTGGTTTCGTCGCAGCAGGCAGCTTGATGACCATCGTTTTTTTAATCATTGTCAATCTCATTGTTGGGTCAAGTTATCCTTGGGTTATTTATCCTGCTTTCGCATTGATTCTGTGGATAGTGGGCTACTATTTTATACGAACAGGTAAGCGTAAGCATCTTGCACTCTTCTATAGTCTGCTGATTATATTGTTTTTAATTCTCACAAATTACCTAAACACACCCGACTATCCATGGTTTCTATTCGCGATTTATCCCATCCTATGGTGGCCGATTCTTGTATTTTTAGGCGATAAGGCTGCAGCAATGTCAACAGCACTTATTGGCAGTATAAGTATTATCATCTATTATTTTGTTTTAAATATGATATTTTCACCTCAGTATTTATGGGTTATCTATCCAGCTTTTGCTGTACTTTGGTGGCCATTATCCTTGTATCATGCAAAAAGAAAAACCTATTTTCAATATTCCATTCATGCTAGCCTAATGATCAGCCTATTTTTTATCGGTGTAAATATCATTTCTTCTCCAGGCACCATTTGGGCAGTGTATCCGATTTTTTGTGTGCTTTGGTGGCCTTTGAGTATGTATTATTTCGTATATAAAAAATAGATCGTTTTACGCTTGCAAAAAGTGGTGTATAACGAGTTAATATTGCATCCACGGTTCGGAAAACTGAATATTTTTAAATGGAAGTAAGTGTATAATGAAAGTGGAAGATAAAATACTATTTTTCTATAAAGAATGCTTATTAATGAAGATAGTCCCCCAACACTTTAAAGCTGGGGGACTTATTCTTAAAAAATTAGGCAAGTTGCTGTTCGGCGAATTCCCGATATAATGGGTGGAAGTGGGTGAGTTCGTGGTGGGAGCCACTGCCAGTTATTTTTCCGTTTTCGATGAAGATGATTTTGTCGGCGTCAACGATAGTGGATAGTCGATGGGCAATGACAAAGGTTGTTCGTCCTTCCATGAGCCGGGCTAATGCTTGTTGAACGATGCCTTCTGATTGACTGTCTAGGCTTGCCGTTGCTTCATCCATCATCAAAATTTTAGGATCTCTTAAAAATGCCCGTGCAATGGCGATTCGTTGTCTTTGACCACCAGATAACTTGACGCCACGTTCACCAACTTCTGTATCCAAACCATGTGGAAAGGCACGAATAAACTGGTCAGCATAGGCCATTTTAGCAACTTCCCAGAGGCGGTCATCTGGAATTTCCCCTGTATCCGCTAAACCATAACAAAGATTTTCTCGAATTGTTCCAGCCATCATGGCACTTTCCTGTGAAACATAGCCAATTTGATTACGCCAAGATGCCATAGACAATTTATAAATAGAGGTATCACCAATACGGATATCTCCAGAAGAAGGCTGATAGAATCGTTCCATCAGACCAAACATCGTCGTTTTTCCTCCTCCACTCGGGCCAGCAAAGGCAATCATTTCCCCTGGCTTTGCTTCAAACGAGACATTTTCTAAAACAGGTTCCCCATCATGATAAGCAAAAGAAACATTTTGTACGGAAATTGGTTTCGCTGCAATATCGATATCCATTCCTTCTTGGCCTTCTTCCAATGGCAATTCCAAAATAGTAATTATTCTTTCGGTTGCTCCTTTCGCCTTTTGCAATTGGGTAAAGAAGGTTGCAAAGGAGGTGATTGGCATAATAATTTGGAAGAGATAAAGAAGAAAGGCAACAAGTGACCCGGTCGACATTGCTCCACTCGCGACCTGCATCCCTCCGTACACGATAATCGCAACGATTACCACCATGACCATTAAATACATAATCGGTGCAATCAGGGCAAAAATTTTCGCCTCTTTCAATCCGTATCCTAATAGTTTTTCGATACCAAATAAGCCCTTTTTCTCTTCCATTTTTTCTGCATTGGAGGCTTTCATTAAACGAATTTCTCCAAGCGTTTGCTGGATATGACCTGTGAAAACAGCAGTTTCATCTTGTAATCCCCGGGATATTTTCACCATTTGCCTGCCTAGTGGCAGCATAACGGCAATGGTTAAGGGCACAGCGAGCAGCATAAGCAATGTCATCTTCCAGTCCATAACTAGTAGAATCGTGATTGCACCAATAATGGAAATAATACCTGTCACAAATTGCGGGAAATGTTCAGAGATTAAATCTTTTACAATACTTGTATCATTAACGACCCGGCTCACTGTTTCACCGCTTGAATTTTTGTCAAAATAGCTGACAGGCAGGCGAATCAGTTTTAGCCACATGGAATCTCGCAGTTTCGCGACAATCTTTTGTCCGACAGATGTTAGAAGATACATGGAAATGCCGTTAACCACTACCTGCGCAATGAACGCAACGGCAATCGCAATGATAATGGGCATACTTAAAGCCGAAACGGAAAAGCCATCAACCAGATTTTTAGTCAGTAATGGAACGATTAATCCGGCGAGGGTTGTGAATATACTTGTAATCAGTCCCATCGTCAAAGCTAACTTTGGGATATTGGTGGATAATAGTAATGAAAAAAAAGGTTTTAAACTGTTTTGTTGCTTACTTTTCATGGTGTAACTCCTTTTCTAATATAATAATCGGATTCAGGAAAATCCCAAATGCCTGCTGATTTTTCATGTTTGTCTGTCTTCAAACGTAACGATAATGGCTGTACCTTTCTGTGGCTTACTACTTACTCGAATAGCACCATGATGCAAATCAATAATTTTTTTTACAATGGAAAGACCCAAACCACTGCCGCCTGTTTGACGGGCGCGCGCTTTATCCGCTTTATAAAATCGCTCAAATAAATGAAGCTGGTCTTTCTCTGTAATGCCAATCCCTGTATCAGAAATTTCCACAATAATCTTTTCCTTCTGGAGAGAGGCACTCATACGAATGGTACCACCCGCTGGTGTAAATTTAATCGCATTATGAAGCAGGTTCATCCAGACTTGATTCAGCAAATCTTCATTTGCGTTTATCCATATTTCTTTTGAGGAAAATTCCATTTCAATTTGTTTTTCCAGCCATTGAGGTTCACATGATAAAATTGCTTGCTGGATTTGCTTATCCAATCGATACGCTGCTAATTCAAGAGAATCGTGAGCCGATTCCAAGTATGTTAATTTCAGTAAATTATCACTAAGCTTAGACAAACGTTCACTTTCCGTTTCGATAATGGAAAGATAATGCAATCTATCTTTTGGTGATAGATGTTCACTTTTCAAAGCTCGCGCAAATCCACTAATTGAAGTAAGCGGAGATTGAATTTCATGAGATACATTGGAAACAAACTCCTGACGCATTTTCTCCGTTTGCGCTAACTCTTTAGACATATAATCAATATTGTCGACGATTTCTCTAAAAGGGTCATCAGGATGATCATGCCCCTCAAACTTTGGCAAACTGATATTAAAATTACCCTGAGCAATTTGCTTGATTGCAGTGATAATCGATTGATAATACTCAACCTGCTTTTGTCTTTGATGAGCAAAAAGACGTGTCAATATAAAAATTCCACAACCAAATAGGAAAAAGCCGAATATGGAATTGATAATCTGTTCCCAATACGTGTGTAAATGGATGGAATAAAACGCGTAGAACCAATTTGTTGAAAAATACGCCACCGACCAACAAATAGTTAGCACAATAATGACAATAAAAAAACCGAACAATACTTTAAGGCGGGTTTTTATCATAAGGGTGACTCCAATCGATAGCCTAGACCTCGAACAGTCTTGATGACAAAATCCTTCTGTTCATCGGGAAATCTATTTCTCAATCGTTTAATATGGACATCCACTGTACGTTCATCCCCTTCATAATCATAGCCCCAGATACTTTCAATCAATTGTTCTCGTGTAAAAGTCTTCCCAGGATAACTAGCTAAAAGAAAAAGCAGTTCAAATTCTTTCTTTGGCAAGTCAATGGATTGGCTTTGATAAGTAGCTTCAAGTGTTTTATGATTTAAAAAAAGCTCCCCAATTTGAATCTGTTCAGAAATAGAAATTTGATATCGTTTCAACAATGCCTTTACCCTCGCAACGAGTTCCAATGGTTCGAATGGTTTTACTAAATAATCATCCGTCCCTATATTGAATCCCTTTAGCTTATCGGTTGTTTCTCTTTTCGCAGTCAACATCAATATTGGAAAGTCATAAAAGTCTCTAAGCTCACGCCCCAGCTCCCACCCATCCATATGAGGCATCATAATATCCAAAATGACCATATCTACCTGTATAGATTCCAACAAGGTTAGCGCTTCTAATCCATCGGAAGCTTCATATACCTGGAACCCTTCATTCTGTAAAAGAAGCGAAACCAACTCACGAATATGTGAATCATCATCAACCACTAGAATTTTTGTCATCATCGCTCATTCCTTTTTGTTTTAAATCCCATGCTATTTCATGCCTACCTCTATTTTCGGTACATCAAGATTATAATATAACAATATGAACTGATTATGAACGGGATTAAGTGAGTTATTTCTTTTTTGTTGGTTGGTATTTACGTCTTAACTATTCAGCTTCAAGCAATAAAATAACCTTCATTCGATTTTCGTGTCTAAATGCATCCTATTTGATATATTTCTTAGGGGATAACTGACCCCCAATTCTAAAGCAGTAAAATATGCAATCCAAATGTTTTAAAAGGGAATTAAAAATACCCTTTACAAGTACTGGAAATTATGGTATAACTATTTGTGAGGGAAAAATGAAACTCAAAAAATAGTAGAATATAGGGAGGGCTTCTATTGTGAATAGAACAAACGTTGAAAGAATCAGATTGGTAAATCAAAATCAAAGAGTATCACAAAGAGAATTACTTTTGCAGGAACAAAAGGGAATTATAAATACCCTTAAGAAGTATTGGGTGAGGTCGGATTCATTACTGAAATTATAAATGTTGATGCAAGATCAATATTTGCTGCAGTAATAAAGTTTGTTAACCATGAAAATAAAGTAGTGAAATTCAATTCACTTTTAACCTTCATGGGATTAAATAACTTTAGATGGACACCTAGAGGGAAGTTAGTAAAGTTTGAAATAATTCAAAGACGTGTCAACAGGGAAGGGGATATAAGAAATCAACGCGTTAATAGAACGTTAAATGTAAAGTCTTCAGATGTTAAGTTACTAGCAGACTTATTAAGTAGTAAACGTCAACAGATTACGGCATATCTAAATATCACTAAGGAATTAGAAATTTAAGAGATGGAGTGAATCAATATGAAAAAGGTTGCCATTACTGGTGGTGATAATAAAAAAGGATACGAAGATAAATTAAGGAATTGCAATTACGAGTTAGTATATCATGATGGAAGAATGAAACGGAAAGGAAATAAAAATTACTTTTCCAATTTATTAAAAGATGTTGAATGTGTTATAGTTATACTGTCAGCCATATCTCATGGTACAATGTATGCGGTTAAAGACGCTGCTGATAAATCAAAAACTAAAGGTGGTTTATCATCGTAGTAAAGGAATTTCTAATATTGTAAATGCAATCAATGAGAATGTGGTTTTTTATTAAAAAAATTTAAAGGGAATTTAAAATACCTTATTAGAATATTGGAAGGAGCTGCTACTTATATGGATAATATTGAGTTGAGTGCAAATAAAGCAAGTGTAGCAATAGGTGAACGGCTTAAAGATGAGGTACAGTCTTCACAGTATTATGAAGTAGCAAGTAGGATTTTTACAGCAAAGTTTTTATTAGTAAATAATAGTCATTTATTAACGATGCCAGATGATATATCGTGGGAAAGAATTAGTTCTTCCCACTCCGGCATTGGAAGTCTAATAGATGAGCTTTTTCAAAAAGTTGTGCACAGTAATAAGTTTAATCTAGATTCACTAAGTAAATTTCCTCTTTCAAAGATAGGAGACCATGTGCTGTATGATTGCTTAATGATTATTGATGAAAGTTCTTTAACAAAAAAGGAGTTCCAAGATACAAATGTAACGGGTAAATACTTCTTACACTTTATACAACAACTCATGGAGCATGAAGGAAAGGGTTTAGGAGTATCTGTAACACCAGAGGGACTAAACAGACTCATGATAGAAATATTAAAACCGTTTCATGGTAGTGTGTACGACGGGGCAGCAGGAATCGGAGGATCGTTAATTGAAGCGTATTATTTTGATAATGATATCTCAATGTTTGGACAGGAGATAAATGAATCAACTGTTGCCTTGGCTTACATGAATGCAATTGTAAATGGAGTAGATTTATCACGTTTTCAAATTGCAAAAGGGGACACATTATCTAATCCGTCATTTATAGAAAATGATAGTAATTTAATGAAGTTTGATTATATTGCGATGAATCAGCCTTTTGGCTTGAGGTTAAACAATACCCAAGTGATGGATTACGATCCATTTGGTCGTTTTAGCGGGAGAATGGGGAAAACAAGTAAAATGCATGGTGACTTAGCATTTTTGCAACATACAGTCGCTTCATTAAATGAAACAGGAAGGGCGGCAGTAATCATTCCTGTAGGCGTATTATCAAGAAGTTCACATGCTGAAAGGGCATTTCGAGAATACGTTATCAATAATGATCTGGTTGAGGGAATTGTGTTACTTCCAGATAGGCTCTTGTCGTATACAATGATTCAAATGGCATTGCTTGTATTAAATAAAAGTAAAGCATCTGATAGCAAGCGGCAAGTTCGATTTATAAATGCAGAAGAACAGTTTACAAGTAGTGGACGGTCACATAGTTATTTAGCTAAAGATAATATTGATGCAATTATTGCCATGTATGAACAACCCACTAAGGATACAGAGAATGTAAAGATTGCTAGCATTCGGGAGATTACCGAGGGAGCGTTTAATTTAAATCCAAATCATTATTTCACAAGTCAAACGGTGGAAACGCAATTTGGTGATGTCGTTATAGACAAAGCAATTTATGATAATAAGGTTAAAAATAAGAGAGCTTTAAAAGAAGTTGCCCAATTAACACGTGGAGTTAATTTACCTTCCAAAAAGGCAATGATGGAAGGCGAAAAAGGATATAAAGTTATCCAGCTAAAAGATGTAGAAAATGGTAAAATAGACTTAGGTAATATTGATGTAATTCCAGTTAAAAATGCTGATCGTTATCTAGTTGAAGAATGGGACGTTATTATTGCTAGTCGTGGAACGGCTTATAAAGTTGCAATTGTTCCTAAGCATAATGAATCCCTAGTACTGTCTAATATGTTTATAAGAATTAGAATCACAGATCAAGCATATAAGCCAGAGTATATTAAAATCTTCCTTGAAAGTCCAGTTGGTGTCGCTTTTATTGAGGGATTAAAAAAGGGCGGAACAGTTAAAGCGTTAACTACACGAGATATTGAGGATATTGAGTTTCCTGATGTTGATATAAGGGAGCAAGAGGAAATAATTCGGACCGTAAAGGATGCTGAAATGAAATATATGGGATTGCTGCAACAGGCTGATGAAGTATTAAAAAACGGGAAGTTAAATGCTTATATTAATATGGGGGTTAGGGATGTGATTGATGGGTTGGATTAAGGGAAAATAAGTAAACTTATAAGAAATAAAGGTATAAGCAGACACTTTAAGAATGGTGGCAAGCACGAGAACATTTCACAAGTAGATATATAATTTATTTAAGGCAGATTTACTATTATAAGTTGATTTCCATTCATAAAAGCCATTGGATTGGTTTTGATGTTTTTTATAATAATATTTTTAATACATAGAAGTCCTATTACGATTAAAAATGTAACTTTTTTGCAACGTTAGTAAGTGGTTAAAGAGTGCAGGCTAGTTAAAATATAGGTTTAGTAAATAAAGGAAGTAATGTTAAATGAATAAAAAGCTAGACGATCTATTTTCTCATATTAATGATAATTTTCGTTTTGGTAGTAAAATAAAGCAGAATATTGTTGATCGGTGGTTTAAAGAATACAAACTTGAAATCGAAGAAAAGTTTGCCGTTTATGATGAACTAGATTCTTTGAAAATAGAAATCATTGATCACCCTAGAACCGTATTCAAGGCAAAATTACTGAAGTTGTTTAAATGTATTGAGCTAGAAAATGAAATTAACAAAAGTATTCTTATAAAATGGTTCAATCAAAATAATATAGATAAAGGTTTACAAAAGAATATTCTAAGCGATCTAACAAGAAGAAACTATATCATTATTGATGATGCACCGAAAGAAAAAACTGAAGTTGACTTTGATATACCAGATGATTTATTAGAAAGTGATTTAGATTCTCTATTGGACGATGATAGCTTCGTAGAACATGTTAATTCACTTGAAAGTGTTATTGATAAGTCATGGAATATTGAATATTTAAATCAAATACATTCTGGAGATGAATTAAAACAAAATAAGTCACTTAGCAATTTAGTTGAAGCGAATAAAAGTTTAGTGTGGAAGATTGTAAGGCATTATTCAGGCTTAGCAACAGTGGGATTTGATGAGGATGATATGTATCAGGTTGGTGTTATTGGATTACTGAAGGCTGCCAAAAAATTTGATGTTTCTTCGGGCTATCAGTTTTCTACTTATGCAACTTGGTGGATAAGACAAGCAATTACTAGAGGGATAGCGGATTATTCAACATTAATACGAATTCCAGTCCATTATCGGGAAAAGATGAATAAATTCATAAAGATAGAGAATGAATTGTGGAATGAATTGGCTAGACCTGCTACAATCTCTGAAGTTTCTAAAGAAATGGGAGAACCAATTGATGTTATAGAAGAATTACGCTTTTATATTTCACAAAGTAACTTGGACAGTCTTGATCGCCTTGTTGGGGAAGATGAAAACACATCATTAAGTGAACTTGTCTTAGATGATAATTTAATTACGCCTGAGGAGGAATATTTTAAATTTGAATTAAGAAATGCAATTGGTGGGATCTTTCAATCAAATTTAACGGAGAGGGAAATGAAGGTTTTATATTATCGTTTTGGACTTAAAAGTGATGAAACAAAGACATTGGAGGATATTGGACAGATATTTAATGTGACAAGAGAAAGAATTCGGCAAATAGAAGCAAAGGCACTTACGAAGCTTCGAGAACCAAAATCAACTACAGTATTAAAGGAGTATTTGTATGGATATTGAAAAAAGAATTGAGGAAATTGTAGAACAAAATGGACCATCTATTGTTGTTTTAAAAGGTTTTAATACAAGCGAACTAAAAAGAGAGAAAAAGTACTTTTCATTTAGTATAGACTACTTCGATACAGTAGATTTGTCAACGTTGACAGAACAGGTAATAGAAGATATTATCCAACATCGTACGTTTACAGATGCTTATTTATGGATGACAATTGAAGAATATCAATTATTTAAAGATCAAGAAGCTATTAATAAAATGCCTTTACTGGTAGTCGAAAATAATCTATTCGATAAACAGTATCCATACAGAGGTACGCTGTCAAATGTAGATAGCATTTATCATTATTTATATTATCAAGAAGATAATGAATTAGAAAATGATCAGTTAAAAGTATTAGAAAACGTCTCGAAATTTTATGGACAAATAGATTATTCGAAATACAGCGGAAATTATTATGTGACGTATCCAGAATTTGATGAAAAACCATTGACCTTCAAATACTATGATGAGATGGATTATGACTTTAAATATAGCGATGATTACCCAACAGAACATATTTTGCAAATAGAATTATCAGATGATGAACTTCCATTTTTAGATCTTATTATGAACATTATATTAGAAGAAGATACCAATAATGTCTTATTTGTTTTATCAGGGGCAAGCGAGTCACTACCTAACAATTATTTAGCACGTATTAATATTATTGCTAATATATCTGATATAAAAATTTATTTTACAACATTATCAATAAGAAGAAAAGTAATAGAGAATGAAGATGCCTATGTAAAAATATTGAATAACGTTTATGAGTACGATAATTATAAGGAAATTGAGTTTTATAAGAACATAGAGAGTCAATCTAAAGAAACAATAAAAGTTTCGCAAGCCCAAATTATCGATGACATAGTCATTCAGGCAGAAAAAGCAATGCATGGTGAAGATTTTCGCGATATATATATAACTGCAGCAACTGGAGCGGGGAAGTCAGTGATGTTTCAAGTCCCTGCGTTATATTTAGCAAATAAATATACAGATGATAAGCCTTTAACTTTAGTTATATCACCATTAATTGGTTTAATGGATGATCAAGTCGAAAGTATGCATAGTAAGGGTATTAATAATTCAGGTACGATAAACGGAAATACCCCACCTTACCAAAAAGAAAGCATACTAGATGAAGTTCAAAAACAGCATGTTGATATTTTATACCTATCTCCTGAAACGTTACTAGCTCGATCCGATATTAAAATGTTGATTGGTAATAGGAATATTGGTGTGGTGATTATTGATGAGGCTCATATAGTAACTACTTGGGGAAAATCATTTCGCTCTGATTATTGGTATTTAGGTATTTATCTGGCTAAGTTAAGAAAAGAATACAAATTTCCTATCGTTACTTTCACTGCAACGGCTATATATGGTGGTCGAGAAGATATGTATTTAGATACGAGAAATAGCCTTAATATGATAAATCCTATTTCATACTTCGGAAAGGTTCGTCGCGATGAGTTAATTATGGTTGTTCAAAGTAGTGAAAAAGATTTAGAGAAAGAGGGAAGGGATTATCGAAAAACGAAGCACGCATTGGCGTTGAAACATTTAAAAATGGCCCATAAAAACAGACAAAAATCATTAGTATATTTCCCAACAGTAAGATTGTTAACGGATTTCAGTAACTTTTTAATACAAAATGAACCAGATATTGCTAAAGTTACAGGTAAATATTACGGAAGCCTTCTTAAAGAGGAAAAAGATGAGGTTTTATCTCAATACAGAAAAGGAGATTTACAATTTGTTTTAGCAACTAAAGCTTTTGGAATGGGTATTGATATTCCTGATATTAAAAATGTGTACCATTATGCTCCTACTGGGAATGTTGTTGATTATATTCAAGAAGTCGGAAGGGCAGCTCGTGATAAGGATAAAGTAGCTAATGGATTTGGTTTAATTGATTTTTTAAATCGTGATATGAAAGAAATTAAACAGCTATACGGTATGTCGGCGATCCGAAAGAGTCAAATTATAGAGGTTATGAAAAAGGTTTTATCAGTATATAATGAAAAGAATAATAACCGTAATTTAATTATTAGTCCAGAGGATTTTAAATATATCTTTGTTCAAAACAAACGTGATGAAGATTCATTAGATAATAAAGTGAAAACAGTGTTATTAATGATCGAAAAAGACTTTTCATCACCAAATAAGCTTGGATACTCTCCCTTTGTAGCAAGACCAAGAAGTCTATTTGGAAATGATTTAATATTCGTTACTCCTCAATTAGAAAGAACATTTATTCATTCAAATTTAGGAAGATATTTTAGCAAGCTATACGAAATACAGAGTGAGAGTTATTCTGCTGTATATCAGGTGAACCTGAGTGGAATATGGGAGAAACATTATAGAGATATGTCTTTTCCAAGTTTCAAATTTGCATTGCACACAGCGGAAGAAAGAGATAAACTAAAGCATAAATCTATTTTTGAAAAGTTTATATATGCTTCAGGAGTATATGTAGGATTAAATAACAATGAAACAGATGAGTCAATTGTTTCCAAATATAATTTAATCTTACAGGCATTTGAAACATTCGTTAATAGTTATAAAATATCTGGTAAACATTTTTCAGTCGAGGATCTTGGATACCATTTTATGAAAGCATTAAAAATCTCTGATAAATTCGAAGCAATGACGTTTGCACAAACGGTCATTAACGCAGCGTTTGAATACTCAAAAATAAAAGAGGTTAAATTCATATCCGAGCGTGCAAGCATCGGAGTTTCTAAACCGAGGTATATCATTCATCTAGATGGAGATTTATTCACAACATTTATTAAAAGGGGTTTGTTAGCAACATTGAAGCCGAATGATAATTTTGTTGAGAACGATGGTGATATACTTACATTTTACATGAGGGCAAATAGTATTGAATTAGATGCCAAAATAGCAGCACTTGGAATTGGAGAGAGTCAAAGGTTATTAAATTATCAAGTGGTAGGTGGAAACAATCCACAAATATATTTAAGAATGAACTCAATTTATCCATTAGAAAAGGCTATTAAACAAGGTGATTTTTATCAAAATAGCATATTGAAAGATGTTCAAGATAAACACTATACAAGCGTTGAAATGCTGAAGTATCTTTTTACAAAAGAAAAAGAAGGAACTTCACCAAAGGAGAAGATTCTAAATTATTCACGTTGGTTTTGGGATAATATAGAAGACTATTTTATGGGAATTCTACCAAGTGAAGTAAAGAACGCTTTAAGTAAGCCAAGAAAATAAAACCTATCATTTTTGGCTCAACTGGCTGCAGTGCCTTTGTTTGCGAACGGTCAACATCATAGAGCTGTTCTATAATGTGGAAGCTTTCCTCTAACGGGGAGACTGCAGCATATGAATACTCCCATTCATCATACTATTGATGCATAGGCATCAATCATCCCTGTTATTGGGCTAGTCGTTAAACAAGGTATAAAATGGGAAGTTAAAAAATATGGATAGAAAGCGTTAGTTAGTGCTTTTGGGAAAGCTGCATTAAGTAATGCAATAAAAAAGGTGGCTAAATTTTCAGTGTCAAAAAAAACATTTGAGCAATGCAGGTGGTAATTACAGGAAGTTTAATAAAACAAGTCAGTCTACTGTCAAATCTTGGGTGAAGGATGCGTTACGAAAAATCCCACTATTTCATTTAATGAAAACTATGGTAAATTATTGTTTACCATAACTGCGAACGTTCGGAAAAAGATTGGAACTAAGGGGGAAATTAAAATAAAAATCGTATTTGATTATACAGGTAAAGTATGGACAGCTTATCCAGTCAAATAAATTTCAACTACAAATTTACAAGCGAAAAGGATTGTATTTCTTATAAAAAGAGAAGGGATGTTAATTCAATCCTAAATGTCTCTGCAAGATTTACAATCAATATAAACAATGAAATTTATTTTGAGCAAGAAGAGTTTCCCATTCTTGAGTTCTATAAATACTTATATAATTGGGTAAATACCAATAAAAAGTACAATAACATCCAAGAGTTTCATTATTATACATTAGAATATGACGAATATGATGGAGGGGCTATTATTTCACTAATCCCATTTGGTGGAAAGATGGCCAGAGTAAAATCAATTTGGGCAGAACAAGAACTATATAACGTTTTTGATCTAGAATATATAGTAAATGAATTTACTATCTTAGAAAATAATTTAAAACAAGATATAGAGGAATACTTTGATATTAGACTAACTGATTTTAACAAACATATACCTTCGAGACAATTCGAATGGAAAAAGGATTAACAATAGTCAAGAGACTTACTTTTAGTAGGTCTCTTGACTATTTAGGCACCTCAAAAATAATAATAAGCCAGTTTACGTAGGAGTACGAATTTAGTGTAAATTAAAAACGTGATTTATTACTTTGTTTGCAGTCGTGGTAGTGGGTTCTCTAGCGGATGGAAAAAGTTTACCCCCATTGGTCTCATCCGCATAGCATACCACGACCGCTCAATTCTTAGTTTTTAGTGTTCGGGACCCTGCACCCAACCACTAAAAACTAAGAATTGGCACGGCAGCCAAGGGCAAGCAGCTCTGCTGTGGGTCTGGTTTTATACTTTAAAGAGAGTTGTCCTATTAGTGGTTCTATTTTCCGTATTTAGTGGGTGAAAACTACGCATAAACGGATCAGTTCATCCGCAATAATCATCAGTTTTATTGTTCTACATCCTTTAGTTAGTTCGAAATACTCGATGAAATCTCTTTAACATTTAACAATTCAAAATGTTGATCATGATTAATATAGTTATTAAAGAAATCCAAATCAATACCCGTAATTCTGTAGAAAAATTGAACTTCTGCCATCCAATCTCTTTCGATCATCTCTCGAATATCAATCATTCCCTTTTTAGCAACTAAATCAATGATTGATTTAACTTTTTGTGGCTTTTGGATTGGTAAAGATTCATCGAGTGGTTCTATTTTTAAATAACCTTTTCGGTGAAGAGCAGCATAAAAATTACGATGTTTTTTGGAATCTAAGATCCCCAAATTAGCAGCCCTATAGCCTAATACTTGTAGAGAGGTTTTCCATTTCTTTTTTAAATCTAAATATGCATCTGGATTTGTAATATAATCAATAGACTTTATATCTTCTAAAAATGACTCTTCTGGTAATAAAAAGGCCCCAGCAAACAGGTTGGCTTCATTTTCAACTGCCTTGTGCTCTTTACGATCCAGATTAGTGAATTCAACTTTAAAGTGAAGTAACAAATGACCTAGTTCATGCGCTATATCAAAGTTTCTACGTACAGCTGAACGTTTTAAATTACCTAATATAATGAAAGGTCTATTTTGATTCGTCCACAAACTATAGGCATCAATTTCTTCCCCAATTGGTTTTTCAAAAATAAATACACCACTTTTTTCAATTAAAAACATTAAATTATCATTTGTATCATTTCGAAAGCCTAATCTTTGTCGTGCAAGTTTAGCTACTTTATTGATTTGTACTTTTCTATCATCTGTTGAGGTATTTAGATAGTTAATTACTTCGTCCCTTAATTGAATAATTTTTTGTGTTGGAAAAGTTAAATTAGCTGTCAAATAGTTAACAAAACTATCCAGGTATTCAACGTGCTTGGCTTCTGATTGAGTTTTTGAGATAACATTCATTACTTTAGAACGATATGCAATATTTATAACTGGAATATTTTCTGGTTCAAAATATCGCTTTAAAACATCATTCTTGTAAAAGAATTTACTTTTCACATTAAAAATGGATTTTAAATCATTCACAATTTGCATTTTAGGTGATGTATAATTATTTTCATATTGCCAAATAGCTTGTTCTGTTACATTTAACTTTTCAGAGAGCTGTTTGCGTGAATATCCATGCATGATACGAAGATTAGTTAAATTCTCACCAATAAACATAACGCTCCCCCCTTACCTAAATAAAAACTTAATTGCTTTCTTCATCCTCTTCCTCAAAGATACCTATATCATAAGCTGCAGGATCAATTATACCATTGTCTAGTTCTGGCGCAATTACTTCACGTTCTTCATCGGTTAACTCTGAACCAGAAATATATTTTGAAAGATCCTCAATTTTATATGCTATATTATTCTCAGGATTAGGTAAATAATGCATTATTTTAGAAATTTGATATGCATCGTCGATTTCATAGGTGAGAATATGGAATTCATTATAGTTTTTTTGAAACTGCTCAAGTTCCTCTTTTATTCGTTCTTCCGTAACAAATAGAGATAGTTGCTCGCTTTGTTGACTTGATGGCTGGTATTGATAATCAAATGTAAATTCAAGGCTTTGGTTTATTTTAGAAAGTTCATGGAGATATGTTCTACGACCTTTACTTTTCTTTTGATTTGGTAATATTGCCTGTGAGAAGCAATTTTCATTAAAATAAGCTGCATTCTTAATAAGGAAGAGCTTCTTCGTATCACCGTAAATGAATTGTAAGTAATCCCAGGTTAGTCCTGCTTTTGCAAATCTGTAAGATAAATTAAGAGTAGGACTAATTTCTGCAATCTTACTTTCAATGAAGTTACCTTTAGTCCATGCGAAAGCAGTACTAATAGCCATTTTTTCAAAGCGATCTTTGCGATGCTCGATATACTCTCGATACCCCTCTACAATAGCATTAACAATCTCTTCACTGTCTTCAGGGTTAAATTTGAACTGTTCCATATTTATCACTCCTTAAAACTATTCTTGATATCATCTTACATCAAACGGAGTGAAAAACATATGATTTTTTTTGATTTTTTTAAAGTTTGAATGATAAATAAGTATTTTTTTATAGTTGGCTATAAATATAATAAATAGTTATCATTATTTTACCTGATTATTTCACGCAAATAAGTCCATGTACACATGAAGTCGAGTCTTCTATTTTCCAATACAAGTCCACCAATATTCGATTGAGATCCGTATATAAAAGTTATGATTTACCCTATCTGGAGAAAATCACTTTTCAACCACAGCGGCAGCTGCTTGACCTTTACGATTGTGCCAATTCTTAGTGATCGCTGGAAGGGGTGGGGGTCCCCACCGGCGGAACTTAGAATTGATTGTCCATGGTACCTATTTTTCAGATTGAAGAATATAATAATCAGACATATATAGACGGAAATGGTGAATTGAACGTTTATATAGGAATGGATAAGGTGTTATTTCATTTTCGAAAAATGATACTGTGTCTATTGTACAAAATGATACTGTCGGATTTGCTTTAGATAAAAATAAAAAGGTTTGTGGCATTATAGTAAGTGGTATGTTAGAACATGAAAAGAAAACATTAGAAGATGCATTGAAATAAAGTATTGTGAATTACAAAAAATTACTAAACCTTGATTGGCTAAATGCCTTCAAGGTTTTTTAATTTAACTGATAAACTTGGTATTTGCAAAAACACATTTCATATAGAACGCTTGTTCTCATTCTGTTTTTTTGTTATATTAGCATTAGATTCACACCTTAGTCAGTTCTCAAAAACTACGAAGGATGTGTTATAATGCCAGTAACAACTAATTTACTTCTAG
>DAMDKS010000062.1:0-20922 GCA_032085455.1 Oceanobacillus sp.
AACGTTCATTGGTCTATTTGTCATGCACAGAATAAGTAGACTGTGAATAGTAACCCAACCGAAATATTACTAGAAGAATCATTAAATAATGGAGTAGACATTGAAAATATTAATAACGCTTATAATGTTTCTAATGAACCAATAATATTAGCTAGTCATCCGGTAGCTCAAAATAGGATAAACGGTATTATTGTTGACGGCAATCATCGTGTTGCTCGAAATTATAAAAACGGGATTTCACAAACTTTAAAGTATTCCTTAAAACCTGAAATTCACTTAAAGGGGATGCTGGCAGATATAGATTCACAGCTATTCAAAATAAATTATAATATATTCTTGATTCAAGATATGTTTGCTAAATTAGATGAGAGGGCGAATAATAAACAGAAAAAAGAAATCCTTTCCTATCTTCCATCTATGCTATATAGATTTGAATAATAATATAACAACTTTCAATTACTTGTAAAAAAGAAAGAGTAGGTTCGTGCCATGTTTTGTGCCACGTTATTTTGATTAGCCATTTCTAAAAAACCTTTATTCTAAAGGTTTTTTTCTATTATGATGCGTTTTGATAATCGAAAATAATCTCCTTCGAAATGGAAGGCTCAATTGGTTAAATATAATGATGAATATGCATTAAAACAGGAAAAACATAACATGCGTTGTTATGTTTTTCCTTTTCATATGCAATGGATTCGACTCACCCTTCTAAACATGAAGCATATACTGCCTACAACTTATGTTTGGGAGGGTTAAATGTGTCAGAGTATATTCATTCGGTAAAAAAATGGTGTGAAGAGGTACTGCAATATTATCGCGATATAAGTAATCAGTTAAATCTGCAAGAAACAGGTGAAAGATTACAACAATGGGAAATAGAATTATTGCAATTTAAAGAAGAACTTTCTGAAGGTGGTGCTTTACAAGATCAAGAGGCTTTTGCACGTGGCAATGAATTAAATTTACAACTAAATTCATTCTTACATGAAATGGAAGAAAATAAGCAAATGGAAACGGAACGAGTAGAGAATTTTACAAAGGTTGTTCCAATTGGTGGACATACTTTACCACCGCTTCCATATAGTTACGATGCTTTAGAGCCATATATTTCTGAGGAAATAATGAAACTGCATCACGATAAGCACCATAAAAGCTATGTAGATGGACTAAATAAGGCAGAAAAGGAAATGCAGCAGGCACGAACATCTGGGGATTTTTCGCTTATCAAGCATTGGGAAAGGGAAGCTGCGTTTAATGGTGCCGGCCACTATCTCCATACTATTTTTTGGAATAATATGCACCCTGGAGGAGGGGGCAGACCTTCTGGTGAATTAATGAGAGCGATTAATCAGGCATTTGGAAGCTTTGATAGCTTTAAGCAGCATTTTACAGAAGCAGCAAACGAGGTTGAAGGTGGGGGCTGGGCGATATTAGTATGGTCCCCTCGTTCCAGACGCTTGGAAATTCTTCAGGCAGAAAAACATCAAAACCTCAGTCAATGGGATGTTGTGCCAATACTTGTTCTCGATGTCTGGGAGCATGCATATTACCTTCAATACAAAAATGAAAAGAAAAAGTATATTGATAACTGGTGGAATATCGTCAATTGGCAAGATGCAGAAATGCGCTTTAAAGCAGCGAGGAAACTAAAGTGGAAACCTTATTAAAAAATAGTTAGTAGATTGAAGACCGCTCATGAATCACCATGTCCGGTCTTTTTGATTGCATGGGGAACCTTAACGCTTGCATAAAAATAATTGATGATAATAATTTATTTACAAGAAAACGTTGGTATATATTTGGTATGTAATCCTTTACATTTAATAAAAGTTATCTTATACTTATCTTAACTGGTAATAACCACATGCAAATATACCAGTTAGCTTAGGCTAGGAGGTAGGATTAAGAATTTGGATAAAGAAAGTAAGGTACCTTTATATTTGCAATTAATGGATGAATTAATTAAAAAAATTGATTCTGAGGAATATAGTCTTGACGACAAACTTCCATCAGAAAGGGAATTATGCGAAATTTATGAGCTTAGCCGTATAACGGTAAGGCAGGCATTGCAGGAGCTTGAACGAGAAGGGTATATTTATAAGTTACATGGAAAAGGAACTTTTGTATCGCCAAAGAGCTATAATCAAAAACTCATCAAGTTATATAGTTTTACAGAAGAAATGAAAAAATTAGGTAAAACGCCGACTACGAAGGTTCTTTCATTTCAGGAAATAGCATTAGATGAAAGACTGGCAAATAAGATGAATTTAGCGCCTTTGGATGAGGTTTTTCAAATAGTACGGCTGCGACTTGCCGATGATGAGCCATTAATGTTTGAAACTTCTTATATACCAAAAAGGATATTTCCGGATCTAACAGAGAAAGATTTAGCAGAGCGCCCAATGTATGATGTGTTTATGCAGGATTATAAAGTTGGTGTTACAAAGGCAATCGAACGTTTTTCAGCTACAATTATACGGAAAAAAGAAGCAGAGCATTTGAAAATAAATGCCGAGCACCCGGCAATGTTAATAAAGCGCTTCGCTTATCAAGAAGAAGAACTCATCGAGTATACTATAAGCGTAACTCGCGGTGACAAATTTGATTACACTGTTGAATTAACCTGACTAGACTAAGCATATTTTTTTTACTTATACTGGTTATGACGACATAACCACCACTTGGAGTATTTCACTAGTGAATATGCTAGCGCAAAGCCTCTAACAGAGAAAATACGTATAAAGTGATACAACAATGGAAAAATAAATAAAAAATTGGAGGATGGAACATGTTTAATATGACATCAGAGGAATTACAAAATAAGAATGCGATTAATACTGCAACTGAAATATATCAACAGCCTGCTGTCTGGGATGAGCTGATTGATATGCTTTCTGCTCAAAGAGAGGAATTAAATCATTTTATCGATTCGATATACAAAAAACATGAATATGTTCGTGTCGTACTAACTGGCGCTGGTACTTCAGCATTTATTGGAGACACCCTTGTGCCCGCGTTAGCAAAAGAAAATAATGTAAATGTACAGTTTAATGCTGTTCCGACAACGGATATTGTTTCGAATCCAGAGGAATATTTGCAAAAGGATATCCCAACAATCTTAGTCTCTTTTGCACGTTCAGGTAATAGTCCAGAGAGTGTTGCAACTGTAAAACTTGGTCACCAAATAGTTGATCAATTTTATCAGGTAGTAATCACTTGCAATAAAGAGGGACAGCTAGCCAAGGATACAAAGGATGATAAAAACGCAGTCACTGTTCTAATGCCAAAGAAGTCGAATGACAAGAGCTTGGCGATGACAAGTAGTTTTACCTGCATGCTAATAGCTGGTTACACATTGTTTACATCTAAGGAACTCGATAAGCGTGTCATTTCTTGTGCGCAAGAATTGGTTGAATCGTTAACGGTCAAGCTTAATGAAGTTCTCAGATTTGATTTTGAAAGAGTTATTTATTTGGGATCTGGAATGCTAGGTCAGCTTTCACATGAAGCTGCATTGAAAATGCTCGAATTAACTGCAGGAAAAGTGATGGCAATCCATGAATCATCACTTGGATTCCGCCATGGTCCAAAAGCAATTCTGAATGATAAATCGGTAGTTGTTGTGTTTGTGTCGCAGAATCCATATACAAGGAAATATGATTTAGACATCTTACGTGAAGTGTCTGGCAGTAATTCCGATACGAAAGTAATAGCACTAGCGGAAAAAGAAGATGCTGAAATTACTGCGGCTGCTGATTTAGTAATACCTGTTTCTGCTGGAGAAAATAGTAACCCAGGAGATTTGGAACTAGCTTTACTTTATATAATTTTCGCTCAGGCACTTGCGCTAAACAAATCTCTTCAGCTTGGTATAATGCCTGACAATCCAAGTGTGGGTGGCAATATAAATCGTGTTGTGCAGGGTGTTACGATATATGATTATGAGAAACAGGTGAATTAATATATTTTCGGACTATAGGGATGGTGTAATTATGATTAAAAATTTACTTAATGAGTCAACTATCATGCTCCAAGCTGAAGTGGAAAGTTGGGAAGGTGCAGGAATTAAAGCGGGAGAATTGCTTTTTAAAAATGGTTTTGTTGAACAAGACTATATTGAAAGGATGATCGAAGCAGTTAATGATTTCGGACCATATATTGTTATCGCTCCAGGCATCGCTTTATTTCATGCAAGACCAGAAGAAAGTGTCAAAGAAGTCTGTTTAAGTATGGTTACTTTAAAGACTCCGGTAGAATTTGGAGCGGGAGACAAAGATCCAGTGGATTTAATATTTGCATTTGCAGCTATTGATGATAATTCACATTTAAAAGCTATTTCAGAGCTTATGAAAATTTTACAAGATGATCAATTAGTAAGTAACATTAGAAAAGAAAAAAATAAAGAAAAAGTCATAGAAAATATTCATCAAAAATTTGATTAGGAGGTTATTGGATGTTATATAAAGAGTTTTTTTCACGAATAGAGGAAGAACTAAGCAAAGTAGCTCAAAAAGAGAGTGAGAATATTGAAGGAGCAGCTGATTTGATAACAAACGCAATAAGTGAAGACGGTGTTTTACATGTATTTGGGTGTGGTCATTCACAAATGTATGCTATGGAGCTATTTTATAGGGCTGGTGGGTTAGTTCCTGTGAATGCAATTTTAACACCAGCATTGTCATTATCACCTGCTGCCCCATTAAGTACCTTTGAGGAAAGACAAGAAGGATTAGCTAAAGTAATTCTTGATGCTGAAAACATAAAAACTCAAGATATAATGTTGATTGTCTCTACTTCAGGCAGGAACGCTGTACCAATTGAGATGGCTCTCGAAGCTAAAAAAAGGGGGCTGAAGGTAATAGCTTTAACTTCACTGTCTTTTTCTAAAGAAGTAAGTTCCAGACATGAAATTAACAAAAAGTTATATCAATTAGCAGATATAGTTCTGGATAATCATGGAGAACCGGGAGATGCAATAATGGAAACACCTGGAGTAGAGTCTAAATTTGGACCAACATCATCAATAGTTGGTTTTACTATACTTCAATCAATTGTTGTGCAGGTAATTGAGAATCTTAGTAAAAAGGGAATAGAGCCGCCAATATATGTTAGCTCCAATCTCGATAAAGGAGATCAAATTAATAAATCTTTTATTGAAAAATATCGTAAAAGAATAACTTGTTTATAAGGAGAGGTAAAAATGGAAATAATAACTGTTTGTGGGATGGGATTTGGAACTAGTCTAATGCTTAAGATGACCATAGATGACATTTTAAGCGAGGAAGGGATTAAAGCTGAAGTAAGTGCTTTAGATGTAGGATCTGCTAAAGGGAGAACGGCTGATCTAATAATGGCTTCGGCAGATTTAGAATCCTCACTTGAAGGAGTAGAGTCTGCGAAGATATTTATAAATAATTTGACTGACACAGAAGAAATACGGACTAAATTATTGAACGAGTTAAAATAATAAATGGCATGATAAGGGTGTAAGCTGGGAATTATCCTCAAGCTTACATCCTAATATCATTAATACGAGGAGGTTACAAGATGAGTGTTTTGCATGCTATTGCTGAGATTCTTACTGTTCCAGCAATTACACTGGGTATAGTTGCTTTATTGGGGCTATTATTGCAGCGTAAACATATCTCAGAAATTATTAAAGGTACAACGAAAACTATACTTGGAATATTGATTTTAGGTGCAGGCTCTGCTTTAATTGTTACTAATTTAGAGCCGTTTGCTGCGATGTTTGAAGAAGCATTTGGCTTAACTGGTGTGGTTCCAGTAGATGAAGCTGTAATTGCTGCTTTGGTTGATTCCGTCTCAGCAATTGGGAGAATGACGTCTTTTATTCTGTTATTTGGTTTTTTTATTAATGTATTACTCGCACGTTTTACACCTTTTAAATATATTTTTTTAACAGGCCACATGATGTGGGTAATGGCTGGAGCAATAGCTTGGGCATTTTATGATTTAGGTGTTTCGGAAATCAATGGTATTATTTTTGGTTCCATTATTCAAGGTATGGTATTAGTTTTACTTCCGGCAATTTCTCAACCAATAGTAAGGAAATTGACGGGAAATGATAAAGTCGCTTATGGTCACTTAACAACAACTGGGGTAGTGGCAGCGGCGTATATAGGAAAAGCTTTTGGTGATAAAGAAAAAGATAGTGAAAAAGTAAAAGTTCCTGAAAAGCTGGACTTTTTTAAAGATACTGCTGTTTCCGTATCTTTAATTATGGTAGTTATTTATCTTGTTACTGCAATTTTTGCTGGCCCAGAACTTGTTGAAAGTCTTTCTGGCGGTCAGAACTATTTAGTTTTTAGTTTATTAAATGCTTTAGGGTTTGCTGCTGGAGTTCTTATATTATTACAAGGGGTTAGAATGTTTTTGGGTGAAATTGTACCCGCTTTCAGGGGAATTGCTTTAAAAATAGTACCTGGTGCCAAGCCCGCTTTGGACGTTCCCATTTTTTTCCCTTATGCTCCTAATGCTTTAATGCTAGGCTTCATATTTGCAGTTATAGGGATGGTTATAGGTATGCTGGTTTCTACCTTGTTTGGTACAGTTGTTCCTCTACCTTCAATCATTGGTGGCTTTTTTACAGGTGGTATTGCTGGGATTTTTGGAAATGCCTTAGGAGGAAGACGCGGAGCTATGATTTCAGGGGGTGTTTATGGATTAATTCTAACAATACCAGTAGCTCTATTCTATCCTTTATTTGGATTATCAGCATATGGGGTAGAAGGTCTTGCCTTTCTTGTTCCAGATGGAATCATAGTACTAGCACTTATTAAACTTTTTTTCGTACTGGATATTCCAGTTATAGGTTTTGTGCTAGCAATAGTAAGCTTTATCTTCTTATGCTATTTATTTAGCAAAAGAAATAAAAACAATATGCGGGAAGAGGTTAATGAAAGCTAAATGCTCTATTAAGGGACTCCCCTTTAAGGGCTTTCACTAATGAGTAAATAGTAAAGGAAGTATTGTTGATGATATATTTTATAAAAGCAGATCACTTTTTACTCGAAAATAAAAAGAAAAAAGGTGGTTATTTAGAAGTTCGTAATGGACGCTTTGGTTCGTTTGCGGAGGTAGTACCAGAAAAGGCAGTTGTCGTTGATTGGAGTGGCTATACCGTAGCACCGGGGTTGTTTGATACTCACATTCACGGAATTAATGGCTATGACATTATGGATGGCAATGAACGAGCAGTCCACGAAATTTCTAAATCTATTTTGCTGTTTGGAGTTACACGTTTTCTGCCAACTACTCTGACATCTTCAAAAGAGGATCTTAATCGGGCAATTTCTGCAGTAAAAAATGCAGTTGAACAAGGTTTGGATGGAGCTAAATCTGAAGGTATTTTTTTGGAGGGCCCCTATTTCACAGAAAAGCATAAAGGTGCGCAAAATCCGGGTTATTTTCGTGACCCGGACTATGCTGAATTTCTGGAATGGCAGCAGCTTGCAAGAGGATCTATTGTGAAAATTGCGCTTGCTCCAGAGCGTGAAGGTGCATTGAAATTCATCAGCAATGTTCATCATGACGGTGTTTTAGTAAGTATTGCGCATACAGATGCAAACTTTAATAGCAGCAAGCATTCTATTGACGCTGGGGCGCGGAATTTTGTTCACTTATTCAACGGAATGTCTGGTTTGCATCATCGTGAACCTGGGGTTGTTGGTGCAGCTTTAACTGATGATCGTGCATTTGCCGAATTAATTTGTGATGGTCATCATGTTCACCCGGAGGTGGCGACACTTAGCTCTCGTATAAAGGGAGAAAAACTGCTATTAATAACGGACTGTATGCGTGCCGGATTAATGCCCGATGGTGATTATCAACTCGGTGAATTTCCAGTTGTTATGAAAGAAGGTATTGCCAGAACTGAAACAGGTTCATTGGCTGGCAGCACATTAAAGCTAATTGATGGTGTTAAAAATTTGTATGCTTGGGGAGAAGAGCCATTATATGAAATTTGGCATCGTGCTTCACTTTCTCCAGCTGCTAGTCTTGGCCGACATAAGGATTTAGGAAGTATTGCTGATGGGAAAATAGCTGATTTTGTAGTAATCGATGATAATATTTCTGTTCAGGCCGTTGCAGTTGCTGGTGAGATAAAGTACCAAAGAGAAGAAAAATAAGCAGGTGAAAAAATGATTTTAACCATTACCCTAAACCCATCTGTTGACATAAGCTATAAATTGGACAAGTTCTCCCTTGATACTGTAAACCGTGTGGCTGATGTTTCCAAAACGGCTGGTGGCAAGGGGTTAAATGTTTCAAGAGTGATTCAGCAGCTTGAAGAAGAGGTTGCTGCAACAGGTTTTTTAGGTGGCAGTTTAGGAGATTTTATTCGTCATGAAATTGCTGCGCAAGGAATATACGATTATTTTATTAATATCGAAGGCAATACACGAAATTGCATCGCAGTGATCCATGAAGGACAGCAGACAGAGATTTTAGAAGGCGGACCTGTAATCAATGAAAGTGAGGCTGCAAAATTTCTGGATACATTCACAGCATATGTACAAAAGGTAGACTTTATAACCATTTCAGGAAGTTTACCAACGGGTCTTGGTGATGACTATTACGTTCGGCTTGTTGAGATAGCCACTCAGTCTGATACACCGGTATTGTTGGATACAAATGGTGAACTTCTCAACTATACGTTGCAAAATGGAAATAAGCCTTACTTAATTAAGCCTAATCAGGAAGAATTTGGTGATTTGTTTGGCAAAAAGATGACCGATGATGCACAAATTATATCCGCTTTAAAGTCACAAAAACTTTCTGGCATTCCATGGATTGTTGTGACAACAGGAGCGTCTGGTGCATTTGTTAAGGTTTGGGATAAAATGTATCGTGTTTCCATACCGATAGTGGATGCAGTCAACCCTGTCGGTTCCGGTGATGCTGTTATTGCCGGATTTGCTGTTGGTTTGTCACGTGGGATGAAAAGTGAGGAACTTATAAAATTTGGACTCAGTATGGGTGTGCTGAATGCGATGGAAGCAAAAACAGGTTCAGTTAATCCAGAATGGGTAAACCTGTGCAAAGAGCAGATTAGCGTAGAAAGAGTTTGATTAAAACGGAGGTAAACTAAATGAAATTAACACCAGGAAAAAAACGCGGTTTGGAATTAATTTCCGATAGTGATCATGTCGTATTAGCTACAGCCATGGATCAGCGGGGTTCTTTGGGAAAAATGATAAAGTCATTTAACGACAATATCAGTTATGAAGATGGTGTAAGCCAATTTAAGGAGGGTGTTAGTGAAGTGCTGGGAAATCAGTCATCTTCCCTTTTACTTGATCCGGAGTATGGTTGGAGTGCAGCAAGTAAATTAAGTGATGATATTGGATTAATCGTGGCTTATGAAAAGACTGGGTATGATACTTCCGAAAATGGCCGCTTGCCAAATCTGGTTGATAATTATGCTGTACAGGATTTAGTAAAAAAAGGTGCAAGTGCACTGAAGTTACTTATATATTATGATCATAAAGAACAAGAAAAATATAATATGATGAAAAAAGCATTTATAAAACGTGTTGGTGATGAATGTAAGCAAAATGATTTACTTTTTATACTGGAGCCTGTTTCCTATAGTGCGGAAGCATTGGACTCAAAAAGTGCTGAATTTGCCAGGGAAAAACCGGAAATAGTAGAGCATTTCATGACAGAATTCTCCAAAGAGAAATACGGCATTGATCTGTTAAAAGTGGAGGTGCCAGTCTCTATTTATAATATTGAAGGATATGATAAATACGATAATTATAATCCGGTTTTCAGCAAAAAGGAAGCAGAGGACTTTTATCGTATATGTTCCGAAAAAAGCCGTCTGCCGTTCATATATTTGAGTGGCGGTGTAACAAATGATCAGTTTGTGGAAACATTGCATTTTGCCAAAGAAGCGGGAGCCAAATTTAACGGAAGTCTTTGTGGTCGTGCTATTTGGAAGGATGGTGTTCAACCGTTTGCAGAAAAAGGCAAGGAAGCTCAATATGAATGGCTCAAAACAACTGGATTGGATAATTTAAATAAAGTGAAAAGAGCAATTAAGGAAACAGCAACACCATGGTCGAGTTTTGTTGAATAGAATAACTCTCTTGTAATATAAGGATGTTTTTCAATGTAAGGATAAAATTGCTTTAAATAAAGAATATACTTGTTTGTCTGGCTTAAGCCAGACAAACAAAAATACATCTTCCATTTCTCCTCATCTCATAAATCACCATCTTTTGTTGATACTAATATAAATAAGGATTCCAGTATCGTTTCTTAAGAAGGAGAAGCTCATGTATAAAGATATTCTAGAAAGTACGGATCATCGTGATTACCCATTGCCAGATAAACCCTGGTTAATGACGCAAAAATGGAATGACTTGCTTTTCATACATCTTCCCGTTTCACAAAAGGCAGTTGCTGCCAAGCTTCCAAATGGGTTGCAACTGGATACGTTTCAGGAAAAAGCTTGGATTTCCATTTTACCATTCAGGGTAACGAATATGCATCTGCGAAAAATGCCCCCGCTCCCATTTTTCCATTCCTTTTTGGAAATAAATGTACGAACGTATGTGAGATGCAATGGTTTGCCTGGAGTCTATTTTTTTAGTTTGGATGCTAATCATTTTCCAGCAGTATTTGCTGCAAGAGTAGCTACTTTGCCTTACTTTTATGCCAAAATGAATATGAGAAGGGAAAAAGATAGGTTTTATATAGATTCCATACGAAATAATCATTCAGATATTACTTTGAAAGGGATGTATAATCCCATGTCTGAAGCCTATTATCCAGAGCGTTCCACCCTAAGCTACTGGCTTATGGAGCGATACTTTCTTTGGTCTTTTAGAAAAAACAGGTTATTTAGAGGGGATATCCATCATAAACCATGGAAGATTCAAAAAGCTGAAGCCATTATTGAAAAACAGACAATGCTGCCTCATTTTCCAAGTGAAACAATTATTGGAGGTCCTTTCTTTCATTATGCGGATACCAAACGTGTGCTCATTTGGCCAATGAAGAAACAAACTAATAAATAAAGTTAAAACGAAGGCCTCTCCTCCTACATTAATCTGATACCTGCTGAATAAAATAGGATAGATGTCCAAATGAAATGGACCTGCGATAGGAGGATTGTTTTGAAATCACTTTTAGTAAAAAATGGACTAGTTTTGGCAGGTGGAGCTATTCAAGGTTTTGGGATGGGTCTCTTTTTATTTCCACATTTCATACCTTCTGGCGGTGCAGGGGGGATAACTGTGCTGCTAAACTACTGGTTTAATATCAGTTTGGGTACAGCACTATGGATTGTGAACTTTTCCTTATTATTAGTCGGTGTTAAATTTTTGGGAAAGTGGTTTGCATTATGGACGATTATTGCTATTACGATGACCTCTATCTGCGTAGATTTTTTTGAACATATACAAATAGAAAATAGAAGTTTATTGTTTGATCTTATATTGGGTTCTATTTTTTTAGGCATTGGTATTGGAATGCTTATGCGTCAGCGTGTTTCTAATGGTGGTATTGGAGTCATTGCCTTAATTATATCGACAAAACGGGGGATTTTGCCTGGACGTCCCTTATTTTGGATTAATTTTTTAATATTTTTATTTACTGCAATGATCATTGATTGGAAAATAGTTTTGCTAGCTCTTATTAGTCAATGGATTTCGACGATGACAGTCAATATTGTACATCAAATCTCCTTTTAGTAGTCGAACCCTTTCAATTGGCGGAAAAAGCGTAATTCATGTTATACATAATTATACTTAATCATTTTCTTTTTATGTTTTTTCCCGTCCATTCCTTTAACATGGATGAGCAGTAACACAAGCAGACAAACAATAAACGTAAATGCAGCAATGGATAAAAACATGCCTGTTCGCGACCATTCCATTAAGCGTGTAAATACTGGCGGACCTGATGCCACGCCAAGAAAACGGACAGAGCCATATAAGGAAGAAACAAAGCCTCTTCGTTCTTTTCCGACAGCGCCAGTTATCAGACTGTTTATACATGGCAAGGTAAGTCCAGTGCCGATGCTGCTTAAAGCGAGTATGATTAAAAAGGGAATGAGTTTTTCAAACATGACAAGTAAAGAATAGGAAACCGTCATTAAAAACAAACCTAAAATAGACAGTCTCTTCATTTTTACTAAATTGCTCCCAATTTTGCTGCCAGTGATGTACGAGGTTGTTACCATTACAAGTAACGGAATTGCTAAAATCAGACCCTTAGGAACGCCGTCAATATGATAGGTTGTTTCCAGTACATCAGATAAGTAGAAAAGAATTCCAAATAAAGTGAATAAGCATGTTCCTCCTGCTAAATATGCTGTAAAAAGCCATCTTCCTTCATGCTTGAATACGCTGAGAAGTCCTCTTACATATTTTCTAAACGGTGGAGGTACCTGCCGATTATCTTTCTCTTTAACAAAAATCCATACTAAAATAACAGAAATAATACTTAAGACAGGAAACACGAAGAAAACGGAATGCCAAACGATTAATGCGAATAGTGACCCGAGTATAGGTGACAGTACTTTTCCCAATCCGTTTGATGCTTCATAAATACCGAGTATACGACTGCGTTCACCGCTTCTGAATAAATCTCCAATTAAGGCCATTGCTATGGGGGCTCCCCCAGCAGCCCCCATTCCTTGCAAGCTCCTTCCAATAATAATCCAAGTATATGAATTCGAAAATACAGCAGCGCCCAAGCCAGCAAGCAATGCACCACCAGCAAATAGTATCAGGGACGGGATGATAACTATTTTTCGGGAAAAGCGATCAGAGAGATAGCCAACAATTGGAATCATTATTGCTGCTGCAATGGAAAAAACAGTAATTGTTAAGCTGACTTGTAACTGTGATAAGTTTAAAGAAGATTTCATTTCAGGAAGTATTGGAATCAGCATAGAATTTCCTAATGTCATCATGAGAGGGACTGATCCAATTGCAACAATCAGCATTCCCTTATTATTCTTTTTCAATGGTCGTGCACTCCTTATGGAAATACTATTTTACATTAATTGGGGGTGTTACCAGCCACCCTTTTTCTTTTGACAAATTTAATATTTTTTGCTCATATTCTTCTTTTTGAGAATAGAAATCACTAAACATCGAACGGATATCCTCCCGCATGACAATACTGTTAATATAGCTGCATTGCAGTCTTCCAGATATTAACTCATTCTGTACTATAACAGAAATTTCGGAATCGTTAAATTTTGCACCTGCTGGGATATCCTCAATTTCTACATTTGGTCTATCTGGAGGGGCAGGCGGCAAACGAATTCCTGCTGCTTTTAAAATTGCTTCAACTTGCTGTTCTTCCTGTTCAAAGCAGCTTTCAACCAATTCTTCTAAGTAGACTTTTAAGTCATGGTCTCCTGTATGATTAATCAATACCTGCATTTTAACGAGCAAATTTTTACTGCTGTAAAGATAAGCCCATAAATGATAAATTTCTCCTGAATGAAAAGGTTCTTCGGCTTTTTTATTATTCACAATGCCCATAACAATCCCTCCTGTTTTCTGCCTGTTTAGTTTTCCATAAAGGCTTTGATATTATCCACGTAATAATATCAAAAATTTGAAAACGGACAGGAACGTACTTTTGTATGAATCATAGGCTAACATCAGGCAAAGAAAAGAATGAATAATAAAGGATGAACTTTTAGATGGGAAAAAGATTGATAATATGCATTTTGATGTTTTCAGCAATGGTTATTTTAGCAGGATGCAGTCAAAGTACGAATGCTTTATCGGATGCAGACAGAGAAAATGTGATTAGAATCGGTTATCAAAAAAATGGACCGTTAATGATATTAAAATCACTCGGAACATTAGATGAACATTTAGAAAAAAAGGGTTATTCAGTTGAATGGAAAGAATTTCAAGCTGGGCCACTGTTAGTAGAGGCTTTAAACGCAGGAAGTATTGATTTTGGCAGAACAGGCAATGCGCCAGTCATATTTGCGCAAGCAGCAGATGCACCTTTCGTATATATTGCGGCAGGTTATTCTAAATATAAAGGCAGTGGGATTGTAGTACCTAAAGATTCAAATATAGTTGGATTAGAAGGATTGGCAGGAAAGACAGTTGGATTTGCAAAAGGCTCCAGTTCCCATTATCTAATTGCTAGGGCCTTGCAAAAGGTTGATTTAAGCTTTGATGATATTACTCCTGCATATCTCAATCCAGGGGATGCCAGAGTTGCTTTTGAGCAGGGGACAATTGATGCTATGGTTGTTTGGGACCCTTATGTCGCTTCTACAGAACTTCATTCAAATGGAAAGCTTTTGGTGGACGGGGAAGGTTTAACGACTGATCGGGATTTTTTTGTGGCAACAAAGGATTTTCATATGAAACATCGAGATGTTATCGATATGGTTTTAAAGGAGATTGAAGCTTCTTCTAAATGGGCAAATGAAAATCATGCTGAATTAATTGAAATGCTCGCTCCAATTTTAAATATTGATAAGGAATCGATTCACATGTCTGTTGAACGGCGTGTTTATGGAGTGGAAAAAATAACGGAGGAAATGATTCATGAGCAGCAGGAAATAGCTGATATGTTTCATGAATTAAAAATGATTCCTAAAGCAATAGAGGTAAAAGATGCTGTGGAATAAAGTAAAGTAGCATTTGGTAATAGTAAGGTGGGGATTATATGAATTGGAGTGAAAAGCGTTCTTTGGGCAGAATATTGCCATGGTTTATTCCTGTCTTTATCATCATTGGGTGGCAATTCATGTCGTGGGTGGGATTGCTTCCAGAAAGGATACTGCCAGCCCCCTCACAAATAGTTACGGCAGCCATTAAACTGATGACAACTGGAGAATTATATAATCACATGTCTATTAGTCTTAGCAGAGCATTAGCTGGATTTATCATTGGGGGATTGATTGGTTTTTTATTTGGCTTATTTAATGGGGTTTTTCGTCTTTCTGAATTGCTCTTTGATACCTCAATCCAAATGTTACGTAATATTCCGCATCTAGCACTTATTCCTCTTGTCATTCTTTGGTTTGGAATTGGGGAAACATCAAAGATATTTCTTGTGGCTTTAGGCGTATTGTTTCCCGTTTATATCAACACATACCATGGAATAAAGTCGGTAGATATAAAATTAATCGAAATGGGGAAAGCCTATGGTTTGAAGGGAAAAGAACTGTTTTTTCATGTGATTTTACCAGGAGCAATGTCCTCTATTTTAGTTGGTATAAGATTTTCTTTGGGGGTTATGTGGTTAACGCTGATTGTTGCGGAAACGATATCTGCCCAGTCTGGTATTGGATATATGGCAATGAATGCACGCGAATTTATGCAAATGGATGTTATTTTATTAAGTATATTAATTTATGCTGTGTTTGGTAAGCTATCAGATGTCATTGCCAGATATTTTGAAGCAAAATTATTAAAATGGAATATGTAATAACCGAGGAAAAACGGCACTTCCGGGAGGGAAATGCATTGAATGACGTTAATCAGCAGGGGGTAAATGTCCATTTAAATGAAATAAATAAAAGCTATGGATATCGGCCGGTGTTAAAGGGATTAGATTTAACGATAAAGGCAGGAGAATTCGTCGCAATTGTTGGTAAAAGTGGCTGTGGTAAAAGCACGCTTTTAAGATTGATTGCAGGCCTCGAAGACCATCAAAAGGGTTCTATTTTATTGAATGGAGAAGCACTTCAAGGAATGAATGAAAATGCCCGAATGATGTTTCAGGACGGCAGGCTGCTTCCATGGAAACGGGTAATAGATAATGTGAGCTTAGGCCTTGCTGCAGCTGACAGGAATAAAGCAGTTGAAGCTTTATTGCAAGTGGGGTTAAAGGAACGTATGAATGACTTTCCATCTAAACTTTCCGGTGGCCAAAAGCAGCGGGTTGCTTTGGCTAGGGCGCTCGTTCATGACCCATATTTATTATTGTTAGATGAGCCTCTAGGAGCGCTTGATGCACTTACCCGATTAGAAATGCAAGAATTAATTGAAACCATATGGAAGCGAAGAAAATTTACAATCATTCTTGTAACACATGATGTAGAAGAAGCAGTTGCCATTTCTGACAGAGTAGTTCTAATTGAGGATGGAAAGGTCAGTCTTAATCAACCAATTTATTTACCCAGACCTCGCATGCGTACGAATCCAATTTTTGCGATGTATGTGGATGAAATATTAGCGCAAATCATGAATCGAAAAACGAAAAGTAATTATCGTATTTTACTTAATCAGGATTCTAAATCACTTCTTAACTCTGTAAATAATTAAAGCAATCCCAACGAAAATTGAAAGGAATTTACTAAATAATATAAGAGTAAGTAACCCTTCCCAATAGGAAGGGTTACTCCTATTGAGAAAAGTTTTTCGACAGTATTTATCAATACACGAAGCTTAAATGAAGAATCCTGATAGCAATTCATAAAGAATAAATATCTTCTAAAATAGACTTAATAGAAGCAAGCTGAAGTCTGGCATTTGTTGTATCTTTTTCCTTAACTACGGCGATTAAATTATTGATGCTTTGATATAATCCCTCATACTCATCCTCATCACCAATTAACTGTATCTTCCATTTACTATCTTCATATATATCTTTTAATTCTTCTGACTGAAGTAAAACTTCATCCCAATTTGACTGATCTATTGCCTGTTCGAGCTGATCAATGTGATTGAAAAGATAATTTCCTCCAACTTGATTTGAACATCCTGGAATTGTGATGAGCAAGAAAACAAACAGGATTATCTTGAGCTTCATTATAATCACTCCTTGCAGTCCATGTATTGTTATATATAGATTGCCCCATACTAAATGAAAATACATAAAAGATTCTAGAAAGGTTGAGAGTGAAATAATGCCTGAGATTGTATTGATTTTAATTCGTTCCTTGCTTGCATTTTTCTTATTGTTGTTATTGACGCGTATCATGGGGAAAAAGCAAATCTCTCAGCTGACTTTTTTCGATTACTGTGTAGGAATCACAATCGGTTCAATCGCAGCAACTCTCTCAGTTGACCAAAATGTGAAGATTGTGAACGGATTAGTGTCCTTGACTATTTGGGGGCTTTTCCCAATTATTCTTGCATATGCAGGTATGAAATCAAGGTTTTTTTCAAAGATTACGGATGGGAAAGCGACGATATTAATTAAAAATGGAGAGATATTAGATAATAATTTAAAAAAGAGTTTGTTAACGATTAATGAATTATTAATGCTATTAAGGGAGAGAGGAATATTTAAAGTTTCCGATGTAGAAATGGCTGTTTTTGAAACAAACGGACAGCTCAGTGTCATGCTGAAAACGGAACAAAAGCCGGCAACACCGGAAACTTTAGGAATTCCAGTGGAAGCGGAACATGGCCCAGCAGTTTTAATTATGGATGGGAAATTACAGAAAAAGAGTTTAAAGAATATGAACTATTCAATAGAATGGCTGGAAAAAGAAATACGCAAGCATGGAGCAAAAGAAATAAAAGATGTTTTCCTGGCTCAGGTTGATTCTTATGGCAGGATGTATGTTGATTTATATGAGGAGTAATTTTAATAAAGTAAAATGAGTGTATGAATGAATGGAAAGCTAATTGCACATAATTACTTAATAGAGCGTGTTCAAAGAGGATAAAAAGGACCGAGAAGTTCAAGGCGGCGAGAGCTCCCGGCACCGGAATGTACGTTCATAGGTACATAAGGAGCGGAAAAACGAGCATTCGTGCAAAATTCGAAGTGTCATTTTTACCGGACTTTTTGAACATCCTCTAATAGGCCGATGGTTGGTAACAAGCAGTTATAATTCTGGTTGAACAATAGTATAGGAGATGTATAGATGGATCAATACTTAATACCAGTTGTAGTTGGTACCCTGGTAGGGGTTGTGGCAAGGATAATCCTGCTGCGAACAGATTTCAGGCAATACCCTACATACCCAACAGGAAGAATTATACATGTATCTGCAGGATTTATTGCTGCTTTTATTGGCGCTGTAGCAGTACCCTCTGTTTTAGATTCTGATTGGACTGCTGTAACTTTTCTGGGGTTAGCGGCAACACAGTTTAGGGAAATACGCAAAATGGAAAGAGATACCCTGGAAAAAATAGATAGCAAAGAATTAGTAGCGCGTGGCGAGTCTTTTATCGAAGGTATGGCCCAGGCTTTTGAAGGCAGAAATTATGTTGTTATGTTTATCGCTCTCATAGCAACATTCATCAGTATATATAATGTATGGCTGGGAATCATTATTGGAATAGCAGGGACATTTTTTATAAGGATAAAAATGAAAGGAAAAATTTTAACAGATATTGCTGATATCTCGGAAGGAGATATTCAGTTTGATGATTCGAATCTCTACGTAAGTGATATTCCTATTAAAAACGTTGGTTTATTGAAAAGTCAAAAAGTGATTATGGAAAAAGCGGTAGGTGCCATCATTACACCGAAAAACGAAAATAGTGTTCTTATTTTGTCAAATTTGGGTCAAAGACAAGCAATGCTCCATCATGTAGCAAACGTTCTTGGAGTCTATTTGGATACCGGAGAACCAGATTATGTTCCGATTTCTAAAAGAGATTTGGAGGATGGAAGAGTTGCTTTGTTTATCATGCCAAGGGAAAAGGATTTTCATCAAATAAAAACTGTATTAGAAAATGTCCCTGTACTGGATAGTGCGATACGTTTACCTAGTGAAGCGGAAAAAGGGAAATAGGAGGAAAAGGTGTATGCGGGAATCGAGTCAAATGATTGCAATTGTAACAACAGCACGGGAAAACCTTCAAGGAGGCGGAGTCCCTGTATTTGTTGTAAAAAGCCCAGAAGCCCTGCAAATGATTAGTTCGACACTTGAGAATACATTAGGTGCATCGGTACATGAATTGGATCAGCAGACGATGATCATCGTAAAGCATTAATTGTTTGTGAATCAAATGCAAATATCTTGGCAAGAAACTATGGGAAGGTTACTAAATAGATACAATAAAGTGAAACTTCATTCAGTGGGGTCCTACTGCCAGTTAATTCGGGATAAAAAGAAATAACAAAAATCGCAGGTAATATAAAAAGCAAGAAAAATTATTAATATTTCTCTTGCTTTTTCCTTTTGCTAGTTGCTTAGCGAATGCATAGGTAATTCTTTTAAAAGGGCATCTTTCGACGGAATAATTAATTTTTTCTGTCTGTTTCATACCAGGGTATAATAGAAATACAAAATCTGTAATAAAACCGGCTGTTTTTCGATAAAAGGCATGGTAAAAACAGGAATTAGTGCTGATGTATAACAGAACTAAATAAATTATAATTGAAATATGAATTGATGTTTCATTATAACTAAATAATTTCTTACTAGCTTCATAGAGCACATTTGACATTTACATTAAAAAGTATGAAAAGCCAGGTACCATGAATATCCTTTTACAATGATGAAGAAATACGGAATATATTAATGGTAGGAGGTTGTTGGTGTAGCTTAATTTTTCAAAAAAATATCTCATAAAAAATACTTAATATGGATGCAATCTGCGTTGATATGGATATTTATGCATTCTAATGATTGAAGATTCGGAATTTTATTGATATGGCTTTTAATGTAGAATTTGTCAATGAATATAGTAGAGAAATTATAATATTTTTGAAACAGCAATTTATATTCATAATTAATGGAAAGAAAGCAGGGGGTATTGTTGAAAAAGTACGATTTTAAGAAAAAAATGAGAAGTAACCAAGCAAGAAACTTTAACCATACGAAAAAGGTTATTGCTTCTTCAGCGATTGCTTCGCTCTTAGTTTTGAATACATTACCTGTTGGTGTGAGTGCTGCATCATTTGATGAAAGCAGTCATCGTAATGTATTAAGTGCGGATTATGTGATGAATCAAGGACTGGCACAGGTTCAATTATTAAGAGATGTTGCAATTGGAGCAGAATTAACTGAACAAAGTGATTACTATGACCTTGGGTTAAATATGTCGGGAACTGGTGTAGCCAATGTTCAATTAGCATCTCCCGATCGTGTAGGGGTATTTTATATACCTGAATTAGCTGGAAAAATTCATGCGAATGGTCCAGCTAATGTGCGTGTAGAAATATTGCCAATCACAATGGATGATCTACCAGCATTAGGTAATTTGGTTGGTGATTTGACTGGTACAGTAACTGGGTTAGTTTCTAAATTAGTATCTGGTGTTGATGGAATTCTTAATGGAAAAGGTCTTTTAGCTGGACTAATTCAAATCAATGGTCTTGATGCTGTAAACACTGCTTTAGCTAATTTAAATAATTTAGATCAAGCACTTGCAGACCTGTTAGCTTATGAGGGTGAGGTCGAAGTTGTTGTTAATCCTGATGGATCTATCATTGTTGACTTTTCTAATGGTCTAGGTGATCATCTGGAGACTGTTGTAAAAGATGTCGTAATATCAACACTAACTGATTTACTAGATGCTGTTGGGAATTTAGAAGTTAAATTGCTAAATGACATTCCGATATTAGGAGATATTCTTAATAACATAATTATTAAACCATTATTAAGCCCGTTATTATCTGGCGTGACTAGCGGGGTTAACTCAATCCTAAATGGTCTTGCTGATGGGGTAATAGATTTAACAAGTGATTTAGCTGCTGCACAAGTAATTGGACAAACAACAATTCGTACCAATGTGAAGATTGATAATCCAGCTGGAGTAAATGGAGAAATACCTGTTTATGGTGCAGGTTTAAGTACAGCTGCAATTGATTTAGCATTATTATCTGATTTAGAGGATGAAACTTCTATCTTCTTTGATGAAGATGATGATAGCGATGCCGACGCTGATGCTGATGCCGACGCTGATGCTGACGCCGACGCTGATGCCGATGCTGACGCCGATGCTGATGCCGATGCTGACGCCGATGCTGATGCCGATGCTGACGCCGATG
>DAMDKS010000063.1:0-7747 GCA_032085455.1 Oceanobacillus sp.
CGTGATTCCGCTTGACATACTGGTTGTTTTGTTCAGTTTTCAAAGAGCAAATTTTCTTGCATCGCTTTTTAGCGGCGACTTTTATAATGTAACACAGATTCATATATTGTGTCAACTATAATTTTAAATTAATTGTCGTTAAATCTTTTTCCGATTTGGATTCGTTTTTGACGACGTTTATTAATTTACCACGATAAAATTATAAAGTCAACGCAAAAAATGAAATTTAAATTATCATTTTATTTAACTCGAATACTATTTCCTGTTTCTTATATTGAATATCAACAATCAACATTGTTTCTGTTAACTTCAAAACTATATTTTCATCCGCTAATTCATTTCAAAGTGAAACTTCATTCAGTGATGTTTTTTTCATCCCTCTATGAATGTTAGTTGAACCTATCGGGGATTTACTGACAGTTGTCCCCCACTTACCATTCTCATTTTCACCTCGAATGCTTGAAGGGAGATCTTACTGCAAGTTAATTCGGGATAAAAATAAACTGTCCATCTGCAAATGGCAAGTTCCATTGTTTTATTCTACTTCTGGATTTTAAGCGGACAAGTTTCATAAGATATAATACTTTTTCATTCATTATCTTTTTCATGAAATATGCTATACTACAAGTGAAAGACTAAGGGAGGAATTTGAAAAAACATGGCACAATTGGTCTACTCAAGTAAAATAAATAAAATACGTTCATTTGCTTTATTTCTAATTTTCGCTGGAATACTTCTTATGTATGTAGGGCTCTTGTTTAAGAAAATAGAATGGCTGATGGTTATTTTCTTCATATTAGGTATGTTAATGATTTTCTTAAGTTTGATTGTTTATCTATGGATAGGCACTTTATCACTTCGGGCCGTCTCAATCGTCTGCCCTAATTGTGGAAAGCAAACAAAAATGCTTGGTCGTGTCGATGCTTGCATGCACTGTAAACAGCCGCTTACATTAGATGAAAACCTGGAAGGCAAAGAATTCGACGAGAAATACAATAAACGCAGCTATGCAAGGTCAAAAAAAGAAGAATAAGCCAGTATGAATAAGCCACCAGCAAATATGCTGGTGGCTTATTCATACAATTACTAAATTAATGATTCTGTGCAGCTGCACTTTTGCTTTTACATTCATTACAAATACCATACAATTCTAAGCGATGATGACTAATATCAAATCCTGCTACTTGTTCAGCCAACGACTCCACTTCTTCCAACGATGGATAGTGAAAGTCAACGATCTTCCCGCAGTCCTGACAAATAATATGATAATGTTCAGATGTATTACAATCAAAACGGCTGGATGAATCACCATAAGTTAATTCTCGAACAAGGCCGATTTCACGTAGCACACGCAAGTTATTATAAACAGTAGCAACACTCATATTTGGAAATTTCCCCTCCAGCGCTTTATAAATTTCATCTGCTGTAGGGTGGATTGTAGAATTAAGAAGATACTCTAGAACCGCATGACGTTGTGGTGTAATACGGACGCCTGACTCTTTTAATGTATCTATTGCTTCACGTAACTTTTTTTCAGACACCGTCAACAACCTCGCTTTCAATTATTATTGCTTTCAAACAATATTATTAAATTATAATCTTTATAATTAGTTTACTTTTTTAAGCGCAAACTGTCAATATAAGTAACTTGTCTATAGGAAAATCGCAATTTCCCTATAAGCTATTTTATAATTTAAATAAAAGAAAATAATCAATAACCTTTCTTAAAATCAATTACGTTCAGATAATCTTCTCCATTGTTCTCATAGATTTCCAAGTTATGTTTGAAAATCTTTAATGCACGTTTAACATATGCTGGAGATAAACCAGAAATATGCGGTGTTACGGTTATGTTTTTTTCCTTCCAGTAAGGATGTTCTGCAGGCAGTGGCTCTTGTTCAAATACGTCTAGAACAGCGTGTGCAAATTTCTCTTCTTGAATAGCACGAAGTAACTCGTCTTCTTTTAATACATCACCTCGTCCCATATTAAGAAACACTGCTGAAGGCTTCATTGCGGAGAAATGTTCATAAGTAAATAAATGCTTTGTCTCCTCCGTACTCGGAATGACTGATACAATTAAATCCGCTTTAGGCAGGACCTCCAGCAGATCAGAGGTCTGATAAACACTATCAAAGTTCTCAACCTTTTTCCCGCTGCGGGAGATTCCAATCGTTTCCATACGAAAGGCTTTAGCCAAACGTGCAGTCTCGCCGCCAATTGCTCCTGTGCCAATAATAAGGACTTTCTTTCCAGTGATTTCTTCGACTCTTACACTGTTATCCCAGATAGCCTGGTTTTCATTTTCAATAATTCGCTTTGAATTACGGTACACTTGTAAAAGCATTGTAATTGCATATTCGGCCATCTGGATTTTATGAATTCCTCTCACATTCGTTAAAAATACGCCTTTCTCTTCAAGCCTTTTAAACGGAAAGCCATTAACCCCTGCAGATAAACAGGCAACCCACTTTAATTGTCCAGCTTGTTCGATAATCGTTTCATCAAGGCCATCACCATACGTTACATATACTTCTGCTTCGTTTGCATATTCCTTTGCTTCTTCTGGAGTGTCACAGAAAATAAATTCTTGCTTTGGAAAATCTTCCTGCAGTTGTTCCTTATGCTTTGTTGAAATTTTCGCTGAAAATAAAATCATGTTTACTGCCTCCCCTTTATTCCCCTGATTAATTACTTTACTTCTTCTTTTAAAAATTCCAAAGCTGCTTCGACATGGCCTTTAACACGCACTTTACGATATTCCTTTAATAGTTTTCCTTCTTTATCAATGATAAAAGTGGAACGCTCAATACCATAGTACTCTTTTCCAAAGTTCTTTTTCAGCTTCCATACACCGAATTTTTCTGCAAGCTGATGGCTCTCATCTGCTAATAACTCAAAAGGAAGTTCATGCTTGGCAATAAATTTCTGATGTCTTTCAGCTGGATCAGGGCTCACCCCTAGAATTACTGCATGAAGCTCTGAAAAACTATCATGATTATCACGGAAATCACAAGCTTGTGTCGTACATCCTGGTGTCATGTCTTTTGGATAAAAATATAAAATAACATATTTCCCTCTATAGTCACTTAGGCTAATTTCTTTGCCTGCTTGATTTGGTAATATAAAATCTGCTATTTCTTTTCCAACTTCTACTGTCATGTCCATTCCCTCCATCTAACTATTTATTCCACTATATCACACACATCCGCTCGATTCATTTACTACACCTGCAGAAAAATTAAGCGGCTTGTATACTTCTTACTGTCAGATCAGCTGTTTTTTGATATAGTTAAAAAGGATGCATGAAAAGATACTTCTATCGTATACGGGCAATTCGTAACAGACATGCTCATTGGAGCTACATATAATCATGCATATTGAAGGAGGAAAACAGAATGAATCATTCAAAATCTGAAGCATTGCATAAGGAAGCGCTGGAACATATTGTTGGCGGGGTTAACTCACCTTCACGTTCATATAAAGCTGTTGGCGGCGGTGCTCCCGTTTATATGGAACGCGGACAAGGAGCATATTTCTGGGATGTAGATGGGAATAAATATATTGATTATCTTGCAGCATATGGTCCAATCATTACGGGACATGCCCATCCGCATATTGCAAAGGCAATCCAAGCTGCAGCGGAAAATGGGGTACTTTATGGAACGCCTACAAGCCTGGAAAATAAATTCGCTAAAATACTAAAAGAAGCAATTCCGTCATTAGAAAAGGTACGCTTTAATAACTCTGGTACAGAAGCAGTAATGACAACCATTCGTGTTGCACGTGCCTACACAGGGCGAGATAAAGTAATTAAATTTGCTGGCTGCTATCATGGACATTTTGATGCTGTACTTGTTGAAGCAGGCTCTGGACCTTCTACTTTAGGGACACCAGACTCTGCAGGTGTGCCAGCAACAACAGCAGCTGATGTAATTACCGTTCCATTCAATGACTTAGATGGATTGCAAGCTGCCTTGGCAAAATGGGGCAATCAAATTGCAGCTGTTATGGTCGAGCCAATTGTAGGTAACTTCGGGATTGTTGAGCCACATGAAGGCTTCTTGCAAGGTGTAAATGATTTGGCACATGCAGCTGGAGCACTCGTTATTTATGATGAAGTTATCTCGGCCTTCCGCTTTACTTATGGAAGTGCCCAACAAGTGTATGGTATTAAGCCGGATATGACAGCAATGGGCAAAATCATTGGCGGCGGTCTGCCAATCGGTGCTTATGGAGGACGTAAAGATATTATGGAACAGGTTGCACCACTCGGTCCTGCGTATCAGGCAGGTACAATGTCTGGTAATCCAGCATCCATGGCAGCTGGAATTGCTTGCTTAGAGGTGTTGCAGCAGGAAGGTGTATATGAAAAGCTTGACCGTCTTGGTGCATTGCTTGAAGCTGGTATTTTAGAAAAAGCTGAAAAACATGGCATTGACATTACACTGAACCGTTTGAAGGGAGCACTCACTGTTTTCTTTGGCAAGCATGAAGTGACAAACTATGAAGAAGCGGAAGCAACAGATGGCGAAGCATTTGGCAGATTTTTTAAACTGCTGCTTGAAAAAGGTGTTAACCTCGCACCTTCAAAATACGAAGCATGGTTCCTGACCACTGAACATACAGAAGCAGATATCGAAGAAACCATTGCAGCAGTCGACTATGCCTTTGGTGAAATGGCTAAATAATTACTTATAGCTATTAGACTGGCTAAAAAATAGTTACGAGCATGGCTAGGAATGCTCGTAACTATTTTTTATTATATATTTATTCATTTACGCTTCTTTATCCAAATTTTGGATTTCATATAAATTATAATAGCTCCCCTGTTTCTCCATTAATTCCTCATGTGAGCCCTTTTCGATGATTTCCCCATTTTCAACAACAACAATCGTATCTGCATGGGTTATTGTAGCAAGACGATGCGCAACAATAAAGGTTGTGCGTTCTGCTGCTAGCTTTTCCATTGTTTCTTGAATCAAATGCTCGCTTTCTAAATCTAGTGCGGAGGTTGCTTCGTCAAATATAAGGATTGGTGGATTTTTCAGGAAAACGCGAGCGATTGCGACCCGCTGTTTTTGTCCGCCAGAAAGTTTTACACCGCGTTCTCCAACTAAGGTATCATAACCTTGTAGCAAACTCATGATAAAATCATGTGCATTTGCTTGCTTAGCCGCTTCAATTACTTCATCGTCAGTGGCATATGGATTTCCCATTCGAATATTCATCGCAATCGATTCGCTGAATAGAATATTATCCTGCAATACCATTCCGACATTATTCCTTAAGGAACGAGCTTTTACATCGCGGATATCCATACCATCCACGCGAATTGCGCCACCAGTAACATCATAAAATCTTGGTATTAAACTGATCAGCGTTGATTTTCCACCACCACTCATTCCAACAAAGGCAACGGTCTCCCCTTTTTCCACTCGCAGATTAATTCCATTCAGAATTTGCAGCTCTTTTTCATCATATTTAAATGAAACATTATCAAACTCTACAGTTCCTTCCACTCTGTCTAGTTCTTTTGCATCAGGTCTATCATTAATATCGTACTTTTCATTCAGAAATTCGAATACACGGTCAATTGATGCAACAGATTGAACGAGCACAGTTGAAGAATTTACTAATCTGCGCAACGGACTGTAGACCCGATCCATAAATCCGACAAAAGCAACCATCGTACCAATTGTGACATTCAGATTAATTACCTGGTATGCCGCAAAGCCAATAACTAATAAAGGCGCAAGGTCTGTAATCGTATTTGTTACAGCAAAAGTTTTCGCATTCCAATCCGTATGCTCAAGTGCCTTATTTAAGAAGCTTCTGTTTCTTCCTTCAAATTGTTCCTGCTCATAATCCTCCAGGGCAAAGCTTCGAGTCACAGGCACCCCTTGAATTCTTTCATGCAGATGCCCTTGAACCTCTGCAAGCTTCTGCGATCTTTCTCGAGTAAGCTTCCTTAACCGGCTGTAAAAGAATTTTATCGCCAGTCCAAAGAAAGGAAATAGTGCTATTGCAACGAGTGTTAAAGGTATATCCATTGATAACATAATAATAATGGCAATCAAAATAGTAATTAAATCAAGCCAGATATTCATTAAGCCTGTCATGACAAAATCCTTCGTTTGTTCGACATCATTAATTACCCGGGAAATAATTTCGCCTGATTTTGTTTTTGAATAATATTTAAGACTTAAACGCTGAATATGGGAAAACAATTTATCACGAATATCAAAAAGAATCGTATTTCCCACCCATTGGGCTAAGTATTGGCGTGCATACTCAACTGGCGGACGTAACACAAAGAATATGAAAAAAGCGATTCCCATTACCCAGAAAAGCTGCGTTAATTTTTCACTATTCGTCATTGTTTCAACCGCAATGATGTCATCTAGCACATATTTTAAAATTAGCGGTAATAATAAAGGGATTCCAAATTTAATTATCCCGATAATAATCGTAATAAATATTTTCCATTTATATGGTTTTACAAAGTTCAAATACTGCTTAATACTGCTCATTCCATCCATCTTCCTCTGTTAATTTATTAGTTGCTCTAAAGCTTTTTAAAAAAACGCTGCTCTCCCGCCCCCTATTGTAACCTTTTGCCATATGAAGTAAAATGAAATGCTTTACCCCATTTTATAGGAAATATACAGATTTTATTTTAGCATCCTTAGAAATATCCAAAAAAATCTAAAGAAAAAAGCACAATCGAAGTGACTATGCTTTTTAAGTATTTACTATACTGCTTTTAGCGATAGGTAAGATACCGTTCATACCAATTATCAATAAAGTCTGGAGCAAAAGGACCTTCACGCTGATGAATCCAGCGCAAGAGAAAAGATAAATTTTTCTTTAGAATCTTATCTAATACATGGGGATAGTTCATTAACTGTTTATGCTCCTCATATTCATCTTTATCCAGCAGTGTATAAGTCATATCTGGAAACACCTTTACATCCAGATCATAATCAATATATTTCAGCGCCTCTTCATCATAAACAAATGGTGACCCAATATTACAGTAATAATGAATTCCGTCATTTCTTAGCATACCGATAATATTAAACCAATATGTCGCATGGAAATAACAAATTGCCGGCTCCCTTGTTACCCATGTTCTGCCGTCACTCTCCGTAACGGTCGTGCGGTCATTCGCCCCAATTACAATCGACTCCGTTCCTTTTAATACGAGACTGCTTTCCCAGACCCTATGTAAATTTCCGTCATGCTTATAGCTTTGTATCTCTATCCTCTTCCCAGGCTCAGGAGCAACCATTTTATCTTCCTTCCTGTAAAAAATGACTTTTCCTATTAAAATTTATCGCGGTGTAACTGGCTATAAGCCTCCCACTTCAAGAAATAATTCTAAGTAGGAAAAACAGGCAGCCAGTAACGGTCCGATTGGTTCAACTAACAGTGGAGGGTGAAAATAACCCCCACTAAATGCTGGTTCACTTTATCAGTTATCATCTTCCATCTATTATAATGCTAGGTTTCTAAAAGTTAAAGTTTAATGATATATTCCTTATAATAGAAAAGAGCTCCCTATAATTAGGAAGCTCTTTTTCTCCAGCATGCTATACGTGAATGCTGGCACAAACAGATATTTCTATTTGCCGTTTCACTTTATAGAAAAAGTTATTTCTTGTTTTGTTGAGATTTTTGATTTTTACGCTTAATCTCTTGTGCATCCGTTTCAGAAGCAAACTCAGTACCATATTGTTGATGT
>DAMDKS010000063.1:7847-19647 GCA_032085455.1 Oceanobacillus sp.
TGAGATTGCTGACCTTGAGATGCTCTTTGGTTTTGACGCTTAACCTCTTGTGCATTTGTCTCAGAAGCAAACTCAGTACCATATTGTTGTTGTTGAGATTGCTGACCTTGAGATGCTCTTTGGTTTTGACGCTTAACCTCTTGTGCATCTGTCTCAGAAGCAAACTCAGTACCGTATTGTCCTTGAGATGCCTTTTGATTTTGCTGTTTCACCTTTTGAATATTCGTACCGGCTTGTGTTTTGTTAGGATTTTTAGCCATTAATATCACCTCCATAGTCATTAATTTATCCATTTATTAAATTGCTATACAGGAGAAAATTAATTTATTATTTTCCAGTAAAATACATACTCAAAAATGCTGCACCCACACAGTGTGAATACAGCATTTTATTAATCAATATATTGCATCATTTTTTGATGCGGGACAGGAAAAGGCAGTGCATCAAGTGCTTCTTTATCAACAATTTGCAGCCTGTCATCGGCTAATTTGCAATCCTTCATTTCGGCATGGTATACGTCTACCTGCCAGATAATATGACTAAATACATGTTTCACCTTCCCTTGATATTCATCCACCTTAACCTTCAAGCCATATTCCTCATAAAGCCATAGTGGTATGGTTTCAAAAGTAACCTCGTTTAGCGGCACCATAGGGAATTGATAAAAGTTTGCGAGCAGTCCGGTATCTGGTCTTTTTTCAATGACATACTTTCCCTCTTTATTTTTTATCATTAAAGCTGCATAAGCAATTGATTTTTGTTTTTTTGCCTTCTTTTTCACTGGAAGTTCTGTTTCTGCACCTGCTGCAAAAGCACGACAATGTTTTTGTACCGGACAAATTAAACATGCTGGATTCTTTGGGGTACAGATCGTCGCACCTAAATCCATAATTCCCTGATTAAAAGAAGACGGATTTTCCTTTGATATGACGTCACGCACAAGTTCTTCAAAATTTTTTTTCGTTCTTGCAAGCGCAATATCGTCATGAATTAATAAAACACGTGAAAACACACGCATCACATTACCGTCAACTGCTGGCTCAGGTTTGTCAAAAGCAATTGAAAGAATTGCCCCTCTTGTATATGGTCCAACACCTTTAAGCTCACTTAAATGTTCCTTATTATCGGGGACCTTTCCTTCATATTTTTCCACTACCTCGCGAACAGCTTCCCGCAAATTTCGCGCACGCGAATAATAGCCAAGTCCTTCCCAGCTTTTTAAAACATCCTCTTCATCTGCTTCCGCTAGTGCAAAAGTCGTTGGATATTTTGCGATAAACTGATTAAAATAAGGAATAACCGTATCGACCTTTGTTTGCTGAAGCATAATTTCGGATATCCATACTTTATAGGGGTCTTTATTTTCACGCCATGGCAGCTTGCGTTTATTCATTTCGTACCAGCTAAGTAGCTCCTCTTGAAATTCTTTAATGTTAAAATTTTGTAAGATATATTTTGACATGCAAACACCTTCTTTATGCTACAATTAAGATAGTGCCAGAAACCGCTGGCTCCTAAATAAAAAATTAAGGAAGTTGGTCCTTTACTATGGATACTGCAACACATATAGTAATGGGAATCTCTCTTGCAGGACTTGCAACATTGGATCCTGCTATACAAAGTGATCCTGTTTTATTCCATTCTGTGCTTGTTGGAACGGTTATTGGCTCCCATGCACCAGATTTTGATACTGTATTAAAAATGAAAAACAATGCAACATATATACGCCACCATCGCGGGGCAAGCCATTCTATCCCTGCCATTGTTCTATGGGGGCTGCTTGTTTCAGGGATTATTTATCTATTCGCACCAGAAATTAGCTTTTTTCATCTTTGGCTGTGGACATTTCTTGCCGTCATCATGCATGTAACCGTTGATTTATTCAATGCTTACGGCACACAGGCCTTTAGACCTTTTACAAATAAATGGATAGCGAAAGGTTTTATTAACACGTTCGATCCATATATTTTCTCATTGAATGTGGTTGGTATAATCGCCTGGGCCCTAGGTGCCAATCCAGCATATACCTGGCTTACGATTTATACCGTGATTATTTTATATTATATTAAGCGGTATATGGATAAGCGGGAAATTGTAAATAAAATCAAAGACCATTTTCCAAATACAACCGAGGTTGCAACTTCACCGACTCTAAAACAAAATTACTGGCGTGTTGCAATTACGACAGAGAATCACTTTTATGTAGGGAAGGTTGAAAATCGGCATATAGAAATTGTTGATGAATTCAAGAAAATTCCACTCCCAGATTTGCCAATGATCAATGTGGCAAAAACGGATAAGAATATTGCAGCTTTCCTGAACTTTTCTCCAGTTTATCGCTGGGAAATTAATGAGTATGATGCGTTTACTGAAGTGAGACTAGTCGATTTACGTTACCGCTCCAACAACTATTATCCTTTTGTCGCAGTAGTGAAAATCGATTCAGACTTAAAAATCATTAGCTCCTATACGGGCTGGATTTTCTCGGAACACAAATTACAGCGAAAGCTCTATGTTGGTGACAACCTAATTTAATTCATGTAAAAACCATATCGACGCTGCCTCTCATACGGCAGCGTCGTTTTTTATTGTTTTACTTTAGCACCTAATAGAGCAATCGGCAAAGCTTCTACTTTCTCATAAAGTTCATCTAATAGATTTATTCGCCGTCCCCAGGCAAACACACCTTCCATATAATTTATCTTAAAACGAAATCCTGGCTCTGCTTTTAAGTGATATATTTCATCTGGTTTAAATTCTTCCGGATTCAATGTATAAGAAATAGCAACCTGCATTTTTCTTTCATTTACCTGAACTTCAGAGATATTCCCTAATTGTTCGGCTTTTTGTGCTTTTTCTTTAAGATCGGCAACTTCTTTATATAATTGTTCAACTGAGTAGTCACTATAGCGATAATTCATTTTATTCTCCTCCCGCTTCTAATGTCTAGCTTATCAATTTTTCTTAGAAAATGGAATTAAATTTAATTGGAATATGGTCATATATTGCTTTAATATCTGCATCTGATAAATGTATTCTTAATTCACAGAGGCTAATCCTCCATCTTTTTATTCACAAATTCTTGAATGTGGTCAAAGGTAAAGCCTTTCTGATGGAGGGCCTGGGTCAATTTACTTCGAAGTTCATAGCCTTCAAGCTTAGAGCTATGTTTTTTGTAAAGCTTTTCTCCCTGGTAGACGAGTGCATTCCACTCTTCATCTTCATCTTTTTCCTCAAAGCAGTCATTTGTCACAGCTTTGATTACTTCCTGCGCAAACCCTTTTTGCATTAAATTCATTTGCAGCTGCTGCAGCTTTTTACGGAAGGAGTCTTTCCTTGTTTGCTTCATTTTTTTGTCCATTAATTTACGGACCTTTTCGTATTGTAATTCATATGTAAACAGCTCAAGCACAGCAGCAATTATCGAATTTGAAATTCCCTTTTCCTTTAATTCATTTGCAATTATTTTCGGCCCTTTTGTTGAGGTGTTGATTCTTGTCCGCATAAACATCTCAGCAAATTCTCGATCATTAAGCAATTTTTCTTTTGTTAACCTTTGGAGGATTTCTTCAATATACTGATGTGGGATCTCTTTATTTGCTAAATAATCATATACTTCCTTACGAGAACGCATTCGGTAGCTTAAATAATGAATTGCTTGGGTATATGATTTATAAATATTATCCTTTTGAATGATTGCTTCAATTGTTTCTTCATCGAGTTCAAGTTCTTTACGCAGGTGAAATTCAATGAGAATTGCTTCATCTACACTAAATGCATAGGCATCTGATTCATTATCGCCGAAAAAAATGTTATAACGACTCGTATTTTTCTTTTGCGTCGTAATTCGAGTAATTTTTTTCATTCACTCACCTCTTCTTTCTCAATCATATCATGAATAATTTGCACTGAACATGCAGAATCCGTAATTAGAAAAGAATTTAATGAACCTGTTGGAGGACCTGGATTTATGAGCTAAAACAGATAAAAAGTCCATTAAAAATTTTTAATTTAAAAATCTAAAAAAGGATTCCCTTTTTTAGAATTCCGTTGTAAAATAAGTTAAGAAATTATTCAAATGAAAGAGATGAAGCGAAGCAAATCTTGAGAAATTTTGAATTAAATAGGGAAGGCAAATGGTGCGCCACCGGTAATTTTACTGGTTCTAGTGGGTTCGATTCCCACCCCGAATTTTTGTTGCACTTTTAAATAAAAATTCGTGGGTAGGTTTCAGCCAGAGCTTACTAGTCTTCTCCATCTGAAAATACTACCCACCTGGAAAAAAGGAGGGTTTTTTTATGCTAAAAATGCGTGAACTACATGAGGTGCCAGTTCTTTATGAATTAATGACACATCCAGAAGTATTTCCCTATGTTAGACAAAAAGCCAACAGTGCAGATGAATTTTATTTTATTACAAAACAAACAATTGAACGGGAACAAAATAAAGAATTGATTTCCCGGACAATTCTAGATGAGTTTCAGCAGCCGATTGGTACGATTAATTTATTTGATATTGAGAACAACCATGGATTTCTAGCAACGTGGATAGGGAAGGCGTACTTTGGCAAAGGCTATAATCGACTTGCAAAGGAAGCATTCTTTAATGAATTATTCTTCACGCATTTGATCGAGGGTATCTTTATAAAAGTACGCAAAATCAATATCCGCTCCCTTAAAGCTGTACTGAAGCTTCCTTATATCGCATTAGCTAATCAAACCTATCCTGACACCTTTGCTAAAGTGAATCCTGGTGAAGAAATATATGATTTATTTGTCATTTCACGTGAAAACTATATCGCTTATCAGCAATTTACCCATACAGAAACACTTGCTAGCAGCGAAGTTGTTTCATAAAGTGAAACTTCATTCAATGGGGGTCGTACTGCCAGTTAATTCGGGATAAATAGATAAGCTAAAGCTTAAAACCAAAGCAAATCATTTTATTGATTTCTGCTTTGGTTTTTTTCATTATCTTTTTGAAACGATTTAAGGGTTTAAAAAGTGTGCAATTTAAAACTTTACAAATTGGTAAATGAAGGTCTAAGATGTTTTAATGCGCCTTTAAGTGCGTCTTCTTTCGTCTCCGCAAAGCTGTACACAGTCGTCAAATGAACACTCTCCAAGTATGCTGTCGCCTGCCAAATTCTTTCCTTTCTTACATTCCAAAGATAAATTACCGTGGTCGATGCATCCATCACTTCTATTTCAATATCCTCTGCCTGAAAAATGATTCGCAGGATAAAGCTCTTCGTCAATCTTGAAATAGAAGGATGATGCAAAATCATACAGCCTAGAGACATTCTAATACCCTCCCCCCACCGGTTCTAATTAAGAACATTCTAACATATGTTCCGTATATGAACAACGATTTTACGCTTTACAGTTATTAACCATGATAGGATGAAATAGCATACATTAATTTTAAAAGAAGTTGTGATTAATAATGAGCTTTGAACTTATTGCTTATAATATAAAATTTTTACGAGAACAGAAAAACTGGACACAACAAACACTAGCTGACCAGCTCATGATTTCACGTTCCACTGTGGCAAAATGGGAAAGCAGCCAGCTTACACCTGACATTCACAGCCTAATAAAATTAAGCACTGTTTTTGAAATTACCCTTGACCAGCTTGTGGGAAATACCCTTCAACAGGAAAATCTTTTACTGGATTTTAAACGAATGTATCACTCTAAAGCTGTAGATTTTGAAGATGAAGCAGTTGCACTTGTGGAGTATATTATGAAATTTCCTGACTTCAAGGAGCAAATAAACCGCCTAAGCAAACTCCCCATCAAAAAACAAGTATCCATCCATAAACTAATCGAAAATATGATTGACCAATACGAACAAATCTGACTGGAGAGCAAAATATGCTCTCTATTTTTTTGGGGAATTCAGGGACAAATCCTAAATTCCCCTCTTGAATATACTCATTCTATCTGTTATACTTCAAATATAACAGACGTTACACAAAGAAATGAGTGTGAAATAATGTTTATTAAGCTTGATATGGCATCCGATAAGCCAATATATGTCCAATTGAAGGAGCAAATTATTGAAGGAATTGCAAGAGGAGAATTAAAACCAGGAGATAGTTTACCCTCTGTGCGTGCGCTTGCTTCAGATATTGGAATCAATCTGCATACGGTTAATAAGGTATATCAGCAGCTGAAGCAGGAGGAATACATTCAAATCCATCGGAGCCGTGGCGTGATGATTAATCCGAATGGATTTGCAGAAGCGGATGAAAGCTATTATACAAATCTTAAAGAAGCATTACGTCCCTTAATTGCAGATGCAATCTGCCATGGACTCCATGAACAGGACTTCGCTGATTTAACCTTAGAAGTATATCAACAAATCCTTGGAAAAGCAGGTGAAGCAAATGAATAATTGGTTTCCCGTCATCTCACTCGTCATTTTAATTCCGAGTTTTCTATCCGTAATTTTCACTCCCTACTGGACGAGAAAAACAGAGAGCTTTGGCGTGACCATTCCTCAAGAAATATATTATCGTCCTGAATTAAAAAAACTCAGGCAAAGATTTGTACTCTCGACAGGTATAATTGCAATAATTATTACCATTTTTTTATTTCTTATAAGCACGGACGTTACTGAGTCTGCTGCAAGCATCCAAATGTCAGTCGCTATTTTACTGTTTCTTATACTCAGCTTTATCATTTATTTAAAATTTCATTTCAAAATGAGAACCTTAAAGAAAAATAGCAACTGGCAAAAGGAAAATAATCAACAGCTTTTTATTAGCACAAACTTTCATAAAGAAAAATTAACCTACTCTAATCTGTGGTTCCTAATTTCGTTTGTGTTAACATTTATTGGTGTATTCCTTACATTAAAAAATTACCACTTGCTCCCAGAACAAATACCAATGCAATATAACTTTTCTGGGGGGATTACGACTTGGGCGGAGAAATCCTATCGTTCGGTATTAATGCTCCCAGTGTTGCAGCTTTATTTAACATTGCTCTTCATATTTGTCAATGCAATAATTGCACGTTCTAAACAGCAAATTGATAGCGAGAACCCAGAAGAATCAGTAAAAAGAAATACCGTTTTCCGGAGAAGATGGTCACTTTTCACAATAATCGCTGGCAATGCGCTTGCATTTTTGTTCGCCTTTATTCAATTATCCTTTTTCATTGAAATGTCTCCATTCATAATGATGACTGTTTCAATTGGTTTCACCCTCTTCATTATTCTCGGGGCAATCTACATTGCATACACAACAGGCCAAGGCGGCAGCCGCATTAAAAATGGTACTGTCATTACAAATGGCAAATCAATTAATCGTGATGATGATCGGTATTGGAAGCTTGGTATCTTTTATATCAATCGAGAAGACCCAGCATTATTTCTTGAAAAAAGATTTGGTGTTGGCTGGACGATTAACATCGCCCGCCCGGTTGCCTGGATGCTATTTTTAGTTATCATTACTTGTCCTATTCTCATCGCATTATTATTAAGCTAGGAGGGAAAGTGATGGAGGAATTCATTTCATCAATTAATTGGTCTCTCATTCTCCCATTTATATTCATTCAGGGGATTCTATTAATTGTCGCAATTATTGATTGGGCGAAGCAAGAAGAAAACACTAGAGGAAATCGCTGGATATGGTTTTTTATAATCATTTTTCTTAATATTATTGGTCCAATTATCTATTTCATATTTGGAAGGAGAAAAGATGTATGACGCTGCTAACCGTTGACGCGCTGACAAAGAAATATAATGGTATAACTGCAATTCAACATGTTCATTTCTCTCTCGATTTCGGGAAATGTATTGCTCTAATCGGACCAAATGGCGCTGGAAAAACAACGACCCTGCGCATTCTCGCTGGTCTCTTAAAAGCAAGCAGTGGAAAGGTAACCTTTAGTGGGCAACCGACAAATGCAGATATCCGTCCTTTTATTGGCTACTTACCACAACACCCAGTGTTTCCCGGCTGGATGATTGCAAAGGAATTTCTCATTTTTAGCGGTGAACTTGCTTTATTACAAAAACATACTGCAAGAAAGAGAGCAGAGGGGCTTGCAAAAAAAGTAGGAATTGCCGATGCTTTAAACAAACGTATTGCCAGCTACTCTGGAGGAATGAAGCAGCGCCTCGGAATTGCCCAAGCGATGATTCATTCACCACAGCTTTTAATGCTTGATGAGCCAGTATCTTCTCTGGACCCAATAGGGCGCAGGGAAATCCTGACACTACTCGAAGAACTAAAGCAAAATATGACGATCCTTTTTTCGACGCATATTTTAAATGATGCAGAGGAAATAAGTGACGAACTCATCCTTTTAAACCATGGTGAAATTATTGAATCTGGAGCAATCATCGATCTGCAAAAAAAATACCAGACCTCAATCATTGAACTGGAATTTCAAGAAAATCCCGAAAAGTTTTCAAAGGAAATTATGGCTTTACCAAGCGTAACAGCTAGTATACTCGAGCGAAATATTTTAAAGATAACAGCTGAAAATATCGTACAGGCGCGTGCAGATATTTTACAGCTTGCTGCAACAAAACACTGGCCGCTTATAAGTTTTCATCTTAATCGTGCTTCACTGGAAGATATGTTTATGAAGGCGGTGAAGTGATGATGCAATGGCGAACACTCTTTAAAAAAGAAATGATAGGAAGTTTTCGCGACAGAAAATGGCTTTGGATTCCACTTGTATTTATCCTTTTAACGATTATGGATCCAATTACAAATTATTATCTACCACAGATTCTCGAAGCTGTCGGCGGGTTGCCAGATGGCGCCATGATTGAATTTCCTGAAATAACTGGTGTTGAGGCAATGATGATGAGTCTTAGTCAGCTTAGCAGCCTTGGGGTACTAGTGATTGCATTAAGCTCAAGTGGAATGATCTCCAGCGAAATAAAAAACGGTGTCGCAGAGCTCATTCTTGTAAAGCCAGTTTCCTTCACTTCCTATATTACAAGCAAGTGGGCAGCACTGCTTGCGATTGTGTGGAGTGCTTATCTTATCAGCATGTTTGCCGCATGGTACTATATTGGGATTTTATATGAATTTATTCCTGTCGCAGATTTTCTATTATTATTCGTTTTCTATGGTCTCTGGCTTACGCTTGTCGCAAGTCTTTCAATCTTTTATAATGCGATATGCAAAACGCCTGGACTTGTCGCCTTTCTGACAATTGGTACACTGATTTTCATGAGCCTCGTGACAATGGTTTTTAATAAATATGTCAGCTGGAGTCCAAATAATCTATTAGAACATATTCAAACCATGCTTCTAACTGGCGATATCCCAACTGAACTATATGGTGCTAGCACAGTGACAATCGCTCTTTCTCTGATACTCATTGCACTTGCAATCAATATTTTCCGTAAAAGAGAGCATGCCGTTTAAAAAAGCAGGAAATCCAGCATTTTGAGGACTTCCTGCATTCTTTTATCTCACTTTTACAGTAGTAACTTTCCGAATGAGAAGAAAAGTTATAGCATAGATTACAATGCTCACTCCGAGAATCTGGGCAAAGAACATCAAATCAATTGTTTGATAGAGTTCAAAAATATAATCAATTATCCAGCCTTTAGCTACTCCAAATAATAAGGCTACTGCAACAACACCGATAAATATCCCACCAGCCAATAAGCCACCCCGATAAAATAACAATCCAATAATGTACATAAGAGCCAGCAAGAACAACATCATCGTTGTATCAACAATCATACAATTTAAAAAAGTACTCTTGCCGAGTAATTCAGCCGGGTGAATTAACATAAATCCATTCAACCCAACTACATCGATGAATAATTCTGTAGCCGATTGTACAATATTTGACAAAAGGCTCTGGAACAACGCAAATATCAGAAAAAATAAACCAATTGCTGTGAAGAGATTTTTCCTTGTTGCACCAAGCTTTAATGAAAAGGGAATGACTTCTTTTACTGTGAGAAATCCTATAATTGCAACATTAATATATGTGGCAAATGGAAGGATAAAAGCAAATTGGAGATCGTCAAAACTTGATAAAAAATAAGCAATCACGAGACAAAGCACTAATGAAAATAATAGGATTGCCCAAAATATAGTGATAGTAAAGCGGAAACTTGTTATATAAAAATATAATAATCCCTTTATTTGTTTATTCATATCAAGCTCCTCGCTTTCTATCTGTTAAATGGATCATTAAATCCTGAATTGGCACACCTTCAACAGCCAATCCCAATTTTAATGCCTCTTCTTTCGTTCCGTATAGATAGGCAGTCATCATTCCCGCCAGCTGCTTTTTATTTATTACTTCTTTATCATGGATGAATGCTTTTACTTCTTCTTCTTTTCCTGAAACAGAGATTATCTGCTCTCTAAGAAAATCCGTTTCCTCATGGAGCTCCAGCTTGCCTTCTTTTAAAATTAATACTTCTTCAAATAAGAGACTAACCTCATCTATTAAATGTGTAGAAAAAATAACGATTCTATTCTCTTCCTGATACGTTTCCAGTAAAATATCATAAAACCTTTTTCGGGAAGGTGCATCCAGCCCAATATATGGTTCATCAAAAACAGTAATTGGCGCTTTACTCGCCAGTCCAACCGTAATTCCCAGAGCAGATTCCATTCCTTTAGAAAGTGATTTTATTTTTGCATTTAAATTTAATCCGTATTCTTCTATTAGTTGCTCGGCAAAAGCCTGATCCCAGTTAGGATTAAAGTATGAATAAATTTTTAAAATCTCTTTTATTTTTAGTTCTCTTTTAAAATTATTTCCTTCTTTTATTAAACAAATTGATTCAGTAAGTTTCCGATTATCAAAAGGTTTTTCACCATCAATATAAATTTCTCCACTGCTAGCCAGAATCTGTCCTGATAAAATATCCATAAATGTTGTCTTACCAGCACCATTTCTTCCTAATAATCCATAGATTTTCGAACCATTTAGCGTAAAAGAAACATTTTCCAATGCCTTTTTATCCCCATAGCTTTTTGTTAAGTCTTTCACCTCAATTTTCATTTTTAGGAATCCTCCTTTTTTAACATATCCATCAGTTCAGCTTCCTTGATATCCAGTTTCTCAGCTGCTTCCTTTAGGGGTTGGATATATTCTTTATAAAAACGTGCTTTATGCTTTGTTACTAGCAGTTCCTTCGCATTTTCTGTTACAAACATGCCTACACCCCTTCGCTTAAATAGAATATGCTCCGCCACTAATTCATTTACACCTTTCGCAGCAGTTGCTGGATTGATCTGATAATAAGCTGCAAACTCATTCGTTGATGGTACCTTATCACCTGCATTTAGTGAGCCGCCGATAATCGAGTCTTCTATATTTTCTTTAATTTGGAGGAAAATTGGTTTTGTATCATCTAATTTATATTTCATTTTCATCCTCCTCGTTGTTCATTGGTTAGTTACCCATGTAACTAACCATATAACCAATGAAGGGATCTGTCAAGTCAATTTCACTTTTTTGAAACCGTCTTACGTTTTAAAAAGTTACTATTCACAGTCTACTTATTCTGTGCATGACAAATAGACCAATGAACGTTCCATTTTTTTCATTGGTCTATTTGATTGGACAAAGTTTCTTTTAGTGTATATAGATTTCCTTCTGCGAATCGCTCCATAGCATCTACTATATTTAATCCATGTCGCTTACAGGTTTCTGCATACGTTCGAATGACCGCATAATTTTTTGCAGAAGTAATAGTAACCTATTTTTCAGATTTTCGTTATTTTTGTCCGTGAAGGGAGCTTTCTCTCGGACTATTTTTCAGATTTTCGTTATTTTTGTCCGTGAGGGAGCCTCTC
>DAMDKS010000064.1:0-19392 GCA_032085455.1 Oceanobacillus sp.
TCTCGTTCAAAATTCTGATGAATTGCCGAGAATTACACGAGAGGAGCCCTCTCTCGTTCAAAATTCTGATGAATTGCCGAGAATTGCACGAGAGAAGCCCTCTCTCGTTCAAAATTCTGATGAATTTCCGAGAATTGCACGAGAGAAGCCCTCTCTCGTTCAAAATTCTGATGAATTGCCGAGATTTGCACAAGAGGAGCCCTCTCTCGTTCAAAACTCTGATGAATTGCGGAGAATTACACGAGAGGAGCTCTCTCTCGTTCAAAATTCTGATGAATTGCCGAGAATTACACGAGAGAAGCTCTCTCTCGTTCAAAGTTCTGATGAATTGCGGAGATTTGCACGAGAGAAGCCCTCTCACGTTCAAAATTCTGATGAATTGCGGAGATTTGCACGAGAGGAGCTCTCTCTTTCGCATACTACAGATTCTTCGCGTGAAACGCCATTTAGTGCGCGTGATTTTGTGGAACATACGCGCTTCCGCAAAAGAAACTACCAAATTCACAATCTCCCACGACAAACTATAAATTCTGCTCCCCCTTGATGTGCGCAGTATTAAAAATACTAGATATTCAGCTACAAATAGCACACCGCTGGCTCACCTGTCACCCATGGAAGGCGGAGAGTGTGAACAGACCCAGGTATCGGTCGAGATTTCCCCTTAATGAAAGTGATCAGTATTTTGCTTCGAATAAATGTTTGAAGTTTGCTATGTGAAGCTTTCTAAATGCAAGCATATAAGATTTTTGAACATTGTTTATTCGTGCAAAAGTTGAGTAATAAAATTTGAAAAGACTAATTTAAATGGATTTATTTTTTTAAGAAGGAAATCATTCAAAACCAAGCTCTCCCTCTTGCTTTCAACTTATAAATAACTTAAAGTTAACTTAGAATAAATATACATAAAGGAGAAAAGATATGACACATGTTTCTTTAACCTACGATAAAGCACTGGAATTCTTTAGTGAAGCTGAACTTGAGAATGCTGCTCCTTTGGTAAACGCTGCTCACAATATGCTCCATGAAAAATCTGGGGCAGGCAATGACTTTCTTGGCTGGCTCGATTTACCAGATAATTATGACAAAGAAGAATACGCAAGAATTAAAGAAGCAGCAGAAAAAATTCGCGAGAACACTGATATTTTACTTGTAATCGGAATTGGTGGATCTTATCTTGGTGCGCGTGCGGCACTGGAAATGCTGAACCATTCTTTCCAAAATATCTTAACAAAAGAAGAGCGAAATGCGCCTCAGGTTATTTTTGTCGGTCATCATTTGAGCTCTACTTACATGGCAGAACTTTTCGACCTGTTAAAAGGCAAAGATTTCTCAATAAATGTTATTTCAAAAAGTGGAACAACGACCGAACCTGCAGTTGCTTTTCGCATCTTTAAAAATTACTTAGAAGAAAAATATGGTGTGGAGGAAGCAAAAGAACGCATTTTTGCTACTACTGACCAAGCGAAGGGTGCTTTAAAAACTGCTGCAGATGAAGCTGGTTATGAAACATTCGTTATTCCGGATGACATTGGTGGCAGATATTCCGTATTAACTGCTGTTGGACTCCTGCCAATTGCTGTGAGCGGTGTTCAAATCGATGATATGATGGATGGGGCAAAACAAGCGATGAAGGATTTCTCCACTCCTGATTTAAAAGAAAATGCTGCATACCAATACGCAGCAATCCGCAACATTTTATATAACAAAGGCAAAGTCACAGAACTACTTATCAATTATGAACCAAGCCTCGAGTACTTCTCTGAATGGTGGAAGCAGCTGTTTGGGGAAAGTGAAGGAAAGGATAATAAAGGCATTTACCCTTCTTCTGCAAACTTTACAACAGACCTGCATTCCCTTGGTCAATATATTCAAGAAGGCAGAAGAAATATATTCGAAACGGTACTGCACGTTCACTCTGCAAAAAAAGAATTGACTTTAGAACATTCAGATAATGATTCAGATGGTTTAAATTATCTAGCGGGAGAAACCATTCATGAAATCAATGAGAAAGCATTTTTAGGCACAATGCTTGCCCATACGGATGGTGATGTACCAAATCTAATCATTGAAATCCCTAGATTAGATGCTTATACATTTGGTTATCTTGTATATTTCTTTGAAAAAGCATGCGCCATCAGCGGCTACTTACTAGGAGTCAATCCTTTTGACCAGCCGGGGGTTGAAGCATATAAGAAGAATATGTTCGCATTACTTGGTAAACCAGGATTCGAGGAACAGAAAGAAGAATTGGAAAAAAGACTGTAAATTTTAAACAAACTCCTTAAAACTTCAACTATAGAATGATAAAAAGAATTCATTTTGAATAGAAATTGTGTAAACCTTCACTTTATTTCAGATTGTGATTTTCAATTATTTCAGATGCATAAACTGCATAAAATATGTTGCACGGCTTGGTATGGAGAAGTGGGTATGCTAGCCTGTTCGGCAAGCCAAGTCTTTAGACTGCTGGCTTCTTGGCTAGGAATGCATGTCCACATAGGCTCCACGTCAAGCCATTCCGGTATAAATATACATTTAATGCGGGTTATATTCATTAAAATTTTGTGAAAAAACTAGCTTAATTCGAGCAAAAACCATCGATTTTGGCTGGAATAATGTGTATCTTTACAAGAAATTGTTCAAAATGAATTCTTTTTTAGCGATGTAAAGCATCTAAAAAGTTTGATATCCCAACATTATTCTCACCAATAATTACTGATAAAGCTTCATCAAATCTGCACTAAATTGGTCAAAATTCCTAAAATTACTTATTACTACATTTGATATATACATTGATTAGCACCCAAAAACTGTATTTTTTGGGTGCTAATCATAACATACTTATAGTAAACTTAATTGTAAGTTCTGAAAAAGAGACCATCTTTTGATGATCTCTTTTTTGAGGGTATATCCTTGCTGTATCACAAAAAATCTTCTAATTTTTTTCTAAGACCTCATAACTTCTTTTACTCTTTTAGGTATCATCACGACCTCCGTTGATAAATCAACAGGGCTAAAGCTTTTGTCGATACATTCCTCCCAATATTCCAAATGTTTTTTATCAAGCCAATGATCGGATTCTTCTACATCCTGTCCATCTGTACCTTGAACAGAATACCAATATAAGTATTCATTTCCGTTAAGACTTTCGCGAAATATTGTTTCAACATACATCTTCTCGCCTTCTAAAGTAAGAAGCACATCTTCTATATTATCTTTAAGGAATTTCAGCCACTCATCAACAGCTTCCGACTTCCCAGCCTTCACTTTAAATCTTGTAAGTTCTACATTCATAATTAATCCACCTTAATTTTTAATCCAGTATTCACTGCCATCCCTGCTTCGATCCATAAAACCATACTCAATTAAATATCTTCTAATAGTCACAAAGTCACTGTATATGGTTTTTAATACCTCGTTAATTTCATTTTCGGAATATATTCTTTTAGGCTCAAAGCGTTTTACAATATTTTGCAGGACAATCAGCTTACGTTTTTCCTTGCTTGGAAAAATATCTAATGGGCCATCTATTCCATTTTTAAAATACGTTGTTAAAACCTTTTGTTTCTCCTCTTCTGTTGTTGCATAGCGCTCATCCACCATTTTCGCCCCCTTATGAAAGCTGATAAACTTAGTATGATCCTTTTCTTGTTTCATTTTATTTAATAGATTCATTAATGTAAGGAAAACCTTTGCTTGCCTTTCCTTTTCCTTAAGTTTAAATCTGTGATTTCTGATTGTTGAAGTACTGCCACCATTTAGTTCCTTTACTATCTCTTTGTCATTAAGGCCTTTTTCAAAATAATAAAGCAGTTCTTTTTGGTGTTCTGAAAGTCCAGTATACTTTTTGTCCAAATTTAGCAAGTAATCAAACACCGATCCATGTGCAATCTTGATATGATGACTTGCTGCTTTTTTTGCCTCATAAAGCATCCCTTCAATTGGAAAAATGATTCCATCCTCAAACCTTTTACCGCATAACAAGCAGATATATTCATCGTGCTGTTCATTGTAAAAGAATCCATTTGTCAATTCTTCAATTGTTGCATTCCAAAAACGTTCTTCTCCAAACATACGTAGACAAACATCCTTTATGTTTATAATTATATAAACATTTTATCTTTTCGTTTGTAATAAGTCAATAAAAAGAAGAACCCTTTTAGTTTAAAAGAATCCTGCTTGAGTGTGTATTTGTAAGGAAACTCACGATTTTTCATAAGTACTTCTTGATTAGCCACATATCGGTAACTATATATCAGAATAAAGAGGATCTTAAGGGGACAGGAACTTCAAAAACTTATGTTATACGCAATATATTGATAGACTGACTTCACATAAGAGGTTATGGTAGCACTTGTTGTCCTGAGTGATTTTTGGTGGGAGGCTTCCCAAGTGGGAGGTGTTGCCAATGGCTTTTGAAAGCGCGTTAACGTTAATGATATCCTTTGGGATATTAATAGGTTTATCATGTCGAAGAACCATAAAAAATAACCCCTCATATAACTTTTAGCAGGTTTTTTCCCGAGCTACCTACCCCCTATTGATGGGGTGCAGTTTATTGTGACAGTGGATGTTCACCGCATTAGCGGTCTTTTTATTTATATGTCTATCCTATAGTTAGGATAACCCATTTACAGTGAGAAAAACAATCTTTACCATCAGGTTAACCCTATAATTTCCCTGACCCAATTTATCCCCTCATTAACAAACTCATCTGTTGGTTTTGTATGAGGTGTGTGCTCGAAAATGAAAAACACTTCAGGACTCCTAGACAGCAGGTGTATTACATCCTTCATATTAAAATGTATTTTATCCATTTCCTGTGAAGGATGAACCGGTATCCAAATATATTTGTCGTCTCTAAATTCAACATTATGCAAATGGACTACTTTAATATACTTTCGCCATTTTTCTATATAATCCATTGTTTTATCACCTGCAGCCAATAAGTAATCCCCTATATCAATGCAGAGCTTTATTCCACATCTTTCCCAAATCTCAATGGGAAATGTATCAAGTGCGCTAATTCCGAATCCAGACTTGTTAGGACCTAGCTTCGGTTCACAAATGATTGGAATTGAATACTTTTCTTGAAGCGTGTGCAATTTTTTTATCCCCTGTTCAATCACTTTTACAGTATCTATTTCTTTTTCACCTTTAAAGTAAGGAAAATGCACTAAAATATACGCGGCATCTAACTCAGACATATATTTTACTTCTGCTTCAAATTGTTCCCATGCCTGTTCAGGATCATATTGAACCTTTTCCAGCAAATCATATTTACTTTGATTTCTGTACAAAGGAGAATGCAATCCAAAGGAGTACTTTTCCTTATTTAATCGCTTTAAGAATTCTTCAAAAGCCTCTTCACTTGGAAATTCACCAATTTCAATATGATTTATATTTTCTTTATTAAATAATAACGGATATTTTTCAGGGTCTGACAAAATAACACTTCCTGAAAGTCCTAGAGTATGTGACATACGATTGGCACTCCTTTCGTGGCATCGTTAACACGAATCAAATTATTTCATGGATCTTTCTAAACCTCGTTTTAAGCAGGCCACTTGCTTTACTAGTATTTAGAGAAGTATCAAGCTTTATAGGATGCTTCTTTGTTGGTACTACTATTGTTTCGTCATAGCCAAGTTCACAAAGACGTGACTTTAAAAAAGAAAAATAGCTTAATTTTTGAGCTGGACCTACATGCAATATTCCAGAGAAATCTACATGAATAAGCTCTAAAATTGCTTTTGATAGATCATCAACATGAACAAAAGTTTTAAACACATTTATTTCTGCAGGGTAGATTTCTCTTTGCTTGACCTGATGACTTTTTTCGTGCGCTTTTCTATATGACCATTTGCATTCATTCCATATAGTGGGCCCGTTCGAATAATAATATGATTAGGATGCAAATCTTTAATTGATTCCTCACCAATGATTTTTGAATTAACATAATTCGCCAATGGTGCATCATCAGGCAAAGATACAGGTTTGTCAGACTCGGTATAATCTCCTTCCCCTATTGAAAAAACTGCATCTGTAGAAATAAAAATTAACTTCGTTTCTTTGCTAATCACTGTGAGAAGATTAGTTGGCCCTTTGTTAATTAGCCTGTCTTCATTCTCTCTGCTTAACAGTGCCCATATGATTCTGGAGAGTAAGTATTTAATAATTGTTTTACAGCATCTTTATCAGTCATATCAATTTGAAATATATTGGAATTAGTGTGAAAATACCGTGAGGAACCATATATTGTATATCCTTTAATCTTTCCTAAACTTAACAAAGTTGAACCAAGAAATCCAGTAGCTCCTAATACTAAAATTTTCAACAGATGGTTCTACTTTCATTTTAACTATATTATTTTGTCTGCTTTCTTTCTATACTGGACTGCAGGAGCCAATTTACTTTTTCTCCCACAAAATCTCTTAATGATAATAACTCATTTTTTCTAAATGGATATGAATCACACTTACCTGTATATATATCAAGTACCTTCTGCATTGTCCCTCCTAATCCAGTTGGCAAAACTTCAATTCCCCAATTACCAGCATCCTGCTTTGAAAGAATTATTCCTTCTTTTAAAAAACAAAATACCCGAAGCATATTTAGCGTACAATAAACTGGATCTGTTTCAATTTGCTCCAAACACTCTTCGTAATCCCCCATGATGGATGATACATAATCGTATCTAGGAACTTCAGGAAAAATAAGCTTAATCGGATCACCTTCAAGGCAGATTCCTTTATCGTTCATTATCGTTATATGGGCTGCTAAATCCGGATCTGTCTGAATATCCTCATTTAAATACTTACTTGTACCTTTTGTCAGTTCCTCCTCATAAGGCTGCCTCCAAAATTCGCTATAATGAAAATCAAAGGGGCAAGGATGCTGCCATTGCTTTAATTGATCTATAGTTAAAAAGCTTACTTCAATCGGGAAAGGGGTGTTGGAGTATTCTAATAATAATTGCGCTAGCTCCTGCTTTTCATATAGTTTTAATGACGTCATCGTAACTATCAAAATATCAATATCACTGCGTTTAGGATTAAAACCTCCTAAAGCTAGAGAACCATGGATATAGCAACCCGCATAGTTTCCCTGAATTACTTTTTTGATTTCATTGTTTAGTATGTGAATGAAACTTTTTATATCAGATGGACAATTTTCCCAATGATAGACCATTTTTTAATCCCTCATTATCTTTCTAAGAGCTTTTTAATACATTGAAAGCTTACATTTCTTGCCGAGATATGTTAATCAGCTTCACCTTCTACTATTTTCTCTTCTTGCCTAAATTGATAAAGTGAAACTTCATGCAGTGGGGGTTTTTTTCGTCCTCACTGCATGTTAGTTGATCCAATCGGGGATTTACTGGCCGTTCCCCACTTACAATTCTTGTTTTCACCTCGAATTCTTGAAGTGGGGGTCTTACTGGCAGTCATTCGGGATAAATTACAACTTAAAATAATTATCTCTCCTTCTTCTCCCATTCTTCGTTCTTTGTGCTATTTCATTTTTCACATTCACAGCTAGGATAATTTGATTGACCCCGTCTAAATTTTCTTTACAAAGTTTGGTAACAACATTAATGCTTTTTAGCATAGCCTTTCCCTTAGTAACGATAGTCTGTTGAAAAAGCTCTTAAGAGAACAGCATGATTGTTAGACGTATATGAACTCCTATCAATTTGTGCCCCCTTTTTTCTACCTGCATCTGAATGAATAACTAATCTATGGATATCATTTTACAGCTGCATCAGCTCATATGAATATCAGTTCCATACTGTAACAATTGGAGTTTCTCTGCTAACGATTGGGATGAGATATTATCCCAAGAGGTACTATATAAAGCAATTCGTCTTTGTTTTTGCACCTCAAGGGCCCAGGCTGTTGTAACAGCTTTACCAAAAGCTCTCCCACGATAATGCTCGTTTGTAAACACACTTGCTTCAGCTGCTTTCGTGTTCTGTCTTGCACTACAACAAATTGAAACAACTTTGTTATCTTTAATAATTACAAAGCAAGGCATCTTGTAATCAAAGTCCTCAAAAGTATATGGGAAATCCGATTTCAAAATTTCTTTATTTTCATCAGTTACTTGTATTACTTCTGCACACGACCTGCCCCTAACATTGGGAAAGACTACGCTGGTCCGAAATAAAAATTTTTTAATCCGGAAACTTTATCTATAAGCTTTATTAATTCCGCTAAGTCAGTGGGCTTCCCACCTACAATATGTTTTATCCTTTCTATAATGTCCACGTCCAATGTATTTAAATAGCGTACTATCTTTCCTTCTCTGGTGGCACCAATATAAAATAATGGGGCTACTTCATATGGAGGTTCATTTACAACAGTTATTTTTTTTTCAGTATCATGCCTAAATAATACATCGACATGATGACTCATCAATTCTAAATTAGATAACATATACCTACCTCCAAAGCTGATTTTATTTTATATAGTTACGTTTGACTTCATATTCAATAATCGTGTCCCTTTATATATTAATTATTTATTTCTTATTTTTTTAAATCATTTGCAATCCAACTTACTGCATTTACTAGATCGTCAGCAATATAATCCGGCTCAACTTCTTGCCATTTGTGTCGATACTTAGTAAGTGATCCTTCTCCCCAACCTGTTTTAACTAATATCTTTTTTGCGCCTGCCTTGCTTGCAGCTAACATATCTGAACTTCCTGTATCTCCCACAATATAACATTCTTCAAGTTTTAAATGATGTACTTCTCTTGCTTGTAATAATAATCCTATATTTGGCTTTTGACATTTACAACCTTCACTAGGTTTATGTGGGCAATAGTAAATACCATCAAGAAAAGCAGAGTGTTCTGCTAGTTCTTCTTCCATCACCTTAAACCCTTTCAACAAATCTTCTTCTGTAAAATATCCTCTTCCTACTCTAGTCTGGTTTGTAAAAAGAAATACCTTAACTCCTATTTTATTTAGGGTTTTTATAGCTTGGGGAGCAAAATCATACAGTGAAAAATCAGATGGATGCATTCCTCCACCAGTACCTCCTATTGTTCCATCCCTATCTAGAAAAACAGCTTGCATTTGAAAATCTTCTTCCTTATTACGCTATTTTATAAAAATAACTTTCATATCTGTTAAGAAGCAATTACACCAGCAAAAATCTATATTAGACCAATGGCTTTCACATAATTAGCCTCCAGCATCTGCTAGTTATGCTGAAAAAATAATATCTCCTAAATCGATAGGCTTCTCCTCCGTAATCTTTATCTCTATTACTGCCCCAGTTTTAATTAAAATGTACAATACTTCAAAATCCATAACAATTGAGGAAAGAAACTCCTGATTGTCTTTTTTAAATCCATAACCACTTACACTTTTTATTTGATTGTTCTCAATCGAAAAGCTTGTACCCGTAATAATATGTTTTTGATTTGAATGCCGCCAGACAATACATAGAAGAAGGAGGAAACATTAATGACTTTTCCAAAAGTTCCAATTTTATTGTATACTAAAATTAAGAAAACTTAAAGGAGATAGGACTATGATTGACTTTACTGAAATAGTAATTGCTGCTGAGGTGATAAAACTTAACTAAAAGGAGAAAAAAATGGAATTACAGACTCAAAGATTAAAAATCATACCGTGTACAGAACAATCACTACAAATTACTCCAGCAATGTTCGATTATCAGATTGGTCCACATATCGATATGTATTTAGCAAATATAGAACAAGACCCTTCTCTGGCAGGCTGGGGAGTATGGCTGGTTATCAAAAAAGAAGAGAACACGATTATTGGTGATATTGGTTTTAAAGGAAAACCTGATTCAAATAAAGTAGTTGAAATCGGATATGGGATTGCGCCCTCACTTCAAAAGAAGGGCTATGCTACAGAGGCAGTAAGGGAAATTATTAACTGGGCATTCACCTGTAACCATGTAGAAAAAATAATTGCCGAATGTCAATATGAGAATACTGCCTCAATTAGAGTTTTAGAAAAGTTACATTTTCAAGGAAGTGAACCTGTGAAAAATATGCTTAAATGGCAACTGAATAAATAACTTTTTAATTTAAGGAAAGACGTACAAAACAGTGCGTCTTTTCCATTAATGACTTCAGTAGCTTATTTAAGTAACTCGTCTTTATTCCTGTAAACTTTTCTTGTTTCCCACAATTTAATTTCCTCTACAGACTTGAATCCAATTTCCTGTAGGGCGTTCATTACAAATTTACTATTGTATCTGCGTTTAGTCCATTTTTACTTAATCTTGGAAAAATCTAAAAGATATACCCTCTAATATGACTATGATTTCCTTCTAATAAACAATCTTCAGGAGTACGGTCTTGTATTATATAAACGCCTTTGTTTTTCAAAACTCTATAACCTTCTTTAAAACAAACATTCAGATCATCAATGTGATGAATCAGTGCTCTTTTTTGAATGACTACATCTTGAATATTTGGAGTAATTTCAGGTTGAATCTCCCAACCCTTTGTTCCATATTCTAGTGGGAAATCAGCACGTTCATTACAAAATTGGTATCTCAGTGGAGCGTGCCTTTTCAATTAAACCTTTTATGTTTTGCAGTAACTTTCTCCCTTTATAAACAGCATCATCTTCTCCAAACATCCCATTTTGAACATCTATAACTAGCAGTGCTTTCCTCATGATTCTCCCCCTTAAAATATAATAATATAGTTTTAGACTTCAGATTTTAATGTTGATTCCAGCCGTTCATTCCTTACTTCTAAAATATATTCTTTATATACATAATCTCGGCCGCCATATTTGTCATACCATTTATTCACTCGATTAACATGTTCCTTGTCTTCTCTTAATTTTGACTCAATTTCTTTATACTTTTCGTAGCTGTCATACTCCCAAATTGCAAAGACCTCTATAGTTGTCTCACTATTCGGGGTCATCCATCTCCCTAATAAGCGAGCGCCATGACTCATTTGATTAGGTAAATTGGTTTCATTAAAATGGGTATTAAATATTTCTACAAATTCATTTTTTACAATATAATACATTCTTCTATAAAACAAAACACTCTCATCCTTTTTTATTAATTTATTAGCTGTATTGTCTTTATTTAAAAAATCACCATTTAATTAATCAAAGTAAAGCATTATGGAGAAATAGTTCCCAAGTACTTGAATATTCCTCCAGAGGCAAAAATTAACTTAACCGTCCCACCAAATTATATGGACTTACTTCCCAGGTCTCATAAGGAATGATATTCTTTGCATTTATTGCATCAAGCGTTCTTGACTGCATATGTGGACGTGTTATATATTGAGCGATATTTTGTTGATTTATTTCTATAAACCTTGCTTCTTTTATTTCATCAGGTGGAGTTTGAATCTTTCCACGAATATATCTTCCTTTAAAAACAATGGATAGAATTTGCTTCGTCGTATTGTAATAAACTCCTGTAATTCCAACTGGTTCAATAACCAACCCTGTTTCTTCCAGTATTTCTCTTGCGACAGCTTTATCCAGTGCCTCTCCTTCTTCCACTTGACCTCCTGGCATCTCCCAAGTATCCTGTCTCCATTGTACTTTTACTAAGAGAACTTCATTATCATCATTAGTAATAAGCGCAGATACGGCAACTATGTGTTTAGGTACTTTGTCCAACAGTCTTACCTCCTTGATTATTGTTTTCTACTAACTATTCAAAATTTATTTTTCCACACATCAAAATATTCAGGTTTCAAGTTGTGATTATCCTTAATGTGGTCATGTAATATATAATTATTAGTTAAAAGGAAAATAATAATTTATAATTTCTATCAGACGTTCACTCTTTTCAGATGGGACATTTTCCGATAATCGCGCTGCTGCTATAATTGGTGCCCATTGAAATATTTCTTCTTTTGATAAATTACTTTTCCTTAAATAAAGTCGCAGATACATCTCAGCTATCTCTGCAGAGAACTGTGAATATAGCAAATACGTACGATAAATATCGGCACGAATATCCCCAGCACTTGAATCAACCCAATCTATTATTGTTACTGTACCATTTTTTGAAAGAATTAAGTTAAAAAGATGAAAGTCTCCATGGCAAAGTCTACTCTCATAGGTTATCGAATGCAGCTTATCTATTAATTGAATTTTATGACTTTCTTTTAAATTCGCAGCCTCTATTTGGCGCGTTAGCTTCGCAGACATCGGCTCTAGCGTATCAGCAGTATACGAGTGAATTTCTTGTTGTATATCAATAGACATGCTCATGAAATGCTCCGCCTGATCCATGTTTTTAGATAGAACATTCCCTAACGTTTTGCCTTCAACATACTCCATTATGATCGCTTGTTTTCCATCTATCTCTGTTACATCTATTACTTTGGGAACGTTTAGACCGTATGATAAGGCAAGTCGTTGTTTATTTGCTTCGTACAATGATTCTGTTACAGGCAGATTGTCATTAAATAATTTGACAACTTTGCCTTTATAAAGATAAATTTTCGCAGTATTTCCTGCTGCAATAGGAGTGCCTAAATTCATTTATCTTCTCTCCCCCAATCAAGCTATTTAAGTATATAACTCTATACTTTTATACTTTCAAAGTAATCAAATATTCACAGATTCTCACCTGCCTTCAATCAAATGAATAAGCTTTTCAAAAGCGAAACGGATGTTTTTCCAGTTTAAATAAGTATACACTTCTTCCTTCTTGTACCATCTATACGCTGCATGTTCATTCGATAAGTTTACCGAGGTTACATCAGGTATTTCTGCTCCAAAGCAAATATCTCTCATCTTCATTGAAACATTGTTTTTTATCGCTTCATATTCATAAGACAACTCTAAATCTATTAAACGTATATCACTTTTTATTCCTGTCTCTTCAAATATCTCTCTTTTTACAGCTTGCATACTGTCTTCGTTCCCTTCGATACCACCACTAACCGGCTGCCAGAAACCTCCCCTATCTTGACTTCTCCGTAATAGTAAAAAATATGGTTCTGATATTCCCGTGAAAATAAATACTACTATATTTACCCTATCCCTCAAATGAATTCCCCCAAAAAATTTATAACCACCAAAAGAACATCTGCCATTAAACAAGCAGTATCAAAAATAAAATGGATTTTGAATTGTATCTACTCCCCATTTCTTTGCTGCCATTCGATACATCGCTTTTGCGTGAATGTGGTCATGCCAAATAAATCTCCTTAAGACTTTTCGAAGTGACCACTGTTCTCCATAACTTCCCTTATAGATCTTATTAAGTAAAAAGTTGCTTTTACTTTCAATTGCACTTGTTGCTTGAACTCTGTTTTGATACATATTACTCAAATTATCCATTTTGAGATCAATTTCTCCAACATAGTAATTTGTTACTTTATTTGTATGGACATACATCTCATTAGAAGTTCTGGGTATAGCCCCATAGAAGGATTCTCTTTTTTTAAGAGAAGTATCATGCTTATCAGGAATTGAATCGTAAAGAGCTTGAAAATCGTTAGCAGATTTTAAAACTCGAGACTTAAGTATTTCATATTCATCTATTGTCAAAGGAAGTTTCTCAGAGATAAAAATGATATCCGAATCAGCCTCATCTATCCTTAATTCACTTTTGTTTGATTGAACAATACTCGATTCAACTGTATCCGTTTCCAAAAAATCAATCCCTGCCCATTTACAATATCTTTTTATCTCATCGGGGAATTTTGATTGAGCTTCTTTATATTCTCTTCCCCTTGTATATGCCCCTGGAAAGCTTTCCGAGTACATTAGATATCCTGCATCATTGTACTCAACGATAAAATTGTTTCTAATGATACTCACTTTTTATCCCTCCTCTACATCAGCCTATCGAATTCACTTTTAAGGATACTCATCCTCAAGCGATCCACGAATCTTCCATCTCTATATCTGTCCTGTCTTAATATCCCTTCTTCAACATAGCCAATCCTTTCATATGACTTTATTGCCCTTTCATTATCTATTTCCACTCTAAGCCAAATCTTATTTAGTTCTAATTCTTCAAAACCCCATGCCTCCCCCAATAACTTTTATCACCAATAGCAATGCCAAGTTCCGCATGTTTGTTTAACGTATCAATATTTTTTAAATCTATCCACCCTATATGGATACCTTCTTCTGTTATAATAGCTTTTTGTTTATAGCCATTTGTTTTGTTTATACACATTTCAATCCGTTTTCTAGTTTCTTCTCTGCTGAATGGTGGATATTTTTCTGGCATATTTAAGTGCTTGATAACTTCCTTATCCAAACACCACCTATAACGATCTTCTGCATCATCCAAAGACAATTCTCTTAATTGAACTTTCGGTAAATTTCCGGTATTCATTTTTCTCATTCCCTTCATTTTTCCAAGAGAATAGCATGATAGATTTATTTATTTAAAATACCATTTCAATCCATTTGTATATAAAATTTTCTGGACAGCTTCTTTATCAAAAATGTGTTGAATCAATTCAATATCCGCATACTGAAAAGGTCTTTTTGCTCGAGTAGATGGTAAATCCGTACCAAACATCAGTGCGTCCGGATTCGCTCTATAAATTGATTTCAATGCATTTTCTATATTCATGGTTACACGTCCAAAACCAGTAGCTTTAACTCGAACTTCTTTATCTACAAGCTTTAATAAGTATGGTAATCCTTCTTCAGACAAGCCTAAATGATCAATTGATACAGCAGGAAGTCCCTCAATGATGGTTGTAATTTCCGGCAGCTTTTTCGCATCCATATATAGTTCACAATGCCAGCCCGCTAACTCATAAACCCTTCTTGCTAAATAATCAAGCTTGCTTATACTTTCTGATCCACCTCGTTTAACATTGAATCTTAACGCTCTAATCCCCTTGTTATGCAAGTTTATAATTTCATCATCCGTTACCGTATATGGCAGCTGTGTAACTCCACAAAATGCTGGACCCATTTTTTTAAGCGCATGCAAGAGATAACCTTGGTCAAAACCTTGGAAAGAAGCCGAAACGATTGCCCCTCCCAATACATTGAAATCATTCATTTGCTTTTGATAATCTGATACCACATAACTCGGAGGGAGATAACCTTGATTTTCGGTAATTGGATAATCAAAATCAAGGATATGAAAATGTCCGTCAAAGATTTGCATTTTATTTCTCCTTCTTGCTTATTTGCTGCATTCATGTTCTAAACGTATGACCATTTGTTTATTCAACCCTCTCTAATCATCGTAATAAATTCTCTGGATTCTGTAGAGAATCTATCCCTCTTCTTAAAACCCAGTCTTTCATATAAATGGATAGCTCGTTCGTTAAAGGTTGCAACAGATAGTCTTATTGGAATCCCAATATTATTTTCGTTAATGTATTGAATTATGAAGGAACAAAAATCATAACCATACCCTTTTCCTGTATATTTAGGATTCATTCCAAGTCCCATATCAATGAAGTTATCGGGATAAATACCATATTGGTGTCCAATCGGAATACGAGCCGCTTCTCCAGTGCACATGAACCCAAATACTTCTTCCCTTTCATCAAACAAAACTTTGTAAGAGCCATCAAGCAACTCATTAATTGTATCCTCATTTATTTCATTATTATAAAAATCATATGGCTTTTCATATTTCCATTCTAGCATTTCTATTGCCGCATCTTCATTCATTTCTTTCATATTTAACTTCATGCTTTTCCCCATTTCTAATTTAAAGTAATGATAGCAGCATCTGATTATTCACTACGAAATAACATTATCTCTTGCCATTCATTATACTGCAATTACCATATATCAAACATATTTTTCATTAAAAGCTGAGAAAAAATTAAATTTATGTTTAGCTTCGCTGATTATGGGTAATAATAACAGTGTAAGACTTTCTCGTATTCCCCCTGTAAGCAGAGCGTACCGCGCTTTGCTTTTTTTTCATGATTTCGCTGATTTTTGAACGGTACAACGTCTCTCTCGTGCAATTTTTCGTGTTTCATCTGATTTTTGAACGTGAGAACGCCTCTCTCGTGCAATTTTTCGCTTTTCATTTGATTTTTGAACGTGACAGCGTCTCTCTCGTGCAGTTTTTCATGTTTCATCTGATTTTTGAACGTGAGAACGCCTCTCTCGTGCAATTTTCCACTTTCCATCTGATTTTTGAACGGGAGAGAGCCTCTCTCGTGCAATTTTCCGCTTTTCATTTGATTTTCGAACGGGACAGCGTCTCTCTCGTGCAATTTTTCGTGTTTCTTCTGATTTTTGAACGGGAGAACGCTTCTCTCGTGCAGTTTTTCATGTTTCTTCTGATTTTTGAACGTGAGAGAGCCTCTCTCGTGCAATTTTCCGCTTTTCATTTGATTTTTGAACGTGAGAGCGCTTCTCTCGTGCAGTTTTTCGTGTTTCTTCTGATTTTTGAACGTGAGAGAGCCTCTCTCGTGCAATTTTTCGCTTTTCATTTGATTTTTGAACGGGACAGCGTCTCTCTCGTGCAATTTTTCGCTTTTCATTTGATTTTTGAACGGGACAGCGTCTCTCTCGTGCAATTTTTCGTGTTTCTTCTGATTTTTGAACGGGAGAACGCCTCTCTCGTGCAGTTTTTCATGTTTCATCTGATTTTTGAACGTGAGAACGCTTCTCTTGTTCTTTTTTTAAATTACACTGCGATATTTTTCATTTGAAAGTATGCTTACGTTATTGAAAGCATGTTTTATTTGTTATAATGGCTGTATACTAGAAATGGAGGTAGCGTTATGGGGAATTTTGATGAGATGATTAATCGGACAAACTCAAAATCTGTGAAATGGGATATGATGGAGGAATTATTTGAATCTAATGATGTTATTCCAATGTGGGTAGCAGATACAGACTTTAAAGCACCTAAAGAAGTAAATGAAGCTTTAATGGAGCGAGTAAAACATGGTGTATATGGATATACCATTGTTGATAATAAACTAAAGAACGCAATTATTAACTGGAATCAGGAGCGCCATAATTGGGCAATCAAACCTGAATGGCTATCCTTTAGTAATGGCGTTGTTACTAGTTTACATATGGCCGTTCAAGCATTTACAAATCCTGGAGATCAAGTTTTAATTCAAACGCCTGTCTATCCGCCATTCTATAATGTTATTAAAGCACATGATAGAAATATCGTGAAAAATCCTTTGCAGTACGAGAATGGTGCTTACTATATTAACTTTGAAGATTTTGAAGAGAAATTAAAACAAGGTGTAAAAGCATTTATTCTATGCTCACCACATAACCCAGTTGGCCGGGTTTGGAAAAAAGGAGAACTCGAAGAAATGGCAAGACTTTGCCTGAAATATGATGTACTCATTATTTCTGATGAAATTCATGCAGATCTTGTTTTTCCAGGGCAAAAGCATATTCCAATTGCATCGCTTTCGGATGAAATTGCTAATCAAACAATTACTTGTATGGCACCATCCAAAACATTCAATCTTGCAGGCTTAGATGCATCATACGTCATTACCGCAAATGAAGAAAAGAGAAAATTACTCGATATCGCTTTTAATAAACAGGGTTTTCATAACTCACTAAATACAATGGGAAATGTAGCAATGGAAGCTGCATATAGTCATGGTGCTGCATGGCTCGATGAATTAACGGAGCTAATAAGAAGTCACTATCGGTATGTTAAAGAAAGCTTTGAGCAGCATGCACCGGAATTAAAGGTAGTAAATGCGGAAGGTACGTATTTATTATGGATTGACTGTACTGCACTTGGCTTAAACGCAAAAGAACTGCGCACATTTTTTGTAAAAGATGCAAAAGTAGGTCTGAATGCTGGAGCTGATTATGGAGAAGAGGGTGAACAGTTTATGCGGATGAATATTGGCTGCCCACGCGCAGCATTAGAGGAAGCTGTCGACCGGATTATTAAAGCTGTTCATCATCGAAAATAAAAATTAAAACAAGCACTTTTTTCGGTGCTTGTTTTTAATTATTAGAAATTCCTATATCCAAAACGCGGGAATAATTCAGGAACATAGAATCCCCTCTCGTTCTGTATCTGTTTCAACTTTAGTATCTTACTTCTCTTTATCAGAAGTAATCTCACCACAAATAATCCTTGTACCTGAACTACCACTCGGCTGGCTATATCCGTCATCCTGTGATTCATGAACAATAAGTGAAGTTCCCTCATCTCTAATTAAGGAATGCTTTCCATCCTTTAAAGTGGCTTCTGCAAGCATGAGCTCAACACTTACTTTACCAGCTGCATCTGCTTCAATATTAGGGAGGTCTCCTAAATGAGCGCCGTCAGTATTCATCAGGCCATGCTCATTTCCATCTGGATTAAAATGCTCCCCTGCACTAATAAAGTCGGGCAGTTCACACTTAGGAAATTCATGTACATGGATAGCATGCAGTCCTGGAACCAGACCCTCTAATTCAATTTTAATATTAACGCCATCAGGCTGTTCACTCAAAGCAGCTGTCCCAACTATATCGCCTGCAGTATCAATCATATCAATTTCTTTCGTTTTTTCATACCCACTTTGAATACAGGCAGTAAGCATAAGCAGCAAAAATGAGATAAAAAATAATTTTTTCATTTTCCTGTCCCTTCTTCATTACTATTACATAGTATTAGTAATTGAGGGACGTCCTAAACATTCCTTCTATAAGGAATATTTATTTATCTGTTCTCTCAGCCTTATTTTCTTCTTCTGCAGCTTTTAGCTGTGTCTGATATTTTTCTTCAAACTGCTTTTCATCCTTATTATTCTTCTTTATTATAAAAACAAAAGTTGCAACAGCAATGGCCATAAATAAGAGTAACATAATTGTCGCAGGAATATATTCTGATTTATCTTCTGGAAAATATAAAAATGGCATGTAAATCATTCTTAATCACATCCTTTAAAAATAGTATATCAAAAATAGCATTTTTTTTAAACGAAGTGAATCATTCGCAACTTAGCAATAATTTTGGCAAAATAGGATAAGGAGGATGATAGAAATGACAGAGATACAAATTGGCACAATTGTTAAAGCACATTATCGCTCAGGCACATATATTGGCGAGGTGAAAGAGGATCGTAGTGACCGCTTCCTCATTGAAGTGCTTGCAGTAGTGAAACATCCGCTGCAAGGAGACCTGCATCATATGAAACAGACGGAGAATGTATTTTTTCATGAAAGAAAAGCACTTGCCTTCCATGAAAAAATGAATGTTAAAAAACCTGCCGTACATCCATATGATGAAGAAACTCCCGATTACAATGAATCACTAAAAAATGCAGTGAAAGTATATCGCAATAAACTTCAAAAGGAAGAAACGCAGTACAATAAAAAAGCAATGGATGCATTGAATCGTTTGGATAAAGAAGTTTATTTGCAAATTCGTTAAAAGAGCGTGTTCAAAAAGGAGGATAAAAAGGACCGAGAAGTTCGAGGCGGCG
>DAMDKS010000065.1:0-17808 GCA_032085455.1 Oceanobacillus sp.
GGTTCCTAATAGGTCTTCTTAGCGCCCGAAATATCCGTAATTCAGAGTATTTGGTTCCTAATAGCCCTTCTTAGCGCCCAAAGTATCCGTAATTCAGAGTATTTGGTTCCTAATAGCCCTTCTTAGCGCCTAAAGTATATGTAATTTAGTTAATTCGGTCGCTAATGCCTCCTTTTACCGACCAAACTATGCGTAATCAAGTTCGGTCCCTAATCGTCCCTCATTAACGCCCGAATTATACATAAATCATTACGTTTGATTACTAATGCCCCGCCAGATTATCTTCCGAACTATATGAAATCCAGTAAGACAGGGTTTTCCAAATAGAAATTGGGCTGTCAGTACCGCCCCCAACTAGTTCAGCTAACATTCAATGAAAAACATAAAATCACAATGGAAAGAAATTTCGCTTTATAAACTTCCCAAGCGTGATAGTGCTTCAGCATAGATGATTGCTGCCTTTTTTAAATCTGCGAGTTCGGCATATTCGTTTACTTGATGTGCAGTATTTTCTTTACCAGGGAATACTGAGCCATAGGCAACACCGCTTGATAAGAAGCGGGCATAGGTAGCTCCGCCAGTAGTTAATAATGTTGCCTCTTTATTATAAATATCTTGATAGGCGCCCTGCAGTGCTTTTATCCCTTCATGTTGTGCATCAACATAATGTGGCTTTTTACTTCGGAAATTGGAGAGACTCCATCCTTTTTGTGCTGTTAATGCATTTAATTGATCTAAGGTTTGCTGATAAGGCGTTTCCACAGGGCAGCGAATATTTAACGAGATTTGACCGCCATCCTCTTCTGTATATTGGAAAATCCCCGCGTTGACAGTTAATTTTCCAGTGATAGAATCTTCAAAGTCAATTCCAAGGTTTTCTCCAAAAAAGTCGTTCCTTAAATACGAATGAATAAATGTTAAATAAGGATGGATCTGTAAGCCTTCGATAGATAATAATGCATTCGCTAAAGTAAAAGCAGCATTTTTACCCATAAATGGTTCCATTCCGTGTGCAGAAACACCATGTGCTTGAATGGAATGCGTATCCTCATCCAACTTTTTTACGGTAACTTTATCTCGCTCTATAACAGAATGTAATTGATTAACAGAAAAGCTTCCCCGAACAATAGCGATTGCAATATCGGGAACCATGTTTCCTCTTTCTCCTGCTTTAAAGGAAACTAAGCGTATATGGTCATTCGTGTATTTTGGTTTACAGTTTAATTGAACATTTATTTGCCCCTTTTCTGCATGAATGATTGGGAATTCTGCATCAGGAGCAAAGCCAAATAAAGCTTCAGGTTCATTTTCTACATATGATTTCATGCATCGCATGCCACTTTCTTCATTCGTCCCAATTATTAAACGAATCCGATGCTTAAGAGATATATCCGATTTTTCTACCATTTTTAGTGCGTACCAAGCTGCCATTGTAGGACCTTTATCGTCAATAGCTCCTCTGGCATAGATCCGGTCGTTCTCTGTATATGGAAGAAATGGATCCTGTCTCCACGTGCCAGAAGCAGGTACTACATCAACATGACATAGCACAGCGATGTATTCTGTCGCCTCTTCAGGTCCAATTTCAATATAACCATAATAGCCGTTATTTTGATAAGTAACGAACCCTTCCTTTTCCCCCAACTGAAGCATTAATTCCAGTGCTTCCTGAACTTTTTTTCCAAATGGCTGTTTTTCATTGCTTGTCTCCATATCCATCACACTGGGAATGGATAGTAAAGATGATAAATCCTGAATAAATGCTTTCTCATTAAAATGCGTTTCCCATCTTTTCAATCATTTTCCCCTCTTTCTACTAATACGCGTTGTGTTCTCTATTATATTATGCAAAAAATATGCCAATTTAAAAGGTGCGGAGGTGAAATGAAACCTATTAAATAGGTTATTTAATAGGTTGTTATAAAATTAAAAACCAACCTAAAAACCAACCTAATTACTTTTAAAAAGTCTGAATTATTGATGTATCGGGTTGGCACAGTTTTTGCATATACATTGTATAAATAAATTTAGGGGGAGTTTGCAGGTGAAAAAGAATATGTTGAAAAAATGGGGAGTCTTGCTTTTAGCGCTTGTTTTGCTATCAGCTTGTAATTTCTCAAATGATGCTGAAAAGGATAACAAGGCGGATGGGGAAGAAAAGAAGGTATTGAATTTAAGCTTGGAAAATGATATTCCCGATTTAAATCAGGTAACGACGACGGATGGTATTTCTTTTGATATTTTAAATAATATCATGGAAGGTTTGTATCGGCTTGATGAAAACAACGATCCGCAGCCAGCAATGGCAGAAAGTGTAGATATTTCGGAAGACAAGCTAACCTATACGTTCCACTTAAGAGATGGGATTAAATGGAGTAATGGGGAAGATGTAACCGCTCATGATTTTATTTATTCATGGTTACGTGCCTTACACCCGGATACTTCTGGTTCCTATTCATTTATTATCGCTGACTATGTAAAAGGTGCCGAAGACTATGCTAATGGGGAGGGAGCGGCTGAGGATGTGGCAATAACAGCTGAAGATGATCAAACATTGGTTGTCGAGCTAAATGAACCAACTCCATTTTTCTTAGGTCTAACTGCTTTTGTAACTTATTTCCCATTAAATGAAGCTTTCATTGAAGAAGTAGGTGAGCAATTTGCTCTTAACAATGAATCTACTCTTTATAATGGGCCGTATGTTCTTTCTGAATATGATCAGGCAGTAGGTGTGACCATGCAGAAAAATGAACATTATTGGGACTTTGATAATGTGGATGTAGATGAAGTTTCTTTGAAAGTAATTAAAGAAAAAAGCACGGAACTAAATTTATATGAATCTGGTGAACTAGATCGCATTACATTATCCTCTAATGATGTAGATGAATTTAAAGATAGTGAAGAATTTGGTACGCTAACAGAATTTACTTCCTGGTATTTACAGTTTAATTTAGGTAAAGCTCCTTTTGATAATGAAAATATTCGTAAAGCATTCCAGTTAGCATTTGATCCTGAGGTTTTAGTAAAGAATGTGTTAAATAATGGTTCTACACCTGCTTACGCCCTACTTCCGCCAGATATGCAGGGAGTTGATGATCAATCCTTCCTTGAACTTTCTGGAGAAGTAATCAGTCCAGATTACGATCAGGCGAAAACGTATTTAGAAAAAGGAATCGAAGAAATCGGTGGGGAATTGCCGGCAATTGAAATACTAACTGCTGATGATACAGTAGCGAAAGATGGAGCAACATTTATTCAATCCCAAGTGAAGGAAAATTTAGGTGTGGATATTTCGATTGCCACGAAGCCTTATAGTGGTCGTTTGGATGCAATGCGTGAAGATGATTATCAATTTGCAATTTCTAAATGGGGTGCAGATTATAATGACGCGATGTCATATCTCGACTTATGGGTGGGCGACCCAATTGCTCCATTTAGAGGAAATTACCATAATCCTGAGTATATGGACATAGTGTATCAAGCAAAGGAAGAAAAGGATGAAGAAAAAAGGATAGATATGTTAATTGAAGCACAGCGAATTTTACTTGAAGAAGATGCTGTCTTAGGACCGATGTATTATGAAGGGGCAGCATATTTGCAAAAATCTAATGTTGAGAATCTTGTTTTTCATCCATATGGTGCACGGCTTGACCTGAAATATGTGACGATTCACTAAGTTTCCAATTCATAAAGTTGAATGATGAGGTGTCCTTGGAAGGATTTCTGAAGACACGCTCATCTTATCTTTTTTATTACATAGGCCCAGATCGTCTTATCCTAAAAGGGGGGGAAGGAAAACATGAAGAAGTTTATTATTGTACGAGTGGTTAATATTTTTATAACGCTATTTCTTATCGCTACGCTAACTTTCTTTCTGATGAAAATATTGCCAGGCTCGCCCTTCGATGAAGAGAAGTTAATGAATCTGTCGGATGAAATGCGTATAGAGTTTTATGAAAAATATGGGCTCAATGATCCACTGCATGTCCAATATTTCAATTATATGGGAAACCTCCTACAGGGGGATTTAGGTTTATCCTATTATTATAAAGAGCAGTCAGTAGGCTCCTTAATCATAGACAGGGTGGGTCCTTCCGCATTAATTGGTTTGCAGGCAGTTGTGCTTGGCTTGTCAATTGGCATTATTTTAGGCTTGGTAGCGGCATTTCGCCATAACACAGCATGGGACTACTTTACGATGATTATTGCGGTAATTGGTGTATCTGTTCCTAACTTTGTATTAGCGGCCTTTCTCCAGTTTTATGTTGGTTTTAAATGGGGATTGCTTCCTGTCGCTTACTGGGAAAGCTATGATCACTCACTCTTGCCAACGTTAGCACTCTCGTTAGGAGTAATTGCACAAATTGCCAGATTTATGAGAAATGAAATGTTAGAAGTTTTACAGCAGGATTATATAATTACAGCACAATCGAAGGGGCTGGGAGATTGGGTAGTGCTCATTCGTCATGCAATCAGAAATGCTTTGATTCCTGTTGTCACTATTTTAGGTCCCGTTTTTGTCAGCTTACTTACTGGTTCATTGGTTATTGAAAATATCTTCAGTATACCCGGTATCGGCAGTTTGTTTGTCGATTCGATTAAGATGAATGACTACACCACTATTATGGGATTGACTTTATTTTATAGTGCCTTTTTCATCCTTGCGATGTTAATAGTGGATATTCTCTATGGAATCATTGATCCACGTATTCGAGTTCATGGAAAGGAGTGATCATAGATGCAGCAAACGGAACAGACGGAACAGCAGCATGAAGTTTTCGAAAGCGAGCTGTTTGAAGTAGTTGGAAGAAAAGCAGAGGAAAGTGAAAAAATAAATAAGCCCGTTTTGTCTAACTGGCAGGATGGCTGGCTGCGCCTAAAGGAAAACAAGGCAGCTATTATTAGCTTATTGGTTATTTTAGTGATTGTTATCTTTTCATTTATAGGACCTCTTTTTAATGATTACAGTTATTCAGATACGAATTATGATGACGTCTATTCGAAGCCGAGCAGTGAGCATTGGTTAGGCACGGACAAATTCGGACGCGACCAATGGACGAGATTGTGGGAAGGGACGCAAGTTTCTTTATATATCGCTGTTCTGGCGGCTTTGCTGGATATTGTTATTGGGATTACTTATGGAGCTATTTCTGCCTGGAAGGGTGGAAGAGTAGATAATGTTATGCAGCGGATTATTGAAATTTTGGTTGGTATACCTAACCTAATTATTATTATTTTACTGATTATGCTGATGAAACCAGGCATTATGACAATTATGTTAGCAATGGTCATTACTGGTTGGGTGAATATGGCTCGATTAGTAAGAGGTCAAGTATTTAAATTGAAATCACAGGAATATATTCTAGCGTCACAAGCATTGGGAGCAAGTACAAGCCGAATTATTTTAGGACATATGCTTCCGAATACATTGGGAATTATTATCATCAATCTGATGTTTACGATACCAAGTGCTATCTTTACAGAAGCATTTCTAAGTTTTATTGGTTTAGGACTTCAGGAGCCACTTGCATCACTGGGGGTACTTATAAATGATGGGTTCCAATCCATGCGAAATCAGTTTTATTTATTAACTTACCCGGCTGTAGTTATTATTGCGTTAATGGTGAGTTTTAACATGTTGGCTGATGGACTTCGAGATGCATTTGACCCAAGAATGAGAAAATAGAGAGGATGTTTTTTATGATAAATCAGTCAACAAAGCCAGTTCAGGTGTTTAGAGGAGAATATGTAGAAAGCACACATGATTTACATGTTGCAGTTGTGTCATTTACAGGAGAATTATTGGCATCTTATGGGGATGTGCATAGACAGACTTTTGCCCGCAGTTCGATGAAGCCTTTACAAGCGATTCCAGTTGTAGAGTCAGGAGCGATGGAGGAATATTCCTTTACGGAGCGTGAATTAGCATTATTTTGTGCCAGTCACAGTGGAGAGCCGATTCATAGGGAAGCTGTAGCAGGTGTTTTAGAAAAATTAAATCTTGAGGAAAAGTATTTACAGTGCGGTACCCATATTCCTAGAGATATGGACAGCTATCATGAATTAATTAAGGCAGGAAAAAAATTGAGTCCATTTTATAGCAATTGTTCCGGGAAGCATTCAGGAATGCTGGCTGGCTGCAGAAAGCAAGAGTTTGAACTGGAAAGCTATCGCGACCTCTTCCATCCTTATCAGCAGCAAATTATTGATGCGATTGCCGATATAAGCGACTATCCCAGAGAAAAAATTGAAACCTCTGTTGATGGATGTGGTGTACCTGTCCATCGTCTGCCTTTATATCATATTGCTTTAGCATATAGTCGTTTAGCTCACCCAGAACAATGGGATACTGGTTCGGAGCTTAGAAAGGATGCATTACAGCAAATTGGTACAGCAATGGCAGCCTATCCGGAAATGGTAGCGGGAACGAAGCGCTTTGATACGGATTTAATGAGAGCCTTTGGCGGTCGGATTGCTTGTAAGGGTGGTGCAGAAGGCGTGCTTTGTTTTGCAGATAAAGAAAAGGGCATCGGTGTTGCACTTAAAGTTGAAGATGGGAATGGAAGAGGTACGAGTGTTGCAGCTATGGAAGTATTACAACAATTAAATATTGGCACACCAGATATATGGAAACAATTAGATGAATACCATCAAGCACCAGTTTTAAATGCAAGAAAGGAAAAAATTGGAGCAATTAAAGCAGCGTTTGCTTTAAGACATGCTGCCCAGAAAGGAGTATAAAATGACACCGTTACTATCTATCAAGAATTTACATGTTTCTTTTAATACGTATTCGGGAAAAGTGCAAGCCGTTAGAGGGATAGACTTATCGGTGGAAAAGGGAGAGACTCTGGCAATTGTAGGAGAATCTGGTTCTGGTAAATCCGTAACTTCCAAGGCGATTATGGGGTTATTGCCAAAAGAGAATGCCATTGTTGAACAAGGTGAAATCGTATATGAAGATACAGATTTATTATCTTTGAATAAAAAAGAAATGCAAAAAATACGCGGCTCAGAAATTGCGGTTATTTTCCAAGACCCAATGACGGCATTAAATCCAACAATGAAAGTTGGCAAGCAAGTTATAGAAGGCGCAATAAGACATCAAAAGTTAAGTAAAAAAGAAGCAGCTGACTTAGCGATAGAATTATTTAAGATGGTTGAAATTCCCAACCCAGAAGTGCGTGTTAACCAGTATCCACATGAGTTTTCAGGTGGAATGAGGCAAAGGGTTGTCATTGCGATGGCGCTTGCTAATAAACCAAAGCTGCTTATTGCCGATGAACCAACAACTGCATTAGATGTAACGATTCAGGCGCAAATATTAGATTTATTACGAGATATACAAAGTAAAACAGGAACATCGATCATATTCATCACGCATGATTTAGGAGTGGTAGCTAATATCGCCGATTCAGTAGCGGTTATGTATGCTGGTCAGATTGTGGAAAAGGGGAAGGTCGAGGAAGTTTTTCATAAACCAATCCATCCATATAATTGGGGATTATTAAAATCGATGCCAAACATGGAGACAAAAGGAAAATTATACTCTATACCGGGAAGTCCGCCTGACTTACTGCATCCGCCAAAAGGTGATGCTTTTGCGCCACGGAATGAATTTGCATTGGCGATAGACTATGAAAAAGTTCCGCCAACTTATTCCGTAAGTGAAACGCATTATGCAAAGACGTGGTTACTACATCCGCAAGCACCAAAGATTAATTTTACCAAGGAGAAGACAGAAGACTTACAAGTGGAAGAAGAGCGGAATATTACTAATAACGAGATATTATTAAAGGTCAGTAATTTAAAAAAGCATTTTAAATTACCTTCAAAGCAAGTACTGAAGGCTGTGGATGGGGTTAGTCTGGAAATTAAAAAGGGAGAAACATTAGGATTAGTTGGTGAATCAGGCTGTGGAAAATCAACAACAGGAAGAACATTACTTGGTTTATATGAGCCCACAGAAGGTGAAATCTTATATAATGGTGCTCCTCTTACTTCAAGGAATAATAAGGTTTCTTCGCAAAAAATCCAAATGATTTTCCAGGATCCATATGCTTCGCTCGATCCGCGAAAAAAGGTAGAAGATATAATTGCAGAAGGCTTGGATATTCATGGATTGGCTAAAAATAAACAGGATCGTCAGAGGAAAGTGGGAAATTTATTAGAAGTTGTAGGATTACAACCTGATCATGCACAGCGTTATCCTCATGAATTTTCTGGTGGACAACGGCAGCGTATTGGGATAGCCAGGGCACTTGCAGTGGAACCAGAGCTTATCGTTGCTGATGAGCCAATTTCGGCATTGGATGTGTCTATCCAAGCGCAAGTTGTCAATCTATTAAAGAAACTGCAGAAAGAAAGGGAGTTAACCTTTTTATTTATTGCACATGACTTATCTATGGTGAAATATATTAGTGATCGAATTGGTGTTATGTATCTCGGTGGCATGGTAGAGTTGGCTGCAGCGGATGAACTATATCACCATCCCATGCACCCGTATACAAAAGCACTATTATCGGCCGTACCTGTGCCAAATCCTACAATTGAAAAGACAAGAGAAAGAATTATTCTGGAAGGCGGCTTACCGAGTCCTGTAAACCCTCCCCAGGGATGCAGATTTAGAACAAGATGTCCATTGGCAACAGAAAAATGCATGGAAGTACCGCAATGGCGAGAAGTCGCGAAAGACCACTGGGCAGCATGTCATTATGCAGGAGAAACAGATGACGAATGATAGCATTCTGCCTAAAGCTGGATTTGCCCGTTAACGGAGGATGCACAAATAGAGTAGTAAAAAAATACGCCCCAATACAGTGGAAACTGCTTTGGGGCATACTTTTATCCCGAATTAACTGGCAGTAAGAGAATTAGAGGTGAAAACGAGAATTGTGAGTGGGGGACAACTGTCAGCAGACCCCGAGTGGTTCAACTAACATGCAGTGAGGGATAAAAAGACCCCCACTGAATGAAGTTTCACTTTATTAGAATTCGTAAATCCAATAGGAAGTGTTAAATTAATGTTCTCCACTAAGCTTTACTAGTATTTTAGATTGTGTTTTATCATTTAATAGTTTTTCAAAGCCATGATTGACAATTTGGTCAAGTTCAATTCGATCGGTAATGACTGGTGTTGGATCAATTTGACCAGATTCAATCATCTTAATTGTTGCTTCGAAAATATCAGGCTCATAAGCTAAAGATGAGGAAATACGAACACCACTGGCTGTAAGACGCATTGGGTTAAATGGTATTGGTTCTTCAAAGATAGAGACAATGGTGACCATCCCTCTAGGTCGTGTCACACCAATGGATTGTTCAACGGTAATCGGAACACCTGCAACTTCAAAAGTACGATCGACACCGTCTGGATAATAGTTATGAATATATTCAATTGGATCTTGTTTACCAGAGTTTACAATATGTGTTGCTCCAACTTCTTTTGCTTTGTCTAGACGCTGTTCAGATAAATCAAAAGCAAAGATATCTTTTGCACCTGCAGCACGGGCAGCAATGATAGTTAATAATCCAATTGGGCCTGTTCCAAAAACTGCGACTGTTTCGCCAAATTGCAGTTCAGATTCACGAATAGATTGTAAAGCCACTGCAGTTGGCTCAACGAGAGCACCGATTTCTAAAGAAGTATCTGCATTTATTTTTACAATATTCTTTTCCGATACAACGGCATAGTCGGCGAAACCACCATCTGCACCTAATCCTACGAAAGTGAAGCCTTTATACATATCATAAAGTACCTTGTCATGTTTTCCGCCAGTAATGAGAGGATTGATGACAACTTTATCTCCTGGAATAAGGTTTTTTACTCCTTCTCCAACTTCTTCAACCACACCCGCGAATTCATGTCCCATTGTTAATGGTGCTTGTTCATTAGTGAGTGGTCCTGGAGCATCTTTGGGAATAAATATTGGTCCAGCATTGTATTCATGCAAGTCACTTCCGCAAATTCCAGCCCAAGCTACTTTCACTTTCACTTGTCCCTTGCCAACCTCTTTTACTTTTACTTCTTCAACTCGAATATCTTTTGCATTATGAAAAACAGCTGCTTTCATCAAATATTACCTCCTATCATTTATATGTTAAATATATCACAAACTTTTAAAATGATAAAGGGGTTCATTACTATTATATATTTTAAAACAAGAGTTCCATTTTGATTATAAGTTAATATTTTGTGATATAATTCACTATTTATGGCTGTGAATTATTGTAGATTCTGTATTATTTACGGATTTTACATCAATAAATTTTTGTGAAAATATCTTGAACTGTAACACAAGCAAGTGTGACAGCTCCAATTTAATTTCAAATTACTGCTCCAGCTTGGAGAAGAGTGACTTTTTTTAAAAGCCGGAAGTTGGATAAAAAAACGTAGAGAGCGTCTCTCCCTTTTGAAAAAGTAAAAAGGCACCTCTTTCTTCTTGAAAAAAGTGAGAAGTTGAAAAACAATCACGGAAGGATTACCAAAAACCACATGGGATCCAGTTCATCTTAAAATAATACTCTAAAATATTCAAAAGGTTATTGACATTCAGTTCTTTGTAAATTATTATGTATACATAATACAGTATACAGTGTTCTGTATTTAAAGAAATAGATACGGAGTGATTATATTGCAGCCTATATCAAAAAGAAAAACAACAAAAGAAATAGTATATGAACAATTAAAAACCGCTATTCTTGGGGGAAAGATAGACAATGAAAGTATTATGACAGAGACATCTTTGGCTGAATCTCTTCATATTTCCAGAACTCCTGTAAGAGAGGCCGTTAGCGACCTAACAAAAGAAGGGTTGCTCGTTCACATACCACGAAGAGGGTTTCAAGTTCGAAAAATTAGCGAGCATGAAATGGAGCAAATACTTTATCTGAGAATTTCTATTGAAATGAGAAGTATTAAGATGCTGGTTAAGCATATTTCGGAAAAGGAATTGAATGAGCTTGATAACATAGTTGTACAGCAAATAGCAGCCTTAAAAGAAAATAATCGTATACAGTATATTGAATTAGATCAGATTTTTCATCGGAAATTATTAAGCCTGTCTAATCAAAATATACTTGAAAGTATTCTGCAGGATCTCTACAACCTGACACTATTAATAGGTCACGCAGCAATTTCGAATGAAGGGCGAATGGAAGATGTTATTGAAGAACATAGAATGATTCTAAGTGCGATACGAAATAGGGACGAAGAAGCAGCTGCCCGATTAATGAAGCAACATTTAGTTGCTACTGGGGAAAGCGTGAAAAATCAATTAGATAAATCATAATTTGAAAATAGGTAAAAGAAGAGGGATAAAATGTTAATTTCTTTTCAACTAGAGGTAAATGGAGAAAGAAAAGCTGTAAATTTGTCGAAAGCATTCTGTGTAGGGTATTCAGGGAGAAATAAAGAGAAGACCTTTGAGCATATAAGAGAATTAGCTGAAATTGGGATTCCGGAACCTAAAGAAGTACCTAATATTTATCCAGTTAGCATGAACACAATAACTCAAAATGAAAGAGTTGAAGTTTTGGGTAATGAAACTAGCGGAGAAGCAGAGATTGTAATTATTTTTGGAGATACAGAGGATGAAGTTTATATAACTGTAGGAAGTGATCATACAGATCGAGGACTTGAAGCAGTTGACATAAATAAATCTAAACAAGTTTGTGCTAAGCCATTTAGTGATAAAGCCTGGAAGCTGGATGATGTAATAGGACATTGGGATGAGCTGGAACTTTCAGCAGAACTTTTTATAAATGGGAAATGGATTCCATATCAAAATGATAAAATCTCTGTAATTTTATCTTACCAAGAAATTATAAGCTATATTGAAAAGATTTCAGCTCCAAAAAGAAATAGTATCTATTTTTCTGGAACAGTTCCACTTTTGCAAGGATTTATATATGGTGAGGAATTTAAAATAGCATTAAAAGATCCGGTAAAAAATGATGTTATTCTAGCAAATTATCAAATTATAAATATTGAAAGGTGAGGGAAATAATGAAAATTGCCGTTTATCAGATGGAATTAATTGCTGGTTCCCCACAAAAAAATCGTGAAAAAGTAACTCATTGGGTTGAGAGGCAAATAAAGAAGGATAAACCAGATATCATTGTTCTGCCGGAAATGTGGACGACTTCTTATGTACTTGATCAGCTTGAGCATATTGCTGATGAATCCGGAGAACCAACGAAAACTTTTTTAAGTGATTTAGCTAAACAGCATCATATCAATATTATTGGCGGTTCTATTGCAAATAAGATAAATAGCAAAATTTATAATACGAGTCTTGTCTTTAATAGAAGTGGAGAACTAGTTTATGAGTATAGCAAAATTCACTTGGTGCCGATGTTGAATGAACCTTCATATTTAACGGGGGGACAAGAAAAGGCTCGCACCTTTGAGCTTGACGGTATACGGATGGGAGTCATTATTTGTTATGATCTTCGTTTTCCTGAACTTGCTAGAAATTTAGCTTTAGACGGTGCTCAAGTTTTGTTTATACCAGCCGAATGGCCAAAACCAAGAACAAACCATTGGACAAGCCTTCAAGTTGCAAGGGCAATTGAAAACCAAATGTATGTCGTTTCCTCTAACAATGTTGGTATCCTAAATGGAGTTGAATATACTGGTGCTTCATTAATTGTTGACCCATGGGGAGAAGTCCTTGCCAAAGGATCCGAAAATCAAGAGGAAACATTGAGTGGAATAATTAACCCGAAAAGAGTATTAGAGGTTAGAGAGGAGGTTCCTGTTTTTGGATCTCGTGTTCCAAATTTGTATTAAAAAGGAGGATAGAAATAATGAAAATAATTCCAATTGAATTTACAGATTTTAAGGAATTTAAAAGAGAGAAAATTGCGGGGAAGGTGGATGGATTATATGAACGTGTTATTTCGAAAGATAGGAAAGGGAAACGATTTGTACGGATTATGGAATTTGAACCTGGCGTGAACACAGAAAAAGATGGTGTTCAAACACATGATTATTGGGAAGAAATTTTTATAATCAAAGGCTCTTTTATTGATTTAAAATTAAACAAAGCATTCTCTCAGGGTATGGTTGCTTCGCGTCCTCCCGGTATGAAACATGGTCCGTGGAAATCCCTAAATGGATGTTTGCTTTATGAAGTAAGGTATTATGAATAAATTTCCTTGAGTGGAAATGGAAAAGTTCCCTTTAATAGATTTCTAAATTTTGGTCCCTTATTACAGCAATATTGTAAGCGCTTAATATTGAGCTTTATACAAGTTACTTTCTGTTATAAAAAAATTTAGAAAAGAGGATGATTATGAAAAAAATTTTTCTAGCTGCTTTTCTTTTTTTATCTTTGGTCACAGCATGCAGTTCAAATTCCACTGATTCTGAATCAAAAACGTTAAAGCTTGCTCACACAGGTTCTGAGACCCATCAATATCACTCTGCCTCGGAGAAATTTAAAGAACTTGTAGAAGAAAAAACAAATGGGGATATAACGATAGAAATTCACCCCAATGCAACTTTAGGCAGTGAAGGGGAAGCGATTGAGCAATTAATGGATGGTTCAATCGAAATGACTACTCTCGCTCCTGATAGTAATTATTCTAATACGGTTCCTGAAATGAATGTGTTTGGAATACCTTATTTATTTGAAGATAGGGACCATGCTTATAGCGTACTGGATGGTGAGATAGGCGACGAATTACTGGCTATGGGAGAGGAACACAATATTAAAGGTTTGGGATGGTGGGAAATTGGTTTTAGACATATTACCAACAACACAAGAGAGATTGTTGAACCTAGTGACATGGAAGGACTTCAAATACGTGTTCAGCCTTCACCAGTCTGGGAAGCACATATGAAAGCAGTAAATGCTAACCCTACGCCGGTTGACTTTAATGAATTGTATTCTGCACTTGATCAGGGTGTTGTAAATGGACAGGAAAATCCCTTGCCAACTATTGAATCTATGCGTCTGTTTGAAGTACAAAAATACGTATCATTAACAAGTCATACTTATAATCCTGCTATTACTTTAATGAATTTAGATACTTGGAATAGTCTGAGCGAAGAACATCAAAATGTGATTCAAGAAGCTATTGAGGAAACGACCGATTATCACAGAGAATTCCTTGCTGGAAAAGAAGAAGAAATACTTGAATTGTTAGAGGAAAATGGTGTCAAAATAACTGAGCCGAATAGAGATGCATTTAAAAAGGCAACTGAGGAAGTAAAGCATTCTATTAAGGAAGTTCCTCAGGATTTAATCAAAAAAATAGAGAATAGTAAATAAGCTTCGTTCTTTTAAAAGGTTATAATCTAATTCAATTTTATGCTGAGTGAGGTGATTAGTGTGAATGTATTGGAACGCTTAGACAATATTATTGAAAAGTTACTTGAATTCTTAATTACACTTAGTTTAGGATTTGTAGTTATTATAACCTTTCTTCAAGTCCTATTCCGCTATGTATTTAATCAACCATTAACTTGGTCACAAGAAGCTTTAATGATAGCTTTTGTTTATAGTGTTTTATTTGGAGCAGCTATAGCTATGAAAAATGGGGAACATCTGAAAGTAGAGATATTCGAGAAACTTCCTAAAACTGTAAGAATTATTTTCAATACCTTAGAGTTTATTGTAATTGCCACAATGCTAATAATTTTATTTTGTTACGGATTAGTTCTTGTTCAAAACAACTTAACCTCTGGTCAAACAATGAGTATGTTACCGATAAAAATGGGATATGTATACATGGTAATGCCAATAAGTTCAGCATTCATGATGTACTACCATATTAGGAAGGTGTTCCGATGATTTGGTTAATTGCAGTCCTGTTTTTCTTGATATTATTAGGTATTCCCATTGCCTTTTCACTTGGTTTTGTATCTGTTTTGGGGATTATATTATCTGATCCCAGCTTACTTATTAATGTTGTAAGAAGAATATTTACCGGAATAAATAATTTTACATTAGTGGCTGTTCCTTTATTTATTTTAGCAGGTGAACTAATGACGCAAGGAGGGATCTCAAAACGGCTTATTAATTTTTCAAAAATAATAGTAGGCCCATTGCATGGTGGATTGGCAATGGTAGTGATTTTATCTAGTATGTTTTTCTCAGCACTTACTGGAACAGCAATTGCAGCAGCCGCGGCAATTGGTGGAATGATGATTCCGGCAATGATTAAAGAAGGCTATGATAAAAGATTTGCTGCAACTATCGTAGCAACGTCCTCAACAATAGGTCCAATTATTCCACCAAGTATTATTCTTATTTTATATGGGGTTATGGCTAGTGTATCAATTGGTGATTTATTTATTGCAGGAGTAATTCCTGGCATATTAATGGGAGTAGCATTAATGATCTACAGTTATTTTGTAGGGAGAAGAGAAGGTTATCAGGCAAGTGAAAAAAGGGCTTCATTCAAAGAGATAGTAATAGGTGCAAAAGATGCTGTACTTGCTTTGATAATGCCGATTATAATAATAGGTGGTATTGTCAGTGGAATCTTTACAGCAACTGAATCAGGGGTAATAGCAGTTGCTTATTCAATTATAATTGGGATGTTTGTCTATAAAGAGATAAAATTTAAAGATCTGTGGCCCATTCTATTACAAACAGCTAAATCAACAGCGACTATCATATTCTTAATAGGAAGCGCTTCTTTATTTATTTGGGTTTTATCTTACAACTCAATTCCAAATCAGATTTTAAATGTATTAGGTCCAGTGGCAGATAATCCAATTATGTTACTATTGCTGATTAATATCATTCTATTAATTGCGGGAACATTTATTGATACGATTAGCGCTGTATCTATTTTTACGCCATTATTCTTGCCGTTAGTTTTAGCGGCAGGAATAGATCCCATTCATTTTGGTATCATCCTGGCAGTAAACTTAACTATTGGAATGGTGACTCCTCCACTTGGTGTTTGTTTATTTGTTACATCTGCAATAGCGGAAATAAACGTTCCGAAGATGTTCAAATATTTGATACCACAGGTAGCGGTACTTATCCTAGTATTGTTGGCAGTTACGTATATACCAAGTATTTCATTGTTTCCTGTAAATTTATTTTTCGATTAGATAAAAACTGGTTTATTATCATTGGCCTTTTATTGCTAGAATGAAGTAAATAGGTGTCGAATGATAGTACACACTAGTAAGTAAAGAAGATGCGGCTTTGATTTATAGGAAAGCTTTATTGGATGATTGATTAAACCTGTATGGTGAACAGGATATCCACCATACAGGTTCTTTGTTAGGAAATCTTCTTCCAGGATTCTTTTTAAGTAACTAAATTAAATTAATTAAATGAAATATGTTATAATGGAAGTATAAATTGAAATAATGGAGGACGCAGGATGAAACGTGGTACTTTTCAACTAATGAAATCTGTAAATAAATCAATTATTTTAAATAAAATCAGAACGAACGAGCCTATTTCGCGTGCCCAAATTGCTAAGGAAACGAAACTGACTCCGCCAACTGTCAGCAGTATAGTAAAAGAACTAATTGAGCAAGATGTTGTAGCGGAAACGAATCTTGGCAAGTCCCAAGGTGGAAGGAAACCAACGATGCTGTCGATTAATAAAAATGGCTTTCATGTTATCGGGGTGGATGCGGGTCCTCAATCCGTTGAATGTATCCTTAGCAATTTATCCGGACAGATTAAGAATCGGGTATCTGTAACAATAGAATCTATTTTAACAAATGAATCTTTTCTTGCTTTATTAAAAGATAGTATTAGGGATGTTCTCAAAAGAGCGGGTGATTTAGATAAAATAATAGGTATTGGCGTGGCTATGCATGGCGTTGTTGATGTGGAATCAGGAACATCACTTTTTGCACCGATTTTGCAGCTGAGTAATATTCCGATAAAGGAAGAACTTGAACGCGAATTTGACTTAGTTGTAAAAGTAGAAAATGATGCTAGGGCGATGGCATTGGGAGAATCATGGTTTGGAAATTATGGGACTCCGCCAAGTATGGTTGCTGTGAATCTTGGATCGGGTGTTGGTGCAGGCGTAGTCATAGGTGGAAAGTTATTCCACGGAGCGAAGGATTTGGCTGGTGAAGTAGGTCATATGACGATTGATATGAATGGTGAACGTTGCGAATGCGGAAACAAGGGCTGCTTGCAAACCTTTGTCTCTGCGCCCTCCATTGTACGACATGCAAATAAGAAAATGCCCGAGAAAAATATTCAATCTAGTAAGCAGTTATATCAACTAGCGCTACAAGGTGATAAGGATTGTATTCACATGTTAGAAGATACAGGTTCTATTATTGGTATCGGTTTAACAAACTTAGTTCACGTCATTAATCCAGATATTATTATACTGGGTGGTGGTGTATCAAAAGCAGAAAAATTTATTTTGCCATCTATTGAAAAGGTGATTCACGAAAGGGGTTTGACACAGGAAGCAAGAGAAACAAAAGTAGTTACTACAAGTCTGGGAGACGATGCCACCTCACTTGGTGCGGTTTCACTCTTATTAGTTGAGCTATTTGATCCAATTTAAGCAAGTATTTGGCTGTGAAGAGTTAGTGGAGATACATTAATCCAGTTTTGTTGTGCGTTACCCATGAATAGGCGTGTATGAAACGCTAGCCCCCGCGCGTCACCCATGAGAACGCGCGCATCAACGTTCGAACTCAAGCTGCGAATCCCCGATTATTCAACTACCCTGCATCCCCATCATCCCCACCAAACCACAAAAAGCAAGTGATTCTCCAAAAAAGAGAATCACTTGCTTTCTTATTGTTACTATTCACAGTCTACTTATTCTGTGCATGACAAATAGACCAATGAACGT
>DAMDKS010000066.1:0-16773 GCA_032085455.1 Oceanobacillus sp.
CATCAATATCCGTACTTAGCAGCGCTTGATATTTCGCCAGTAATTCGGTGGCTTTAATTACATGTTCCAAATCTTGTATAAATGGTTTGATATTCGTTTTGTTGAACGTTCGATTGGTCTTCATACTTGATTCTATACCGGATGCCGAAGACCTTAATCCTGAAATAGCGGACTGAAACTCACTCAGATTTATGCCGACTTCTTTCATTTAAATCACTCCTTTGCTGCTTGGCTTATTTGCCAATCAAGTGAACCAAGCGTATTTTCCAAGTTGTTTAATCCTATTGTATAAGTAGCTTTTTCTGCTTCATACTGCTTAATATCCCGATCAATGGCATCTTTTGCATCTTCTGTGCTAGCTACAAACTTTTTCACACTTTCCTTGTATCCACTATAATTTTCGTCGAACTTATCTTCCTCTTTCCCTTTCCAGCTGCTAGTATTTATTATCAAACTATCTATAGATCTTTTAAGTGTTTTCAATTCAGAAACACTTGATGACAGATTACTTGATGCCTGTTGTAAGCGTGTAATCTTATCTTTCACATTTGAAATATTGTTCTTCGTATCTGCGATGCCTCTTAACACGGTTCTTTTTTGATTATTCAACTGGCTAACTGACGTCATATGTTTTCTCCTCCTAACTCCAGTATTTTTATATTTAATTTCACGTTATACTCCGTTTTTATAAATTTTGGTTTCGCTATTATCTATCGATAAATTTTCAGTATTGCATTTACTCGTTTCAGTTCACTATGGAGGATTGTAAATTACTAGAAGCTGTTTGCAATCTAGAAGACAGCATACTAATTTCTTGTCTCGAATTACTCATCTTACTTATCAAAGTAGACCATCGCCTCTTTAGCAAACCTAGATCAACACTCATCATCGCCCCTTCTTACCTCGGTATCTTTATTTTCACATGCTGGTGATCCATCGCAAAGTAGCACTCATAAGGCTCAGGGTATTTTTCCTGTCTGATAAATGGCTGCTTAAATATGTCCTGATCACCTAATCGCATACTCATTAAACCAACTGTTGCCTGGTTTCTTACATACTTTGGTATTTGCTCAAAGCTCATACCAATGTAACTGTAATCTCCACAGATGATAAAATGAATCCCTGCTCTTTCACCTTGCTCAAGAAGTTTCGGCATTTCATCTTCATCTAAATTACTTCTCTCACTGAAATCCTTCAAATCAGCAATTTGCACAATCCATATTGTTTCATTATCTTTATTTTTCAGGCGATTGGTAATCTCTGTAAGTAATGTTTGTTTTACAGCAGCTACCCCTTCTTGTTCAGAAATATAAGCATTCACCCCATTACCGATTTCTGATAGAGATTGTTCATCTGTATCTATAATCATTGTTTGGTAAGTCCCTGTTAAAGCTGCCAGATTTTTCGCTAAAGATTGACTCATCTTTTCAAGTCCATCTTTTCTATCGCTTACCACCGTCAAATGCCCGTGTTGTTCAGGCTGGAATGCAATAGGTTCTACTTCTTCAAATTCTAATCCAAGTGGCAACATTCTGTTCTTCAATAGTTCTTTTGTCTTTCTGCGATTTACAAATGAGTTAAAGTCGAGTACACCTTCAGGCATCATCGGTATTTCCTCCGGTCGCTCTCCCTGCCAAGCTGTATTCATATCTTCGGCTAGCTCTTGAATATGATCAATAATTTCAAGCGATTCCTCACCCTTCATCGGCAGCATCGTTTGGAACAGTGCTGGGTCTTCCAGCTTCACTAGTCCACGCCCAGGTGTCTCTTCAATTTCAATATCCGTTTTCCCAACAATGGAGCGGGCTTCTGTTCTTTCAATTAAATAAAGTGGCATTTGTGTTTTAATATTGGAAAGCAGTGGCATTTTCATTGCATTCTGTCTTCCTGCACTGATTGCCAAGTAAAGCCCTACACTTGAACCTTCCCTTGCAATTTGCGTAATCAGCTTTTCAAATTCTTCAACAAAGTCGGCATCGCGAACAGAATCAAAATTATCGATGACAATGAAAATATTTGGAAGCAAATCCCCACTTGCTCGTTCATACATTTCTAAATTGGCAACGCCAAATTTACTGAGCTTCTGTTTGCGCTCTTTAATGACATTTGTCAAGATGCGCACCAATTTTCCCACTTTCTCCACATCATCCAGTTGAATCGTATCCGCTACATGTGGGACGTTTTTCAATGGTAAAAGTCCGTTTGTACCAAAATCCAGTAAATAAACATGTAGATGCTCTGGATTATGCTGGCGTACTAAATCCATCATAACCGTTTGCAGGAAAGTAGATTTCCCGTATCCTGGACTAGAAAAGACAGCTATATGTCCGTCATTTGACAAATCCAACGCTAACGGAGATTGCGATTGTAATTCTGGCTGATCCAACAGTCCAATAGTTACTTTCAATGGTTTCTTTGGCTGCTCCCATTCCGCTTTGAAATCCAGTGGATGTAAGTCATCCGCAAAGATTCGCTCAGGAAGTGGTGGCAGCCACGGTCTTGGCAGCTGTACGACTTCCTCTTTTTTAGCAAATGCTGCAAGATAATCAATAACAGCTTCTAGCTCTGTAGGAACTTTCTCAATCTCTTCTTTATGATCTAAACCACTTAAATCCTCTGTTAAAATATCATATTGTCCAAGGTCGTTAATTGCATAAATGGTTGTGTCAACATATTCATGATCTTCTCTATCCGGTACATAGTCAGCTCCGCTAAATGCACTTTGGAAGAGCTCATAAATTTCATTATTACCAACCTGCAAGTAAGCACGTCCTGGTAAGGTAATCTCCGCTGCATCTGGTGTTTTTAAAATTTCATTGGAATCTGATGCATTTTGTACTTTGAGTGCGAGTTTAAATTTCGAGTTTGACCAAATTTGATCATCCACTACGCCACTTGGTTTTTGTGTTGCTAGGATTAAATGAATTCCTAAAGAACGTCCAATCCGCGCCGTAGATACAAGCTCCTTCATAAAGTCTGGCTGCTCTGATTTTAGCTCGGCGAACTCATCTGAAATTAAGAATAGATGTGGCATCGCCTCACGTGCTTTGCCTTGTTTATAAAGTTTTTGATACTGGTTAATATGATTAACCTCATGTTTTCCAAAAAGGCGCTGGCGTTTTTGTAATTCTGCTTTGATAGATGCAAGTGCACGCATGGACTGAGCAGCATCCAAATTCGTAATCGTCCCAACAAGATGCGGCATATTTTTAAATAAATTCGCCATTCCACCGCCTTTATAGTCAATTAGCAAAAAGGCTACCTCGTGTGGATGGAAATTCACGCCAAGCGAAAGGATGTAGGACTGGAGAATTTCTGACTTACCAGAACCTGTTGTCCCTGCAACTAAACCATGAGGTCCATGTGCCTTTTCATGAAGATTCAATTGCACAATATCGCCTTTCCCACGCAATCCCAACGGAACCGCAAGACTCTTATATGTTTCGTTTTGTATCCAGCGCTCGCGAATCGCCAACTCTTCTACTTTCTCTACATTATACAATTCTAAGAAGGTTACACTTTCTGGGATTGAATTTTTTAGACTCTGTAAATGATTAATCGGCGCAAGTGCACGGGATATTTCTTCTTTGTTAAATCCTTTTGGAAAATGGTCCGGTGTGAAACGCTTATTTACAAGCTCCCCTTCTTCCAAGATAATATTCCCATCTGTGGCATCCCGGATATCAATTACCGTTTTTACATGCTCAGGCAGCGCATGCATAACATCTTGAACAAAGACTAGTGATACACCGTATGCAGCAGGATCTTCATTAAAGAACTCCATAACCGTGTGATCCAAAATGATTTTTTCATCTGTTATCAATACCACATAATGGGGTGAAAAATAAACCTTTTCATTGTTGTCTTTATCTTCAAGCGTAAGTTTCCGCTCTTTTAGAATTTGGTACAATGTATTCAACACTTGGTCTCTTGAACGTTCATGATAAACGAAACCACGAACATTGACGTCTCTCATACTTGCATGAGGGAGCCAGCGCATCCAATCCCATACTTCCTTCTCTTCTTCAGGGAAAATCGAGATAAACTGCAAATCATGATAACTATGAAAGACTGAAAGCTGCATAACTAACAATTGCAATTGCTCAAGAACCAGCTTTCGATGGCCAATATAACCTACTGGTCCCTTCATTAATGAAGTTACTACAGGAACGTCTTCAATCGCATCATATTGTGAAAGTAACGTACGTGCTGCATCTGCCAATTCATCTTTTTCCTGTGTAAACTCCTCTTCATTAAATTCAATATCGAAGCTGGAATCTACCTCTCCAAGGCCGGCGCGAAAGTTGAGAAAATCATGGTGAAACATTGTCTTTTCAAACAATCTTGCTTCCACCCCAACAGCCATAGCGCTGACTCCCTCCACATTGGGATAATGGTAATAAAGCGCATGCCTTTGTTCCTCACTCGCCTGATAGAGTTCCTTTGTTTTTCTTTGTAGATAGGCTTTATAGGTTTCCTCTCTCTCAATCATATCGCGTTTATATTTGCGTACATTCCTCACATAAGATGTAATGGAAAAAATAATAGTTGTACTCGTTACAGCTAACATAACCAAAATATAAATTCCTCTAGGCTGTACAAGCGAGATAAGTACACATGCAACAATTAATACAAGTGGTGGAATAATCGTACGCGCCAGCTGCTCACTTGGTTTTGAAGGCTTATTTGCCGGTTTCGCAATTTCCTTTTTTTCCTCCGGTTCTCGATAAATAATTCTTGGTGAACGGTGATAATTGGGATAATCTCCTTGATAAGGATGTTCGACTTCCACCAGAGATATGAGCTTTGAAGTAACTGCTTTATCTGAAACTACTAACTGAATTTCTTTTTCCCCAACAATAAACTCGGCACCATCCACAAATAAGTGATCACCGAAATTAATGTTTACATGACCACTGACTCGGGAAAAATTATGATACACTTCCCCTCCATGCACATTCATTACGAAGCCATGGTCATCCGTTCGTTTTATTAATACAACGTCAGCTTTGATTTCTTTTATGGTGATATCAGCGTATGCATCGTTGCCAATGGTAATCGTTTGTATTCCAGTAATATCATAAATTCGTCTATTTTCATCATGAAGCAAATAAAATTCCAGCAATTTCCCTGAATCAGATGCTTGCCAATATTCCTGTCCCTTCTTGCCAGCATATTCACAAACCTTACCATCCCAGCTTAGAAGGAAAGTCTTTTCTAAATCAGGAAATGTAATATGTTGAGACCACTCTTTTCCGATCTTTATATCTCTTGGTTCATTGTCTTTTAAATGGCATTTATGCAATTGATTGTTATAAGTAATCATGAGTGATTTCTGTGCCATCGTATTCTCCCTTTCCGCATGTACAACCATCTAACATTCATATTTATTTTTTCGTCTTTTTTGTTTTTTTGTTATCTTTTTTTATGTCCTTTTTCTCAGACTCTGCATCTCCTTCGCCTGTGTCTGCTTCATCAGAATCTGTTTCCTCTTCTTTAATCAGCTCATAATCTTCCTGGTACTTCGCCAATTCATCTTGCAGCTTGTTTACCAGCTCATCACGCTCTGTTCCAGATAGTTCTGGGTTATTTTTTGCTTCCTCTATTTGTTTGATTAAACCATACATAATTAATTGTGCGTCATCTATGTATTTCGCTTTTTCCATGGATTCTTCAAATTCCCCACGTCCGTTATAGATCCAGTAAAGCAAATAATCTGGATCGCTTTTAAGACTTACATTTCTTAGAATCACTTCTTTTTCCTTCACAGATAATGGCTCAACGTTAATATATGAATTGGCTAATATATATTGCGTGCGAAACGGAAGTTTTTCTGGTTCTTCACTACGCAGCGTTGAAATAACTTCCCCATAATCGGAGGACAGATACTTACCATGCGCTTCAATAACATGCTCTTGATATGGACTTTTAATAAAACCATAATAGGTTAGTGGGGCAGCAAGTAAAACAGCTGCAACAAGCATAACAATAGAAAGTTGTTTAAACATGCGGTACTTTTTTAATGACACGAATGTCATCGTCTTTTCTGTTTTCTTTTGTTCTTTGTGATAACTTTCAAGAAGAAAATCCTTTAGTTGACTGATATTTCCCATATCACGTATTTGGCGCTGAAATTCGGTCTCTTCGGCATTCTTTAACGAACCATTATAAAGCTGTTCAAAATTATACTTTGTTGAAAAGAGCGCGATAATATAGCATTTTAACTGTTTAAGAAACGTTGCTTCGTCCAGTTCAAAGGGAGGTACTAAGTTTCTTAAGCCTCTGTACGTTAGAATGGGCAACAGATTATCATCAAATAAAAGTGTTTCTGGATGAAGTGAGAAAGTAATCCTCGTAGAAAGAAAACGTTCTAATTTTACAACATTGCATAATAACCGTAATTTTTCATTCGTATTTAATGTAAGAATTTCCTCCCAATTTCTATGACTTTCATCAATAGCTAGATGAAATACGAATATATCCTCTTCTTCATCGATTTGAAGTGGTGCAAGATAGTCAGATGATTGCTTTAACAAATCCAATTGCCTAAAATCCTTTATCTTTGTTTGTGATTTTGGCATATTCACAGTCCAAGTATGCTTATCTTTCTTGATATGAAGTGTTATATCTTCAATTTCGATGTTTTTTTCCTGCATGGCTGTTGACCCCTTCGTTTTAAAGTAAATCGTCTTTATAATAGCAAAAGATTCACTTATGCAGCTAAGGTATTACCATGCCTACCTGTATAAGTGAATCTCCATAAACAAGTAAATAGACATGCTGATGGAATATGCTTCTCGTGAATGGACACTCTTCGAAACAAACACGATTACAAAATAAGAAATATATCTCCATCCGTTACTGGAAAATCTGCAAGATAATCATCATCTGCAATGAGCAGATTTTTATTTAATACTTTGATTACATTTCCAGATTTTGTCATGTAATCCATGTTTAATGCCTCCAAAAGATATGGAAGCAATTGCTTCACGTTTAATTGAACCGGAATACGTAAATCGTATTGTCCTCCACCTTCCATTCGTTTACTGAAATCAACAGTAACATTGATATGTGTAATATTTGTCATTACCCATTCTCCTAATCTAACAAGAACTGCTTTGCTAAGTAGAGGCCGCTAAATAGCAGCGTACCTATTCCAACAAATAAACCGATCATGATTTTGCTAAAGCCACCACCTGAAGACGGTTCCTCTTTTACTTGATTTTCATTGGAAGCAGTGATTGCATATTCTTCGGAAAACAAATGATCTTTCACGTTTTGTACGGTAGAAGTTTTGTCTATGTCCAAGGAAAATATCGTTTGTTCCAATTCCTTTATAGTGGATTTATTTTCCATTTTCTTCTCTTTAATCGCTTGATTTGTTTCAACCGTAAATAAAGTTGGAAAAGTTCTTTCAAGTTCGGTTTCTCTAAGATCCATCTGTTCATCTTGACTGTTTATAATTCGATCCATTTTTAATTGTAATTTCCCGTCTTTTTCTTTATCAGCGGTTGCTGATACTGGCATTAAAACCAATATCAGCCCGCTGACGCATAATAAAGCGCTTGTTTTAACTAGCTTCTTCTGTATCCTCATTCTCCAGGTCTCCTTCTTTAGCTTTGTTGATCACTAATAGATTCCCTAAAATACTAATGAGGACGACTCCTCCGATGATGAGTAGTGCAATCCAATAGTTTGCATCACCTTGTATAATCTGTATCAAAAGTCTGTCTGCATACTGCAGCGGAGAATAGGCGTTCAAAAAGGCTAAATTAGTAATTCCTCCACCAAATGCATTTGTTAAAAAGATATACATGCTCATCACTAGTAATAATATAAACATCCCCAGCATTTTTAGCTGCCTGAATAAATACGTTGCAAAGAGCAGCATACCAATCATCAGCCCAATAATAACCAATACCCAAAGTACCATTCTTGCATCACTGATGTGAAGCAGCATACTGGAAATAATCCCAATCACTATTCCTTCCAGCGCACCAACTCCCACAGTGAAAAATGTAATTGGTGCATTTATAGTCATTAATGTTGTATCCTCGGCAAACGAATCCGCTTCTTTCCGCTTTTGCTGCAATGTGGAGATGGCATATGCAGTGAAGAGAGCGACAATGAACATCGTAAATACTAGATAAAACAACGTAAAACTCGTTCCAGATGTGATGACTCCTTCATTACTCGTCTGGACAGGGTTGGATAAGAAGTGATACAAATTATCATTCTGTCTATCGCCTACCCTACTGTTTGCAAGAACTCCAGAAAAGTTATCAACGAATTCCTGATCTTCTAACACTTTTTCCGTCATCTCTTTAGATAACTCATCTGCTTGTTCTACCAGATTTACTCCGCTATCTGCAATATCATCAGCCTGACTATCAATATGATCCAATGTTTGATAAACCGTATCCGCGCCATGTACAGTACCTTGTGCCTGCTCTGTAATTGACTGACTCTCTGATAACAGGGATTGAAACCCGTTATGGAGCGTCATCATTGCCGTTTGTTCTTCACCATCATTTTGTTCGATTACTCCATATGATTCTAATAGTTCCATGCTTTGTTCACGCCAATTGCTTACTTGTTCGAGTGTTTCACCAAGATGGTTATTTAAATCTTTCGCTTGCTCTGCAGTGACTACAACTCTCTCTGCAAGTAGATCAGCTTCATTTTTTGTGTGATCTATTTCCATTTGATGGTTGTCTATTCGACTTTGTAAATTTGCTAATGGCTCATTGATTTGGTTATAAACATTTCTTACCACTTGACTGACTATAGACCTGGTAATTAAATCATTCACATTCGGATCATTAAAGAATTTGTATAAGGAGTGGTCGGCTGCTAAGTGCCTTAACTTAAACCCTTCTTTTCTTATCATGCGTTTTAAAGTGTTTGTATCCATTTGCATGGCTTCCGTACCTAAATACTTATCAAATGTGGAATATAGTTTTTGATATGGATTAATTGTTTGATTAACCATATTCACCAAGCCCTTTGTAGCATGATCCATTTTGTGCACTGGTTCAACAATTTCATGATGAATACGATTGTTAAAAATGTATAGCTTTTCTATTTTTTGCGCAGATTCGTTATCATTCCTGCCATCCGTATCATCTTCTTCTCCTTCTTTGTCACCATCATCCGAAGGCTCCTCCACATTATCATCGTCTGGTTCAGCTGGTTCCCCGGTCTCACTATCATCCTTTGATTCAGATTCAGACTCCTCCGAAGCATCCGTAGCAACAGTTACTTCAGCTTTTTCTGCGTCCATGTCGTCATCATTTGATATGGACTCTGGTTCATCACTTCCGCCATTATCCTCTTCGTCTTTCTCATTCGGTACATCTATTTCTTCTTTTTCAATATATTGATGTTCTAACTCCCAGCCAATTTGCACTGGCTCAAACACATCTATATTCGAATGAGAATTTGCTAATTTCAAGGATATTTGCGTAGTGAAATTCCCTGCTTCATTAGGTTCTAATAATAATTCTCCACTTTCAAGATATTGTTCCGTATAATCCACCATTGACCGGCCTGGATATTGTAATTCCAGCTTTGTTAATGCATATTCATCAGGTAATTGAAGTGTAAATTTCTGCCCCTCTTTTTCATTTGCAGGAATCCAAACGGTGTCAGTTACCATCACACCTGTTTCCAATAAATGCTTTTTCAAGTTTTCCAGATATTTAGGGAGAAATCCTTCTTGATTATAATTTGCCTTGTTCTGCCTATCATCAAAGACACGAGCAATCGCAATCACATTCTGAATTTCTTTTACCGTAGAACCAGGTAAGCCAATATCTTCAAACTCCGTTTCATTCATTGATGGCAGCTGGGAAATCTCCCTTAATATAGACTCTTTTACGATTTCATCTTGAGCCTGAAATAAGTCTGCAAGGAACTCTTCTTGTTCTTTCCAGATCCCTTTAAACATTCCTAAAACTTTACCTGTTACTTCTTTGTCTAGTCCCTCCAATCTATCTTGTACCATATGATTCGTAGAGGTTATTTTCTCTAAGGAAGCATCTAGACGTTTAGACAATAGAGCAGTCTGCAGGGCAATATTTATCTGCTCATGCTTATCTGTAATCTCAAACTGATTATTAATCCAATCATTCGTTCGAAGTAGTTGTTCAAAGTTCTGTTCTCCATTCGAATGATCCACTATGTGATTGAATTGCAGCAGCGATTCATTAAAACGTAATAGCTCTGAAGAATTCATATCTTTCATCGAGGTAAAGTTATCCAGCTCGGCTAAATAATCTCTGTTGTAGTCAACACCCTCAACTAAACGTCCCTCAAAGTCTGTGATCAATTCCTCTAATCCGCCAAAACTGTCTCTTGATAATTGCGTAGAACCTTTAATCGTACCAAATTGATTGGTGTAATTTGATAATGGATAATTAATATTATTATTATAGCTAGAAGTGTGTTGTACTTGCTTATCTATGATTGTAGCGATATTGTCCTGCGCATCCTGCAAATTTCCTATAATGCTTGCAAAATAAACATCTATAATTCGGCGATTAAAATCATTCAAAATTGTACTTGCAGTTCGCTCCGCTTCTGCTCTTACATATTCATTGTCTGAGGCATTAATGCGATAGTTAAGAACAACTTGTTCAGGTGAATTAGCCTCAATGGATAAGGCTTTTTCTGAAAAGTCATTTGGTATAACGATCATCATATCATATTTATTTTGATTTAGACCGCTTTCAGCGACACCACGACTGACTACAAACCAATTATGATCATCATTATTATCCAATCCCCTTACAAAAGATTCTCCAAATGTTAATGTTTCACCATTGAAGTCAGCCCCTTCATCTTCGTTCACCAGCGCAATTGACATAACTTGCTCATCTGCACTATTCTCAACCTTTGTGGTACCAGCTTCCTGATATAATGATAGATAAGGCAACCCTGTAGCTAATACTAAAATTAATAAAAGAAAAAAAAGCCAACGCTTATCTAATTTTTTCATTTCTTCAACCCCTAAAGAGCAATATTTTATTGCTTCTCATGAAATTCTCAGCTTTATGTAAGGAAAAAACATGTATTCTACCATTTTCAGTGTGATTTCCAGAATTAAATCCCCCTAAAATTTAGGAGTAACAACATTTTTTCTGTTCTGCAACTAATTTCACTATGTCATGGAGCTTCCCCACTAGACATTTACGCCTCCAAGTTCTGTACACGAATTGAGCCACACGACGCCTTCCGTCATGTGGCTCAATTTCATGAGGTGATTATCTGAGCCCAAAATTTTGTGATAGTGCTTGGTCTTGTTGAGCCACTGCTTCTGCAGTTTTTGTTAATTGCATTTCAATTTCCATCATTAACTCAGAAAAATCCTTTACTCTTGGTTCCAATTCTCTGAACTGATCATCAAAACGTTCAAATGCTCGACCTTCCCATTCACCACGTAATTCAGTTTGCAAATTAGATAAGTCTCTTAGAATTTGGTCAATTTGCTGTGAACTTTGTCCATAACGCTTCGCCTTTGCTTGTAATTCATCTGGTGACATCCGAATTTGTCCAGCCATTAGTCCCATCTCCTTTTATTTTATTTAAAATATAATTAGATAAAATATGCATCTGCAATATTTTACCTTTTAACCTATTCCATTACAGATTAATATTCTAATTATATCCTGTCAATAAATTGTTGCTCTTTTCAGAAAAATACCCCGGAAGAACTATTACAATATGACTGAAAAACACAGAAAAAGGTGTAGGTTAGTCAAAAAGTATTCTTATTCTACTTCATTACTTTTTTTATCCTGCTCTATTAATCCGTGAAGCGATACACTTTTTAAGAACACGATGGTACATGAAATTTTAATTATTAAGTGATCAATCTATATTACAAGCGTAATATATCCGTAACAAAAGAGGGCTATCCACGTATTCGGTGGAATACCCTCCCTCTATATATTTTAATTATCTTCAAAATGCTCCTTTTTGTTTTAAGCTATGTTTTCATTATTTTGTTGCAGCAGTTTCTTATCTTTTTTTCCATGTAATACAAAATAAACAAACAAGCTCAAAATAACAATGATAGAAAGCAATAAATACATACTCCTAAATCCAATATAAGGAATAAGCAGTCCTAAAACCAATGGACCTAATCCTAAAGCGAGATCCAAAAAAATAAAATAAGTAGAATTTGCTAAGCCCATACGATGTAATGGTGTTACTTTAATAGCGATTGCTTGTGTACAGGATTGAAAGTTTCCATATCCTAACCCAACAAATACCGCTCCTAATAAAAGTACAAAACCAGAAACCGCTTGACTAATAATTACCATACCGATAGCAAAAAGGACAAGCGCGGGATATGCTACACTATTTGCTCCTTTTAAATCCATTAGTTTTCCAGTAATTGGACGTGAGAGGAGCACAATAATTGCATATACGAGGAAATAGTAGCCTCCAGCCTCTGGCAATTTTATTTCATTTGCATATGTTGTGATAAATGATAGTATGCCAGAATAAGCTAAAGCAGCAACGAGTACCGTTACAGAAATAGGTATCGCATTTTTCTCAAAAAAATCAGATATCTTAAACATTCCAGCTTTATTTGCCGTTGCATGATTACTTGGGATTTTTGGGACCTTTATCGTATGTACGAGCAGTAAACTAACAATACTAACGGAAGTGGAAAAAATAAAAATACTAGCATAATCAAATACATTTATTAAACTAACACCAATTAATGGACCGATAGCGGTCGCAAGTACATTACTCATACTAAAGTAACCAATTCCTTCCCCATTTCTGCTTGGAGGAATAACCTGTGCAATAATTGTGCCTGTTGCTGTAGTAGCAAAGCCAACTCCAATCCCTTGGATAAAACGAACAGCAATTAAAAAATATATATTTAAATTTAAATAATAAAAGAAAGATAAAATAATAAAAATGCTAATCCCAATAATTAACATTTTCTTCGCACCACTATTTCCAATCTGCCTGCCCGCATATAATCGGCCAAATAGTACACCTATAATAAAAATACTAGCAACTAATCCCGCAAGACCAGTAGATGCACCATATGTATCAATAGCGTAAGATGCCATTGTAACTAACAGCAGATACATCGATAGAATGAGGACAAAGTTAACAATCGATGTGGAAATAAATGTTTTTGTCCATAACTTCTCTTTCGTCAACTTTTTTCTCCCCCTATTGAAATTATTTTTAGCGAAAATACAGTAAAAGAGTGATATATCTTTTACTGTTGCTCAAGAATTAAGATCTTTTAACCTCCTCCAATAAATATAATTACTTGCGATAAGCAATTATATTTAATGAGTATACAAATGTCAAGAATCGAAATATTCCCTATCATATCTTTTCATTTTAGTAAAAAAGCAATTATACTTAGTTCAATTTCAGTTTCTCCATTTCCTCATCAATTTGCCGCAAATCAATCCGCTCATATAATGGTTGGATATCAGAAATATAGGTTGGCAATATGGTTATTGGATGCCAGGCAGTCAATTCCTGCTGCAGCATTTTTGCAATTTTATCAGCCGCGAAAGGTAAGAATGGACGCAGCAGCTGAGCTAAATTTTGAATCATATAAACACAATTTGTCAGCGTTTCTTTTGCCTGTTCAGAATTGTCTTTTACATGAATCCACGGCTTGCGCTCATCAAAATAACGATTTCCTTCTCGGACAAATTCAAAAATACGCTCTAAAGCATGCTTCGTATTTCCTTTTTCAATTTGTTCCCCTGCATCAGTATAAAGAAATTCTATTTTATGCTTGATTTCCTTATCAATTTGTACATCCTCCACTTTCGATGCAAATGATTTTTCGATAAATTTTAATGTGCGATTCACAAAGTTTGCAAAGGCTCCTAGCAACTCTCCATTATGACTATGGATAAATTGTTTGTCTGTCGTACAGTAAGCCTGTTCGACTTTCTTTTTATACAAATAACCGTTGTCCAATAGCTGTAAAAATATCTCTTGTACTGTCCGATGGTGATGATCCGCATCTGTTCTTGTGTATAAATCATAAGTAAATCCCAGTTTAGTAAAGGTAGCTGCAAATTCATGATGATACCTGTCTGCGATTTCCTTCACTGTTGTATTCTCCTGATTTGCCCGAATGGAAATGGGCGTTCCATTACAATCACTTCCAGAAACATACAAGACATTTTCTCCTTTCTGGCGATAGTATCTTGCTATCACATCTCCTGGCAATAATGCTGCAAGATGTCCTACATGAATGGAACCATTTGCATAAGGCCATGCACCACCAATAAATATATTCACCATTATCCCTCCTAAAAGTAAAAAACGTCCTAATCGAATCAATCGATTAGGACGAGTATCGTCGTGTTACCACCTAAATTTACAGATAGCTCACACTACCTGCCTCTCTCAGTACGTGTTCATACTGCCGCTGTTGTAACGAGTGCGCATCTCGTCGCAGCCTACTATCATTTCGGTACGAAGCTCAAAGGCCATTTTCGAATAAGATCCGTTTGCTTCATTTCCACCATCAGAAGCTCTCTATCAAACATGACTTATCTACTTTCCTTATCAACGCTTATTTCGTAAAATTTTATTTATCTTACCATGAAGTTAAATATACTGCAAACTCAATTTCACTTTCATTGTCCACTACTCTTCTTTAAAAGCAATTTCGCCACGACAAATCGTATACTTAATATTTAGCGCTTCATCTACAATTAAAATATCTGCATCTTTTCCAACTGCAATACTTCCTTTACGATCATACACACCAATTTGTTTCGCCGGATTCACGGATGCCATCTTTACAACATCACGTAAAGAAACACCCTGAAGTCCAAGCATTCTGCGTACACCGTCATGCATTTTCAATATGCTTCCAGCAAGTGTCCCATCTGCTAGAACAGCTCGATCCTCATTCACCTTCACGGGCTGTCCGCCTAATTCATAATCACCGGCAGGCAATCCTTTAGCACGCATTGCATCGGTTATGAGAATAAGACGTTCACTTCCAATATTATTGTATATAAGCTGTAACATTTCAGGAACTACATGAATCCCATCCGCAATTAATTCTGCGCGTAATGCATCCAATTGAAATGCTGCCCCCACTGCCCCAATATCACGATGATGAATACCGTTCATTGCATTACAAAGATGGGTTACTTGACGGACACCCTGCTCAGCCGCTTTTTTCATACCTGCAAAACCAACATCCGTATGCCCCGCAGAAACATTAACATTACTTTCTGCTAAAGCATGAATAAAACTTCCTTCTTGGTCATGTTCTGGAGCGATAGTAATCGTCCGAATCGCATCACCTGACACTTCCTGCCATTTTCTAAATTGAACGATGTCTGGTTCCGCAATATACTTTAAAGGTTGTGCACCAGCTTTTGACTTTTCGACAAATGGACCTTCTAAATGAACACCAATCATTTCAGATTGTGCTGGTTTATTTTTATAGTTTGCAACATTTTTTAAAGATTTATCAATATTATCTGGTGATTGCGTGATTGTGGTTGCAAGAAAGCTTGTCGTTCCTTCTTTTGGCAAAAACGAAGCCATCGCGTCTAACGCTTCCTCTGTCGCATCCATCATATCTGCCCCGTTTGCACCATGAATATGACCATCGATAAATCCAGGAATGGCTATTAGCTGGTTTGCATCAATAATTTGTACATTTTCTGGTAAATTATTTGCTTGTTCCTCTTTTTTATAGATTGCACCCAGTTTACCATGTTCTATAAAGATATTACCTATAACTTCTTCATTTTCTAATATTATTTTTGCATTTTTAATATATATCCCTGTACTCATAAACAATCAACCCTTCTTTCTATTTTAAACTTATCATCAATTAATATAGTTGTCTATACATTTGCAGCAGTGTACAAGTAATTTGTAATTTGATACAATTGGTTCTACTATCAATGGAAAAGAAAGGGCTTTTACGTATGATTGACAAAAACTCACCTATACCAATTTACTACCAGTTAGAAGAAGAGATCAAACAAATGATTGAAAATGAACTAGTACCTGGTGACCTGCTTCCATCTGAACGAGAGTATGCTGAAAAATACGATATTAGCAGAATGACCGTACGACAAGCAATTACAAACTTAGCAAAAGAAGGGTTACTATACCGGCAAAAAGGCAGGGGTACATTTGTCGCAGAAAAAAAGATTGAACAAGATTTATCTTTTCTATCTAGCTTTAGTGAAGATATGAAAAGCCGCGGGCTAACCCCATCGAGCAAGTTGCTTCGTTTTAAGGTGATTACCGATAAGCCAAAAATCGCATCCAATTTAAAAGTTAAATCAAATGAGCCAATCTATGAAATCAAACGACTGCGAATGGCAAACAATGAACCGATTGCTTTGGAAACCATTTATACACCGCAAAAATTGGTTGGAACGTTAACGGATCAAGATATTACAATCTCTTTTTACGATTATATTGAACAAAAGTTAAATAAAAAAATCAATTATGGTAATCAAACAATCGAAGCTTCCCTTGCAAATAATGAAGAAAGCAGCTACTTAAATATTAATAAAGGGGATCCTGTATTAGTCATGCAGCGAAAAAGTTATCTTGATAACGATAAAAAGCCAATTGAATATGTGAAATCCACTTACCGATCCGACAAATACAAATTTAACATGCAATTAAAACGTGATTAACAGATGCCAGACACTCCCATTTTTTGAACAAAGGCGCAAGCGCCCGTTCAGCAACGTACAAACTGGAGTGCTTCGCAATGAGATAAAG
>DAMDKS010000067.1:0-14795 GCA_032085455.1 Oceanobacillus sp.
TGGCATAACCTCCAAATCATTTTCTATGAAGATTATCGCATGAATAAACTAATGTGAAAATGTGGGAACTATTTGACGCTTACTGATATAGGAATGGAACGCTGGGACGATTGGGTTTTTAATCGACCTAATGCTTTTTCTTCTTCATGATATGCTTGTTGAACATGTAATACTTTATTAGTGAAGTCGATATACTTCCATTGCAAGCCTAAAACTTCGGAGAAACGCAACCCAAATTGTAAAGCAAGCCAAAATGCTATATAGCTTTGATATTCCTGTGCTACAGATAAAAACTTGTGGCATTCTTCTTTCGTCCACGTGGTTTTTTCTTTATAATTAGGTTGTGGTTTTTGAACACCATCTAGAGGGTTAGCTTTTAATTCACCCCATCTTATCATCATTTTGTAGGTTTGATTCATTAGTGTATACAATTTGATGATGGTTGAATTGGCTAATTCTCTTTCTTTTTTTACTAGGAATTTTTGAATTTCAATGGGTTTAATGGTTGCCATTTCTCGAAACCCAAACTCAGGCTGGATATGATTTTTATAATAGGATTTAGCACTTTGTAGTGCATTTAAACCTAAACGTTTCGGGGCAACCAGTGCTATATAATTATCAAATCCATCGTCTAATGTACTTCGAGATACTTCTAAATGGCTACCTGTGAGTAAATCTCTTTTTACATTCAGCTCATCTAATTCAGCTTCATCCTTTAATTGTCTTCGTTCTCCGATGTATCGTTTTCCGTTATGGTATACATTGGAACGATACGCAACGATAATTCCCTTCTTTTTGATTTTCTCTACTGCCATTGTTCTCCTTCAACCCTTTCAAATGAAAGAAGAACAGTTGCATACATATTATTAAAATAACAAACTGTTCTTCAATATTCAACGGCAATGCTCATTCATGAGGTTGTTCCGAAGCCCATTCTTTCAAAAACTCGTTTGTCTCCATGACAGGAAATATCCACTTTCTACCTACTTTCCTTCTGATTCTTTTAAAACGTGGATCATTAAAAAAAGTGTTCATGATATGACCTTTTGAAAATGAAGTGATTTGCATTAAGTCATCAAGACTATAAAATAACTTATCCGTTCCGATTTCTTCCATTTTTTCATCAACTTGTTTAAGAATCTGCTGTCCTAGTGCATCATCATCAATTTGTATTTTTACGAAAGATGTATCAATCATTGCGTTCCACCTTTCTTTTTTTACATTCGGATATAAAGGTATTTTGTATACAGCATATACGTAGATAAATTGACTATTTAAAAAATCAGACGGCTGTTGATTCAGCTCCACGGGAATTTCACCCCTGCAAGTATTTCTTCCAGCCCCACTCATAGCTTGTGACGCTTCAAACGCTCGAACCATGACGGTAGGGGAGTATCATTATCTCAACTGATGAGTCATCGCCAGTAATCTACCACGATTACATTAAATTTCTTGGTTATCGCTCGTTTCTATGGAAAGTCATGGCGTAAGAATCAAGTAGCTCGTCATCAGAGGAACGTATCTGATTTTTGGTTATACTGCACGGCGTTATCTTCCATGCTTTCTTTGTCAAGGATCAGTAAATTTATAATGAAAGGGGAAAATACTCATAGTTGACTTAAATCTTAAAAGCCAAAACAGACTGCATAAGTTTGGAACGTAAGCGATCACGAATATCTTCGTCCATACCCCAATAGATGTTTCCTTGTTCATCACGAAGTTTACGCATGGATAGGCTTGCCATGTAGCTTTCATAATGCTCAATTACTACTTTGATTGCTTCGGCTTCACCCTTGTTTGCAGCTAAAATAATTGGATACGGTAACAGACCGCGTTCATTGTTTTTAATATGCGTATTATGGATCCCATTCATCTGCATGTACCTCCAAAAATAGTTTTAACCGTTTTAAAGCGTTTGTCCGTCGATAATGTACAGTTCTGCGTGGAATATTCAGTCGTTGGCAAATTTCCTCATCTGATAGATGAAGAAAATAGTATAAAAGGACAAGATTACGTTTATCTTCTGGCAATGTGTGCATGGCTTCTGCAAGTAACTCAGATGTAATTTTCCTGTTTGCGATTTGAAAATCTTCTGTAGTGCCTTCATCATAGTTGTCTACAGAATAAAGTTGATTTGCTTCAGAAAGTGTTAAATCGGAAAAGGTTGTCTCTTTCGACTGTTGACGTCGCCGCTCATTATAAACATCAATGGCGGCATTCTTTAATACACGTTTGCAGAACGCATTAAATGCACATCGGATTTGCCATTCGGTACGATTAGGTATTATCATGCATGTCACCTCCCTTCGCAATACTGCAAAGGTGGGTGATGTTGATTTCCCCCTTTCATATCCTTCAACTGTGAAATTTCAAAATTGGCAAAGAATAAGTTTAATTTTTATAAAAAAGTTTCTCAAGATACAAAAAAAACCAACTTTAAATGAGCCAGTTGGGCGTGAAATTAAACATATTTTATTATTTACTTTGAATTGATAAATTATGGTAGCAATTAACCCATGATACTTCAAAATTGTTCTTGAAAAGAAGAATGACATCCAAACGAATGAAAAATAAACAAACACGGCGATATCCTCCCTTTCCGCCGTGTCCTTAAAATTACCGAACTTAATACACCTTCTGAAATCCCATTTTTAAAATAGAAAACGACGGGTTTGAATTTTGTTATTTTCAACACCGTCGTTTTATCTCTTAGATGAATGTAGATTAATCTCCAACAAACAACGGTATTAGATTGTATTAATACAAAAAGAATTATGTCGTAAATTCAAAAAATCACTCCAATTTTCGGTTCCTAAACAACCATTCCTACTCATTGTTTGCAACGCTCCAAACGCTCAAACCACTACGATAGGTGATAGGAGACTAACATTATACATACTGATGGATTATTACTAATAATGAATTAGCTATTGCTCGTTTCTGTAGGAAAGTCAAAAATCAATTGAGTAAAGATTCTTTGAGGTAACGTTACACATGTGTTATTAACAATTGTATGCGGATAAATTACAGTCATTTTAATTTTAGTACCTTGGTGACTTACTCTTTAATTGTATAGCTGAAATATTAATTTTTTTTTAATAATCATGTATTACAGTATAGATAACACGATAATTCAAGGAGGAAGAAATATGGATAAGGTATTTATAATGTTGGCAATTGTATCATTTCTACTATCTGTTTCATTGTTTATAGTAGAAATTGTTAAAAATGGCTTCAAGGGAAGTAATTTTAAGCCAGCTATTGTACTATTTGCTGTTTATATCTTTAGTGTGATTTCATTTTTAATTATCTATAACGTTTAGGGGGAAAATAATGATTACTTTAAAAAATGTTAGTTTCGAGGTTGGGAGTCATACTATTTTAAATGGTATAAATATGGAATTAAAAAAAGGTAAAGTTTATGGACTGTTAGGGCCTAATGGAGCGGGGAAAACCACATTATTTAAGGCTTTATTAGATATCATAGAATATAAAGGGGACGTTTTTAAAGATGATAACAATATAGTAATTGGAAAATTAATTGAATACCCCTCCTTTTATCCAAATTTAACTTGCGTTGAAAATCTAAAGTTACATGCCTCATATGCTGATATGGAGTGCAATGATTCAATCGTAAATCAATTATTAGGAGTAGTCGGCTTACCAAATGCCAAACATAAAAAGTTTAAGGAACTATCTATGGGGATGAAACAGCGGCTGGGTGTAGCAAAAGCGTTAATGGGAAATCCTAATTTATTACTATTGGATGAACCTACTAATGGGCTAGACCCTATGGGTATGAAAGATATGCGAAATCTAATTGAAAAAAACCTAAAAGACAATCAAAGAACAATAGTCATCTCCAGTCATAATTTAAATGAGGTTTCTTTAGTTACGGATACTTTCCTATTTATGAGAGACGGAAAAAAAATCTTAGAAATTGACAATAAGGAAAATGTATATATGTTTGGTAGTGCACAAAAAATACCTGATCATCCAGATATTAGACAGGATATTACTATATTGAAAAACGGTAAAGGAGACTTATGCTTCATCCTGAGCGAGAACAATTTCAACAAATTAAAGGATATGCACGATTTTGTATATAGTGAGATAGAAAAACTAGATTTGGAAAACTTATATATTAGATTAATGTCTACAGATTTGATTGAGGTGAAAAGTTATGTTTAAGTTGATTAAAAATGAATGGATTAAAATGAAAAGTGAAAAGGTAATTCTGGTCATCGTCATACTTAGTTTGATTCCCTTACTAATGAATTTCGCCAATTTTGCTGTAAATAATAGAGATATGAGTTTGGATGGTGGTTTTTACTTTACTTATTATAATCAGTATTTTATGATGCTACCCATTATTTCTAGTGTGTTAATTTCCTTCACATTTTATATGGAATTTAAGAACAAGATGTATTTAGATTGGATAACGTATAATATTCCACGTTCTAAATTGCTCTTTTCAAAATTGTTTGTATCTACCATCATTATGTTTAGCATCTGTATAATCCAATTAGTTATTTTGTCCATTTTTTATTTTGTTGCAGACGGAAATATAGAGAATATCCTTCACTTAATTTCCTCTTATATCATTCTAAATGTAATAGTAGTAACAACCATAACTTTAGTGTTTGCTGTTATTATCCAGTTAACTAAGAATATAGTAGCGAGCATATCAATTGGGATTGGCGTTTCTTTATTATCAATGATTCTAATGGCAGCACCTTTTTCATATTTCATTCCTACTGCATTTGGATACAGACTTGGACTATTAATCATTGATAATGGATATTATTATGAAGGAGATATGTCTCCAACAATTATTGGTATAGGTCTATTTGTACTAATAAATGCTATTATGTTAATAATAAACTTGAGATTGATTAATAAAAAGAGCTTATAAAGGAGTGAATAAGTTTGGCTATAGAAGATATACTTAAACGGTTAAACATCTTTGTACTCGAAGATGACCCAGATATATCAAAGTTTTTAAACTTATTTTTGAGTGATTATTTTAATAGGGTAACTGTCAAAACAGATAATCGATTTAATTATTCAGATTTTGAAAACATAGATATTTTTTTGTTAGATATTGAAATACCGTTTGATAGTGGTTATGAGGTCTGTAAACGAATAAAAACGGTTTATCCTAACAAACCTGTCGTCTTTCTAACAGCACATAGTCAACTTGATGATAAAATCAAAGGATTAGAATTAGGTGATGATTTTATACCCAAACCGTTTGAACCTTTAGAGCTTATTGCAAGACTTAAAAATCTGTTAAAAGACAGGTATGGGGATCTTGTCCATTTAGATGATATATTAGTTGATAAACGAGCACATTTAATTTCAGATAGGGTAACGGGAACCAAAATACCTTTAAGTGAAACCGAAAGTAAGATATTCTTTTACTTGTACGATAATAAAAATGTTAGTTTATCAAGGGAACAAATCATAAATCATGTATGGGGAATAGAAGCTCGCAGTAGTCAAGCAAATACCTTAAATGTTTATATAAATAGTTTAAGGAATAAAGAAGATATGGAAAGCAAATTAATTCAAACGATTTATGGTTATGGATACAAATTATCCGACGTAAAGGAATGATGTTATTGAAAAAAAAGATATATTTTTTCACGCTAATCTCTGTCTTGTTCTTTCCAGTTGCTTTTATCGCTTCGAACTATATCGTATTAGGAGCCCATTTAATACACAATTATATCAATGGAACGGATACTCCCTTTATAGCATACGAAAATTATATATATATATTTTCTCTTTTCTTTATAATGATTTTATTGTACGTTTTCTTCTTATCAAAAGCTATTGTAAATATTTCATCTGAAATAAGGCTTCTGTCTTACCTTATAAGGGATATTGCGAAAGACCAAAACTATCCAGAACCAGTAGAGCCCAAGATGTTAAAAAATAGCGAACTAAAGCATTTGGGTGAATCCGTAAATATATTAATTGATAGATTACAATACAATCAAGATAAGTACAGCGAATCAGAAGAAATGAGAAAAAGATACTTAGACCAACTTTCACATGATATAAAAACACCATTGTCTATCATAAAAATTAATCTATTCTACCTCAAAACGCAACAAAACGTAGATGAGGCAATAGAAGAAATTAATAAAAATGCAGATATCATATCGACGCTAAGCGAACGAATATACCATAAGAATTATCTAAATTCTGACTCTATCATTACTCATATGTCACCAATTAATTTAAATGACTGTATAAATTCCATTATCGAAAAATGGAAGAATGCTTTAAGTCACAAGAAAATAAATTGTTCAAGCAACATAGAATCTAATATTATTTGGGAGTTAGATCGAGTATGGTTTGAAAGACTGTTTGATAATATTTTGCAAAATGTTTTATATCACTCTAAGGCCAGTCTTCTAACGATAGAAATTGTTAAAAATAATGAACAAGAACAGTTGATTATAACTGATGACGGTATAGGCTTCAATCTAAAAAAGCAACTCCTGCAATCCAATCAAAAAGGATTAAATATTATTAATGAAGTACCAAAATTGTTGAATCTACACATTGTTATAGAGAGCAATGATTCTGGTACAAAGATTGTACTAACTAAAATGTAGAGAAAGATTTATTGTGATTTTCTCATATTAAATGTATCAGCAATGACATAGATACAAAAGAGATTCAATTGTACTTTTTATTAAAATAGAATATCAAAAAAAGAGAGGGATTACTACATCATGAAAGGATTTACAAAATTTATCTTTCTCACTTCTGCTCTTGTATCGCTTATTTTTATGCTAGCTGGATGTGCTAATGACCCAAAAGAACCAGAGGTTGATTCAGAAAATGATTCCACTATCGAGGTAAAAACGGAATCTATCGAACAGGAAGAAATGAATAAGGACGAACCAGAGCTTACAGTAGAAGGTACTACAGGTGATTCTGTGTCCGAAGATAAGAATAGTAGAACAAATGAAGAAACGAGAAGTGAAGAATCAAACAAAGAAGATGAAAATGGAAATATAGAAAATAATGTGTTGTCTACATATTCTTCTCAGGAAATTGAATATGCTCGTGTTTGGTTGCAAATTGTAGGTAATCAAGATGTAGAAGAATTGATTGTTTCCCATACTTCAGCTGGGGAACAAGTGAATCCGTATGAAGATGATAGCATAGATTATCCAGAAGACATTATCACGCTACAAGGAAAAGTTATGGCGGAGGGCACAGTAACTTATAGCGGTAACGGAGGTGGTACAATTAATTTGTATGATGTCCCTTCGCATTGGCCTAGTAATGAACAGATAGATGAGTCAATGAAAGAGTACAGGGAGAGCATCATTAACAATACAGAATTAATTTACATTGAAACAGGTAACGATCAAGAGATTATCAATATGATTGAAAAACTATCGATTCATTAATCAAAGATTTTACTCATTATGTGGTAACATCATGATAAGATAATGTATTTTATTTAATGAAGTGTCGTACTCATACTGCACCATCTAAGAAACATGTCTATACTTTTTCTGGTTTTCTTCGTTGTTCAGATTGTGTTAAAAGTATGACCAGGAATGTAGTTCGAAGAAAAACTAAATATTTGTTGCATAAAAGCGATTCTGGTTTATACCAGAGTCGCTTTTATATAAAAAATACTATCTACGGTATTGATAATAATATTGATTTATTGATTAAATTATTTTATATGTAAGAAATAGTTAAGATTCGTGTTAGAGAACAGAAAGATTTATTGTTTATGATTAAAATATACTGAATCAAAGGAGAGATGATATATGGACTATGTACTCAGAACACATAACTTAACAAAAAGTAAACACAATACAGTAATTAAGGACATTAATATAAGTATCTGAAAAGGAGAAATCTACGGATTTTTGGGTAAAAAACGGAGTAGGAAAAACCACCACAATCCGTATGATAATGGGACTTATCAAACCTCCATCTGGAAATATAGAAATGTTTGGAAAAATACGAAAGGTAACTATCAACGTCCTTTTGAAAGAATTGGATCAATCATTGAGACCCCTATTCTGTCCGTCACTAAAGGTCTCTTATTTTACATAAAGTAGACTTGTAGAGGTTATATAAGAAAAATATAATAGAGATGTAAAGTGTTAAAGTTAAGAAAGCAGGAAAATAACATCAAGAAATATAAAAAAGCTCATTTAAGCACCGTAAAATAGCGAAGATATCTATAATATAATCTAAAAAGCAGGTGAAAACATGGAGAACATTCAAATTTTGATAGCTGATGATGAAAAAGAAATCAGAGATTTACTAAAGAAATATTTAGAAAGAGAACAATATCAAATAGATCTGGCCGTAAATGGTGAAGACGTTCTTCGATTATTTGATAAAAATCCCTATCATATTGTCATTTTAGATTTAATGATGCCTAAATTGGATGGGATAGAAGTATGCAGAAAGCTGAGAACAAAGACAAATGTCCCAATACTGATGATTACTGCGAAGGATCAGGAAGTGGATAAACTTTTAGGATTAGGAATTGGTGCGGATGATTATATTACAAAGCCATTCAGTATCCATGAAGTGATTGCAAGAGTCAAGGCTCTTTTACGGAGATCTTTTATACGAGGTAATGATGACAACTTACTTGAAAAAACATCAATAACCTTTAAAGGTCTGACGGTTAATCTTAAAAACTATACGTTAACCATTGCAGACAAGGAAATTCCACTAACAGCAAAAGAATTTGAACTGCTTAAATTTTTTGTCACTCAACCAGAACAAGTTTTCACAAAAAACCAATTATTTCACAATGTCTGGGGAAGTGATTATATAGAAGATGATAATACTGTAATGGTGCATATTCGAAAGCTTAGAAAGAAAATAGAAGCAGATCCCTCTAATCCTAAATTCATTCAAACAGTATGGGGAATTGGTTATAAATTTGTTGGTGAACAAGATGAAAAATGATAAGGTTATCTTTCTTATTATACTTCAGTTTATTCTCTTAACGGGGATATTTATTATAGATATTAATGAACACTCAGGAAGCGTATTAAAGTGGTTTATATATATTATATTATTTTTAATATCTACTACTTTTTTTAATTTGAGATTTCGTTATCTTACACAGCTAAAAAGGATGAATTTAGAGATAAGACGTGTTGTTAGTGGAAATCTAAAAACAAGATTATTAACTAATCATGATAAAGAATTAAATGAATTTGTTTTTTCTATCAATGAATTGGTGGAGCAACTGGAAAAAAATAAAATTCAATCGATAAAATCAGAAAAAGCAAGAAAAGAAATTCTTTCAGGTATTTCTCATGATATCCGCACACCCCTTACGTCTATTATCGGATACGTAGATGCACTAAAAGATGATGTAGCTGCTTCAGAAGCAGAAAGGAAATCATATATTGAAATTATAGCTAGAAAAGCTAGTGGTCTAAAGCAATTATTAGATGAACTCTTCCATATGGCAAAAATAGATGCAGATGAAATCACTTTAAAGGAGGAGCAACTGGATTTTGCAGAAATCACAAGAGAAACTTTAATTGAATTTCTGCCTAATCTAAAAACAGAGGGTTTTGAATTAAAAACGGTTATACCAGATAAAAAGTGTATCATCGCAGCAGATCGTCTAAGTCTTCATCGAATCATTGGCAATTTAATAAAGAACGTCTTAGAGTATGGCCGAGAGGGAAAAATATTAGGAGTAGAACTTACAGAGACCCCGAAGGACTACCAACTGATCATATGGGATCAGGGACCAGGTATTACCGATGAAGACATGTTGCATGTATTTGAGAGAATGTACCGTGGAGACCAATCAAAAAATCATTTATATAGAGGAAGCGGTTTAGGTCTCTCTATTGCAAAAGCATTAGTAGAAAAACATCACGGAAAGATTTGGGTTGAAAGTATTCCATGGGAAAGAACTGCCTTTGGATTTTCCATTCCTAAAACAATTTAAAAAACTATAATTAAGAAACAATTAAGAAATGATTAAGCTCGAGTTAAAATTTACGTTCTATAATATAACCATAAGTTTATATTGAGAGCAGGTGTTTAAAATAAGTGAAATTATCAAAACCACAAATCTAACAAAAGTTTATGGGCGACAGAAATCGGTGGATCAGCTTAATTTAACAGTAAATCAGGGAGAAATCTACGGTTTTTTGGGTAGAAATGGAGCAGGAAAAACAACTACAATTCGTATGTTATTAGGGTTGATTAAAACAACTTCTGGACAAATTGAAATATTTGGGGAGGATCTATTTAAGAATCAAAAAGGAATTTTAAGAAGGATTGGATCGATGGTTGAGGTTCCAGGATTTTATGAAAATCTTACGGCAAGAGAAAATCTTTTAGTAAATGCAAAGATTATTGGAATTCATAAGAAAAATGCAATCGAAGAGGCATTAGAAATAGTTGATTTACATCATGAAACCAAAAAACTTGTCGGTAAATATTCTTTAGGCATGAAGCAGAGACTAGGTATCGCCAGAGCACTACTGCATTACCCAGAGCTACTAATATTAGATGAACCTACCAATGGTTTAGATCCAATTGGGATTAAGGAAATGCGAGGCCTTATCCAATCACTGGCTAAAGAAAGAAATATAACGATCTTTGTATCGAGCCATATATTATCAGAAATGGAACAATTAGCAGACCATATGGGAATCATTCATGAAGGAAGACTTTTAGAGGAAATTGCATTTGATAAACTGAGAAAAAGAAACCGAAAATATTTAGAGTTTCAAGTTTCTAATGATAATAAAGCAGCCAAACTTTTGGAAAACCATTTTGGTATTTTGGATTATGAAGTCCATGGAGAAGGGAATATTCGTATATATTCTCATTTGGGAAACCAAGGAAAGCTCAATAAAGTTTTTGTTGAAAATGATATTGAAGTGTTAAAAATAAAAGTAAGTGAAGACAATTTGGAAGATTACTTTACAAAATTAGTCGGGGGTGGAGGAATTGGCTAATTTATTATTTACTGAATTTTTAAAACTAAAACGTTCAAATATGCTTCTAATAAGCATACTTGGTGCAGCTGTAGCCCCTTTTGTGGTAGTAATAGCTACATTTGTTAATGAACCAGCCACTCCATTTAAGGATCTATTTTTTAATGCCAATTTGTATACGGTGCTCATTATAGGAGTTCCCCTATATGGAGTGGTGACTACATATCTCTTTAATCGTGAGTATATGGAAAATACATTGAAAAATATATTAACAATCCCTGTGTCAAGAATAAGCTTTATTATCAGTAAAACGTTGCTACTATTTATATGGATTATGATGTTAACAATGATAGCTTGGTCTCTTACATTATTCTTGGGGTTATTAACGCAATTTGATGGTCTAACTACTTCATTATTACTAGATTCATTGAAACAATTTAGTACAGGAGGATTATTATTATTTATCCTATCCACTCCTATTATCCTTGTGACATTGGTAATGAAAAATTATGTGCCAACAATTATTCTCACAGTGGTTATAACGTTAGTCAATGTCATGGCAGGAAATTCAGAACATAGGGCATTATTTCCATGGGCAGCAGCAGGGGATATTGCAAATGATACATTACCTCCAACTTATCCCGCTGAATATTCGTATATTGTTATTGCAGCTACGGCTCTCATAGGATTTATTACAATGATTGTTTTCTTTAGGAAGATGGATATTCATTAATATCAATGATTACTCGTAACTTTCATTGTAATGAAAAAAAGATTAAGGGACTTTTAGAGGATTCGATGACTTCTGCATTATCTGCATGATTTAGATAAGTGAAGTAGAAAATCGATTAACTGATGTATCATTTTTATTGAAGTTTTTTAGCGTCACATATAAATGTATATCAACTTTTTATGAAAATAAATAGATGATAACAATTTAATTAATTTAGTCTAATATTCATTGGCGAAGGAAAAGGAAGGTAATTAAAATTGGAAGCATTAAATAATTTATGGACATTGATACAGTATTTTATTCTTGGTTTAGTTCAAGGTGTAACCGAACCAATTCCTGTATCATCTAGCGGTCATTTAATCATTATCAGAGAGTTATTTAATATCGAGGCAAGAGGACTTTCTTTTGAAATTTTTGTTAACTTCGCTTCCTTGTTGGCAGTTATGCTGATATATCGGAAAGATATTGTACGCCTAATTGTTAACACTTGGAAGTTCTTATTCAAAGGTGATAAAACCGTCAAAAGTGACTTCATGTTTGTTGTATATCTTGTTATCGCAACTATTCCTGTGGGGATTATTGGTGTGCTATTTGGAGATGTACTTGGCGAAACATTAAGTGGAACAAATGTAGTTGGAATTACATTATTAATCACAGCTCTTTCTCTTTGGATTATCCGTAATTTGCGTGGATGTAAACAGGATGGAGATATTTCAGCAAAAGACGCCATTATTGTTGGACTTGTTCAATGTGTAGCTGTAACACCAGGAATAAGCAGATCTGGTGCAACTATTGTTGCTTCCATGCTTGTTGGAATGAAGAAGGAAACAGCTTTACGTTTTTCGTTCCTCCTCTATATTCCAGTAAGCTTGGGAACAGGTATTTTAGAAATTCCTGAAATCGTAAAAGATCCTAACATGAATCTACTATGGGTTCCATATCTAATTGCATTTATTACCACATTTATCGCTACCTTTTTTGCGTTGAAATGGTTTATGAATGTAATGAGGAATGGAAAACTCGAATACTTTGCATATTACTGTGTTGTCGTTGGTATACTTGTATTAATTTTTCTATAAGTGGATATATGTCAAGAAATTAGACGCTAGAAATGGTTAACTTCTTGACATAGAGTCCTATTTTAATCAGATAAATCAACTATACGATTAATTTCAAGCATTATAGCTCGTTGTTCTAGTTCAAGTAGATCAATAATTTTAATCAATTCAGGAATAGCATGATCTATTGTGTACACATTATCTGCCATCAAACCATAGGTGACTTTAACTAGCCTTTCCTCCGATTCTGAAAAGTACAATTTCCGATTCAATTCATGCCGTAATATAAGTTCTTGTTCATTATCTTTAATCATAGAATCCCCTCCTATATGATGTACTTCCTCACGCTTATACGTTAAATGTTTGTATTATTATACCGCGTGTTTAATTAGAAAGTCAGCATACAAAAGGATCTTGAATTACAAGACAAAAATTCGTCTTCTCATGTAAACTCATACAAGATTTTTAGCAGCTTTTCTTTGAAAATGATAAAAATCAAAAGTAAATAAGGTTACGAATGAAAAACCATTAAAACAATTAGTAAGAAACTGAAAGAAAAGTTCATAATAAAAGAGACATGTGGCATGTATTCCGTTACATTAGGATACATGCCACATGACTTATTCTACAATCATCCAGTTAGCATCCTTTTCTAGTAGAAGTTCATACTGTGAAAACTGTATAGCCTTAGTAGCTTCATCTAAATATCTCACAACGACCCAAATTTTAATTTGGTTATCTTGTTCTTGAAAGACTGGATTAATCAATTCAGAAAAGGTATAGTCTTTATCAATGACTGGTAAAGCATTGTTTTTCACATAATAGGTCAATTCTTGCTCCGTTGCGGTAGGGTATGAAGCAAAGAAGGTTTCTAAAAACTCAGTGACTTCTTCCGCTGTTTCGGCTTCCAACGAGTCATTACTTTCTACTTGTTCAGGTGCGAAATCAGATTTATTCGGGCTGTTCCAAAAGGTGGGATTTTGCGTAATAACTAAGTTTCCTTGTTCATCTTGGTAAAGGATAATGCGATAGGTGGCATTTGCGAAAGAACTGTCTTTATCTTCGGTGATTTCTTGTTCCACAGAATAGACGACAGAAAATGTTTGGTCTGTTTCCTCTGTTATTGACCAAATGTTTATATCTTGCACAGTGGAGCTGGTCGGAATATCATCTCGAACCATATCAGCATTTAAAGATTGTAATTCCTCTGTGAGATATGTCTGAAGCTTTTCTGTACGTTCTTCTAGCTTCTCTGATTCATTTTCCCACGTGTAGTAGTCTTGCACAAAGTTTCTTGTAAAGCTTTCGATTGCAGTTGTATCTATAACAGTTGTTTCTATTTTTTCCACTTCATGAATGGTGTGCTGATCTATGGCTGTAAAATTTTTATAGATTCCAAAGGCAAGACTGCTAAGAAGCAGTATCCATAAAAAAAAGACCGATTTTTTACGCCTTCCAACAGTCTTTACTTTTCTTGGTTGTTCTTTTTTCGGCTTTACATGCTTTTCTTTTTTTCTAAAAGGTAGCTTCATACGATCCCAACCTTTCCTTAGTTTTTGATACGTCCTGCACCTACGAGATGTGTTTGCCAGTAAGAAGAAGTTAAATCTGCATAACCAATCGGATCGCCTGCATGGAACATTTGATTATTTCCAAGGTATATCCCGTTATGCGTAATATAATTGGCAGTGTTATACGTTGAATGAAAGAACACTAAATCACCTGGCTTTGCTTCGGATAGTGGAATGTGTTCGGTTGCGTCATATTGTTCTTGAGCCGTTCGTGGCAGCTCTATACCTGCTTGACCGTAAACCCATTGTGTTAACCCGCTGCAATCAAAAGAAGTATCAGGATGAGCCCCACCAAAAACATAAGGGAAACCTTCATATTTTAACGCTTCTTCCATGACTAATTGAAAAGTATCATCATCAAAGGATGGCGTTTTGCGAAGGTAGGTCTGTAACAAATCCAATAGCGATAGGTAACTCTTTGAAACTATCTCCAAGTTTTCCCTCGCTCCACACC
>DAMDKS010000068.1:0-14521 GCA_032085455.1 Oceanobacillus sp.
TGAATGGGTTTATGAAGAAATCTATGGTGCTGACTTTTCCACACTGACTAGAACAATGGAGGAGGGTTCTTTTTAACCCTCTTTCCACACTATTTTCCGATTACCCTAAAAATGTTTACTCTTCGTTTTTCCAAAGATTCTACCGCATCCTCGATAGGCAATTTAGGAAAACCAAATTCATCATTGATAACGCTGCGGACATCGCAAAGATTGGCTAATTCACGTTTCTCAACCTTCCCATTACTATATCGAATACTTAACATATTATTGACAAGAGAAAGTGAACGGTTTTGATCCAATTGCCAAATTTGACAACGCAAATCAGATGTAAAAAAGCCATTTGGCTGGAAATATCTTTGGATTGCTGGCTGAAAATCATCAAATTGATAGACTTTCCGGGTGTCAAAAGACCAAAGCATATGATTAAGTAACTTTCCATCCACATAACGATAATATTTATATACTCCAGGTTCATCCATTGGACGAATCCGTACTTCAATTCCACCAAATTGCGAACAATTCATAGGGGCCGTTTCTAAATGAATCGGTTCAAAAAAAGGCGCTCCATTTCCGGGATCAACATACATTTCTTCCTCTCCATTGGGAAGTTGAACGAGCAGAGCCACATGCCCTCCGCCCAAGAAAGCATAACGGCTCTGGAAGCCGAGTTGCTTTAGCAATTGCTGAAAACTGCTATTAATCATATAACATGTCCCACCCATTTGATATTGATATAACTGTCTAACAAACCTTCTTTCATCTTGAATTAATCTTTCTTTTTGATGATATTCATCATATTGTAATAGCGTACTAATATTTTCAAAGGGAATTCGCTTTAAATGCGCGGTACAGATTTCAGTTAAATATGGCAGTGAAGGTTCCTTAATTGGAATTTGAATATAATGCAAATAATCTTTGGCCCATTGAGGTAAATCTTTTTGAGTTATAATATCCATCACGCTCCCTGTTTATCATATTGGACATGTTTTGAAGTACTGTATTGTAACTATCATTTTTGGTTTTACCTAATTCTTTTAATTGAGTTTGTTATTTGTCATATCCTTACCTTAAGACATGGATTGAATTTTGTTAAGAAGGCACTTTAAAGTGCCTTCTTATCAAGGCATTGAACAGCGTGTATAGTGAAATTGCAACATGTGATAAAAAATGAAGAAAGGAAGGAAATATCAATGTCAATACCTAAGGAAACAAGACAATTTTTGGATCAGATAGCATCGTTCCCGCCGATGCATCTTATGACACCGGAGGAAATTCGTAACGCTGCCGAGGCAACAGCCATCTCTGAAGACATTCGCTTATCCGCTGTAGAGGATATTGTATTACAGGGACCGCACGGAGAGTTAACTGTTCGTCTTTATCGGCCATCAGGAAATTCTAATATGCCTGTTATCCTGTTTTTTCATGGAGGCGGTTTTGTATTTAATCGAATGAACGACTATGATCCGATGTGCTACAAAATGGCCGCTTCAACAGGAAGAGCAATCGTATCGGTAGATTATCGGCTTGCACCAGAGTATAAATTCCCTGTGCCAGTCGATGAAGCAATCTACGCTGCAGAATGGCTGTCCTTGCATGCGAAACAATACGGATTAGATGCAAAACGCATTGCAGTTGCCGGAGAAAGTGTTGGTGCGACACTTGCCGCGGTCGTAGCGCAACAAGCTCGCACGATGAATTCTATAGCTGTTCAATATCAAATACTGTTATGTCCTTTAACAGATTGGAAAGGAGTCTACGATTCAAAGAAAATGTATGGAGATGGATATTTCCTTACTAGAGCACTTTTGGAATATTGTGCAACTCATTACTTAAATTCATCCGATGAACGAAATAATCCACTCGCTTCTCCTATGTATGGAGATGTCAAGGATGTCGCTCCGGCTTTGGTCATCACAGCTGAGCTTGATCCATTACGAGACGAAGGGGAAAAATATGGACAAATGCTGATCGAAAATGGTGTGAAGGTAACCATGAAAAGATACAATGGAATGATTCACTTGTTCTATGCCATGACAGATGTCTTCGATGATGGCAATGACGTTTATGATGTTATTCGTGATCAGCTGTCTATATGTTAGTTTTATTTCGGATTATCTTGATGTCCTTCCTTGTGCGTGATCGAATTTTCTTCTTGATTCGAGAACCGAATCGTAGTGTGCATCCGTCCATCGGTGCAAAGCCCTCATCGGTTCAATTAAGGTCAATCCCAGTGATGTCAAAGAATAATCTACAGCAGGAGGGACGGTGTCATATTCATGACGATGGACAAGACCGTCTCTCTCAAGCTGACGCAAGGTCTGGGTGAGCATCTTCTTAGTTATACCTTCAATTCGATGGAGTAGATTACTATAACGTAACTTTTCCTGCTCTAGTTCATAGAATACCAGCACTGTCCATTTCCTAGATATGATTTCAAGAGCACGCCTATAATGACATGGTGATTCTTCTTGATACATTATAAACACCAACCTTCTTTAAGATATTGTAAAATCAGTCTAGAAGTATTTTCAATAGCTTTTAGTCTGAATCAAACTACTTTACTTCCTTTTAACAATTCACTAAAACGTTGTTCAATTTGTTAGCGAATTCTTTATGCAGTATTGTGTTGTAGCCTCCATGACCTCCAGGAAATTCAACAACCTCCATTCCTAATTGCTCTGTTAAAGCAACTGAGCAGCGGTAAGGGAAAAACTCCCAAGAATCAGTTCCCCCCAGCTGGAAGAATCTGAATCGTTTCAGCTCGGGCAATGCCTTGTGCTTTAGGTAGATGCTTATTAATCGCTGTACGGTACGCTCCAGACTTTTGCCATTCGTCAGCCTGGGTGGACGAATGACACTCCAGTCTAACTCGGATTTCCGCAGTTTCTCCTCCATCAGTGCCATATCCTCGTATGCGTATTTAAATATCGGTTGGATTACAAGTTTAATTGTTTGCCGTACCATCCACGATGTATCACCAAGCCAGCGGAAGACCAGCAAACCAATCGGCGTACATTTGCCTCCTGCATCGCTCTTTCGATATTTTCAGCTCCTTCGAAATAGACTGTCTTAGCCTTGCAATGATTGACTCCAAGTGCGGATAAGACGGCATTTTGATCGACAATCCATTTACGGAACGATGCCAAGCCAAGCACATCTCCCTGAAAAATTCTCAACCTTTCGAAGCGAATATCGACGGCTTCAGGATTCCACGCAATAACGGTCACCTCGTGACCTGCCCCGAGTGCTTGAGTGACAATTTGGCGACTCGTTCCACCAGTAGCTCCAAACACAACGACTTTCATTGCTCTTTTTTTCCATTAAGATTTTCAACTACCCAGCGTACGATTACTTTATGACCTTCAATGGTAGGTTGGACTTAGTCTATACTCATGTATTTTGCTTGGGCTGGCAGTCCGAAAGCTGCTTGCGTATCAACAACCAATTCGCACATGTCACGGATCAAGTCACCGACAGCAAGAGTATCCTTTGTTTGGAATAAAGTATGTGTGGAAGCTGAACCATCATCAACCGGTTATATCTGAATAACAAGACAACATGAAAAAGTTTAAATGAAGAAAGAGCCTTGATTTCCTTGCTTATCTTTTTTAATAAACTAATGAGTTTAATTTGCATCATTATTCTCAAAGTCCTAAAGTTTAAAATTCATTCTTGAACCCACATACATACTTAAAGATTATTCATTTTTCTTGATTTGGAGCAGTTTTCTATAATATTAAACTAAAGCTTTTTCATTTTACGACTCAAAATGAGCCATTCCACAATAGCAAAATTTAAAACAATACCCACCCAAATATTTACCCTTAGAGCTTCTTCAATCATTTCATCTATGCCGCCCGGAAGTGTAAATCCATTAAAGGTAAGATAGCATAACAGAATAACAGGCATGATCAGCCGGGCAACGACAGCCACTAGTGTCAGGCCAAAGCTGCGTATCATCCACATACGGTGTTCCTCAAAATTTCTTTTCACAGCTTTACGGTAAGCCTTCCAGGTTGTGAACAGCCAGACAATAGCCAATACGAAAAAGGCTAATGATTTTGTGAAATCTTCTGCGTAAAAATATAGTACGAACGCAAGCATACCGCTGATAAAAACAGTTATGACATATATTTTTCCAATAGTGCGGTGGATCTTTGGATTATTTAAACGAATGCGGCTTATAAATTGAAGAAAACCTGCCACTAAAGCAACAAAAGCCAAAATAATATGTGTGACCAATACCGGATATTGAATAGTTGTTGATGTAATCACTACCCGGCTTTTGGACGGATCAAAAGTCAGATAAGGATACATAAAAGGAAGCATCACTCCAATTGACACAATGACTAAAATCCACCAGCTCTTTTTTGGTTTATCCATTTTACCGCACCTCGTTTCCATCATTATTACTTATTGCATTAACAGTAAATTCCATCCTTTTACAGGAGGCCTCCTCCTGCTGCATCGACAAGTTAACCTGTAATCCAGCGACTATCAGAGGAGGCAATAAAAGCGGCAATATCTGCAATATCTTCCCCCTGTCCTAATCGTCTAAATACCGACGTTTGCGCTGCATGCTTTTTAGCTCCCGGGTTGTTTAACATACCCCGATTTATTTCTGTCTCTACGACTCCCGGCATAAGAGCATTCACTGTTATATTACGAGGACCCAACTGCTTTGCTAAATTTTGGGTCAGTATATTTAATCCTGCTTTGCTAAGGTTGTAAGTGATTGTTCCCGGATAAATAACCTTTACTGAGACAGAAGAAATATTAATAATTCTTCCTCCATCACGTATTCTGTCCAGTGCCTGCTGGATTAAGAAAAATGGTGACTTCAGGTTAACAGCCATAACTTTATCAAATAACTCCTCTGTCACTTCTTCGATCAACCCCATGCCAGAAACACCAGCATTATTGACTAAAATATCAAATTGAGTATCTCCTGTAACATGCTGCAATTTTGTATCCAATTTTTTGAAAAAAGACTGGATTTCTGTCTCCACTCCAAATTGATGCTGAATCGCAAAAGCCTGACTGCCTAATGATTCGATTTCGCGAACAGTTTCATTTGCCGCACCTTCATTTTGGGAATAATGGACGGCCACTATTGCGCCCTCTTTCCCAAACCGCTGTGCAATGGCGCGTCCAATCCCCCTGCTTGCTCCTGTAACAATCGCAATTTTACCTTTTAGTGTTTTCATTTTATCGGCCTCCCGTTTTGTAAAATGAAACTTGATAAAGTTATTTACATATCTAAATCCTCAGTAAATGCTTCAACTAAGCGGGTCACAATTTCTTTATGTCCAGAAATCGATGGGTGAACTCCATCCATTTGCATCCATTCCGGTAAAGCTGGCATTCCGAAACTTTTTTGTATATCGATAACAGAATCGGGCTGGTCCCGGATAATATTACCAACAACACGAATGTCTTCATTACGCCAGTTTAACTGTCCCTGTTTAAAAGGAGGAAAAGCAGCGATTCTTCCATCATTAACAGGCGGAGGTGTAATCCATATCCAGCGAGCCTCACTATTCACTGCAGCTATCCGTCTGATTTCTGAAATATTCCTGGCGCTTTCCTCTGCACTGACCTGTGTTTTAGCTGGCTCCACCCCAAGACGAAGAACATCATTTCCGCCAATCATGCAAATAATCCAATCTGGTTTCTGAGCCACAATACTGCCAAACCGCCCGAGAAGCTGTGTGGAGGTGTTTCCTGATATGCCTTCATTGATGAAAGAAATATTATCTTGGGATCTGACCTTTTTCAGTAAATGGCGTAAAATTTCAAACCATGAAAGCAGGTCATCCGTTGTGCTTTCTCCAGCTCCAATTACAGTTTCTCCTGCTTTAAAGGGTAGATTCTTCACCTTGTCAGTAAATCCTGGCTTTGCAAGTAATTGATCAGCAGCTTCCTCAGCCTGATGCTCTAATTGCCTTCTTAAATCTAAATATGTTTCTACATCCATATCATAAATTGCTGCTAATGTTTTTCCATCCAGCTGACGGGCGAATTTCAGCAATTTTTCCGGATGCTGCATTTGAATCATCTTTTTCCATTGCTCACGCATATTGTTTCCTTTCATCTCATCATTTCCCAGTTATATTTCCCTTGAATTCCTACCACAGCCATAGTAATTATTATCCTTTTGCCAGTAGTATTACTTCACTTCATCCCCCGAAAATCCCTCCACCCTGTTGAGTTCATAACTATTACAGGTATCCGTATATAGTTTATATTATATCCCCTCCCTGTATTAGCGTGATATCTGTATAGTACACTAATACACAAAGTAAAGTCAACCTCTTTTATGAATCGATAAGAAGATTTTTATTTTTATGCCGAAGCTCCAGTTAGAATGGTTTTATGTTTCTCTGCACTACAAAAATAACGCCTGAACGTAGTTACGTCAGGCGTTATTTTGTGTTTTTTATAAGTAGTGATAAATATTCTATTTTTTAAAGAAGATTTAACTTTATTCTGTTTTCAAAGAGGAAGAGTTTGGTCCTAGTACTTCTTTCATCCACTCAATTAGACTATCTCCATACATTCCTCTTATATTTTCAACATCATCCAGCTTAACTATCTTCCCATTTTTTAAAGCAATAACCATATCCAATGCTGGTTCAATTTCTGATACCTCATGTGTTGTTATCACGACAGTCTGTTCAGATGGATCAACGAAAGCAACCAATCCTTTGATAATGGAATCTCTAATCATTGGATCTAATCCAGCCAAAGGTTCATCCAGCAATATTAACGGCGTACGCCTTGACATGGCCAAAACCATTTTAAGACGCACCTTTCCCCCCTTTGACAAATTATTTACTTCCTGATTCCTGCTTAATTCCATAAAATCCAGCATTTCTTTTGCTTCACCTTCATCAAAATCAGTGTATATGCTGTTATAATATTTAATTGCTTCAGTAACGGTATAAAAAGGATAGCATCCATCCTGCTCAGGCATATAAGAAACTTCTGAGGATATACGTCTTTTTGCAGGCTTTCCATTCACAATCACTTTGCCTTGCGTTGGACGTAGTAACCCTGCAGTAAGCTTAAGCAGCGTAGACTTTCCGGACCCGTTTGGCCCTATAACACCAATCACTTTCCCTGGAGGAAGTTGAAAGCTGACATCATCAAGTGCTATTTCCTTCATATAATTTTTTGAAACGTGATCAAATTGCACCAAATTATGATTCATCCTGCTTTTCCCCTCCTTCTATACCATCATTAAAATATAGCTGTATTCCCATTGCAATTTCATCCGGAGTGAATCCCATTTCTTTCATATCCAATACAAAGCTCCTAATTTTATCCTGTTTAAGCCGTTCCCGAAGTTCGTCCAAATGCTGCTGATTTTCTGTCACGAATGTTCCCTGACCCCGGTGCACTTCTGATACATCCATTTGATCAAGCTCCATATAGACTCTTTTCACTGTATTTGGATTTACCCCATATTGGACAGCCAATTCCCGGACGGATGGCAGTTTATCTCCCGGTTTGATCTCACCGCGAACAATTTGATTACATATTTTTTGTGCAATCTGATAATATATCGGAGCTTTTCCTGTAAATTTATCTGCCACAGCGTTACACCTCTACTTTCCGGTCTAAAAGCCAGGTTGAAATGAAGAAGCAAACCGCAGCAAGTAAAAATTTGAATATAATGTCCCCGGCATATGACGGGAAAAAACTCCGAAAAATAGTAACAATTGGAGGACCTTGAAATGTCCCTGAGGAGGACAGTGTTGAAAAATCGGAAAGATCTAACTTGCCCCAATGAAACATGAAAGCAAATAACTCCGTATTACTAAACCAAATCGTTATAAAAACACCGGCTATAAACAATCCAAACCCTAATAGCCACCGCCAGCCTTTAAGAGTGTACTTCAATAAATCCACACTGAAATAAAGAAGAACTCCAAGTCCTGCCAGAAAGAGTCCTCGTTGAGCAAATACAACAAATGATAAAATCCAATGTTCCTTTATTAAATCTTCTATTGCAGTTAATGATTGAAAATAGGCTCCTCCTTGGTACAGACTGGTTTGAATATCCAGATTCACAACCCAAAGCCAAAGCAACAAACTCAAAACCAACGATCCTAACATGAGCAAAAATCCAGCTCCAAACTTTACAGAAAGCAATAATATACCTGATTGTGGAGACTGCATCCAAATTGGTAAGTTTCTTGTTTCTTTCCGCAGACTAACGAGCAAATATAACAGCAGATAAAAAGAATGAAAAAACATCAGCATGAATAATATCAAACTTGGGACACCAGAATGGAATCTGGCTGCTAAATAACCCCCCATCATACTAATTAAAAGGATAACCAGACCTGCTGTCATCCAAAACGAACGCATCAGCCGAATTTCTTTTTTTAATAAAAAGCCCCACACATTCATTGCATTAATCCTTTCTATATGTTAGTGTAATATTTGAATAGTACACTAACTCACTTAACAAAGTCAATCACAACATAGTTTATAGGTAGAATATAAAATAAAACTTCATTCAGCGGGGAGTTTTGATGCGCAATTGTTTCCAGATTAGACGGGTAATCGCTGCTTCCCCGCCCCAAAATGTCACATATTCGTTCATTTACTTCACTAACTTTTCATGGAAATATACTTTCAGGAGGGGAAAATATGTCTAACATACCAAATAGTTCGAGACGTACTGTAATCACTGCTCTTGCTAATGAAATTGCCTCAATAAACTTAGATCACCCAACAAGGGTTGCTGTAGATGGCCGATCTGCTGCGGGGAAGACTACATTTTCCGATGAACTGGCTAAGGAGGTTCGCGAGCCGACACGTGGAGTTCTTCGTGCTTCCATAGACGATTTCCATTATCCAGGGCATAAATATCGTTCGAAGCAAGGAGAATGGACTCCACAATCTTATTATGTTTTTGGATTTGATTATACATCGTTTGCCGACTTTGTATTGCAGCCTCTAGGTCCTGAAGGAAACAGGAGATGCCGGACAGCTCTTTGGGATTCATTTCACGACAAGGAGATCCCAGAGCAATGGCACACTGCAGGAGATAAAGATATTGCGATTATTGATGGTGTATTTCTTCTTCACCCGGAGCTCGCAGATCACTGGGATTACGTAATATGGCTGGATATTGATAATGAAACCATGGTGAATCGGGCTTTACAAAGAGATGTAGCCTGGGTTGGATCGTCTCAGATTGTTGAAGAGAGGTACCGGCGATTTTGGAATCCCGTGCACAAGCTTTATGAACAGCTCACGTCAGCTCCCTCTCGTGCTCATGCCTTTATTGATAATAAAGTCTTTACAGAACCCAGGCTTTTACGCTCATAAAAGTAATAACTGCAGACCGCCATTATTCCGGCAGCCTGTTAACTTACATAATTTGTTTCTTCAAATCTGATTCAATCAGACCATCCAACATGCGGATCGTCCTGTCTCCATACTCTGCCGATTCCTGAGAATGGGTCACTTGAAGAATTGTAATGTTTTTTTCCTGATTAATCTTTTTGAACAGCTCCATAATTTCTGTTCCGGATTTACTATCTAAATTTCCAATTGGTTCATCTGCTAAAATAATTTTAGGATTCATGATTAAAGCACGGGCGATAGCCACTCTTTGCTGTTGCCCTCCTGACAGCTCTCTCAGCGTAAAGTTTTTTCTTTCTGTTAATCCGACAATCTGCAAAATATCATTTAGTTCCTGTTGGTAATGACGGGCTTTTTTTCCGTCCATTGTCAGCGGTAATAATATATTTTCAGCTACCGTCAGATTTTGTACTAAATTATAAAATTGGAATACAAAGCCAATATTCTTACGTCTCAATCTACTTTTCTGCTTGTCTTTCATTTTGTTTATATCTTCGTTATGAATAAATACTTTTCCAGATGTAGGAGTATCGATACCGCCCAGCATATAAAGCAGTGTACTTTTCCCACATCCGGACGGCCCCATAATCGAAACAAATTCTCCTTCAAGAACCTCCAAATCAATTTCCTTAATCACTTCAATTTCTTTTCCGCCATTCTGAAAGCTTTTCCGCAGATCTTCTGTTTTAATTACGTATTCCATATAGATCCCCCCTTATAATAAGTTTGACATTCCTTTTATTCAAAACGCAGACTCTCGACAATATTCATTCGATAAATTTTTCTAATAATCGAGAGGTTGGAAAGCAGCAACAATACAAATACGACCACAGATAAAATCAGGAACAGGCCGGTGTTAAATTGAAAATCGATTCTTAATCCAATGGCATACAAGAGCTTTGCCATAATTACATTCATGGCTAAACTGCCCGCAAATCCTGCCACTGTTACTGCAATAAATGTTAAGATTGTTTCAACAAGCAGCACTTTAACCAGTTGTCCTCTGCTCATACAAACAGAATATAAAACAGCGTATTCTTTCTTTGAATAAAGGAAACAAGCAGATTATTAGAAATGCCGAGAACTCCTATTAATAATCCCAATAAGACAATAATAGTCATTCCAAGAATCAATGTATCAATAGTACTTTTTTGTGTTTGCAAAATTTCATCGAACGTATTGACAGTCATATCTGCATTTGAATAATGATCATTAATTTCTTTTTTGACCTTTTCTAAATCAGCTCCCGGGGCAGCTTTGATATTAATCTGACCTAATGTATCTTCAAAATCCTTCTTGTAAAAACTTAGATTAATCAATGCAGTTGCTCTATTCTGAGAGAATCCTAAGCTTTCCATAGAACCAACTACTGTAGCTGTCACTGTCGAATCTTCTCCCTCTAATGGTTCATAGTTTGCATCAAGAGGCTGTAACTCTATCTTATCTCCCAGCTGTAAACCGAATCTTTCCAGTTGATATTCATCCAGAACAATTCCATCCTCAGCGCTATTTAATTGTTCTTTTGCATCATCGAGAAAGGTTATTCCCGAAAAGAATGAATCAAATGATTCCAGATTATCAATACCGAGAACTCCTAAGGTCTCTCCTTGACCATCTATTTCGACCTCTGCAGTATCTACATACTGTGTATATGTATCGGATACACTATCTATTTCTTGTACATCTTCAAAATTTTCCGGATCGTCCTGTATTTCTGTAATAGCAATATCATAATCTCTAATTAATGATTTATTCAAGTATTGATCAATCCCGCTTGCAATCATTCCAACAAGCATAAGCAGTAAAAAAACCACTATAATCATATTCGAATTATTTGATGCCATTTTATTATTCCCTAAGTTCTTCACCCCGAGCAAAAGCTCTCCTGAACCAATGCGGTTAAATGTAAAATTCAAACCGGCTGACACAGCATTAAGAAAGCCCGGCATTAATAAAACAATGGAAATAAATAAACACAGAATAGAAAGAATACTTATTAAAAGGTCATCTGTCCGATTGATATAATACAAGCCAAATGCGCCTATCAGCAGAAGAATACCCACGATAAATGGTACAGCTGAACGCTTTTGGGCGGTATGTGTCGTATTAAGAATGATTTCCTTCAATGGCTTTTTATTCATTCTGATAATTTGAAAATAGCTGATAATCGGTGGAAATAACGTACCAAATAAGAAAGCGATGCTTAAGTAAACCATATTATAATTAACTTCTGTTTCGACACCAAGTTCCTTATATTCATTAAATACATCTGCGACATACGGTAATATGGCCATTCCTAGAGCCAGGCCTATAATAGAACCAATCAATCCATAAAATAAAAATTCCAAAGTCAGGATAAAATTGGTTAATTTCTTACTTGCTCCAATACTTCTAAAGGTGCCGATAACCGGCATCCGTTCCACAGCAATTAATTTTGCCAGGGAAATAATGATGTAAGAGCTAATCATAACAATCGTGATAATAGCCAGCAGCATTGTTGTTTCAAATGTAGCTTCATCACGTGTACTGGCAGCAGTAGATTGATTTTGAATCTGAAAATCAGGATTCTGCTCTTTTAGCGCTTCCATAGAGGCGCTAACTTTATTTTCGGGCACAGATAGATAGGAAGTATTTACCTTGTCTTTTGTGTCAAATATGGTGTTGACCTGCTCCTCGGTAACAGCAAGGGTAATCGTATCGAGTTCAGAGAAAAAAATACCTCTCTCCTTGCCAATTATCCCAATCTCGTACTCATATGTATCCTCCCCTGCTTCGACAGATATCTTATCTCCTATATCCAGACCGTATTCTGAAGCAGCATGATTACTGATAACTGCCATATCCTTTTCAAGCTTCCCCTCTTTTCTCTGAGTAATTTTTTCTACTAATCCGCTCTCTTCTGCTTTCAAAATATTCATCCCAATTAAGGTGACGTTAACGTCTTCGTTCATCAGCCTCGTTTCTCCCTGAGCAACGAGCATGTCATTTCGATTTTCAATAGATACATTGGTTGTGACTAAATCTCAAGGCAAAACAGGAAAAATTAGACGTTTTTGAGGTTTTAGAATCCGTTATTGAATGGAATTCTTTTGTCTCTTCGGTGGAAGAAGCTCAAGATCTTGCTCGTCCTGCCGACTATGATTATTTAGACTTACTGCAAAAAAGATTTTATTCACTTAGAAAATATACTCCAACGCTTTTAAGGGTATTGGAATTTCATTCTACAAAGGCAAATGAGGCACTTTTACAAGCTGTTGAGATTATCCGAGGAATGAACGAATCCGGAAAGCGAAAAGTACCTGATGACTCACCTGTGGATTTTATTTCAAAACGTTGGAAAAAGCATTTATACGAGGATGATGGTACAACAATCAATCGTCATTACTATGAAATGGCTGTTTTAACTGAACTTCGGGAGCATGTTCGGGCAGGAGATGTTTCCATTGTTGGCAGCAGACAATATAGAGATTTTGAGGAATATTTATTTTCAGAAGATACATGGAATCAAACGAAGGAAACTACGAGATTATCAGTTAGTTTATCATTCGAAGATTATATGTCGGAGAGAACCAGTAGCCTTAACGAAAGGTTAAATTGGTTAGCTGCCAATTCCAACAAGTTAGACGGAGTTTCCCTTGAAAAAGGAAAGCTGTCACTTTCACGCTTAGAAAAAGATGTTCCAGAAGAAGCAAAAAAGTTTAGTTCAAGCCTTTATCAAATGCTCCCAAGAATAAAATTAACTGATTTACTCATGGATGTTGCTCATATAACAAGATTTCATGAGCAATTTACTCATGCTTCTAATAATCGAAAACCGGATAAAGAAGAAACGATAATTATTATGGCTGCCCTTCTGGGAATGGGAATGAATATTGGTTTAAGCAAGATGGCTGAAGCAACACCCGGACTTACATATAAGCAACTAGCTAATGTATCTCAATGGCGAATGTATGAAGATGCAATGAATAAAGCCCAAGCCATATTAGTAAATTTCCATCATAAATTACAATTGTCCTCCTATTGGGGCGACGGTACAACATCCTCGTCAGATGGTATGAGAATGCAGCTAGGTGTTTCATCACTACATGCGGATGCAAATCCACATTATGGGACTGGAAAAGGAGCCACCATCTACCGTTTTACTAGTGATCAATTCTCTTCTTACTACACAAAGATTATTCATACAAATTCTAGGGATGCGATTCATGTTTTGGATGGATTGTTGCACCATGAGACGGATCTAAATATAGAGGAGCATTATACAGACACAGCCGGTTACACAGACCAAATATTCGGACTGACTCATTTATTAGGATTTAAATTTGCTCCAAGAATAAGAGATTTATCAGATTCAAAATTATTTACAATAGATAAGGCAAGTGAGTATCCAAAATTGGAAGCCATTTTACGTGGACAAATAAATACAAAGGTCATTGAAGAAAATTATGAGGATGTTTTGCGATTAGCTCATTCTATAAGGGAGGGAACAGTTTCAGCATCCCTTATTATGGGGAAACTAGGTTCTTATTCAAGACAGAATAGCTTAGCTACTGCCTTACGTGAGATGGGCCGAATAGAAAAAACGATTTTTATTTTGAATTATATATCGGATGAATCATTAAGAAGAAAAATACAAAGAGGTTTGAATAAAGGAGAAGCCATGAATGGATTAGCAAGAGCTATTTTCTTTGGAAAACAAGGTGAGCTTAGGGAAAGAACCATACAGCATCAATTGCAAAGGGCCAGTGCTTTAAATATAATCATCAATGCCATCAGTATCTGGAATACCTTACATCTAACAAAAGCAGTTGAATATCAAAGACAGTCTGCTAGTTTTAATGAAGATTTGTTACACCATATGTCTCCTCTAGGTTGGGAGCATATTAATTTGCTAGGAGAATACCATTTTAATTTGGAGAAAATGGTCTCGTTAGATTCTTTAAGGCCATTGAAATTTTCTTAACGTTGTTAAAAATGGGGGAATCGTCCCAAAAATGTGCTTAACGTTGTAAATCCGCATTTTCCTGACGGTACCCCATACTATAGATATTACAAAAAAGTATCAATTGAAAGATACTTTAATAATGTAAAGTGAGGAGAATGTAAATGAAGTCTTTAAAAGGTCAAATCGCTTTAGTGG
>DAMDKS010000069.1:0-14039 GCA_032085455.1 Oceanobacillus sp.
TAGCGGAATTTTGTGGTAGGACTTGATATTTTCGTTCATATCAGTGAAACTGCGTATGGGGAAGCTTTTTTCATCCCCACTGGATGTTAGTTGAACCAATCGGGGATTTACTGGCAGTTAATTCGGGATAAAAAGCAAAAAAACTGCTGCAAATATGCTGTAAACTTTTTGCAGCAGGTTTTTATTTATCTTCCTTCAAATAACTGATTGGTAAAGGATTGAACATTCCGCGGCAGAAAATAACGATAAAATAATCCTTTATATTTTACGTCAAAAAATAATGCAATGAATAAAAGAGGGAAGAGTATTCCACCCAAAAGATATTTACTTTTTTTCTTAGGTAGCACTGTCTTTACAATGTCTTCCAACCCTATCTCGGTCATTATATTCTCCCTTTCCGTCATTAATTTAGTATGTGATTTTATAGTGCTGGGTCAATGCTCTTTGCTAGTATATAGGTCTCATTTTTTTGCGTCAAACATATTCTTACAAACTGCCGTTCGATAAAATTGATGACTTAGACTGAAATGTGAAATATTCAAAGAAAGCTCTGTATTATTCACAAAATGTACGGTGGAAGGAAACTCACATTCCATATCTATCTTGTGATTATCGACGATTTTCTTAATATGATGATAAAAGAGCCATACACAGTCATCACTTGTTGGAGACTTTGTAGGAAAGGCATAAATATCCTGAAAAGTATTCACGGGAATTGGCAGCTTCTTTTGAAAATCAGTCAAATGTTTAACCGCTTCTCTCCTTCCTTCATAAGAAGAAAAGTTTTGGTAACAAGAAGCTTTAATAATTTCAAGTGGAGTCCGCTTTATGTAAAGTTTCTCATTAGAGGTTAATACAATGGTGTGATACTCTATACATTTTGCTGGAAGCAGTGCAATAGAATTACTTTGAATCGTGTAATCTTCTAAAACATTTATATCCCTTTTCTTTTTATCCCCTTTATCCTTCACAACCCTCAATCCCTTCCTCACTAAATTTTATAGTTTTGGATACATTTGTAATATTTTACATAGTTCCAAGTACCTTATATAAATTATAATATGAGCAATAAGGATTATTTTCAAGTGAAATCTCTTTAAATTTAGAAACTTTCGTTAATCAGGACCAGAGGCAGTCTCCCCAAGTCCTGCTTTAGCTTAACTGTAGTCTGGAATTTCGATATCGTTTCTGTTCGGTAATTCATTTTGGATATATCCCTAAACCAGGTATTTTTCGGTTTTCCCTGGAAATTCTTTTGCTCCACAAACCATTATCATCCCGCTTACTCGACGGCGATATTGCCATTTACTGTTTTAAGATTTACTTTATTATCACCATCTCCAATAATGGTCTGTTGATTTTTTTCTCCAAAGATGCTTATCGAACCATTTACAACTTCTGCATGAATTTCTGCATTTTCTGGTTTTTCCTTTGTTCGGATCAATATTTTACCATTTACTGTTTCAAAATCAATTAGACGATCTATATGATCTGTATCCAGTTCAATTTTTCCATTTGTTGCTTTTGCCTGCAGTTCTCCTTCCACATCTTGAAGTTCAATCTTTCCATTTTCAGTTTTTGCTAGTACTTTTTGAGTATGGAGGTCTTTCAATAAAATACCTCCATTTGTCGATATGCCTTCAATAGTATCTGTCGCAACTTGATCGATTGTTATTCTTCCATTTTCAGTTTTCGCTATTATCGACTCATATGACTGTTCTGGCAGGTAGATTTTAATTACTAACGGTTTAATATCAAAATCAAAGTTGAAAAACTGTATGACTTTTTCTTTCAATTTTACTCTTAATTCACCATTCTCAACTGCTGCCTCAAATTTATATCGTGATTTATTAGAACCATCAAATAAGAATTCAACTTTCACTGAATCATTTGCAGATGGAATCATTTCAATTGTAGCGTTATTCGATTCTGCTATAATATCTGTAATCTTTTCATCAAATATACTTTCTTCTGTTACTGGTTCGGAATCAGCATAGGATTGATAAGTCATAGCTGATCCGATAATTCCAATTACTAAAAGCAGAAGGGCAAGCAGTGTTATTCTTTTCCCATTAAGCATTCTTCATTCCACCTTTCACCATTCTCAAATTATATTTAAAGTAGCGGACAAACATATTCTTCATCCAAACTGTAAGTGAAAACATCCATCTGCCAACAAGCAAACCCAGACCAGCTAACGCAAGAGTAAAGAACAAATTAAATAGTTCAAATACTTCTGGGTAAATAGTGGTATTAATGAGTACACCAACTGGTGATAATGTAAATGAAACTGCAACAATCCAGCCAGCAATAAGTACGCCTGCCAACGCAAGAAACGGTCCAAGTACGATAATCAGGTTAAAAAAACTCAGCCCGATTACTGCCCATAAAGCTCGGAAAAAGCTTCCTGCTGAGCTTGTGTCTTCTGCGATTTCTACATGATGTACGGCACTCAGCTCCTTACCAAGCTGCTCTGGCGAACCAAGCGAGGCTGCAATTTCTTCTTCTGTTTCTCCATTTTGCAGCCCCATGGAAAAGTATTCCTCATAATCATTTAAAATATCATTTTTCTCGTCTGATGGGAGCCCTCCTAACACAGCCCTCAATCTCGATATGAATTGTTCTTTCCTCATTTTATCATTCCACCTCATTATCAATTAATTTATTTACACCCTTTGTAAAAGCCCGCCATTCAGTAAGTATTTCATTGAGATACCCTTCTCCCGGCTCCGTTAATTTATAATATTTTCGCGGCGGACCTTCTGAAGATTCCTGTAAATATGTTGTTGCTAATCCTTCTTTTGTCAAACGTCTCAGCAGCGGATATACTGCTCCCTCCGAGATTTCAATTTGATTTGAAATCTGCTGCACAAGCTCATAGCCATATTGATCTTTTCTATCTAAAAGCACAAGCACACAAAGCTCAAGCACACCCTTTTTAAATTGTATATTCAAGTTTTTCACTCCCTTAGTAACAGTACTATCCATTATATACTACCTTTGTATAAACAATACCATCTCATTTGTTATACCTAAATATAAAATAGCATAGTACGTATTCTTAGACAATAAGACTTGAGACGTATATAAAATCCAGCTCCGATGGGAGAGAGCCCTTCTCTACTGCTTTAAATACCAGATTATTTCATTTTGCAAATACTCTTTGCACTTCACAACATGGTTGCTGCGGTATAATGGCTTTTATCATTTCCACAACAAAAAGGCGTGGCACTTACACATTTTGCGTGTACACCAACGCCTTTCTCTTTGAGCTTTGTCCCCACTTTTATGCGAGTCTTTTAATTCTTTCATCTAAATCTGGGTGTGTTGAAAAGATGCTTGATTTCTTTTTCCCATTAATTTTTAATGTGGCAATAGATGTTTCCTCTTCATCTTTTATGCGGTGTGAATATGCTTTAAGTGATTCTAAAGCATGACGCATTTTATCTTTACCTGCCAGATCTGCTCCACCTCGGTCAGCATGATACTCACGATGTCTTGAGTATGCGAAGACAACGAGACTTCCTAAAATAGAAAATACAAGCTGGAAAAGGATAATCGCTATGAAATGAACGATTGGTGCAAGCTCTTCTCTGACAAACCTTGAAGCAATATATGCTGCAATTCGGGCAAGGAACACAACAAATGTGTTTACTACACCTTGTAGAAGCGTCATCGTTACCATATCACCATTAGCAATATGGGCAACTTCATGAGCAATTACACCTTCAACAGCATCATCATCCATCTCTTGTAATAAGCCTGTTGAAACGGCAACAAGTGAACGTTTCTTTGAAGGTCCAGTAGCAAAAGCATTAACTTCTGGTGAATCATAAATCCCTACTTCAGGCATATGCGCAAGACCAGCAGCTCTGGAAAGACGATGTACCTTTTCAACTACTTCCCTTTCATATTGCGAGCCTGGCTGATTTGGATCAATAACCCGTACACCCATCACACGTTTAGCCATCCAGCGTGAAATGGCTAAAGATATAAGTGAACCTGTAAAGCCAATTACTGCACTAACGACTAATAATGCAGCAAAGTCAATACCGCCCTCATTAATATAATTCAATCCCCCAGGTATTAAAGAAAAAATAATACTGATTGTCAGCAAAACTAAAACGTTTGTTAATAAAAAGTAAAAAATTCGTTTCCCCATAATCCACACCCTTTTATATTCAGAATTCTCTTTACTGTAGTCTATTATAAGGGCAATCAACTCCTGTCACAAGCGAGAAGGCGGAATATCATAGTCTTTTCCATTGTCAATATTTTGTCACATTCTCCTTATTTCGGGACAGAAGTCACAAGATAGATGTGATTTACATCACACAGTTAGTGAAAACTAAAATGTACACTGTAAATAAGAAATGAATGAGGAGGGTGAAGGAGATGGAAGTAAAGGGAACAACTGAAAATTTAACTTTAGAGGAACAAGAAGAACAGTTTAATAAAGAATCTCTAAAAAGTACATTATTTTCCTCAATTTTATTTGTTGGGGGAGGAATTGTAGCATTCATTCTATTATTAGCAATTGTATATATGATGAGATTTTAAGAGGAGGGAAACAAAATGAAACTGCCACGTCAAGAGGAACTTTGGCTTATATTAAGTGTTGGTATTCTCGTTCTTTCAATGGTATTCACTGGTTATCAGACTTTCGCTTTAGGAATGGGGCCACCTAGTAATAAAGAAACAATTGATCCGCAAAAGGTAGATGAACATCATTTATTCAGTGAACCTGGTGTTTATGAAACAGGAGATAATGAATACGAAGTGATTATGACGCTAGCTGCCTTTAGCTTTAACCCTGCAGATATTGAGATTCCAGCAGGTGCTGAAGTCACTTTTATTATGACATCCAAAGACGTTATCCATGGATTCCAAATTCCAGGCACAAATATTAATGCGATGGTAATGCCTGGGCATATTCAAACCATAACAGAAACCTTCGATGAGCCTGGAGAATATCTCATTATCTGTAATGAATATTGCGGTGCAGGACATCAAATGATGTCAACGACAATTACGGTAAATTAGATGGGAGGGAAATAAAATGGAAGCTACTAAATTAGAAAATTTAAAAGAAAAAACGAAACAAAAGCTTGGCGTCAATCCACATGATGCAAAATTGACATTAACCTATTTTTCATTGGCATTTATTCTATTATTTGTTGGTGGATTTCTCGGATTACTTCAGGGACTAAACCGCGCAGGGATATTAGAACTGCCAGCCTGGCTGAATTATTATCAAGTACTCACTGCACACGGTATACTGCTCGTACTCGCATTCACAACTTTATTTATGATTGGTTACTTTTATGCAGGTATATCACATATGCATCATGGGCTTTTACCAAAAGTCCGGAAAATGGGCTGGATTGCATTTGGATTATTAGTAGTTGGCGTTGTGATGGTAATTACTACAGTTGTAATGGGTGAAGCATCTGTCATGTACACCTTCTACCCGCCAATGCAGGCATCACCCTGGTTCTATATTGGTCTTGTCTTCTTAGTTCTGGGAATCTGGTCCGCTACAATTGGTGTTTGGACCAGTGCAATCAATTGGAAGAAAAATAATAAAGGGAAGCACTTACCACTATTCACCTTTTTCGCAGTAGGTGCATTTACCCTTACATTCCTTGGAAGTATCGGTATTACAATAGAAGTACTATATCTTATTCCTTGGGCATTCGGCTGGGTTGAAACAGTGAATGTTTTACTAAGCAGGACATTGTTCTGGAGCTTCGGTCATACGATTGTTAACGTTTGGTATCTTGTTGCGGTATCAGCTTGGTATGTAACTGTTCCAAAAATTATCGGCGGCAGACTTTTCAGTGATACTTTAGCTCGTGTTGTCGTAATTCTTTCCGTTGTCCTAAACGTGCCTGGCGGATTCCACCATCAAATCGTTGATCCTGGATTCTCACAAGGCTTGAAATTCATGCATGTATTTATGAGTCTATCTATTTCTCTTCCATCATTAATGACTGCATTTGCAATGTTCGCAGTTTTGATTCGGACTGGAATGAGAAAAGGCGGAAAAGGCTTGCTTGGCTGGGTGAAAAAGCTGCCTTGGGGAGATGTACGCTTCTTAGCCCCTATGATTGCAATGATTGCCTTTATCCCTGCAGGAGCAGGTGGAATTGCACAAACAAACAACCAATTGAACCAAGTTATTCATAATTCACTATGGGTTGTAGGACATTTTCACTTAACTGTTGGTACTACAGTAGCATTAACATTCTTTGGTATAACTTATTGGCTCATTCCATATTTATCAAAACGTGTGATGACAAAACAAATCAATCGACTAGGTATCATACAAACGATTGTTTGGACATTAGGTATGTTATTAATGTCAGGTTCTATGCACTGGGTAGGCGTTCTTGGGTCACCAAGAAGAACTTCTTACAGCACATATGGAGACAATCTCACTGCATTGGGCTGGGATCCATATCTCATCTTCCTGGCAGCTGGCGGAACACTATTAATGATTGGTGTTGTACTCATGGTGTATATTGTCTTTAATCTCATGTTCTTTGCACCAAAGGGAACCACCGAATTCCCTGTTGCACAGCCAGAGAATTTCGCTCCGCAAACACCAAAATGGACAGAACGCTGGGGACTTTGGGTTCTTGTTGCAGTACTCATTATTTCAATGGGTTATGTCATCCCGATTGTTGACTTAATTGTTAACGCTCCTCCTGGATCACCAGGGTTTAAAACATGGTAAATAACTAAAAGTTAAAAATGGGGGAAGTTCGCTTTCCCCTGGTCACATAATGGATTTGAACCTTCATCTTTAAGCTGGTGGAATATCCATGAAATAATAAAGAAAAGAGATATTCTGTATGCAAGAATATCTCTTTTTTATAAAATTAGTAGGAAGTGATCATCATGATCAAAAAAAACCGCAGCCTTACAGCCATCATCATTGTTTTATTATTTGGCATCATTTTACTTTTCATTGCTACAGATGGTTTCCAAGCTTATACAGTAGAGACAGCAAGAATAAACAAATTAATGGATGAGAGGCCTGTTTTTCCAGATGTCACATTGGAGGACAGCAAAGAGCGTATATACCCTTTCTCAGAATTTGAAGGTAAATATGTCCTGCTCACTTTCATCTACACAGCTTGTACGGATGTTTGCCCTGAACTTGAAGTGAATCTGGCACAAGTATACGAGGACATACCGGACCAATATATTGGTGAAGATATCGTATTTTTAAGTATTAGTTTTGATCCAGCAAGAGATGATCCTGATACGTTGGACAAATATCGTTCTTACTTTGGCAGTGATGGAGAAACTTGGCGGATGGCCAGAATTACCGAAGAAGCTGAGTTAAACAATTTATTAGAAGCATTTGGAGTAATTGTTATTCCTGATGGTTATGGAAATTTCCAGCATAATTCAGCATTTTATCTTGTTGATCCGAATGGAATTTTAATAGAAGTAATGGATTACACAGAAATTGAAACAGCAAGCGAGATGGTTACTACCATCCTTGAACAGAGAGCGGGGGATTTATAATGAGACAGCCTGCATACGGATTAGCACTTTTTATTTTTCTTATCCTGCCGCCGGTTGCCACACTGGCAGAATCAATTATGGCGATTCATATGCATATGCAGATGCCATTATTTCTGATTTCGGGCATGCTCATGGCACCCTTCTTTCAAAAGAAATTTCCTCGTTTTTTTGAGAAGTGGAATAGCAATGGAATCCCTGGAATCCTATTATTTATGATTATTACTATTTATTGGATGATTCCACGCACAATGGATGAAGCATTAACCATTACAGCTATGGAGATTTTTAAGTTTGTCAGCATCCCCTTTCTTGCAGGAATACCACTTAGAGATAGCTGGAAGAAAATTGGTGTCCACATTCAAAATACAGTGTTTATCGTCCTGAGTGTGATGTTTGCAATCTTAGCATGGCTTTATATCGCATCACCAACCCAGCTCTGTAACAACTATCTTATCGTCGAACAAAAAACTCTCGGTTGGGGATTCGTCTTTCTCGCAGCATGTATCTTCTTCTACTTCGTACAAACCTTATTTATTAAAATGGAAGACGAAGACTAAGTGAGACAACAGGACTTGATTCTGTTGTCTCTTCTATATTGTAACGATAATCGCTAGTATGAATACAATCATCAAATAGTTCACGGAGATAAGGAAGTTCAGCTGGGCCCATTTAAAATCATCCTTCACAAAGAAGCCGCGAATAACAATGATAAGCCAGATAATATTTATTACCGTCATTATACTTACATATAGCCAGCCAAGTGAAATCAGCATAAATGGCAGCGGCAATAAGCAAATAATATAAATAAGTATCATGCGCTTCGTCTTAGGAATCCCCTTCACCACCGGCAGCATCGCAACATCAGCTGCTTTATATTCGTCAAACTTTCTAATTGCAATTACATATGTATGAGGCATTTGACAGAAAAACAGAATAAGAAAAAATGCAATCGGCACAATATCGAACGTTGAAGCAAAAGCAGCCCAGCCAATCATTGGCGTTACTGCTCCTGATACACTCCCGATTATCGTATTCCATGTATACCTCCGCTTCGACCATATCGTGTACGGGAAAACATAAATAAACCAACCGATAAATGAGTAAATAAGTACCTCCCAGTTTGTAAACCATAGAAACACAAACCCGAGTAAAGTTGTAAAAATCCCAATTGCAAGTACTGCAGATAATGACATAGCTCCTGTAACCGTTGGTCTCATTTTGGTTCGGTCCATCACTGTATCAATATCAGTATCATACCAATTATTCATGACAAGCGCTCCGGCAATTACTAATAAGCTTCCACTCACTGTTAATAAAATCACATCCATATTACCGGATAAAGCTATATTATTTAAACGCATTGCAAGCCATAGCCCTGCAATCACAGGCAGAACATTTGCGACTAACACTTTAAACTTAAAAAGTAATTTTAAATTGGTTACGAATGAACCTTGATTCCCTTGTTTCTTTTTCTCTTTCACCATCATCATCCTCTGCCCGAACGTTTATATAGAAACCTCTGTCTATTACTGTATCTATACAAATGTATCATAGATTCCCATACAATAATAAAGATTTGAATGATACCATTAAAAAAGGCATTTTAATGCAGACTTTTAAGAAATCCACATTAAAATGCCTTTTGGCCAAGCGCAATTTACTTTTTACCAATTGCGACTCGCCATTGTTCTGGACCATTTTCAAGGTATTCCCAAGTAAATATGTTATCCCGCTCTATCATAAATTGATAATATAAAGGTTTAGGATCGTGGTCGTTGGATAAATGCATGTATTCTCCTGATTCAAGCTTATCAAACATCTGGAAAATCCGAACATGGCGCACCTTAGGGGAAATATCCGGTGCATGAATTTCCGCTGCATAGATTATATCATTCATTTGAAAAACCTCCGTTTATGTTAAATAATCGCAATTGCTGGCATAGCAACTTCCCGCTAACTTTCCTTACATTATTATTATAAAATATTTCACATTGTTATGTAGTGAGCAAACGCACGTTTTACTGTGATTTTTCTCACACAAAAAGGGAAAATGGTATGATAGAATATAATTAGAAAACTGGCTTGCATTTATGCAGATGAAGGAGGTATTTCATGAAGCAAAACTCTGTAAAAGAACTCCTGCAGCGATTTCCTTTATTTAAGAATTTAACAAGTTATGAAATGGAACCAGTGCTTGATATTGCAAGAAACCGGCTATATCGCCAAGGCACACATCTTTTCATGCAGGGTGATCCACTAACAAATGTTTATTTTATCCTTCATGGCAAAGTTAAAATCTACCGTACAGATATACAAGGAAAAGAACAAATTGTTAATGTTCTGGGTGAAGGAGAAATGTTCCCGCATCAAGGCTTTTTCCGCAATGATAATTACCCTGCACATGCGGAGGTATTAGAAGAGGCAACACTTGTTTATATTCCAATCCCTTTATTCGAGCAATTCCTCATAACAAATCCAGAGGTCAGTGTCAAAGTGTTTAAAGTACTGGGCGATATTATTGTTGATCTGCAAAATCGCCTGGAGGAGCAGATTTTACATAATACGTATGAGCAAATCATTTTACTGCTGCTCCGCTTATCAACAAGTCATGGCGAAGTGATAAATAAAGAACAAGTAAAACTTACGACGCAATTTACAAATAGAGATTTAGCTAATATGATTGGCTCCAGCAGAGAAACCGTCAGCAGAACATTAACCCAGCTAAAGAAAAATAATCTCGTCCATATGGATAAGGATGGAAGCATGATTGTAAACCGTGAAGAACTGGAAGAAGAATTATTAAATGGATAAGTGGGACAATACAGGGACCGTCCCCGATTGTCCCACTTCGTCAATTGGCATAAATTGAATCGATTATTGTGCGTTTAAAAGCATTCCCTTTTTTCGTCATCCCTTCAATATTTATTGTGACTGTATATACTGTCTGTTTTTTATCAAAGTTTAAATTTTGGGTTAGCGAATGTTTGCCTTGCTTTTTCCATGTTTCTTTATTATCGGGATTTGCCGTTTCCGTAATTTCATAGATTACTGTAAGCTGATCTGCTTCTACCCTTGCCGGATCAGCCTCAAGCTCTAATTTATTTGCTTGCTCCTGTGCTGGCCTTACGTAAATGAATGCTTCTGTTTGAAAGTCAGCTGTTAACAAATATGCATTTTCCTCTGCTGCTGGCTTCAGATTCATTTTCCATTCGCCTGCTGCTGGTGCTGCTATTGTGATTGAATGGCCGATTGCTCCTTTAAATACACCTTCCCCAAACTGCATTTCCTTAATTTCAGGACTTACTTTATCGCCTGATGGATCAGTGATTTTTAGATTACTGAGCTGATTTGCTGTTAAAAGCTGCAGCGTTATTTCCTCTACATTCTCCTCAACTTCTAATGTAACTGTCTTATCCTCTTCTAATGGTCCGCCTTCTACCCAACGATTGGTTTCAAGTATCTGATTATTTTTTTCTTCATTTTCATTTAGCTTCTTTTTCGCTGACACGAATTGATCACCACTTAAATAATCCATAAAAACCGGAAAAGTTTCTCCAGTGCGGACTGAAGTATGATTCCAGTCACCTATTTCCAGCTCATGTCCCGCTGGAAGATTGCTGCTTGCTGCTGTAACTACACCATCATTCGGTCCATAGCTCGATAGGTACACTCCACCAAACCAGGTCGCTGAAAACATGGAGCCCCAATCCGTACCACCAATTGTAAAGTAATCATTCAAATATGCATTGACATGTGCATCTGTTTCACCGCGAAAGTTCGACATGTAGGCAGTCTGCAACGCGGCAGTACCTTCGCCTTGAACACCAATTAAATCGGCGAGCCAGCCTGCTCCAGAGCTATATGCTAGATCCGCAAGCTGCGAGCCATGGTGCGGACTGGAAAGGGTTATAACATTGTCTACGTATTGCGCGGCATCATAATAGGTAAGAGCAGTTTGTGTATCCACACCTCCCTTGCTGTAAGCAATAATTGTAATGTTTTTTCCGTTATAGTAATCTGAGATTTCTTTAATTTTTGAAGCAAGCAAACTGCCATTATCCCACATATCACGAGATTCTCCCCCTGCATCATATAATTGGAGAAAAGCAGTTTGGTAGCCGGCATCATGCGCTGTCTGGTACATATTATTATTTTCCCAGAAAATTTGAGCGACATTATTTAGACCAGGGACAAATAAGAGGACAGGTGCGTCTGACTGGAGATCCTCAGGAGTTGCACCACGATACCATTCACCTGGGGTCTCTTCATTTCCATTGCTTCCCTTACCAGAGAGACCTGACTTTTCTTCCTGTTGAACGAGAACAGGGTCTGGAAGTACAGTATCTGCAGCAACAGTATTCCCGTTTCCATAGAACATTCCAAGCATGAAAAGAATTGCCAAACCAACCTGTAGTATGCGTTTCATTTTTCACTCTCCCATAATTATAATTATGTGAACATCATAAAACATGATGGGGTTTTAGAAATGCTAGAATTACGGAACTTTATTTTATACTTTACAAGACCGGATAAAGTGAAACTTCATTCAGTGGTTTTTTTCATCCCCCACTTAGAATTCTTGTTTTTACCCCGAATTCTTGAAGTGGGGGTCTTACTGTCAGTTGATTCGGGATAAAATGAATCTACCTATCAGTTTATAGTAAACACATGCTAAAAATGACAAAAGTTCGGAAATACGGTCTGTCCCATGCAATAATTTTTAGGTATTTTTGGCAGTTCCTATAAATGCAAGAATTGAGCCAATAGCCTGAATCCAGCCGCCGGTTACATTGATAGATTCACCATCAATTTCTTTAAGTTCTTTAATTCCACCAATACTCTGCATCGAATTACCAATAATTTGCAGCAGGTCGCCATATAGATCATAAAAAGTATCGGAGGTTAGCTTTTCATTCAACGTTTCCGCCAAGGACATGCTTCCACCTACTGCCTGGATCAGGTTTCCTTTTATATTCAACTCCGTTTCAATTTCGTCACTAACATCTGTCAAAAAGCCCACAACATTAACCATGTTCCCTGCCGTTTGCGTCATATTTCCCAATTTATCCAGGGAAATTTCCTCACTGTCTGCGATCAAAGCATTTCCTGTTCCCTGTAAGACATTCCCCAACAAATCAAGGTTTGAGGAAAATGTTTCATCTCTCACTGCTGATGGGGTATTACCAACTGCAGATAACGTTGTACCAACTGCTTGTATCCAGGAACCAATAAGCGCTTTCGATTGATTACCCAAACATTTCCCTCCTCCCCAAACCTGTTATATTATATGTAGAAGTATTCCATTGTTCCAGGGCTTTTTTAAATTTGCTATACAAAGATAAAAGGACATGATTATTACTGCAATCATGTCCTAAAAAAGTGTGATATTCCCACTTATGATGGGTTTGTTCCTTCCTGTTCCCCGTTTTCTAATCCTTTTTCTGAAAATGGCTCCTTTACATCTTGTACAAACTCATTTTCGTTTTTTTCAACATCTGATGCAGCTTTTTCAATTTCTTCTGTATCCTTCTTAGGCGCTAATGGCTCTTTTTCTTTTTCCTGTAACTTATCAGCTTCTAATAGCTGATGTTTGTTCAATGGAATCTGAAGCCATTCATCGATATAATGGTGGAAGCCTACAATACGAATACTTGCAGATGAAAGCTCTTTATCAGCCATTACATGTACAATCTCGGAAATTGTTTCATTAGGCTTTAGCACACTGTGTACATTTTCAAAGCTGATTGGAATGTTGACATCGGATTGATTGGCTATCACCATTTCAATCGAGACGATTCCATCTGAATCCATGGAAATTACCTGCGGTTGAATAGATAATAATTCTTTCGTAGTTGCATGATGTAAATTACCGCTTGATGTTGTTTCACTTGTAAAATATGCTCCAGTCCCAAAACTAGCCAGTGAACCAATAACATAAACCATTGCTAGAGAAGACCAGATATACCAGATGATTTGCCTCATTTCTTTTCACCCTTTGGTGTTAATAGATTATTTTATTCATATTGTGCCACTAGCGTTGCATTAATTAAGACGAAAAATTAAAAATAACCATAATATTCGCTAATTTACTATCTTGCAAAGAAAAAGTCCTTTATAATGGATATAGTCAGGTGGTAACCCGTCCAATTCCAAAAATAAAGGACAAAACTCATGGACAAGACCACACCAAAAACTTCATTTGGACAATGGTTTTCATCAATTAATATTCAGTTATTTGAAGAAAATGTGAAAACCATGAAATTAGGTACATCCAAAATAATAACAAGTCAGTTTTCACAAAAATGCATTTATAGGGGCATTCAATGTGAGAGTGCTGGTTTGTTTTTCTTTGAAAGCGGAAAGAAAGTCGTTTAATCGAGTTTTTTTCTAAAAAAGTTCATAGCTCCCCCTTTCCCCCAAATGGAATGTTTACACTTTTATACCAATTTCTAACACCTGTTGACAGTCTTCGGGATTCATCTCGACAAACCATTTCCCAA
>DAMDKS010000070.1:0-13317 GCA_032085455.1 Oceanobacillus sp.
AATATACCGTTCAGGTGCATGACCAACAAATGTAAAAGGATAGCAGGTTGTTAAAGTAAGTACCTCTTCATCATACGGCACAATAATTGTTCGATCATCTGCATCCACAATTTTTGTTTCTGTAATTTCATAGTCAAAATCACCATATTCCACCTGCAGGGTAAGAATATCTCCTAGCTCCAATTCGCCCATTCGACGAAAAGTAGTATCGCGGTGACCGGAAAGCACAATTTGATCATTTTGCAGCGGATAAGCTGTACCACGATAATGCCCTACACCTTTAGCAAGATCATCTTCATCGGTTCCCTCAACAATAGGTAAATCTGCATCCAGTCTCGGAATATGAAGCATTCCAGCTGTCTCTCCTTCACTGGGTCTAAAGTCCGTTGCTGAATCAACTGGATCCATACCTTGTTTTGATGGCGGATCTCTTTCTTCAATTAAAGCCTGGGCTTCTGCAGTTGCTTTGTTTTGTGCATTCATAGAAGAAAACCACTGATAACCGCCAAAAGCCAGGAAAAATACACCAACGATAATAAGCAGGTACGATGCCTTTTTCATTTTTTTTTGCACCTCGATTTAAGCATTATTAATAAGTATAGCCTTTTTTCAAAAAATAGAAAAGGGGGGACAGTGGCAGAATAACAAAATAATAATCTAATTATAAGTACATCCGCTTTGCGGTAGATAGGCATGCCGCAGCATAAATTCTTTATTCGTAAAGGAGCGCATATTCTTATATTTAAATATGCACTAGGGAAAACAACGAAGTTATCCTTTAAAAGGCAGTTCGCGCTTTCCTTTTTGCAGACTGCTGCATATGTTGTTATTGACGAGGTTCATCAAGGATTTACCTCCAATTGAACTGCTTGCTTTGGTGAAGTGCTCCTTGCCAGCTTTGGCGCTCTGCTAGCTGTTCTTTTTTACTTTAGACGTACGCTATTTTGCTGAAAGAAGAAAATTCATGTAAATAAAATAAGGATATTTCCGATTGTTTTCATCTATTTTTCTTCCCAGAAGACACTTTATCACAATTCACAAAAAGTTTTTCGGAATAAATGATGAAAATCTATGAAAAAAGTTGTATAATGTCTATAACTATTAAGTTAGTAAAAAATCTTTAGCCAAAATTCCAAGCAACATCGGCAACATCGAAGACGTAGAGATTAAAAATGTGTGACAGAAAGAAAAAGAGATGAACGATTTGAAGCGGAAATAAAAAGGCGGGAATAAATGATGCATGAGCAAGAGCAGTACAAAAAAATGCTTGAAAAAGTAATTGATGCAACTGAAACCAAAAAAATACAAACATCTGAAGAATTAATCCGAACATTAGTTACCGAATTAACGAATAATTACAGCCTCAAATCAACACATCAATAAGAATGATGAACAAAGCCGGATGTAGTTGTTCCGGGAAAATTAGTTATACACAGCTCTCAAATTTTACGATTCCCTATGCAATAAATAAAAGCTGTATTTTGCTTTAAAGCAAAATACAGCTTTTACTCTAATCTGAAGTGGATTCAACTTCAATTTCCAGATACTTTTCATCTGTTCGAGTAATTGTTGCTTGATCATTTGTAAGGTCTATCATCCATTTTTCAAAGTTTTCTTTTTCGCTTACTTGAACGTAAACAATAAATTCGACATTTTCCAAGTAATGAATTGCATCAATAATATGGTTTGAATGATGCAGAATGTTCTCCAGTTTGCCAAGAAGCCCATAGTCCACTTTTACAGAAAACCCTTGCATAAGCTGGCGTTTTACAATTCCGGTTTTTTTAATCGCCTTGGTGGTGGTATTGCCATAAGCACGAATTAATCCGCCTGCACCAAGTTTAATTCCGCCAAAATATCGTGTTACAACAACAGCGGTATCCTTTAAATTTTGCTTTTTAAGTACTTCAAGCATTGGCACACCAGCTGTTCCGCTGGGTTCACCATCATCATTTGCCTTCTGTATTTGATTATTTTCCCCTATCATATAACAAGAACAATTATGTGTTGCATCATGATGCTTCTTCTTTATCTTCTGGATAAAATCCTGGGCAGCTTTTTCTGTTTCGACCCTGCGTACATAACCAATAAATCGTGATTTTTGTACCATTATTTCATCCTGCCCTTGTTGTTTTACTGTATAATAATGTGGTAGCATTATATCACCCCTTAGAAAAATTCACTTTCTCGCTTTTCAATGGAAACAAACCTTTCATTGAATTATAATAAAATTAGGACATCATATCCTGGTATCCTGACCTAGTTCACAGGAAATACTAATAAAGTCAGCTTTGATCTTCTGTAAATAGGGAATAGACCCCATGAATTTTGGAATAGTATACGTATATTATAACATAGGTTGGTGTTAGTGATGGCAGTTCATGCTGGAGAAAGAGCATTAGATCAAATTATTGAAGAAATGGTTAGTGTGGTTAAAAATAGTAAAAATGAGATTTTTAATATTAGTGAAGAAGCGCGTCATAATCATGAAACGCTTCAAATTGAACTTAATGAAACGAAGCAGCTTGTGTTACAGTACATAGATGAGGGTGACAAAGCGGAAAATAGTTTACAAGCCTCTCGAATCCGACTTGCTGAAGTAAGTCGATATTTTGATCGTTACACGGAAAGAGATATTCATGAAGTATATGAGAATGCAAATGAACTGCAGTCAGAAATGATTAGACTTAGGGAAAAAGAACAGTATCTTAGAAAAAAACGGGATGATCTTGAACAAAGATTAATCCGCATAGCAAAAACAATTCAGCGTGCAGAAGACTTAGCCAGTAAAATTTCGGTAATTGAAAATTATTTACAGGTTGATTTTCAACAAGTAAATGAAATCATCGAAACAGCGAGGGAAAAACAGGAATTTGGTTTGAAGATTATTGAGGCTCAAGAAGAAGAGAGAAGGAAGCTTTCACGTGAAATCCATGATGGACCTGCGCAAATGCTGGCAAATATTCTTCTTCGTTCGGAGATAATTGAGCGGACGATGCAAGAGCATTCAATCGAGGCAGCAGTTACGGAAATTCACAGTGTCAGAGAAATGATTCGTACTTCGCTATATGAGGTAAGAAGAATTATTTATGATTTGCGGCCAATGGCCTTAGATGATCTTGGGCTGATTCCTACAATGAGGAAATATATCGAGAATCTTGCTGACTATCATCAGATTGATATTGAATTTATGGTTCTTGGGGAAGAAAAACGCTTGGATAAAAAGTATGAAGTTGCTCTATTTCGTTTGATGCAGGAATCTGTTCAAAACGCCATTAAGCATGCCCAGCCTAAACGGATTCAAATAAAATTGCAAATTCAGCAAAGCCATATCATACTGATTGTTAAAGATGATGGGAAAGGGTTCGATATTAATGTTAAGAAGTCAAATTCCTTTGGCTTAGTGGGTATGCGCGAAAGGGTTGAGATGCTTGAGGGGGAATTGGAAATTAATTCAAAACCAAATGCTGGAACAACCATTATGATAAAGCTGCCATATATATAAATTGGACAAAATCTAAAAATATGGCAAAATAATCCTAGCAATTTAAATCTAATAGAGATAGTATTAATTATATAAGATGACACTGGGGGGAAGAAAAGAATGAATAAAACAAAAGAAATAAAAGTAGTACTAATTGATGATCATAAATTATTCCGAGAAGGTGTTAAACGAATTTTAGAGTTTGAATCGTTTTTTAATGTAGTAGCAGAGGGTGATGATGGTACATCTGCAGCAAAATTAGTTAAAGAGAATAACCCAGACGTAGTTTTAATGGATATTAATATGCCTGGAGTAAATGGGATTGAAGCAACAGCAGATCTTATTCGCTATTTTCCTGAAACAAAAGTAATTATTCTCTCTATTCATGATGATGAAAGTTATGTAACGCACGCATTAAAAACTGGAGCACAAGGTTATCTTCTAAAAGAAATGGATTCTGATTCATTGATTGAAGCGATTCGTGTGGTGAGTGAAGGGGGATCCTATCTCCATCCGAAAGTTACTCATAATCTAGTAAAGGAGTATCGCCGACTTTCAACAGAAACCACAGGGACAGACGACAGTAATATAGAATATCGTAAACCATTGCATTTATTAACAAAGCGTGAATGTCAGGTTCTGCAATTGCTTGCAGATGGAAAAAGTAACCGTGCAGTTGCGGAAACGTTATATATCAGTGAAAAAACAGTGAAAAATCATGTAAGCAATATTTTACAGAAAATGAATGTTAACGACCGTACGCAGGCTGTAGTTACCGCAATACGCAACGGCTGGGTAGAAGTAATATAACCACCTAAACAAATAACTGCACTAACCAATCCTCCTTCCCATAGTGAAGGAGGATTTTAATATTCAATATACATCATCAGAAATAGTTAAATAATGCTTTCTATTCATTTTTCATGTAAAATATAAGTCGATAAACTCTAGCATTCAACCTATCGTTCTTTCAACGAAAATGTCTTTATAAAGATTTATATAAGGCGTGTTCAAAAGAGGGATAAAAGGACCGAGAAGTTCAAAGCGGCGCAGCTTTTTAGTTGCAGAACGTATGCAATTAATACGTGAGCAAACGAAAAGCAAGCATTCGTGCGAAATTCGAAGTGTCATTTTATCGGACTTTTTGAACATCCTCTATAAGGAGAAGGTGACCAATGAAAATAGCTGTAATGACAGACAGTACGTCGTATATACCAGTTGCGACCCGGGAAAAGTTGAACATACATATGATTCCATTAAGTGTTGTGTTTGGTGATGAAACATACCAGGAGGAAATTGACATCACTGCAACAGAGTTCTACGGGAAATTAAAACAATATAAAACGCTGCCAACAACCTCGCAGCCTTCTATTGGCTATGTCACAAAAAAGCTGGAGCAGCTTGCTGAGGACTATGATGCTGTCATTTCCGTGCATCTCTCAAGTGGAATCAGCGGTACATACCAGGCAGTTGTAAGCGCTGGAGAAATGGTTGATGGAATTGATCTTTATGCTTTTGATTCAGAATCAAGCTGCAGTGTCCAGGCATTTTATATTCTTGAAGCTGTAGAAATGATAAAGCAGAATAAAGCTCCTGAAGAAATCATTGCCCGGCTGAACGAAATAAAGCAAACGATGCGTGCGTACTTTATGGTGGATAATCTCACAAACTTAATGCGTGGCGGTCGCTTATCAAACGCTGAAGCAATTGTAGGCAGCCTCTTGCAAATAAAACCAATTCTGCACTTTGTCGATAAAAAGATTGTCCCATTTGAAAAAATTCGTACTCGTAAAAAAGCACTGAATCGAATTATTAGTATGCTGGAGGAAGATGCGGCTGCAGGAAAGAAGCTGAAGGTGTCCTTTATTCACGCGAATAATGAACAAACAGCCAAAGATCTGGCGGCCGAATTTAATGAAAAATATCCAGATATCGAGACAGAGATTTCCTATTTTGGCCCTGTAATCGGTACACATCTTGGCGAAGGTGCTATTGGTGTCTGCTGGTATATAAAATAAGAAAGAAATAAACACTTCGTTCCCTATGAAAGCTTGGGAAGTGAAGTGTTTTCCTGTTTACAATAGCATTCTCTCATTGTAAACTAAAAGAGACAAGCGTTTCTTAAACAGAAAGGAAGTGAGTCAACTGCAAGAACTAATTTTAGAGACAGTTTCAATCGAGCTTTTAGCAAAAAGATTAGCAGGCAAGCTCTTGAGACGTCAGGAAATTCCTCTTGAATCAGAAATGATTGATTTATTGCTGAAAAGGCAATTTCTCCAAACTATCCCTGCAATCAAAAAGAATCTTCTCTTTAGTAAATGCATGCGCTGCGGTAACGAAAGCAATTTATTCTTTGCAAAAATCCCTTGTGCACTTTGCAAAAAAACACATCTTTATTGTCGGAAATGTATTGAGATGGGAAGGATAATGGAATGTGAATCCCTCTATTTTTGGTCAGGTCCAGCTCCATTTTGGCCAAAGCGTGAAAATCCTTGTTCATGGAATGGAGAGCTTACTGCAGCACAACAGAATGCTGCTTTTCAAGTTAAACGAACCCTTCTTAAAAAAGAAAAGGAAATCCTAGTGTGGGCTGTTGCAGGAGCGGGTAAAACAGAAATGCTTTTTCCAGGAATAACATTTGCGCTGGAGACGGGACTCCGTATCTGCATTGTAACACCACGAGCTGACGTTGTGCGGGAATTGAAGCCAAGGCTTGAAAATGCATTTGAAGCAACAGCTGTCCAGGCACTTTATGGCGGAAGTGAAGACAAACAAGCGGATACACAAATTATCCTGGCTACAACCCATCAGTTACTCCGTTTTAAAGAAGCATTTGATGTCATGATTATTGATGAAGTCGATGCTTTTCCTTTCCATTCCGATCCATCCTTGCAATTTGCTGCTAATCGTGCGAAGAAGTCTGAAAGTACGGTAATTTATCTCACTGCCACTCCCAAAAAAGAACAGCAAGTACTCATTCAGCGTGCCGAACTTGAACATGTATTTGTTCCTGTTCGTTATCATGGTTATCCTTTGCCAGTTCCTAAGCTAAAAATGACATATTCCTTAAAAAAATCTCTAAAACAAAACCAGGTCCCAAAAGATTTTTACACCTGGCTCTTAAAACGAGAGAACCCCAAACGTCAGTTACTTATTTTTGTGCCAACAATTCGTCTTGCTGAAAAATTGAAAAAAAGCATCACTAAAGAAATGCTGCAAGGAAAATTCATTCATGATAAAGCAGAACTGGATGCTGTTCACTCTGAGGATCAGCTGCGGGAGGAAAAGGTGATGGCATTCAGGGAGAAAAAGCTGCAAGTAATCATTACAACGACCATTCTCGAACGGGGAGTAACTTTTCCATCTGTAGATGTTGCTATTCTTGATGCAGGACATGCTGTGTTTGATGAAGCTGCCTTGGTTCAAATTGCTGGACGAGCAGGAAGAAGCGCAGATGATCCGACAGGGGAAATTATTTTCTTTCACGATGGAAAGACAGAAGCGATGGTTTCAGCAATCTATATGATTAAACAAATGAATAAACGAGGAGGCTTTAAGTAAAATGCATTGTTTATGGTGTATGGAAGAATTGCAGCTTAATCTGAGCTGGACTAACTTTCTCACTTTAATGAAACCGGCAGGTATTTGTGAGGCATGCCGTGCAAATTTACAGTTGCTCGAAGGATCAAGATGCATAAAGTGCAGTCGTGAAACAGAAGCGGAACTTTGTAAGGACTGTGAATGGTGGATGAATCAGGATGGGGGAGACCCATTGATTAAAAATCATTCTATTTTTCACTATAACCCATTTATGCAGGAACTCATCGTGAAATGGAAATATCGTGGCGATTATATGCTTGGAGAAATTTTCAAAAGTTATTTTTATACAGGCTTTATTGCACAGTTCAAACCCATTATGAAGGACGCACTTATTCTCCCGATTCCATTGAGCATGGAGAGGCTTGGTGAGAGAGGATTTAACCAAGCTGAGGCTCTAGCTCGCTTTTTGCCCAAAGAACCTCATTTATTGCTTACAAGAAAACATGGAGAAAAACAATCTAAAAAGACACGTTATGATAGAATGATGACAAAGAATCCATTTTTTTTGCAGGAAACTATTAAGAAACCAGTGATTTTGGTCGATGATATATATACAACAGGGATGACTCTGCGACATGCAGCTAGCGCATTAAAAGAAAGTGGCTGTCAAGAGATATATGCTTATACACTTATTCGAGGTTAATAACAGATAAAGAGGTTGATTAATATGGCAGAATTAGCAAACTGTTCACGTTGTGGAGCAGTATTTGTAAAGACATTGCGTGAGATATGTCAAAACTGTTATAAAGAAGAAGAGAAAGCATTTCAGATTGTTTATGACTTTTTAAAAGAACAAAAAAATCGCGAAGCAACCATTCTTGAAATTGTTGATGCTACCGGAGTGGAAGAAGAATTAATTATTAAATTTGTAAAGGAAAGAAGGCTGACACCAAAGGATTTTCCAATGCTTGCCTATCCATGCGAACGGTGTGGTGAAGATATAACAACTGGACATATTTGCTCTAATTGTACGGAAGAATTGAAGCAGGATCTTGCGCAGGCAGAGGAAGAAGAAAGAGTAAAGTCAGAACGAAAGAAAAGAGAGAAAACAAATATTTATTTTACAATGAATAACGATAAAAGTTAAAAAGTCCTTCATAAAGCAAAAAAAATACCGATAATAGAAGTGACAATCATATTGGTATTTACTTAAAAATTGAACGATTTGTTTGAATAATTTTTCACATGTTTTAAAAAAGAAAAACCGAAATGTATCCATGTAAAGAAAGGAGTAAGAACATGAAAATCAATGGGGCGAATCAAGTGAATTTCAATCCTTATAAACAGCATTTACAAAAGCAAGCAGATATGAAGAAATCAGCCAGTAAATCAGATGAAATACAAATTTCCCAGGAAGCCTTGAAACTTCAGGAAAAAGAGAAACCTGCCGAGAAACGGGCAGCATATGTCGAACAAATAAAGCAAGAGGTAGAATCAGGAGAATACAAAATAGATATTGAAAAAACTGCCCTGAAAATGATTGACTTTTGGCAGAAATAAAGCTTGAAATCAGAGGTTTGAATGAGAATTTTACGTTCAAAGGATAAGTTAATCAGACCTCCTTGACAACCTTTAAAAGGAGACGCTATTGTCTATGAAAGAAATTATTCAATCACTTGAGGATTTAGTGACGTTACATGAGGAATTATTCGCATCAGCAGAAACAAAAACAAAAATTGTAAAAGAAGGTTCTATTGAAGGACTGCAGGCATTGCTTGCAAATGAGAGAAAACTGGTGCGGAAGGTAGAACGAAAAGAGAAGGAGCGGCAAACGCTTGTTGAAGCATGGTATGAAGAACGGCAGTTTCGTGCTGAAAAGGCTACTGTGACAAATATGCTTGAGCAGCTGGAGGCGGGAGAAGATAAAAGTGCTTTAGAACAAGTAACAGCAAAGCTTACTAATGTGATTACAAATTTGAAGGCACAGGAGAAGCTGAATCTGGCATTAATTAATCAATCCATGCAATTTCTTCAGCTTTCCTTGGATTTACTAAGCCCGTCACTTACAAATATGAATTATGGAAATAAGTCAGATGAGCACGCACCAGCACGATCTGTCTTTGACTCAAAGGCATAGCAAGCAGCATAATGCTAAGGAAAATCTTATTATTGAAGGAGAAAGCAGCGAATGAGTACATTTTACGGATTAGAAAGAGCAAAACAGGCTTTGTTTGCTCAACAATCTGCTTTATATACAACAGGACACAATATTGCGAATGCAAATACAGAAGGCTATACCAGACAAAGAGTAAATTTTGAAGCAGAATCCGCTTTTCCGTCAGCTGGACGAAATCGCCCAGGTATACCAGGGCAAATCGGTACTGGTGTCAAGGCAGGTTCTATTCAACGTGTCCGTGATGAATTTCTTGATGGACAGTTTCGCGGGGAAAATAGCCTGGCAGGTTATTGGGAAAAAAGAGCGGAAGTCATGGGAAGAATGGAAAGTCTAATGAATGAATTAAATGATACCGGACTTTCAGCATCAATGGATGCTTTATGGGGTTCACTTCAGGATCTTGCAGTTAATCCCACAAATGCAGGGGCACGTTCTGTCGTTGTCCAACGAGGAATAGCTGTTGCTGACACATTTAATTACTTTAATCATTCATTGACCAAAATTCGCGCAGATTTAAAACAGGAACTTGATGTGACAATTAAAAGTGTAAATGAAGTCATTCTGCCACAGATTGATGATTTGAATAAAAGTATTAAGAACCTGGAAATTAACGGTTATTTGCCAAATGATTTATATGATGAGCGTGATCGTCTGATTGATCAGTTATCTAAACTAGTTGATATCGACGTAGATTATTCAAAATCTGCTTCCCATACATCCGATATGACACAAGGACTCGTAACAGTTAAAATGAATGGAAATGTGCTTGTCGATGGAGAAACAGGGGAAATGAATACAATGTCTATTCATCTGGATAAGAACGATTCAGGACTTAATTATGTGGATTCATTGCAAATTGGCGATCAAAAAATCCCGCTAACGAAAAACAGTCAAGGAGAAGGAACGATCCAATCGCTAATTAAAGCTTATGGATACCAAGATGGAGAAGAGCAAATTAAAGGTGATTATATTGAAATGCTAGGCACCCTGGAAAATATAGCAGAAGTTTTCTTTGATGAGTTTAATAAAGTCAATAATGAAGAATATGCTTTCTTTGAAATTGATGATGAAAGTGGAGAAATTACAGTGAACCAGGCGATTATTGATGATCCTAATTTAATTGCAGTTGGTGAGGATGGTACATTAAGCGATGGTTCAAATGCTTTAAGGCTGGCAGATGTTTTTGATATGGAACTTACATTTGGTTCAGGGGACCAGGAAAGGACCGCATCTGTGAAAGACTATTATGCATCTGTTATTGGTTCTATGGCTGTGCAGGTTGAGGAAGCGAATCGAATGAATACCAATACGAATGTATTGCTTACACAGTTAGATGGACAAAGACAATCCGTTACCTCTGTCTCACTGGATGAGGAAATGACAGACATGATTAAATTTCAGCATGCTTATAATGCTGCAGCACGGAGTATGACAGCAACAGATGAATTGCTCGACCGTATCATTAATAACTTAGGTCTTGTAGGAAGGTAGGTTTTAAAGGATGCGTGTAACACAAAGTATGATTTCAGCAAATTTAATGAAAAACTTAAATAAAAGCTATGCGGAATTGGATAAATACTTTAACCAATTAAATACAGGAAAAAAAATAAATCGACCCTCAGACGATCCCGTATCAGCAATGAATGGAATGGGATATCGTACAGAGCTTATGCGTGTTGAGCAGTATAGCCGGAACACGAATGAGCTTCATAATTGGTATGATAATTCTGATGCCAGTCTCGATCAAATTTCAAAGGGACTTGATCGCATTCGTTATTTGGCTGTGCAGGCGAGCAATGATACATATGATGAGTCGGAACGCAAGAATATCAAAAAGGAAGTAGAACAAATTAAACTTGACTTAATTGATCTTGCAAATACGAAAGTAAATGGTAAATATATTTTCAATGGCACAGATACGAATCACCCTCCGATTCAAATAAACGACGGTGAAATTGATTACGAAAATTCTTCCTTTAAGGATGGACAAGTTCGTATTGAAGTTTCTAATGGTACGGATTTTATTGCAAATATTAATGGAAATACAATATTTGGAGAATTAACAGATGATGATAATATGTTCTCCATTATTGATAGGTTTTTAGATAAACTGGAAAATAATGACACAGATGGCGATCTTGATGGGAGTATTGCAGAATTAGATGGTGTTATCGATAATGTTATTAATGCAAGAGCAGATTTAGGCGCACGGATGAATCGTCTTGAATTAGTAGAAAATCGCCTTGAACACCAGGAAGTAATCGCAACTTCAACACTTTCTAAAAATGAAGATGTGAATTATGCAGAAGCGATTACGAATTTAATTACCCAGCAAAGTATTCATCGTGCTGCGCTTTCGAGCGGTTCGCAAATTATTCAGCCGACACTGCTTGATTTTCTTAGATAAAGTGAAACTTCATTCAGTGGGGGTTGTTTCACCCACCACCACTGATTGTTAGAACCAATCGGAGATTAACTGGCAGTTGTCCTCCACTTACAATTCTCGCTTTCACCCCGAATTCTTGAAGTGGGGATCTTACTGCCAGTTAATTCGGGATAAATTATTGATGCCCTTAGCCCTTTCGAGGGTTATGGGTTTTCTTTTTTTACATCATAGGAAATTGTAAAGTTTGAGAGAGGAGTGTTCCTGATGCAGCTCCCACAGCTTCACATGGAGTCTCAGTTTGCAAAAATACAAATCCATCAAAAGGATGCAAAATTAGAGATAAAACAAGAACAGCCACAGATAATGATACAACAGCCAAAACCGGAAGTAACGATTCACACAATACCTTCTAAATTGTCAATTGACCAGTCAAAGGCTTGGGCGGATATGGATCTGCTTTCTATATTTGAAAGAAATAACAGATTTGCAGCTGAAGCCCTTCAGGCAGTGCAGGCAGGCATAGCCAGGATCGCAAGAGAAGGAAAGGAATTGATGGAGATAGAAAATGGCGGAAATCCGATTGTGGCTCAGGCAAAAAGAACAGCTTCACCGCCGCCAAAGGAATTAGGAATTAAATTTATCCCTTCTCCCTTCGCTGTAAAAACGGATTATCAGCCAGCTGAAGTGCATATCGATGTAACGACACATAAACCGAGAATCGATGCAGAAATACATGCACCACAATTTACCTACCATCCTGGTGAAGTTAGAACAAGCTTATTACAAAGAAATTATTTAAAAGTAATATATGAGAATACTGCAAAATAGGACGAAAGAAAGGAAGAAAAGAAAATGAAACTGCAAACAAAATACCATGGTGAGGTAGAAGTGCAAGAAACAAAAATCATTCATTTTCCAAAAGGGCTTCCCGGCTTCCGGGATGAAACAGACTTTATCGTTTTAGACCTGCCAGATAATCCCGTTTTTCAACTGTTACAGTCAACAAAAACAAGTGCGCTTGCTTTTGTAATTACCAATCCATATTTATTTTATCCAGATTATACAGTGGATTTGCACGATGATTTAATAGAACTTCTGGAAATTAAAACGCAGGAAGAAGTTGCTGTTTACACCATTGTAACTTTGAAAGATCCTTTTTCTGAAAGTACGATGAATCTTAGAGCTCCAATTATTATTAATTCAAGCTTATGGGCAGGAAAACAATATATTTCGAATGATAGTGCTTATTCATCAAAGGCTCCGCTTACACCCGAAAAAAGGGGGTAAGCAACAGTTATAATAAAACTATAAATATCTATAAATAACTATTTATTTCTTACTATAAAATGTTTTATACTTATGATAACATTAAATCATAAGGAGAGAATAACTGTATGAAAAATTATAGTATAGGTCAATTTGCAGAAGAGATAGGAGTTACAGTGCAAACGTTGCGCAACTGGGATAAAACAGGAAAATTAAAGCCCTCACACGTTGCACCTTCTGGTCATCGCTATTATTCACAGCAACAACTTGAATATTTTCTAGGTTTACACAAACCACAAACCGAACAACGTCTAACTGTTGGTTATTGTCGAGTATCATCTCACAAACAAAAGGATGACCTCGAAAGACAGGTTCAAAATATGACTGACTATCTAATTCAGCAAGGCAAACCTTTTAAAATTATTAAAGATATTGGAAGTGGAATCAATTACAACAAAAAAGGTT
>DAMDKS010000071.1:0-12915 GCA_032085455.1 Oceanobacillus sp.
TAAATCATAACAATAGTCCACATCTAAAAGTAGGTGTGGACTTTTTTACGCTTACACATTTTGAGGCTTGAAAGACGGAAACATATTTTCACTTCTTTCTTTTCCTTATTTTTTAAGATTTAATGAAAGTCGGACTTTCGGTTTTTCAGTCAGTTCTTCCGCTGCTACCTCTAGCCATTCTGCAAGTTCTTCATTTGTCGGATAGGTTCCAACCTTCACAACCTGTTCATCTACTAAAACAACAGGCAAAGCATCTGGTCCTTTTTCATGTAAAACATTATTCACTGTTTGTGTTTCAGCAAATTTATCAGGGTCATTTGTTAATTGATATCGTTTCACATCAAATCCTTTATTTTCTAAAGAATATACCGTAGAGGCTATTCTGGTTAATTCCGGATCAACTGATGGGCCACATACACCTGTCGAACAACACATTGCCGGATCAAAAGTTTCAATTTTTTTCATCTAAAACCCTCCGTTTAATATGAAATAAACATTTACATACATTATTCTCCTGTTTCCGCAAAACGTTTGATTCTTTCTCCTATTTGGTCACGAACCCGTTGGAATACAGCCCATTTTTCCTCTTCATTCCCTTGAGCTTTGGCCGGATCATCAAATCCCCAATGGTCACGTTTCACTTGTAGCGGTGTCATGGGACATTTATCCGCAGCATCCCCACATAAAGTGACGACAAAGTCTGCATTGTTTAAGATTTCCGGGTCAATGATATCGGATGTCTGGTTAGAAATATCAATATCAACCTCTTGCATTGCCTTTACTGCATTTGGATTTAAGCCATGTGCCTCGATACCTGCACTTTTAACCTCCCAGGCATTCCCAAGATGTTGTTTTGCCCAGCCTTCAGCCATTTGGCTTCTGCAAGAATTTCCAGTACATAAGAAATAGATTGTTTTTTTAGACATAATCATTCTCCTTGTTAAAATAGAATTAATGTTAGATATAGACCTACTAATGTAATCAATAAGATGGGAAGGGTTAAAATAATCCCTGTTTTAAAATAAGTGCCCCATGAAATCTTCACGCCTTTTTGAGATAATACATACAGCCATACCAATGTTGCTAAAGAACCGATAGGCGTAATTTTGGGACCTAAATCTGATCCAACCACGTTCGCATAAATAAGAGCTTCCCGTAACACACCAGATGTGTTTGTTTCCGCAATAGCTAATGCATCAATCATTACGGTAGGCATATTATTCATAATGGAGGATAAGAATGCTGCAATAAATCCCATCGCAACTGTTGCAACAAATAATCCCTGATCAGCAACTGTTTGAATGATACTTGAAAGTGCAGAAGTAAGCCCAGCATTACCTAAACCGTAGACCACCACATACATTCCAATAGAGAAGAACACAATATTCCATGGTGCACCCTTAATTACTTCTTTCGTATTAACAGCGGTACTGCGTCTTGCCATCATGATAAAGAAAATCGCAATAATCCCAGCAATAATGGAAACAGGTACATAGATAAATTCACTTGTAAAGTACCCAATTACTAATACACCAAGTACAAACCAGGATAGACGAAACATTTTTAAGTCCCGAATCGCCTCACTAGGTGTTCTTAATTTTGATACATCATAATTTTTAGGTATGTTTTTTCTAAAATAAATTAATAACACCGAAATCGTGGCGATTAAAGAAAATAAGTTTGGAATAATCATTCTTGAAGCATATTCCACGAACCCAATACCAAAGAAATCCGCTGAAACGATATTAACCAGGTTACTAACAATAAACGGCAGGGAGGTTGTATCAGCGATAAAACCACTTGCCATGATAAATGGAAAAATCATTTTTTCTTTAAAATTCAAGTGACGTACCATCGCAAGCACAATTGGTGTTAGAATGAGTGCTGCACCATCATTCGCAAATAAAGCTGCGACAATCGCTCCCAAAATGCTGATATAGACAAACATCTTGATTCCGTGCCCTTTTGCTATTCGTGCCATATGTAATGCTGCCCATTCAAATAATCCAATCTCATCTAATACTAATGAAATAAGGATGATTGCGACGAATGATAATGTTGCATTCCATGTGATACCAATAACTTCGAGAACGTCACTAAATCCCACTACTCCTACGAGTAGAGCAATAACAGCTCCTCCCATGGCAGGCCAGCCGATATTTAAATTCTTCGGCTGCCAAATGACTAGGACGAGGGTTAATACAAATATTAAAATGGCGAGTATGAGCGTTGTTGACAAAATAAGACCTCCATAATTAACAGCAAGAAATGCGTGTACCTTTCTCTTCCAGTTCTTTTAATTTATCATCTTGATCCGGTAATTGATCTAAAATTGGTTTAATGAATGAATAATATTCACTCTTATTATTGACCGAATAAAATATCCATTGTCCTTTTCTTTCTTCCTTTACCAGCCCTAAATCCTTGAGTTTACGTAAATGTTGGCTAATAGATGGCTGGCTGGATTGAAATATTTCAACGAATTCACAAACACAGCACGTCTGTTCATCAATTAATTTCAGCATGGTTAACCTTGTTTTATCACCAAGTAGTTTTAAAATACCGGCAGCTTTCTCCATTTCAATAGTTGTTTGCAGCATTTGATTTCCCCCTTTTTTATTAAATTACAATATAAGCATATAACTATACACTTATATATTCAAGTAAAAAAATTTAGTGCAAACTTTATTTCCTATTCTTTTAATTCCTCATAGGCTTCCATAAAGTGTTCAAAAGAAATGTTTCCAAACGTATTTTCATCGTTACGAAATAGACGTTCAAACGTAATTTCCTTTGCCTTCTCTAAAGTACATTGTCTACTGTTCATAATTAAAGAAAAATACGCCATGAAGTATTCCTTGCTTAAATCTCCGCCTTTGTTAAAAATCATTTAGATGACCTCCAAAAAGGGAAAGTAATAATACTTCCCCTGTAATTTTTTAAAATTTTAACAACACGAATTAGCAGCATTTAAATTCGTACTACATACGCCTGTTTCAGGTAATTCCAGTTCTACTTTTTCAGAGGCTTCATAATCACCCGATAAATACGACACAATGGATCGAACTTGTTCATACCCTGTCACCATTAAGAATGTTGGAGCTCGGCCATAACTTTTTGCTCCCACGATATAAAAATCCTTTTCAGGTTGTCGCAATTCTTTTTCTCCATGCGGGCGTACTGTTCCGCAACTGTGTATATTGGGGTCAATTAATGGTGCAAGATTTTTAACACTTTCTGTTACTGTATCAATACTGGTTCTTAGCTCACTCAAATTTGAAAAGTCTGGACGATTGCCAGTATTGATAACCATCTCATCTATATCTGAAATAGTTTTTAACTCTCCTTGTGTTCCTCCTGTAAGCTCTATTTGGTCTTCTTTTACATGTATACGTTGAATCCTAAAAGGAGTAATTACTTCAAATGTATTTGCATCTACTAAGTTGTGTATATGACTTCCTAATGCTCCTCTTGCCTCAAGTCCATCCAGTTCTTCTCCTCCAAACGCCTCTTTTACGCTATTTTTCCTTAAAATCCATATAATTTCCGTTGTAGGATGTTCTTTTTTTAATTTCGCTAATTCTAACAAGGAATTAATGGCAGAATGACCACTTCCAACAACAGCAACACGCTTGTTTAAGTAACGTTCTTTATCTTTACCAAGAATATCTGGAATGCCGTAGAAAACTTGATTTTTTATATCTTTCTCTTCTTTTAACCATATTCCATTTGAATTGGCAGGATTAGGGTTTCTCCAGGTTCCGGTCGCATCTATGACTGCTTTTGCTTCAAATTGTACCAGTTCGTTACCTTGTTCTGCATAAATCACAAAAGGTTGTTGATCTCGATTAGCTGTTTTCATTTTATCTGTATTTTTACGGCTAATGGAAATAACCTTTGTATTCACAAACAAGGAATTTTTGATTTCTGGTGTATTCGCTAACGGTTTTAAATATTGGTCAACTAACTCTTTACCAGTAGGCAATTCATCTTGATTTGGTACATTCCAATCTTGTTTTTTAAGAAGTTTCAATGCCGTCTTATCAATGTCATATTTCCAAGGTGAAAAGACTTGGACATGACCCCATGTTAGGATATTTTCTCCCACTTGAGATCCGGTTTCTATTAAAATAAAAGGTTGTTCGTAACTAGCTAAATGAGCAGCTGCGGCAAGACCTACTGGGCCAGCACCAATAACTGCAATAGGTAAATGTTTGTTATATTGTTTATTATTTTCCTGTTGTCGTTCTTCCTTCGGTTGGCAACAATTCGTTTTAATTTCTATACGTTCCATGTTTATCATCCTCTCAAATTTTTTTATTAACTATTTCCCATAGATATTCCATCTTCTTTATATATTTCTTTTTATATGCTTTATCACGAACTTACTATCTGAGTCAACCCCTCTTAATGTTGCAGAAGAAAAAGAACGTTGTCCTTCAAGTCCAACATAATAAATTCCGGAAGTATTTTGGCTGATACCAGCTCTTTGCAACGGTCTTCCTTCTACATCAAATTTTTCGATTGATTTTAGATATCTAAAATCAGAACGATACCCTGTAGCGAAAATCACTGTATTAACTGGCTCTTCGTCGTCTTCTGACCAGACAACTCCATTCGGATAGAAACGCTCGAACATCTTTTTTTGATTAGGGTTACCAGCTTCTAACTTTTCCTTATATCCAGCCAAATCAACTGCTGAACTAGGAATGGGGACTTCCTTTCCGAACCGCCAGAACGGAAACTTATCAAAGCCGATTGCCTTCACCCAATAGTGTAAATCTATTCCTAATATTTTTTGTTTTACTAATTGCACAGGCTTTCGAACTGCTAACGTAGTATTACTCACTTCTGATAATTCCATCGCAATCTGAACAGCTGAATTTCCGCTTCCAACAACGATTACTCTTTGATCCATATACTGATTAGGATTTTGATAAGACGAAGAATGAAGGTAATTGCCATGAAAAGTATCCATGCCATTCATTTGCGGTAAATATGGATTATGAAAAGAGCCGATAGCGTTAATAATCGTTTTTGCTTCATAGGATTTTCCGTTAGAAGTTTCAACAGTAAATCCTTTTTGATTACGAGTAACTTTACAAGCCCGTTGATTAGTTAAGACTGGCAATTGAAACCGTTTGGTATAAGCGTCTAAGTAATTGATAACATCTCTTTTAGTCGGATATCCTTGCTTGTCTTTATTCATTCTCATACCGGGCAAAGAAGATAAACGTGCAGGAGAAAAGAGCTTTAAACTATCATAATAATAAGACCATGAACCAGTTGCTTGCGTATTTGCCTCAAGTATTAAATAATTCAATCCGTATTTTGTTAAGTAATATCCCGATGCAAGGCCAGCCTGCCCTCCACCAATGACGATAGAGTCATACATCATTTTGCTCCTCCTTTTATTTGCAAAATGCAAGTATTAGATTTATAAAATTATCTATCTTGGAGTAGAAGCACAACAAGAACCGATTTTCCCCATTGTATTATTAAGTAGCTGAATAGAGCGAAGCACCGTTTCTTTTTCAAAATCAGTCATATGGGCAAATATTTCTTCTAAATAAGTGTTGATCTGTTCGTCAATGATTTCAGCTACTTTCGTTCCTTCCGTTGTTAACTCAAGCGTATGAATACGGCGATCATTTAGGCTAGGTGTCTTATTAACTAAATTCATTTTTATTAAAGATTGAACTTGACGACTAAAAGTAGTAATATCCGTCCCTAAGGCTTCTGCAACTTCTTGGACAGATGGAGTATGTTGCCGATTGATTTCATAAAGAATATGGCTTTGAATTAATGAAATATCAAGTCCATCTGCGGAACAACAATTTTTATTCAAAAGACCAAATCGGCGTGTCATCATTTGAAAAAGGTCTCTAGTGTTTTCCATATTTAATTCACCTCTTACAAATGGTTATACATTAATTACTTGCAAATTGCAATTATTTTAATAGGTTATTTTTAAATATTTAGAATTTAACGCGTTAACATCATAGCTGGTAGACTTTTACAAGTATCTATTAACAATTTTATTCTTAATTGTTGAAGTTAGAATAAAATACAATTATTTCGTTATTCATCCCACTAAAATATGGAATACTTTCTTGCCGAAGATAAGTTGTGAATGTTTGAGAGGTTTTAGCTTGACATACAATTTATTTAAACTTTGATATAAAGATTTTCTTATTTTAACACTACTAATTAGTGGTACATAATAATACCAAGTCTCATTTTATGGTGACTTGGTAATTTATGATAAATTTAAAATTGCTTAAATGCTTCTAACTTTTGAATTTGAACTCCATTGTCATCAAAGTTCTCTTCTGCCAACCATTGAGTTATTGCTTGTTTATGAAAAGACCATTCTTCTTTTAGCATTGAAAACCAATTAGTATTGCGTGAACGTTGTTTATAAATCTGATTGTTTCTAAATGTCCCTTCATATTGAAACCCTAGCCTTTTGGCAGTTTTGTTAGAAGGAGCATTGAGAGAATCACATTTCCATTCATAACGTCGGTATTGAAGTCCCTCAAAAACATATAAAGCTAAAAGGTAATGTGCCTCAGTAGACATGCGTGTTTTTCTTAATGCGACTGAAAAATTGATATGCCCTACTTCAATTACACCATTCTCTTGGTCTATCCTCATTAAACTAAAAATTCCTAGAGGCTGTTTCGTCTCTTTATTCAGCACAACATAAAAAATTTCTGTCTTGCTTGTTATTTTTTCAGGAGTATCTGTTCAAATTCTTCATAGTTATTAGGGGGCTCTTCTGGCAAGTAAGTCCAATTACTAAGATTTGAGTGCTTAAAACATTCATAAAGACCCTTACTATGTTCGTAAGTTAACTTAGTGACAATCGCATATTTTCCAACATAATACATATCCGCAGGGCCTGCTCGTTTCTCCCAGTTAAGCATTGCTTCGCCAATTGGCTGGCTGTATTTGTTTATTCTCTGATTCATTTAATCACCACATTATATTATTTTTTACAGTATAACTTATTAAGAATACTTTAGCGCCCATTATTAAAAACTCAGCTTAGAAACTTTAATTTTATTAAACTACTTTTTGGTTTAGTTAAAACTCTCTTGAGTTAGTGAAATTGGTAAATTTTTAAGCCATTAACTTCAACTCTTTTTATATTTATCTCACTATTTACCCTCCTGAAATATGTAATAATTTTCAATTTAAAATATGTTGCGATATTGTATTTTTGTTCATACTAAATAAGTATTGATAATGGTACCTTATACGAATAGTTTACTCATTTTAGGGTTATTTGTCATGGCATTATATTATTTCCTGATTACTTTGATTTTTTGATTCTCTCCCTTATAATTATTCATATTTAAAAAGAGATACTGACCTTTTTGTATTACTAACACTATGAGAAAATCGCTTCGCTATAAAAAGCAAAAAGATACAAATAAGACCAAAAAACTTAGAAAGTTATTTGGTCTCGTAAAGATTCATACAGGAAAATGGTTTTTTTAACTTCAACTACTTATAAGTAATCGCTCCGAAAATATTAAATTGTATCTCTTTTAGCAAAATTTCTTAAACCAAAACCAAGTAAGATCGAACAAGTCACAATCAATAAAGTATAGAATAAAAGGTACGATTGTATAGGTGACTCGTCTTCCGGGGACATTGCTAACATTGGCTGTGTCCATGGATAAAATTGACCTAATGGGGTGCTTGCTACAATAATCGCTGGTAGTGTAAAAACAATCGTAACTGCAAGTGGAATACCAAACGTTTTAGAGCGAATTGATATAATCAATTGTAAAACCACCAAGGGCAGACACGCCAATATACCTCTTATCATATATCCCAATAATGTAAAAACCGGTAAATTTCCATCCATCCCGATTAAATATCCAAAACTAATAAATAATATCATTAAGATAAGCATGGTAATGACAATCATTCTGATAATAGTTAAAAATTTCCCAAAAAATATATTTGAATGGCTAATTGGTAACGCTAATAATTGCTTCCAACCACCTCCAACATGTTCACTTCTGCAAATAAGCGCTGCGTACACCCCAACTAATATAGGCAATACAAATGGTCCCATAAATAGCGCAACTTGTGTCCATGCCTCAATCCAAGCATTATCTCCTGGATTCATAAATAAATCATAATTCTTAAGAAAGTTAATATAAGCTAGAAATACCCCTAATAATGGACCAATGATATAAATCAGCCACATTTTTGATCTTTTTAATTTTAATCGCTCAACATATAAAATATCCTTCAACATAATCCCTCCAGTTCTTATTTGACTTCTCGTTTAGCAAATTGAAATGAGCCGAGAACCAATAAGATAATACCTAAACAGAAACTGATAACAAGATAGGCTGAAAGATCCTGATTATAGCCTAAACCTTCATATTGCAAAATAACTGTCGATGCTTGGCTAGGATAAGCTAGGGGAAACCATCTAGTCGTTTGAGCAGCCGCTAGAAAAAGACCCATCATGGAAGAAACTGCTCCAATCAGTATTGAAAAAGCTTGATTTTTTACTGTCATTGATAACCAAAATTGTACTGACATGATTGGTAAAATAACTACCAACATACTATAACTATCCCCAATCAAAAGCTTCCAAGGAGTGTTCCCTTCAAAACCCAATATATTTCCCAGCAAAAACATACCAAGCATAAAAATAGTGGTTGAAAAGAAAAGGCTAATGAAAAGCCAGCTAAACTTACTTAAATAAACTCTCACTCTTGATATTGGTAGCGACAAAGTCTGTTTCCATCCATTCGCTTGATGTTCAACATTTGCTATAATAGATGCTGCAAGTGTTACAGCTAAAGGAAAGCCCAGTCCGAATAATAAACTGTTATCATACAATAAATAGGTCCACATTGAATCAGCTTGAAACATTTCAGCCTGCTTTTCTACAAAATCCCCACGATAAGTGAGATTTACTAGTTCATAAGCTAAGATAAGAAATGGAACCAATAAAACAATAATTGGCAATGAGGAACGTTTCAATTTAATTTTATCGGCCTTTAATAAATGTTTCATAGGCTGCCCTCAGTACCAGTTAATTCTAAAAAGATATCTTCCAGTGATTTTGTAACTTCTTCCAGACGATAAACAGATATCCCTGATTGGACAAGTGTTGCATTGATTTCAGATACAAATTCAGGTTTTGTTTCTTCCAACCATAAATAATCATTCTTCCATTGCGAACTTATCCCTTTACCTTTTAATATAGAATGTGATTCCCTGCCATCACTGACACCAACTTTTAATATTGGCTTCCTTTTATGCCTTAAGCGTTCAATGGAATCTTGAAAAATCATTTTACCATTATTGATAATCCCTACCTCAGTTGCCATTTGATCTATTTCACTCAATAAGTGGCTAGATACAAGAACACTCATTCCAGATTTAGGTAATTGTTTAATTAGTTCACGTATTTCTTGTATTCCAGATGGGTCCAAACCATTAGTCGGTTCATCTAATATTAATAAATCTGGCTGACTAAGTAATGCAGATGCAATACCAAGTCGCTGTTTCATTCCAAGAGAATACTCTTTTGTTAATCGATTTGCTACTTTAGTTAAGCGGACAATTTCCAGGACTTCATGCACTCGTTTTTCAGGTATATTACGCAATCGGCGAACTGCTTCTAGATTTTCACGCCCAGTTAAATTACCATAATAAGTTGGTGACTCTACCAAAGAACCAATTCGCTGTAATATTTGAATGCGGTTTTTATTGAGATTTTGATTAAAAATTTTAATATTACCTTTTGTTGGTTTAATTAACCCCAATAGCATTCGTATAGTTGTCGTTTTTCCAGCACCATTCGGGCCTAAAAAACCATAGATTTGACCACGCTCAATGCTCATGTTTATTCCGTCCACAGAAATATTTTTTTTAAACTTCTTTGTTAGATTGTCAGTGACAATAATTTGATCATTCATTCTTTCCTCACCTCTCTTACTAATATCATAATCGAAATTTCCTAAACGCTAACATAACTCTTTCTTAACATCTCCTTAACAAACGTATAGTCTTTTACAAAGCCATTAATTATCGTGTAAAATAATAGAACAACGAGAAAGGAGGAAAAAATTTGCAAATTAAAACAGAAGACTATTCAATTCTGATTATTGATGATGATTCCTACATTCTAGATTTGTTAACAACAGTCTTTGAAAAAGAAGGTTTTCAACATATCTTTAAGGCAAGCACAGGTGAGGAAGCGAAACTTCAAACCACTAAAAATAATCCGGATATTCTTCTATTGGATGTTATGCTGCCTGACACGGATGGATTTACTCTTTGCAGCCAACTTCGTTCATATACATCTGTTCCTGTACTATTTTTGACGGCTAAATCCACAGATTTAGACAAGCTACAAGGATTTAGTATTGGTGGAGACGATTATATTACGAAGCCTTTTAATCCTCTAGAAGTTGTTGCACGAGTAAAAGCTCAATTAAAACGTTCCCAACAAGTAGATTCAAACCAGTTAACGAAAACAGTATACGATTACGGCTTTTTTAAAATTGATTCAAGTAAAGGGAAATTAACCATTAAGGGGAGACAAGTAGAATGTCCCCTTTTAGAACTGAAATTATTACATTACTTTTGTGAACACCCTAATCAAGTTTTAAGTAAACATCAAATTTATCGTGATGTATGGGGTGAGTATTATGGAGGCGATAACACTGTAATGGTTCATGTTCATCGTTTGCGTGAAAAATTGGAAGAAAATCCAAGTAATCCCCTATTAATTAAAACTGTTAGAGGATTAGGTTATATATTTGAATTGGATACAACAAAGGAATCATCATGAAACTAAAAAATAGAGTAGCGTTTTATTTCGTATCACGACTCTTTTGGTTAATTGTTATTTGGGGTCTATTAATTGGAGTAAGTATTATTCTTTTTAGTTTTTTTCTCAGGCACGATCAAACAGAGACATCGGAACTATCAATTGAAGCAATAGCAAATAATACGGTAATTCAAAATCAAGAAATTGATGTTCATGATTCCGTAAAAGATGACTTACAAAATAATGATATATGGCTCCAGGTATTAGATGAAAAGGGGAACGAAACTTTTTCATTTAATAAACCAAAAGAAATTCAAGCACATTACAGTCCCGGAGAACTAGTTTCTGATTATATTTATCCAGCAAATAATGGTTATCAGTTATCAACTTGGTTCGAAACTATTAATGGTCAAGAAGTGACATGGGTAACAGGAAAACCAATAATGAATAATAATCCACTTTTTTATTGGGCAAATAATTTGTGGATTGTTTCCATCATTGTAATTGGTATTATTATTGCTATATATTTTGGGAAACAGTTAGGAGCTCCCTTATTATTTGTGATGGAGTGGATTGAAAATTTATCAAAGGGTAATTATGAAGAACCACCTACTCATGTAAAATTACATCCAAAAAAGTCTAAGCAAAATAGAGGAAAACACAAAGTTTATAAAGAACTAATAGTAGCACTTTCTAACCTCACATCTAATTTAAAAAAGAGTCAAGTAGAAAGAGAACAGTTAGAAAAGACAAGAGAGGAATGGATGGCAGGGGTATCCCATGACTTAAAAACTCCATTATCTACTATCAAAGGTTACACGATGCTTATAGCTTCAGACGAATACGATTTAGAAAAAGAGGAAGTGCGTCGTTTTGCTGGAACAATGGAAGAGCGAGTTGCGTACATGGAGCAATTGATTGAAGACTTTAGTTTAACCTTTCAATTAAAAAATGGTGCTATTCCCATAAAATTTGAAGAAATAAACCTAAATTATTTTATAAAAGATATTCTAAAGCAAATGAAATCACTTCCTAAAGCAAGTAATCAGATATTTTCTTTTGAAACTAATAAGGAGCAAATCCTTTCTAATATAGATACAAAATATTTAAAAAGAGCCTTCGAAAACTTAATCGCAAATTGTATCAAGCATAATCCACCGAAGACAAAAATTAAAATTATATTATATGAAGAAACAGAAAAAATTCATATTACCATACAAGATAACGGTATTGGAATGAATCAAGAAACCGTTAATCAATTATTTGATCAGTATTTCCGTGGAACAGATTCTTCTTCTGATAATTCTGGAATTGGTTTAGGGATGGCAATTGCAAAGCAAGTTATTTTAGCTCACCAAGGAGACATAGTGGTAAAGAGTAAAGAAAATATAGGGACTCAGTTTCATATTATATTACCACGTAGACTAAAAGATAACTTGTAAGATTAAATTGGATTAGAAAATTAATAACAACAAATATTAGAACAGCACGTATTCTTGACTATTGTTATTTAGAGAGAATACGTGCTTCATATTTTGTTTCTTTCTAATTTTTAAATGGTCTATTATTCTCTGAGAGTGTAACTATAATATTTGATTCTTGAATCAAATCATGACCTTGAATTTTTTCTTTTAAAACTGCTACAATATATTGGCATTCCACAGAGTTTACAATATTTATAATTGCAGTTAGAGAAACCTTATCAAGGGTTTCTATTACATCATGAACTATAAAGTTAGGAACTTTTTTATCAAGTTGCTTAGCAAACTGTTGATAAGCTAAATCAAATGCAGCAATAATGGATTTTCTTGTACCTGTACTTAGTCCCCTTTTTACGTTATCAATACCAAAAAGGAATCCCTCTTCGGTAGAATAAAGCATAAAAGGCTCTCCATTTGTTTTTTCACTATATTTAGAAAAATATTTATTAAATATCGATAACGAATCTTCTTTTTCACCGGCTTCACCTTCTGCTTTTACTAAATCTTCACGGAGTTCCGCCATCCGTTCCTCTATCTGATTATAAGTTGTTCTTATGTTCTTATGTAAGCGTCAAATAGTTCCCACATTTTTACATTAGTTTATTCATGCGATAATCT
>DAMDKS010000072.1:0-12269 GCA_032085455.1 Oceanobacillus sp.
TAGCGACCATATTATTCGTAATTCAGTAGATTCGGGCTCTAAGAGGCTTGATTAGGCGACCAATTGCCTCCTAGATGAATAGAACATGTTGATTATCTACAATGGCAAAGATATTAATAAACGGTCAAATTTATGCTTGATGATGATATAATAAAGCAAAAGCTGGAGATGAAAAGAATAGAGACGTACAAATAAATTTATTAACTACATATAAAACCATGAAAGGAAGGGAACAAACATGATGCTATATCGTTTACCGCTGATGATTCTTGTAACAGGTCTGCTGTATATTTTCATTGTTCCAGATGAACCACTTTTATTTAAATTATTTTTTAAAGTACTTCCAATGGGGATGATTATTTATTATGGGTTTCGTCAGCTGCCAAAGGAGAAAAAATGGGTGCACTGGCTGATTCTTACTGGCTTACTATTCTCAGCGGTTGGGGATGTCACCTTGCATTGGTTTCTAATTGGATTATCAGCCTTTTTCATTGGACATATTTTTTACTGCCTTGGCTTCTTTCAACAAGCATTATTTACTAAGCTGCGAACTGCTGCCCTGCTCCCAATAGGTGTTTACGCAATTATTTTTGCCTTGCAGCTTATACCAGCACTGCAAGCAAGTGGAGATCATGCACTAATTCTCCCGGTAATCGCTTATATTATCGTTATTTCTCTCATGCTTTGGTCTGCCGTTCTAACGGGAAATATTTTCGCTTCATGTGGCAGCCTGCTCTTTGTCATTTCCGATTCAATACTCGCGTGGAATAAATTTATTGATCCAGTTGGGGTTGCAGAACCACTGATAATGCTGACCTATTACGGAGGTCAATTTCTAATTGCAACAAGTCTTTACTCCCTTGTCAAAGGCAATCACCGAATTGTCTGGTAGCTTGTTCAGTCAATCATCATAAAGGATTTTCCACTGAAGTCATGGTATTCTTAGATATATGTATTGTTTTAGGGGGAGTTTATTTTGCAACTACATATGAAAGAAATCTTTTCAATTCCAAACATTTTATCTTATATCAGGCTTCTGCTCATTCCTGTATTTGTTTATCTGTTTCTTACCGCTACAGAGACAGAGGATTATTATGTCGTTGGTCTTATTATTTTATTATCTGGTATCACCGATTTATTTGATGGCATGATTGCCCGTAAGTTTAACCAAATTACAGAGCTTGGGAAAATTGTCGATCCGGTTGCAGATAAATTAACACAGGCTGCCGTTGTTGCCTGCCTCATGTTTCGCTATTCATATATGTGGATTATCGTTGCACTATTTGTTGTGAAAGAGCTATTTATGGGGATCAATGGGCTTATTTTATTAAAGCGCGGCAAAAAGCTGGATGGCGCGAAGTGGTTTGGAAAGCTGTCTACTGCTGTATTTTACGTAGCAATGGGGATACTAATTACCTTCCCTGCGCTTGATACAAGTTTTGTATCCCTGTTAATGATTGTTACAGGAATCTTTTTAGCTCTTTCATTTATTATGTATATTCCAGAGTATATAAAGCTCTATGGCAGAAAAGTAGCTTAAGAATGGGACAACAGGGCTGGGTCCTGTCCAAAAACATATGTAAGCGCCAAATCTTAATTGAATTGGCGCTTGTCTTTATTTGAAACCATTTCTCAAACGTTCGTCCCCACGCATCAGCACCACATTCGCGCGGCTAACTCACTTTCATGCACGGCAATTTCCATTTCATGCGCGGAGTTCTGTCGAATCCGCGCGGCCGCCGCACCTCCCAATCTGAAATAATGCACTCACATCATCTATACACTCTTGGCACGCGCTTCCCAATAAGACACACAATTTCATAATGTATAGTCTGCAGTAATTCAGCAACTTCATCAAGCGAAATATAGCCTTCGCTTGGCTCTCCGAAAATGGTAACTTCATCTGCTACCGTAACCTGCCTCATTTGGGTGACGTCGATCATCGTTTGGTCCATGCAGACTCTGCCAACAATTGGCGCACGTTCACCATGAACAGTCACTTCGCCACGGTTGGAAAGCTGTCTGGAAAGCCCATCCGCATAGCCCACCGGCAGGGTTGCAATCACTGCTTTATGTTCTGGTTTGAAGGTGCAGCCATAGCTGATTGGCTGTCCTTTATCTACTGGCTTCACCATTACTGGCTTCGTCTTAAAGGCCATTGCCTGTGATAAATTAATTTTCTCCCGCATATGACTTGCTGGATAAAGCCCATATATACTAATGCCGACACGACACATATCTAAATGCATTTCAGGATATGCAATGGTTGCCGCACTATTACAGCAATGTTTTAGAGGGACAGGAAAACCATTCGCTTCTAAATAAGCGGTAACCTCAAGAAAATGTGCAAATTGTTTTTTGGTATATGCTGCGTCTACGTCATCAGCAACCGCGAAATGCGTAAAAGCACCTTCTATTTCAACGGCACTCGAGTGCATGTTATTTAACAGCTGCAACGCCTTTTCTTTTGTCGAAATACCAATTCTCCCCATCCCCGTATCAATTTTGAGGTGGATTTTAGCAGTTTTTTGCAGCTTTTCTGCTGTCTCTTGAATCGCAGTAATTGCAGCTTGGCTGTATACCGTTAGTGTGATATTATTTTGAATTGCGTCTTTCACCACTGTTGGCTTGGTATGACCTAAGACTAGAATAGGTATGGTAATTCCTGCTGCCCGCAGTTCGAGCGCTTCGTCAAGCAGGGCGACTCCCAAATAATCAGCACCAGCGGCAATAGCCGTCTTGGCAACCTCTATTGCCCCATGTCCATAGCCATCTGCCTTTACAACCGCCATCATCTTACTGTTTTTGTTTATATGCTGTTTAAACGCTTTTACATTCTTTTGAATCGCATCTAAGGAAATTTCTGCCCACGTATCCCGGAAACTTGTTTCTTTCATTATGTTAGCTCCCTTATTCACATCTATATCTTCATTTTATCATTTTAATTAATCTTATGTATAGAGGAGACTTTTTAATAAGAAGTATTGAGGTGCAAGGAGAAAAAAATAAAGCAGGCAGTTCTCTATCCTAAACAAAAAACCGGCTTCAGACATAAAAACTGTTCTGAGCCGGTTTTTAAATGATCCCTTTGAAGTCTTTAAAAACTTTGACAAATTTCTCTGGAGAAGATTTTACAGGATAGGAAAAAACACCTTTATTCGTATGCAGATAGAGTATCCCACCTTTTACGCCAATAAAGCGGTAGGATAAATCAATCACATGATCAATATGAAACTCCCGAAATTTAGTAGTAACTCTATCTTCATACAGGTACATGATACGTTCCTGTTCTGTATCCATTTGTGAAATACTGTCAACTTCCCGAATGATTTTATAATAGGCTTGTTTTGCTAGTAGCTTCCCCATGCAAATTTACCCTTCTGCAAGCTGTAAATGATTCAGCCTCCACTGCAGCCACTGATGCTCCCGTGTCTTCCTTGGCAGAAACTGCCGAATATCATCCTCATGATATCCAACCTGAAGACGTTTTTCATCCACCATGATTGGACTGCGTAATAGACGCGGATGTTTATGAATTAACTCTAATAACTCTTGAAGCGGAAGTGCTTCGATATCAAGGTCAAGATCTTTATAAATCTTTGACCGCGTTGAAATGATTTCATCCGTACCGTCTACAGTCATGCGAAGAATTCCTTGTAATTCACCTACTGTCAACGGATTTTTTAAAATATTTCTTTCTACATAATGAATATTTTGCTTATTAAACCATTGCTTTGCTTTTCTTGTCGACGAACATGCAGCACCATAAATTGTCACTGTCATATATCATACCCCATTCCATATTTTTTTGACATTGGTTTCCGCTTCATTTTCTTAGTTGTTCTTTTATTTAGCTAAGCCTTTTTTTAATAACTTCATTTCTACCTTAAAGTTCTTAATTGCTTCTTCATCACTCAATTCCTTCGTAAACTTCTCTACAAAGTTGCGAAAAGCAATAGATGAGATAATTTGAATGACATGATGCAATTCCTCATCCGTTTCAATATTCAAAATGTCTGTATTGATTAAATCAGTAAGGCCATATAATCCATTTTGTTTTACATGTCCCTCAATAATCTCGTTAAAGATTGTCTCAATCTGATGCGTTACATTTAACAGCGCATTACGGAAAAAATCATATTCCCTATCATCTGGCAGCTCGATTAATAATTCATAATAAAAAGCTGTAATTGCTTCAAAAAGATCTCCCTCATGTGATTGCAGATGGTTTTTAAATGCTTGATTCCGCCTTATTGCCTGATCGTGTAAAATATAATAATAAGCATCCTCTTTATCTTCAAAGTATTGATAAAAGCTGCCTCGTGATATACCTGCAGATTTAACTATATTTGCGATTGATGCTTCGAACACTGGCACTCTGGAAAATTCCTTTTCACAAGCCTGGATTAAGGAAGCTCGCTTTTTCTCTGGCAGATTAAAAAATGTTGCCTTAGGCATCCCTCTACCCCCATTCCACCAGAAAATGACACGGTGTCATAACCTATATTTTTATAATAAATGACATGGTGTCATTTGTCAACATACGAACAGCAATTACTAACTTTTTACTTATTTATTACACATTTTCATGCTTTCATCTTAGTATTTCCTAAAATACATGTTTATAAAACGTATTTTCTAAAAAAGCGCTCCTCTTCTGGTCAAATTCCCGCAAGAGTGAGCGCTTCTTTCTAATTGATGATTCTATTTAAAGCATAATCTTACAAATATCATTCGTAAATGCCACTGGATCTTCAATTGGCAGACCTTCAATTAATAATGCTTGATTGTAAAGCAGGTTGGTATACAGTTCCAGCTGTTCCTCGCCTTCATCTTTTGCCTTTTCTAAGGATTTGAAAATATCGTGGTTTACATTTAATTCAAGCACTTTTTCTGCTTTGATTTGCTGGTCATCTGGCATGGCATTAATAATCTTCTCCATCTCAATGGAAATATCTCCATCTGCAGTAAGAACTACTGGATGCGATTTTAGGCGTTTCGATGCACGTACACCTTGCACCTTGCCGGCTAAAATTTCTTTCATCTTCGTGAAGAGCTCTTCATGTTCTTTTGCAGCTTCCTTCTCTTCCTCTTTTTCTTTTTCGTCAGGCTCAATGCCTAAATCACCGCTAGACACTGATTTGAATTCTTTTTCTTTATAGCTCATGAGCATGCGAATGGCAAACTCATCAACCTCATCTGTAAAATAAAGAATTTCATAGCCTTTATCCTTTACAAGCTCTGTTTGCGGTAGTTTGTCGATACGATCTACAGAGTCACCTTGGGCATAATAAATATATTTCTGTTCCTCAGGCATACGCTCCACATATTCTTCCAATGTTACTAATTTCTTTTCCTTTGAAGAGTAGAATAATAATAGATCCTGCAGCACCTCTTTATGTTGACCGAAGTCATTATAGACACCAAACTTCAACTGCTGACCAAAGGAGTTGTAGAAACGCTCATAGCTTTCACGGTCATTTTTTAGAATTTGTGTCAGCTGCTGTTTAATCTTCTTATTAATATTCTTTGCAATTATTTTAAGCTGGCGATCATGCTGCAGCATTTCTCGTGAAATATTCAGTGATAAATCCTCTGAATCCACGAGTCCTTTGACAAAGCTGAAATAATCCGGAAGCAAGTCGGGACTCTTTTCCATAATTAATACACCGTTGGAATAAAGTTCAAGACCTTTTTCATATTCCTTCGTGTAGTAATTATGTGGTGCATTTTCTGGAATATAAAGAATCGCATCATAACGCACTGCTCCATCTACATGAATATGGATATGCTTCAATGGCTTGTCAAAGCCATAATGCTTCTCGTTATAGAAATTCTCATAGTCTTCGTCTGTTAACTCACTTTTATTTTTCTTCCAGATTGGCACCATCGTATTTAATGTTTCTTCGGTAATTACATCTTCATACTCATCTTCTGTGCCCTCTTTTAACTGGCTTTCTGTAATATCCATTTTAATCGGATAGCGAATGAAATCAGAGTATTTTTTCACAATTTGTTTTAAACGATACTCTTCCAGGAACGCATCATAATCCTCTTCCTCTTCATTTTCCTTAATGTGAAGAATAATTTCCGTTCCTACCTCTGTCTTTTCAGCAGGCTCAATGATATAGCCGTCTGAGCCAGTTGATTCCCATTTATATGCCACGTCACTATCGATGGAACGGCTGATCACTGTTACCTTATCCGCGACCATAAACGCAGCATAGAAGCCTACCCCAAATTGACCGATGATATCATAACCATCTTTTATTTCATTCTCTTCTTTAAATTGATGTGAACCACTCTTGGCGATAATTCCAAGATTTGCTTCCATCTCTTCCTTCGTCATGCCGATTCCAGTGTCTGTCACTGTTAAGATACGCGTATCTTTATTTGCATCAAGCCTGATATAGTAATGGTCCTTATCAAAGGTGAGCTTATCATCTGTTAGTGCTCTGTAATAGATTTTATCGATAGCATCACTTGCATTCGAAATTAATTCTCTCAAGAACACCTCCCGCTGCGAATAAATCGAGTTTATTACCATATCTAATAATTTCTTCGACTCTGCTTTAAATTCAGTTTTCCCCATGCTTCTCTCTCCTTTATTATAATGAAATGATAGAATAGATATCTTCATTTTAGCACTCTCTTCGCTCAAGTGCTAATCCAACTATTTAATATCATATTCAGTTTCTGAAGTCAATTATAATGCTAATAACTGCAGTTTTGCTGTCATTATCGTTATAATGGAAGCAGGAGGGATTGTATGCTTGAAAAGTGGCTAGATGAAGCAAAGTATACGGTCGTATTTACTGGTGCAGGGATGTCTACAGAAAGTGGCTTGCCTGATTTTAGGTCTCAGGAAGGATTGTGGCGTAAAAAAGATCCTGCAAAGATTGCCAGTACGGACGCATTGAATCATAATGTGGAGGATTTTATCGCCTTTTACCGAGAACGAGTGCTTGGAGTAAAGGAATATGGTCCGCATATAGGGCATGAAATTTTGGCAAAGTGGGAGGAAAATGGAAAGGTTCAGTCTATTATCACACAAAATGTGGATGGCTTTCATCAGGTGGCCGGCAGCAAACGTGTTGCTGAGTTACACGGCACTTTGCAGAAATTGCATTGTGAAAAGTGTGGACGTGAGTATGATGGCAGTGCCTATATGAAAGAGACATTTTATTGTGAATGCGGTGGTGTCTTAAGACCTTCTATCGTACTCTTTGGTGAGAGTCTGCCTCAGGATGCCTTTGCATTTGCCCTTGAGGAAACGGAAAAAGCAGACCTATTTATTGTCCTGGGATCCTCGTTAACGGTAACCCCCGCTAATCAGTTCCCGATGCTTGCTAAAGAAAATGGCGCAAAACTAGTAATTGTGAATCAGGATGATACACCATTTGATCGCTACGCGGATTTAATGATACAGGATAAGAAGATTGGGGAGTTGTTGAGGGAGGTTGATAGGTAAACGATTAACTAATCTTGAAAAGATACGGTGATGATTCCTCGTACAAATTTTGCACGAAACTTGGATATTCCATGCTAATAATTGATGAACGTATATATTCTTTTAATACATTTCTCAACTATATACGATAATGTGTTTCCGTTTGAAATGGAATGCTGAGATTACCACTTTTATTGATGAAACAAACGACAAACTCAAGGAAGTCTATGTTTCTGAGTTATTTGGCTATCCGATGATTTTTACTTCTGAGTTGTCACTGGATGATGTGGAAAGCTGGAACTTGCCTATACATCTTTTCGCTGAAATCCATATCAATGGAGCATTTGTTGTACGGGATTCAGAGGGTAAGCTCCATCCTGAATTAAACAGACCGATTGAGAAAACGGTTCTATTGCCAATAAGAGCAACATTTACTCCAGATAAGGTTGAAATGGAGTTACATGAAATCCAGGGTCTGTAAGTTACCGGCTACCTTCCAAAAAATACAGAAATTCAGCGAATCGAACATGAACACTTTACTGAATGGCGATTTACCGAGCCGGATATTTCAAAAAGTAGTTTTTATTCAATCGGAAAACTTAATAATGCTTTTTCTCTTGGGAAGGGAAAAGAAATTATGTTTGACGCTTTTGATACCGCTTATTCTCCCCCCAGTGGAAGGAGATAATCCTTATCACTATATGTTCTATATGATACTATGGGAAATTATACATTTTTTTACTACGCTGCAAAAGTACGTAATTTGAACACAGGAGAAGAATTTTTAATTTACTATAATGAGCGAACGAATCAGATGGAGGATTCACTAAAGTATGAAATAGAATGAATAAGGATTTGTTCAGCTAGAAACAAAACATTATTCTCCTAGAATTACTTCTTAACAAGCAAAAAAAAGCAGGAATCCATTATTGATCCCTGCTCCCTATCATCATGCCATCCATTTTGGTGGTGTATTTTTATCCCAATAAATTTCGCCCAAGTCGTGATGTTCTTTAAATCCGTCCTTGTTTAAGTGGTAGTGAAAGTTAAAGTAATGCCCGTCCAGCGGCCGATTGTCGCGGCGCACGTGAAATCTGGCCAAGTCATCGCCTGTTCGTAAATCCGTTACATTAAAAATTCGCTCGCCGTAGCCCTTTGCTGGGTTTTCTGTAATTCCATAGTAAGGAGCTTCATCTCCTGCAGCAACATATAAGTCTTCTAACACTGCTTCGATTTGCGGCAAAATCACCGCCGAGAATTCATCGCCCACCTGATCTGTAATACGTGGACCAAATTTTAATAGACTTTGTGCTTTTGCCTGCTCCTGCAGCTGTACAAGATAATCCGTCTCTTCTTCATAAATAACAGAATGATAATCTTCTATCGCCTGCTCCGTGCTCGCTAGCGCCTCTTGATTATAATCCGCTTTTGAGGAAAAATCATCTTTATTATCATCCGCATCCACTTCAAGTAAGGCTGTTGGCGTGTACATTCCTAATGTGACAATGGTGATAAGAGCAACAGCTATCTTTTTCATCCAAATCTTCATGGCATTCACTTCCCACTTTTATCCCTACTTAAATTTTAACATGTTCTCTCAAGAAGTCTATCTTTAAATCTATCATTTACGAAAAATTTATACTGTTTGGCTAGACTCCTGAAAACCTCCAATCTATCAATTTCATTTGTGACTGTATTAATGAGCGACATCATCAATCATTAGAAAACTTCCTTATGTTCCATCCGATTTAATCGACCGAAAAACAATGAAAAAGTAAAGAGAGCCCACAAGATATAGACCAGCTGTGATGGAAAATACATGTGCATAGCCCCAATAAGAGCCGTAATGCAATACGATTCCCGTTGATACCGGACCCATAAAGGCCCAGCCTAGCTGAAACACCATCTGATTTACCGAATTGGCAAGTCCCTTAACAGAGTCATCAACCTTTGACATCATCAAAGAGGATTGAATGGGATTACCAGCATTCATTAATGCTTGCCGGAATAAAAAGCCTATAGAAGCAAGCATAATATTCGTTGTAAAAGCCGTCAGTAATAGGAATGGCAGTGAAAGCAGCTGTAATGTCACGACCGCGCGCACTTCCCCCATTCGCTTTACAACAAGCGGTCCAATAAACATCGCCACTGCCGTTGCTGCTTGACCTAAGGCAATAATCAGCCCAATAACTGAAGTGGATGCATCAAAACGATCTGCAAAATATAAATTTAAATAGGGAATAACAAGCCCGCTCCCTGTTCCAATAATTAATTGGGCGACAGCAAATAGAGCAATAACTTTAAAGCCCGTTTTATTTTTACTGATAAATTCTTTTATGTTGGGTTTTGCCTTTTCTTCTCTTTTCGGCTTTACTTTTTCCTGCATTTTCAAAATCGGCAGGACAGCAGCAAAGTAAAAAAGACTACCGACAATTAATGTGTAACGAATACTAATTAATTCACTCGTGAAAAACGAAAAGAAATCCGTCAACCCGCCGCCAAGCAAATTACCCACTACATTAGCTGCCATCATAATTGCTGAATGCAAGCTGAACAAATGAATCCGCTGCCTTGGACCAGAGTTCTCAGCAAGCCAGGGAATAACCGACACCTGGAAGAAGGCAAGTGAAATTCCTGTCGCAAATCCTGCACTAAGCAGCATTGATTCAAGCTCAACCAAGCTGCGAATTGTTAAAATAATTCCCCCGATAAAAACACCGACCGCCATGATCTTTTTTCGTCCAACACGGTCACTTAAAATACCTGCTGGAACAAGAATAATTGCTGTTGCAAGTGACGTTAATGCGATAATTTCTCCATTCACATTTTGTGGCAGACCAAGCTCTCGTATGTAGAAATTATAAACGACCATAAATGCACCCAGCCCAATTTGCGTTAAGATATTCGCTAAAATTGCCAATCGAATATTGCGATTATATGATTTAAATTGCTCAACCCATTCCTGTATAAATGCCACGATTTTCCCCCGTCCTTTAAGATACTTCGTGCCCCTAAGTAGTTTAGAACTTTTTCAGTTAAAAGTAAATGCTTGATGTGACTTTTCAGTTAGCTTTTCTGGGTGAAAACACATTCCACTCCTGCCTAACATATAGTAAATAAGTTAATAACGAATAGGAGGAAGTTGTTTTGATTATTCATGTTGTAAAAAGTGGTGAGAATCTATATGAAATTGCCCAGCAATATCAAGTCAATCTCCAGCAATTAATTGCTGTCAATGAACTGCCTGATCCGAACCAGGTTGTTGTCGGTCTGGCACTGGTTATTCCATTAAAAGGAACGATGCATATCGTTCAGCCTGGAGAGATGATGTGGAGTATTGCGCAAGCCTATGGCATCCCTATAAATCAATTGATACAGGCTAATCCCATGATTAATCCAGATATACTAAGCCCTGGCGTACAACTTTTCATCCCACTGCAAAGACATCAGGTAGCAGCTGGTGAAACGCTGTCTGCAATAGCTGCAGGATATGGTGTATCCGTATCTGCACTTGCGCAGGAAAATGATTTAACGGATGTCGCTCTTCTTTATGTAGGACAAATATTATATATACCAAGAGATAAACCTGTCATTGAGGTAAATGCCTACTCCTATCAAACAGATGCTGCAGGTGCTGCTTCCATTCAGGAAGTTGGAGATCTGCTTACAATTGCCAGCCCATTTGCTTATATTATACAGGAAGATGGCACGCTTGAACCTTTTCCTGACGAACAGATGATTGCAGCAAGCCTTAGTGCCAATGTCGCACCAATGCTGTCCATAACAAACTTCACCTCAACGGAAACAGGTTCGAATGTCGCGCATACAATTCTTTCAAGCAATCAATTGATGGAAACCCTGCTGGATAATATTGTGGGAATTATGCAGGAAAAGGGCTATCAAGGTTTGAATATTGATTTTGAAAATGTACTGCCAGAGGATCGAGAACGTTATAATCATTTTCTGCAATTAACCGTTGACCGCCTTCATCCTGAAGGTTATTTCGTTTCTACTGCACTGGCACCTAAAACGAGCAGTGATCAGCCGGGGCTTTTATATGAAGCTCATGATTACGAAGCACATGGAAGAATTGCTGATTTTGTCATTCTGATGACATATGAATGGGGTTACCGCCTCGGTCCGCCACAAGCTATTTCTCCAATAAATCGTATTCGTGAGGTAGTAGAATATGCTTTAACCGTCATGCCAGCAGAAAAAATCTCTCTTGGCTTTCAAATTTATGCACGGGATTGGAAAATTCCCCATATACAAGGACAAGAGGCTGAAACCTTTAGTCCTCAAGAGGCTGTTGAACGAGCGGTAAAACATCAGTCGCAAATTCACTATGATGAAGCAGTTGCCTCCCCTCACTTCCGCTATACGGATGAGGCTGGTCAAGGGCATGAAGTCTGGTTCGAGGATGCCCGCAGTGCACAGGCCAAATTCGATTTTGTGAAGGAATATGGACTAAGAGGAATCAGTTACTGGGCATTAGGCTACCCCTTCCCACAAAATTGGGAGCTTCTTGCCAATAATTTCACTGTCAGGAAGATCGATTAAAAGACTTTTTTTAAAAGTCATTACCTAGTATTTTCGAAAGGATGCCACTTATTTTCCAGATTTATTGTCTGGTTGATTTGGCATCTTTCTAATGCCTTTTTTTGAAGGTGGTCGTGGTATGACAGGGGAATTGCCCTTCTCGATGGATTTTTCTGCTTTTCTTTATTTTTGAACGTGAGAGAGCTTCTCTCGGACGTTTTTTCCGCATTTCCACTATTTTTGTCCGTGACAGCGTCTCTCTCGGACGTTTTTTCTGCAT
>DAMDKS010000073.1:0-11836 GCA_032085455.1 Oceanobacillus sp.
CAAAGCTTAATTAAATCAAGGGGTTAAGTGCATTTTTTAACTCCGAAACTTGAGTAGTTAACTTTAATTGTACTTTTTTTATAACCAAGTTCAATAAGGGGGTAAAAAAAGTTCATTGTAACGTTGTAGCCCTTGTCCCCCAATGCTTACAGCCTGTCCTAAATATAATTAAAGTAAGATTGCTCATCTTTTTTGATGTTAAGGTAATATGTCAAAATTTTATTTGCAATGTAATTCGCAAGATGGCGCAGGGTATGATAAAATATTCGAAAAACCTTTAGAGAGTGATAGTGATGAAAAAGAAGAAAACAAATGTGCATCGGATGCTGGATAAAGAAAAAATCAGATATTCTATACATGAATATACATGGGATGAAGAGCATCTCGATGCGGAAACAGCTGCACAAAATGCTAATTTGCCTTTAGAAAAGGTTTATAAGACACTTGTAACGGTTGGAGATAAAACGGGTCCACTTGTTACTTGTATTAGTGCTGAAGACGAGCTCCATTTGAAAGCATTGGCAAAAATAAGTGGAAATAAAAAAGTAGAAATGCTCCCCATGAAAGAATTGGAAAAAACAACAGGCTATATTCGTGGTGGCTGCTCACCAATCGGAATGAAAAAAAGCTATCCAACATTTATTGATGAAAAAGCAAGAACAATGGAAACGATCGTTGTTTCTGCAGGAAAACAGGGACAACAAGTTGAGCTGGCACCAGATGACTTAATAGAATTAACACAGGCGAGCTGCAGTGCGATTACTCAAAGGTGAAATTGGTCTCCTTATAACGGGAGACCAATAGCTTACTTTGCCTTCTTATTATTTAATGCCATTTTTACATAGCCTAAAAATTCCTCTGCTTTTTCTTTAGGAGCTTTAGTTATTAAGCTCACTAAAATAAAAATAGTGGTGGAAAGGATGAGTCCCCAAATTCCAGCAGACAGACCAAGTGGTTTCATGCGAAAAGCTTCAAAAATAATTACTAGGATACCACTGCCAATTACACTAGCTAAAACTCCAGCAGCTGAACCGCGTTTCCAGAAGAAGGCTCCAAAGATTGCGGGAACAACGATAACCAAGCCAGCAGATGAAGCTACGGAAAGTATAACGATGATGTTTAACTCCATTTCCGCAAATAAATAGGCAAGAATCGCGATAATTGGAATAACAATCTTACCGATTTGCAGCTGCATGCGATCTGATGGCTGCTTTTTCATGTTTCCATAAACATCCTTTGCAAACATGGATGCTAAAGTTAAAAGAATGGAATCAATTGTTGAAATCGCTGCTGCCATAATTCCCACCATTACAATAATTCCTAGTATAGAAGGCACCAAATCAGATGATAAAATGTATGGTGTTGCCAGATCAACATTTTCTAAATTCGGAAACATAATTGTGGCAGAAAAGCCCCAAAATATTGCAACAAGCGTATACACTAAACCGAATATCATAAACCCGAGAATCATTACCTTCAAATTTTTCATGGAAGAAGGCATAAACAAGCGCTGACTAACTTGTGGATTGGAAAGACTAAAAAATAACCAAGGGATTGTGAGTCCTATAAAGGTTAAAAAGTCAAAATAGCCATTTCCAGGTACAGCTAGTGAGGAAGCGTGTTCTTGCTCTAATGTTTCAAAAAAGCCTTTAAATCCGCCTAAGCCATTTACTAGCACCAAGATTACGATTGTCGATGAAATAATCATGAACAAAGCTTGCAGAGAATCTGTCCATGCAACAGACCGAATTCCGGCAATATAAGAAAATAGTACGGCTAAAATTGTAGCAATAATAACGCCAGTGGAAAAAGGAATTCCATTATTTGTTACACCAGCAAGCAAATAACCAACACCAGTTAATTGAACTGCACTGTAAGGGATAAGAAAAAGACAGCTTGTCAGCGCAACAGCGATAGAAACCTTTTTATTCTGATATCGGTCTCCAAGCATTTGTGAAGGTGTAACATAGCCGTACTTTTTTCCGACAACCCAGAAGCGCGGACCAAAGAAGGCAATTAGTGAAACACCCATTAAGTATATGAGCTCAAAACCAAGAGCACCGACTCCGCCAGTATATGTTAGCCCCGCAAGTCCAACAAGCATAAAGGCGCTATATGTAGTAGCACTATAGCTAAGTGCTGAAACAATACCTCCGAGCTTTCTGTCACCTAGAAAATAACTGACCATATTATTTTGTTTTCCAGTGCGGGACAGGAAAGCAATCGTTAAAGATGCAATAATATAAATGCCAATACCCCACCAAACAAAAGAAGTATTCATTCCCCTTTCCCCCAATTCCTGATTAAACAATAATTAATTCCAATAACGACAATCGTAAGCAATGTCCAGAATAGAAAGCTTCCGTACCATTTTTCAATGGTTGAAAGCAATGTAAATGGAATAATGAATGCTGAAAGAACGAATAATGTAATAATAATTGCAAAGATACCCTCATTTCTCCTCATAAAAATCCCCCTGGTAATTGTATTTCATTTAACTTTTGTATATCTTGTGAAAAAAATCACATGCAATGAACGGAAAACTTCTTCGTTTTGCAAATATACAGAACCTATCATAACAAATTATGCTTTGATAAGCTAGCGTATTTTTCTGAAAATAATATGTAACTCTTTAAAAAAAGAAACGACTGTTTATTTAAAGAAATTGAAAGTGCTGTAAAAAACATTGAAAGTGGAGGGGTCAATTGTGAAAAAGGTAATACCATTTTTAGTAATGCTTTTTCTTATTCTCGGAGCTTGCAGTAATCATGATGCAAATAGTACGGCAGAGCAAGATTTAGAACAGGATTCGGCTGTTGCAGAAAGCAGTGAGATGGAATTTACGGAAAGCGCAGAGGATCGTGCTGACAGCGGGACTGCTGCGGGCGATGAGACCGAAACAGCTAATGAAGAAACGGAAGATACTGAGGAGGGAGACGCAAATCGTAAGGTCATTTATACGGCAAATCTTGACGTAGAAACGGAGAGTTATGCTGAACTAAATGATCATATTCAGTCGGAAACTGCTAGACTTGGCGGCTATGTAGTGGAGGCAAATATGTATCGGGATATGGATAATGATCACACGGAAGGTGAAATTGTCGTAAGAATTCCTCAAGAGAACTTTGACGATTTTATTGAACTGATAGAAACGGGGAGCAGTAAGGTACTTGATCATCATGTCTCCGGACAGGACGTTACAGAAGAATTTATCGATCTGGAATCCCGGCTAAAATCAAAAAAAGCTGTAGAAGAAAGATTATTGGAATTCATGGCTAATGCAAAGAAAACAGAAGACTTATTAGCTATTTCAGATAACCTGGCAAGTGTGCAAGAAGAAATAGAAACAATTACAGGAAGAATGAATTATTTACAGGATAAGACGGATCTCGCAACTGTAACAATCAATATTCGTGAAAATAACGTCACTTTATCTGGAATGAATGATGATGATTTAAACACATGGGAAGAAATGAAAAAGCAATTTATGAGAAGCATTAATTTTATTATCACGGCAATTTCAGCAATGGTTATTTTTATTGGTGGTAATGCACCAGTGATTGCATTGCTTGGTATGATAGGGCTGCTAATCTTTCTTATCATTAGACGAAATCGCAGAAAAAATAAAATTCCTGAACAAGAACAAACCGACAAATAATTATAATAACTTTTGACAGCAGATGCGGAGCTGATACAATTAAAGAAAAGATAGCTATTTTTTGGAATGGAGGAGTGACATGGAGTCATTAGAAGTTGGCAGAGCAAAGCTTACATGGTTAAGAGGGGGTGTAAATTTTCTTGACGGTGGTGCAATGTTTGGAGTGGTTCCAAAGGCTTTGTGGTCAAAGAAATATCCCTGTAATGATAAAAATCAAATTGAATTGCGTACAGATCCGATTTTATTGCAATTAGACGGAAAAAACTATTTAATCGACTCCGGACTTGGTGTTGATAAGTTAAATGAAAAACAAATTCGTAACTTTGGGGCAAAGGAGCTTTCCTTTGTAGAAGAGTCACTGAAGCAATTGGGATTATCTGGGGAAGCGATTGATGCGGTACTCATGACCCATCTGCATTTTGACCATGCTAGTGGGCTCTCCAAACTCATGGGAAACCGTGATGTATCGATTTTCCCTAATGCAGTTATTTATACTACTGCTGTAGAGTGGAATGAGATGCGCAATCCAAATATTCGTTCCATCAATACGTATTGGGAAAGGAATTGGCAGCCAATTGAGGAACAGGTTGAAACCTTTGCAGATGAGATTGAAATTGCACCAGGCCTGCGTATGATTCATACAGGTGGTCATAGCGACGGACATGCGATTATTGTATTTGAAGATGCTGACAATTGTTTTATACATATGGCGGACATTATGCCGACAAATGCTCACCAGAATAAGCTATGGGCTTTAGCATATGATGATTACCCTGTTACATCTGTTCATGAAAAAGAAGAGTGGATGGCATTTGGCTATGCAAAACAAGCCTGGTATACATTTTACCATGATGCATATTACCGAGCAGTTCGTTTTAACCAAACAGGAGAGAGAATCGATGCATTGGAAAGAATCCGCTACGAATATGAATAACTCAAGTTCTGGAGCTTTTAAACATAAATTCGCCTTGGCACTACTGCAATTAAAAACGTGACCTCTATTCAAAAGAAACACGGATAACTCTTAGTTTTGCTGTTTAACCTTTTCACTGGAAGTCCGCAATCCAAATACTCCTCGCTTTCCGAAGGCGTTGAGTAAATAAAAAAAGCAGCTGTTCTAATAAGTTAGAGCAGCTGCTTCATGCTTCTTAAGCTGTTTGAACAGAGTCTACGATACCACCAGTTTCGACATCGACAAAAAATTCGTATTGTTTGTTAACACCATCAACGTTTCTAGTAATTCCTCCGCGGTATGCATTATAGACTAAGCCATTTTTCTCTACTTCTTCCGGCTTCATATAAATCCATGAACCACTAATTGGACCATTTTGTTTAAAGATTTCTTTTGCACTGCTTAGCGCTTTCTCAGGTGTTATTTTTTGTTTTTCTTCCAATTGTGATTTAAGTAGATAGCCTACTGCAACACCGATACCTACAGCAAGAATTAGTTCTCTTTTTTTCAACCCTTCACCCCTCATCATTGAAATTAACAGTAAATACTATTTTCAGTATACCTTACTTATTTATAAATTTAAAATTTGATTGCTGCAGTATACTGGAAAGCTGAATAGGATTTCCGTTATACTAGAATAGTTGAAGTCCAAATCCAGCGGTTAGAAGCAGCAAAAATAAGTATATTAATGGGAGGAATATGAGTGAATAAAGAAACATTGGATTTATTTAAAAATTTAACTGAATTACAAGGTGCATCCGGAAATGAACATGCAGTGCGTGTCTTTATGAAAAAAGAATTAGAAAAATATGCAGATGATATCGTTCAGGATAATCTTGGCGGTGTATTTGGCATAAAAAGAGGCTCAGGTCCTCGTGTCATGGTTGCCGGTCATATGGATGAAGTCGGCTTTATGGTTACACAAATAACGGATAACGGAATGCTTCGTTTTCAAACATTGGGCGGATGGTGGAACCAGGTTATGCTAGCTCAGCGTGTGCAAGTCATGACAAAGAATGGTCCGATAATTGGAGTAATTTCCTCCATTCCACCACATCTACTAACAGATACACAGCGGGCAAAACCGATGGAAGTAAAAAATATGTTAATTGATATTGGTGCAGATGACCGTGCTGATGTAGAAAAAATTGGAGTAAAACCAGGAGATTCCGTTGTTCCGGTAACACCATTCCAGCCAATGGCAAATGAAAAGAAAATCCTTGCGAAAGCATGGGATAATCGCTATGGCTGTGGTTTATCAATTGAGTTGTTAAAGGAATTAAAAAATGAAATCGTTCCAAACGAACTTTATTCTGGTGCAACCGTTCAAGAAGAGGTAGGTCTCAGAGGTGCGCAGGTAGCTGCCAATATGATTCAGCCTGATATTGCATATGTACTTGATGCTTCACCAGCCAATGATGCATCAGGGGATAAATCTGCATTTGGACAGCTAGGAAAAGGTGCTTTAGTACGAATCTTTGACCGAACAATGGTAACCCATCGCGGTATGCGGGAATTTGTTCTGGACACAGCCGAAAGCAATAATATACCTTATCAGTATTTTATCTCTCCAGGTGGAACAGATGCAGGAAAGATCCATCTTTCTAACAACGGCGTGCCAAGTGCTGTAATTGGAATTTGCTCTCGTTATATTCATACTTCATCTTCTATTCTTCATGTTGATGATTATGCAGCTGCAAAGGAATTATTAGTGAAATTAGTAAAAGCAACAGATCAAAGTACAGTAGATACGATTCGCGAAAACGGTTAATATGATAATAATCATTGGTTCAAAAAATCCAACGAAAATAAAAGCTTGTGAAACGGTTTTTCCTGAATATAAGGTTGAAGGGGTTTCTGTAGCTTCTGAGGTTGCATCTCAGCCTTCATCAGATGAAGAAACAAGAAGAGGTGCAATGAATCGTGCATATAACGCTGCGGCATTAAATGAAAACGGATTTGGGATAGGTTTGGAAGGCGGAATTATGTTTGTTGATGAGGAACTATATCTTTGTAACTGGGGAGCATTGGTAACCCCAACAAATCATGTTTACACTGCAAGTGGTGCAAGAATTGTTTTACCACCAGAGTTTATACCAGAGTTGCAGAATGGAAAAGAACTGGGAACCATTATGACGGAATTCTCTAAAAAGGAAAATGTAAGCACGCAAGAAGGTGCAGTGGGAATTTTCACGAATAACTTGATTAATCGCAGTGAAATGTTTACGCATGTAGTGAAATTGCTGCGCGGACAATGGGAGTATTGGGATAAATGATAGGATTAAAAATGAGTGCGGAGAATGTTCCTGCACTCATTCCTTCTATTATTTATAAATATAAGCGAGCACTTCCAAAGCCTGATCAATTGTTTCCACGGTGATATTTGCTTTGTTGGAAAGTTCTTTTAAGGGGTGGATTAATGCTTCAGGGCGAATAATGATTGTTGGCTTATTCATTGTAATTGCTGCAGAAGCATCCATCGCTGTATTCCACTGCTTATATTTTTCACCAAATAATGCAATCACAACATCAGATTTTTGCATTAATACTTGCGTTCTCAGATTATTAACTGCCGAAGCTGCATCATCCTTATAGAATTTACTTGGCTGCTCTCCGAGAATGTTCTCTCCAATATCATCGGAAAGATCATGTTTTGTTTGTGGTCCGACAAATGTAAGTGGAAGATTTCTTTCCTTCGCTTTTTCTTTAACTTGTTCACGCCAATCATCGTGAATTTGACCTGCTAAATAAACTGTTAATTCCATTAAAGCTGCACCTCCAAATTTTTCTAGTGTAACCGACTGTAACCCCTCACTTCAAGCAAAAAGGAGGCATGTCCATTCTAAGTGGGAGATCCAACAGCCAGTAACGAACGCCCGCTTGGTTTAATTACACTCCGAAGTTCACGGAATGTAGTATCACTTTATCGTTCTATTTTAATAGTAAAGGAAATTATAGAAATTGCAATGGGTACAAATTTTTAAAAAAATAAAAGAACGGCAGGATATTGAGGCTAGAAAATTGAATCAGAATAAAATCAAGGTTATGATATGATAAGAAATGGAGTGATACTATGCAACAACTAGAATCAAGCGAGCAATTTAATCTACTTAGAGATAATGAAAATGTTATATTTATATTTTCCGCAGGCTGGTGTCCTGATTGTCGTGTAATCGAACCGATTTTACCTGAGATTGAGGAAAAATATGCTGATTTTACCTTTGTTGAAGTAAATCGTGATGACTTTATTGAAATTTGCCAGGAGAATGATATATTTGGCATCCCGAGTTTTCTCGCATTTATGAATGGAACAGAAGCTGGTCGTTTTGTGAGCAAGGACCGTAAAACAAAAGAAGAAATAATACAGTTTATCAACAGCTTTGCAAAGTAAAATAAAAACTGATGAATGTAAGGAGGTAAAGAACCTCGATGAAAATGACAAGCAGTCGCATGAATGATATTTTACAGAAACGATTAAGTAATGATGACTATGCCTTTAGATTCAATCGTAAGGAAGATAAATTGCGGATTGAATGGAAGGATACAAAGCAAGGATTAAGTCTGACTTTACCCAACTTGATAGCGAAATACGATGCTCGAGGGGAAGAAACGATAGAGGAAGTTGTCGAGCATATTAATGAAGCGTTAAGAATGATGAAAGAGGAAGTAAAGCTTACAGGAATGGAGAAGCATGTTATTCCGGTTATTCGTTCAACATCGTTCCCAAGAAAAACAAAAGCAGGAAAAAAACTTGTTTATAAGGATCACACGGCAGAAACGAGAATTTTCTATGCCTTGGATGAAGGGAAATCCTATCGTTTGATTGATGAAAGCTTACTTGCTGAAGCAGGCTGGAGCAAACAGCATATTGATGAGATAGGGATGTTTAATGCCAGGTCACTTTCAACAGATTATAAAGTGGATCGTGTTGCAGGAAATGATTTTTATTTTATCGCGACCCAAGACGGCTATGATGCTACAAGAATTTTAAATGAAGTTTTTTTAGAAGAAATGAAAGCAAATATGAAAGGTGATATGACAGTAGCTACACCACATCAGGATGTACTGGTTATCGCTGATATTCAAAATAAGACAGGCTATGATATTTTGGCGCAGCTTGCAATGAAATACTTTACGGAGGGCCGAATTCCGATTACTTCATTGCCATTTATCTATGAAGACAGGAAGCTGGAACCAATTTTTATTCTTGCAAAAAACAGGCCAGAGTAAACTTAGAAAGGACGAATGAAATGAATGTATTTTACAATCCAGAAGGTATCGGTGATGTACTAATTATTCCGTTAGAAGATGGAAATCGTTACGAAATGAAACATGAGAAATTTGGAGATATTACTAAAATAACAAATCATGATGGGGGGGTGCTTGGTTATAATATTTTCGAAGCCTCCCAGCATTTTGAAATCCCAGGTACAGGAGCGGTAAAATTAACAGAGACTTTCCTTGCTGAAATTAAAAAATTCTTCGAAAAGAATAATTTACAAGATGCCCTTGATTTTGATTTAAGTCCAAAATTTGTCGTGGGCCACGTCAAAGAAAAAGTTCAACATGAAAATGCTGATAAATTAAGTGTTTGTACAGTAGACGCAGGAAATGAAATTCTACAAATCGTTTGCGGTGCACCGAATGTAGCCGCTGGTCAAAAGGTTGTTGTAGCAAAAGTTGGAGCTACCATGCCAAGCGGTCTGAAAATTAAACCGACAGAACTGCGCGGTGTACCATCGAACGGTATGATCTGTTCGCAAAAAGAACTCGGTCTGCCAAACGCACCACAAGAAAAAGGAATTTATGTCCTTGACGACAATTACCAAGTTGGAGAAGAATTCACCTTTTAAATTAAAAAGTACATGCTTTTCTTTTGAAAATAGCATGTGCTTTTCTTTATCACAATCCCGAATAACACTTATAATCACTTCAATTCAGCGTAAGTACACGTTGATACCCGCAGCCCGTTCACACACTACGCTTTCCGTAGGCGGCTGGTGAGCAAGCGGTATGCTACGCATACCACCCGTCTCACCTATGCCTCTCATCCCACAGGAGTCTTCGTGTGAACGGGCTGCGTGCTAAATCTTATGTTTGGTGTACCGTTTTTTGTAATAACAAGGATAAAAAATAACATATATTTTTCTCAAGTAATGTATGAAAGTGTGATCCATATTATGGTCTATCTGGAATATTAATAAGTGCATACATACTTCTAGAATTCAATGTGCTAAATAACAAATTCCTTGGGAGCAGTCCAAATACCCTGAGACTCCTGCAGGAGGAAAGGCCTAGTTGAGACCACGAAGTGCGTAGCACGAAGGGGGCTCAACAGCCGCCTGCGGAAAGCGAAGGGTATTTGGACTGCGGACTTCCAGTTAAATAATTAGACAGCAAATTTAAAGTTACGCTGAATTGAGGTAGTTTTTTGTTTTAAACCGAAAATGTAAAATCGCCAAAGTATAAAAAATCTGTTTTTCATCAAGAAAACTACAAATAAAAATGAAAACTGTTAAAATAGAAGGAGCAAGATGTAAGAAAGAGAAATGAGTGAACTAAAATGTGGAAGCAAATGAAAAATAAAATGAAAAATCTGCTTCAAGGCGATACCTCGGAGACGACTGAACAAGAAATTCATTATCAGCGCCAAGAAATAAAACCTAAAATAACATATCAATACCCAGAAAATAAATCCTTTCGTTTTCCGGTGATTCCTGATGAACAAAAGCCGAATACACAAGCAGAAGATACACCGGCTTATTTGCGGCGTGAGCAGGAAAAGAAACGAAATACTAAAAATAAGCGTGAGCCAAAACCCAATCATCCCAGAAAGGTTTATAAAAATGAGAATGGACCACCTTTTACTCCAACAGAGGTGCCTTCACCAATCTATGGCTTTCAAAAACGCAATCATTCCATTGAAAACATTCCTGCGTATCAGCGAAAACAAGAGAAGCAGGAAAATTTAGAACAGGAAGCATTTAATAAGGTTTTTAATAAGTCTTATAAACAAGAAGAAGAGGAAGAAGATGAAAAAGATATCCAAGCTGCTGAAGTGGCATTAACAATGGAAGAGGCTACTGAGGAAGTTTTAGAAAACAGCAGTTTGCAGAATGTTGACTGTCGGCCAGCGGAAGAAAAAACGGATATCGTAACTGAAGCAAGTGAGGAAAAGGCGGAAAAGGAACATACGGAAATCGAAGCTGCAGAAGAGGAGAAGCAAAAAATAAAGACGATACAGCAAATTGTCAAAGAAGAAAAGGAAAATGCGATATTTCCGGAACGGCATAAAGAGAAGAAACATCATAAAGAATGGACGCCACAAGCACAAAGAAGAAAAAAGAGCCAGACAACAAATTCAAACCCATATAATGTGATGATGACTCCGGTAGACAAACAGCGCCTTTTACATCAATCCAGTCCAACAAATAATTCTGAGACAGTTGAAAAGCCAGTGAAGAATCAAGAGTCAGCGTTAATAGAAAAAAACGATGAAAAACAGGAAATTCCATATCATTTACTTGATGATCCAGTTCCAGTGAACCATGAGAATGATATTTGGATTGAAGAACAGAAACAATTGCTTGAAGAAACACTGAAACACTTCAATGTTGCGGCTAAAGTTGTAAAAGCAACGCAAGGTCCATCCGTTACACGGTTTGAAGTACAACCGGAAATGGGAGTGAAAGTAAGTAAAATTAGAAATTTAAGTGATGATCTTAAATTAAATATGTCTGCAAAAGATATTCGTATTGAAGCTCCAATACCAGGAAAAAACACGGTAGGAATAGAGGTTCCAAATCCACGAGCCCAAACAGTCGGACTTCAAGAAATTCTTGAAACGAAGCAATTCACTAATAATTTCTCACCACTCACTATAGCTTTAGGGCTAAATATTGAAGGGGAGCCAAAAATAACGGATATTCAAAAAATGCCTCATGGATTAATTGCAGGAGCAACTGGATCGGGAAAAAGTGTCTGTATTAATGCGATCTTGCTTAGCATTTTATATAAAGCGAGTCATAAGGATGTCAAATTCTTACTCATTGATCCGAAAATGGTAGAATTGGCACCATATAATGGGATACCTCATCTTGTTTCCCCTGTCATTACAGATGTAAAAGCAGCGACACAAAGCTTAAAGTGGGCAGTAAACGAGATGGAAGAACGTTATGAGCGTTTTGTCGAAGAAGGTGTTCGAGACATTAAGCGTTATAATCAAA
>DAMDKS010000074.1:0-11434 GCA_032085455.1 Oceanobacillus sp.
AGCTATGGAAGAGGGTACTTTTTAACCCTCCTTCCACACTATTTTCCGATTACCCTTTAAATATAAATCCTTTTGAATTTTTTCCAACATCACTAGAACCAAAGGGGACAGCAGCAATAGCTTTTCTAAAAGCAGAACCGGGAGTTATTACTGATATTAAACATCCAACAAGCCTTCCAGAAGAAGTTGAGTCATTATGGATTCATGCACAAATTGGCGATTGCACGGAAGAAGCCACGTGTTGGAAAGATAGAGAGGGTGTTATCGAATTATTTTGGAATCAAACCTTCGACCATAAAACAGTAAAACCCTTACTAATATCGGAATATTTATCATCAAAAATATTCACTGTCAAAGAAGTTGTTAAGAACCATGAATAAATATATTGTATTATCTGGTATATACAGATTTTTCTGCGGAGCAATTATCTTAGCAATTAACTGGAATTTGGCTACCTGAGATAGTAGAAATTTTATTTCTTTAGCTATAGCTGTTCTTTTCTCTTTTATCCCAGCTATATTTGTTCCAGTATTATTTAGACAATTGTTTAATAAATATCAAGGCCCGCTTCTAACATCAGTGTCATTAATAGGTGTGGTAATTAGCTGTATTTTACTAAGCAATTTTTACACATCAAATACCCTACTGATTATTATAAATTTTCTTTTATGGATATTCTTCTTTATGATGGAAACTACCTGGGAGTCTTGGTTTGTAGATTTATCTAAAAATTATTCAGAGAAAGAGGTTTCTAAATATAGTGCAGTATCCATGACTGTTAATCAAGTAGCGTTGATGTCTGGTCCGTTGGCTGCACCACTTATTATTGATGTTTTATCCTATGAATTATTTTTTTATCTTATGGCTTTAACATTCTTCATAGTTTCAGTTATGTCATTTCTTCAAAAGGTACCAAACAATGAGAATAAGATTACCAATATTGAAGGCAGTGCTAAAAAAATAAATTTATATTTATTCTTTTCACTTGTATTGATATGGCCAATTCTTGGAAGTATCAATTTTATGTTACCAGTCTATGTGACAATTAATAACGGTAATATGTTAAATGTAGGTATTTTAGATGCGTGTATTAGCATTGGTATGGCATTAATCGGTATAGTTTTCTCAACACTAAAAGTGAATGATTTAAGAATAAGAATGATCCTATCCTTTACATCAATTTTAGCTGGATTGACTACATGGTCGTTAGGTGGATATTCAATAATCACTAACTCCATCGGTATACTATTACTAGGATTCGGTTTCGGTGGATTAAGAATTATGATTCGGTACGTTTTGGCAAGAAATTATTCTCCTCAAGATGTAGCAAAATTAGTTTCAAGAGCAAACGCCTTATCCTTACCAGTATTAGGACTTGTATTTGCGTCAGTCATGCCCGCAATTAGATATACATGGGCAGTACCTTTTATTCTATCTATTATTATGTGTATGTTTCTAACTGTAGGCTTAATAATGGAACAAAAACGAAAAGGGCAGGATCAATTGAATGAATCAAATCTAGCGAACTAAAAAAATGACCAAAATGGTCATTTTTTTAATTCGCTATTTAATATTTAGTTTAAAATCTGATATAGCCGTCCATACTAGGTAAAAATCTATTAAATTACCTAGGAGCTGATTACGATATGAAAGATTTTCAAGAAAAATATGATGTATTTGAATCTGCTTTAGAAATACCTGAGCCATGGTAAGTTTTCCATTATGAATTAGCTAAAGAGGAAAAAACACTACACATTTATATCGAATACAGAAGAGGTGCTGAATTTGTCTGTCCAAACTGTGGATCTTCTGGATGTAAAGTCCATGATATCCAAGATCAGGACCGTACGTGGCGACACCTTGATTTCTGGCAATATCAGACAACACTTCATGCAAGGATGCCTAGAGTAAAATGTGAATCTTGTGGATTGATTGGGCACGTCCAGGATCCGGGCTTTCTATGCTTTTTGAACATCATGTGTTGTCACTAATGGTTGAAATGCCAGTTTCCGCTGTTGCTCGTAAGGTTGGCGAGCATGATACACGACTTTGGTGTGTCTTTAAATACTATGTTGATAAAGCTGTAGAAAAGATTGATGTATCTCAATTAAAACGGGTGGCGATGGATGAAACCTCCAGAACCAGGGGTCATAAGTACGTAACGTTATTCGTTGATGTGAATACGAAACAGGTTATCTTTGTGACTACTGGAAAAGGATCTGATCTGCTTCAGGAATTCTGTCAATTCTTTGATAGTAAAGGAATTCCTCGCTCTCAAATCACAGATTTTTGTAGCGATATGTCCCCTTCCTTCATCTCAGGTATGGAAGAAAACTTTCCTGAAGCTTCGATTACATTTGATAAATTCCATGTCATGAAAATGGTAAACGAAGCTTTAGACAAGGTGCGAAGGCAAGAACAGGCTAGCTAACCAGCATTAAAATATTCACGGTATGTTTGGCTTAAAAATCAGGAAAACCTAACAAAAAAACAAAGGAATCAATATGCCAAATTTAAAGACATGGATTTAGCCACAGGTCGTGCTTATCGTATGAAATTATCCTTACAGAATATGTTTACCCGCTCGTCCATCATTTCTGAAATGTACTTTGATGAATGGTATAACTGGGCAATTCGCTCGCAACTTGAACCAATGATTAAGTTAGCTCAATCCTTTAAAAAGCATAAAAATGGGATTCTCAAATGGTTTAAAACAAAAATGACAAATGGCTTACTTGAAGGTATAAATAGTTTAGTCCAAGCAGCCAAAAGAAAAGCTCGTGGGTATCGTACACCAGAAAACTTTATAGCTATGATCTACGCAACGGTGAATAAGCTGGGCCTGATTGAGTCATGACAGCGCTACTAATAAAAAAAGAATGAGTTACAGTCTGGAGCCACGCATCGCTCGCAACCGAACCCATTCCCTTGTCCGGTTTTTGGTTTTATTCTTTCTAGTAAAGAAGTTCCTTAAAACTGGTAAATAATAGACTAGGATAAGGCTCTAGTAAATAGCGAAGAGCCAAAAAAGACAATTGAAGCACTTACTAAAAATGTTATGATTTTGCTTTTCATAACATACAACTCCCTTTATTTGATAAAAACATCATAGCATAGAAGCTCCAAAAGCGGTATAGCTAATTGAGTGGATTTATTATGGAAAAAATAATGCTAGGATATTTGGTTGGGGTTGGAACGATTGCTGATATGTGGGATGATCACGGTTATGATTTTACGGACGCTGGGATGAGTGAGATTGTAGCAAAGGATAATTTGAATGTAGCAGAGTGTGATAAGTTTGTGAGGAATTGTCTGGAGAGGTTGTTGTTGTGTGCTATTTGAATGGTGGAAGCCCCTCACTAATGTGAAGGGCTTCTTTTTATGTAGTATAAACTATTTTAAACCTTGTCCAAAACAATTAATCGTTTATGTAATTCATCTTTCAACATGCCAATGAAATTAGCATTCAGATCTTGAAATTTTGCACAGTAATAAGCTTCAATAAGCGTTTTGTTGGATAATGTATTCATCATGCTATTTATAACATTTTACATAAAACCAAATGTTGATTATATAACCATTATATACTAATATAAATTTGACACTAAAATAGCAGGAGGTGTTTTATGAAAAAAACAACTATTTTTGTAAGTAGCTTTCTCGCATTTTTATTATTTTTTAGTTCAGTCGGTAGCAATTTAGTATTGGCTAAAGAAATGGATAATGACGATGCACAACTAATCGATGACGCTATAAATGGAGAGGAATTTGATTGGAGCAAAGTAGAATGGGAAGAAACTGATGTAGAATATGATAATGATGAATTTATCGAATTTGAAAACGAAGATCTCGAAGAACAGGAATATGAATACATAGACCTAGCAGAGGGAGAAGAATACGAAACAGACTATGATTTCGTTATCATTAATGAAGATAATCCAATGTTCGAGGAGTCAGAAATTCAACCTTTCGTTTGGGGTCTAATTGCCAGAGTTATCGTGTCCGGCGGAAAACATGTAGTCAAATATGGTTCCAAGATTTTTAAAAAGCAACCTAAAAGTAAAGCCGTTAGTCACACAAAGAAGTTTAAATCAGCAAAAGTCAATCTTGGTAAAAACAAGACTGTAGTAATACAACGAAGTAGTATGAATCATATTTTACAAAGGCATCACCCTAAATATTGGACAGGTGCTGCTAACAAAACTTTATTTAACCCAAATATTTCAAGTGGTAAGATTAGAGCTCAAATTATTCAGGTTTTGAATAAAAATAAGTCTAAAATAAAGAACGGTTATGGTACAATCAATGTCAAAATAAACGGTCAAAAGTATAGACTAGTAGTTAGTAATTACAGAGTCAATACATTTTATCCTGTTCGATAAGGTGGTGGTTTAAGTGATTAATATTCAAACATATCTCGGAATAAAGAACCTAGATACTTATTTTGAAGAATTGTTTAACCCAGAAATTTTTTTTGTGAATATAGACGAAAACAGTTCTAAGGAAGTATTGAACCGTATGTTAACAAGAAATAAAGGTATTGGTTTAAACGGAGTCATTTGCATTCAAATAAATGGGATAGATGTATCCACCTTTATTGATTGGGACGATCTTGATTTAATGTGGACTGCTTTATTAACCATGGTTCGCGAGTATATAGAAGATGGAAAATACGGCGAGACTCAAATGTTCACAAATGGATTGGAATGGTCCATAAATAAGATTAAATCTTCCCCAAATGATTTGATTTTATTTAAGGTATTTAGAAATAACGCCTTATTTGATTTAAGATCAGATCTTCCTGTTTCTAAAGAAACAGGAGTAAGCTACGATGAAATAGGTTTTTTAAACGCAGTTGTGATTGCTGGTGAAAAATATATTGAATTTAGAGATGAGGATACTAGATCTCATAATTTAATTGAAGCAAAACGACTATTGAAAGAACTAAAATGTGAAATAAAAAAAACTACCTTTTAATAAACAGATGATGAGTGTGAGTAAACTTATCTATTTTGTTTCTGGATTAGAGCGGGCAAAACAAATCCATCCGACTCATTTGCTTAGGTAGCCCTATATTATTAACACGGTTCTAACCCATCAAAAAAGCGACCTGTCCATAAATGGATAGGTCGCTCTCTTAGGTAATCAATGCTATATTACGATAACGTATTATCTTACTCTTAATTTTTGACCAACCTGTATCTTATTAACGTTTTTAAGCCCGTTTAAAGACTTAATCTTAGCTGTTGTCATTTTATTGTTAGCCGCAATTTGAGATACAGTATCACCGCTTTTGACAGTGTAATATTTTTTAGTAGATGCAGTACTACCAGGCAACTTGATTTTTTGACCGATCTTTATCAAGTTAGCATTCTTGATGTTGTTTAAATCTTGTAAAGCCTTGGTGGTTGTACCATTTTTGTTAGCAATGCCACTTAAAGTATCACCAGATTTAACCGTATAGATACCAGCTGAGCTAGTCGTTTTAATGGTGCTTGTTGTACTGCCTTTTATTTTAAGCTTTTGACCAACAGTAATTTTGTTTGGATCCTGAACGCCATTTAGTTCAGCAAGTTTTTTAGCTGATGTGCCATGTTTTTGAGCAATACCAGAAAGCGTATCTCCTGATTTAACAGTGTAGCTATTAGCGTTACTTGGCTTGCTAACAGGGTGCTTAATAGTATCCTTAGTTGAAGTTTTTCCACCAGTGAAATAAGACAATGACTTGCTATCATTTAATCTATTTAAATCAACATTTCCACTAACCCCTGCCAACCGCCCTGTTTCGGTATACTGCCATAGATCACATGGATATGCTGGCTTATTTAAACCATAGCGTGGGATCCATACAAAGTCTGCATTAATTTTACCAGCGTTAAATTGCGTATACACATGATGGCCAACATACAGACCAACCTTTTCAGCACCTAATCTTTTTAACTCATCAATGAACGCTTGGGCACCTGCTCGCATATCCTTCATTGTCTTTACCTCAACATCAGCAACCAAAAGTTAGCACCCTTATCACCGCGATTGTAAAAATCCAGTGCTTCTTTTTTAGCGTCATTGATTGATAGGAATCGTGTAAATGCATAGTTTCCAAACGGTACGCCATGTTTATTTGCTCCTGCAGCATTACGTTTATACTTACGATCTACTGTTGAAGTCCCATCTTGCACCCGTAAAATAGCAAAATCTAATTCCTTTACTGCTTGTCCCCAATTGATATCGCCTTGCCAATGTGATACATCTGCAATTTTACCCACTATTTTTTCCCTTTCTTCTCAAATAACTTCTTAAAGAAATCAATAAATGGATCCATGGACTTGTCATCCTCTGCTAATTTAAAGTGATTAAGCACAGAATTGATTTCACTCGCCAAATACCCAATATAGAGTACATATAACGCACTAATCCCAAGGGGTTCCGGCATTAATAGCGCGACTGGAATTGTATAAACTAGCAATACAAATAAAAGCAACTTACGGGCTATCCCATAAATTGCTTTACTGCTTGAAAACTTTATATTTTTAAGCTTGTGGGGCAACTTACACTTGGGAGTATAGCTTTGTTGAGCCAAAGAAAAATTATACCAAAGCCTATGCTGCTTATCTTGCTCGTCAAACCTATGGAGCGACGGTTGCGCATACATCGAGGGAGCAACAGGTTCCTTATTCAACAATGGAACGCATTTTTAAGTGCGATCTTCATGTGAAAAGTGCGGATATACAAGAACAAGTCTTAAAGACAAGAAAAGGATCCCAACCTTTAGTAATGTAATAGGTACCGTCCAAAAAAGATGTGAACAATCCAAAGGAGCAGAGCTAGTCCAAATTGCTCCGCTCCTGTCAGGTATGTTGTATCGCTGCTTCCTTTCATCGCTCATTTATCATCATTACTTAAATCCCCTATATTTCTTCCTGCTTTTGAGGTGTTTTCTTCCTTACTCTTGCTGATTCATCAACGAGGAAAGCTTAATCATTTATGTTCCAAATGCAAATAAGTAGTCTGGACTTCATTTATCCACGAAAACCTTCGACAGTTCTAAAGGCACACAGACTGAACCGACTCTATAAAAATCTGGCTTATAAGCTTGAATTGCAAACAGAAAAAATTGTACAAAGTCATGAGTTATTTCGATTTTCAACTTGGTGAATCCAATTTAACTCTGCTTCTAGATGCAAGAGTTTCCCTGTTATTAATAAATATTTATTATCATCACCTTGGAGAAGATGCTCCGTTTTTAATTTAGTAAACTCCATCACTTCTCTCATGATTATTGTCTTTTGCTGATCAAGCATTTTCTCCTCATATTCAAAACCAATCTTTCGAGCGCAGCTCCATTTAAAATGGAAGTCATCCTTGCCCGATTGATAGAGTACGGGTTCCAGCAACCAGCTTTCCAACTCTTTAATACCAGTTTCCGTTATATCATAAAGCTTTCTTTCCTGGTCATCCATTCCCACTGAAGAGACCAGTCCATCACGGATTAGACGATCAAGAGTTGTATAAATTTGACCAGGATTAATCTTTCCTTTAATTCCAAGAAGAGATTCTATCTCTATTTTTAAATCATACCCATGATTTTTTTGGAAATACAACAATGCTAATATTCCATATTTAACTGACATAATTGCTCAACCTTCTTTAAGTGATACTGTTATATTAATTTTACTAGCATTCGCACTAGAAATCCATGATGCTAGTATACTTAAGAAAATGCCAGCAATTAATGCCAGTACAATATTGCCCAAAGGTATTTGAAAAGAAATAAATCCTTGGAAAAGTTCAGATTGGCTAGCGGCATATAGTAGCAGTATACCAGAAATAATCCCCCCAATAACTCCTGACAAACCGATGAGTAGATCTTCTCCAATTATCGTTTTTCTAACTTGCTGTTTAGTAAACCCGAGTGCCCGCATTGTGCCTATCTCGCTCTTGCGTTCCAAAGTATTCATTAATAATGTATTCGACGTGCCAATACTAGCTAATCCAATGATCAAGATAAGCATTGTAAGAATTAACTCATTCATACCGGAAAGTGCTAAAGTTGTTGAGTCGATTTCATCTTCGACAGTTTCAGCTTTTGACAGTTGGTTACTAAAATCCAGCCATAATTGTTCTCTCACTTGTTCTCCTGTGTATCCTTCATTTAAAGTCAGCAGCATGTCAAAACTATTCGCCCAGCCAAATTCATTCGTCAGGTAAGTTTCATCCATAAAGGCGACATATCCCGAATAATTCGATGTTTTTACAACGTCAAGGACTTGAAGTTGTTGTTTGCCAGTGGGTGTATTCATAAAAATATAATCTCCCACATTCCCGCCCCACTCGTCAAATGCTCTTTCCCCAAGGAGAATGGATGGTCCCTTTGTCAGCCCGTTATATAACTTTTCTTTATTAGAACTCTCAAATAAGGAGGGTCCTTCTCTGTCTACAGCATAAATGGAAAATTGTCTTTTCTCTCTATCGATTGTTTCCCATGTAATTGGTGTTGCCTCGATTAAAGGTTCAGCAGTGGCAACAGCATCATAAGATTGCAATATTGCTTTGTCCTCATTTGACCAAGGAGCTTCTGAAGAAATTCTTAAATCGCCCCCATATGTATTCCTGATTTCATTTTCATAACCTTCAGGAGCGGATTCGATAACAGCACTTAATAATAATATCACTGCTATCCCTATCGCAAGCACAGCCGCAGTGTTGGCATTTCGATTTAATTGTTGCGTAAGACCTTTAGCTGCCAGACTGCCGGGGTAGCCAAGTAACATCTTCAAAATAGGTTTAAATATTTGATTCATCCCCAATAACAGAAAAGGAAACAACAGAATTACACCTGTAAAAACAGCTATATATGAGACAGGATGATCAATTATAACAAATGCCAGCAAGCAAGCTCCCACGACAGACCTGAACAGGTATTGTCTTTTTGATTCATTCGTTTGATTTTCCATTTTTAATGTTAATAACACAGAGGTTTTCCCTGCATTGTAGATAGGAAATAAAGAAAATAGAATCGGAAATAAAATACCAATAATTATTGCTATGATTGTTGGTATTTTCCAATTTAATGCGTAAACCATATCAAATTCGAATACACCCAGCAAAGTTTGCATGAACATATCTCCGAGCCATATGCCTAAAGGCACTCCAATAACAGTACTTATGAACGCTAATATGATGACCTCAACAAAAATAAGTTTAGAAACAGAACTTTGAAGATAGCCAAAGCTCTTCATGATGGCAAATTCTTTTTTCCTCTCCATAACGCTTGTATAAATCATGTTAAAAACAATAAACCCACTAATAAACATGGATAACGCTGCAATTAAGTAAAAGAATGAATAAACGCCGCCGATGTCGTTACTTTGTAAATCGTCTGCAACAACTGGCTGTATATAGATATTCGAATCATTCACTTCTTCTTGGAAAGTTTGAAAGAAATCTGCTCCTTCTTCATTTGTTTGGAATCTTAAATATGAAAGCTCGTTTTCCATACCAGTCCATTCTCTTAACATATCAATCGGGGCCATCACCCGAAAGCTTTTTTGTTCTGCCCCCTCCCAGTCACTTGGACTTGCAAGCAGCTGGGTATATTCCACAATAGCTGAAACTTTAGCTTCTCCTAAACCAGTAAACGCTATTGTGTCCCCAATCTTTTTATTTAACAGGTCTGCAACCTCCTCTGATATAACCAATCCTTCATTATCTAATGCTCCTTCAATAACAGGCAGTTGCAATAAGGAACTATTTTGGTCATTTACACCTGTTATTCGTACAGATCTTTGACTTAAAGATTGATTGCCCGGAAGCTCAAAGAAAGCTTGTTTATCAAGAGCAAGCAATGTATCGGTTACTGCCGGACTATTAAAAACGGAAGAAACAGCAGCTTCAGAATAGGTTTGTTCATCGCCCAAAATCCAATAATCCGCATTCGCTACATACATTTGTTCATAATAATTAAATACATCTTTTGTTGTTCGATCTGCAATAAGCATAGAAGTAACAAATGCTATGCCTAAGATAATCCCAAGCATGGAAATGAGAAAACGTTTTTTATTTTGTGTAATATTACGCCATGAAATTCGCCAAATACTTAGCATAATCTTCATCCTTTCTGGAAATTATTTGATTAATAACCCCATCTCTAAAAAGAATAATTCGATCTGCAAACCCAGCTGCGAAAATATCATGTGTAACCATGATGATTGTTTGATTATTTTCTCGATTAAATCTTGAGATCAATCCTAGAATTTCTTCTGCCTTATTTCTATCTAAATTTCCTGTTGGTTCGTCCGCTAACAAAACAGAAGGTCTGTTGACTAGTGCCCTAGCGATGGCTACTCGTTGCTGTTGACCACCACTAAGCAAATTAGCGCGCTTTTGACGAAGTCCTTTCAATCCGACAGAATCAAGTAATTCATAAATGATTTGGTTCTTTTCTTTTGTTAAACTGCCATCTGCATGAAGTGGGAAGGCAATATTTTCTTCTACAGTTAATGTAGGAAGCAACTGGTAATTTTGAAATATAAAGCCAATATATTTTCTGCGGAAGATTGTTCTTTCTTTTTCCGTCATACCACTTAAATTGCTCCGATTTATTGAAATTTCCCCTTCTGTAGGTATATCAAGACCACTTAAAAGTTGAAGTAATGTACTCTTTCCAGAACCACTTGGCCCCATAATAGCGACAAATTCTCCTTCTTCAACATGCAAATCAACACCTTTTAATACTTTAGTTATTTCCTGCCCTTGTTTGAATTCCTTTTTTAAACCCTTAACATTAATCATGTTTTACTTCCTTCTATCTATTACTTCATATTATATACTAAGTATGTAATATAAAGAAGTTTTAATCTATATATTATAATGTATTTTGTGTAAAATATAAAAAAGTAAGCATACTAAGTATGTGATGTTTTTCGGATTTTAATAATTGTAGATGATATTGCTTAACCCCCACTTCAAGAAACTTTTTATTAACCGGATAAAAAAGAGAAGCAACAGCAAGAAACAAAAAAGCATAGCAATCAATACAGCAAATAAAAACAAAAGCAAGTCAAATTTGATTTTGACTCGCTTAATTTCTTATGATCTTTCTAAAAAAGAATGCTCTACACTAAGTCAACTTTACAATTTGCCAATAAGTTAAGTGATGGGCAGAAGGCTGCTATGGGTACGGTAAAAATTAATTATAATCTAGCTAAAGATTATAATGAAGATGTTGAGTCAAAAATAGGTTTGAAACTTCAAAAAACACAAATCGAAAAGTAAAAAGGATATTTTAAGAAAAAATAAATATGAAAAAGGACACCATTTGACACTTTAACCCATATTCCGCGCCCTTTTGAAAGCCTAAAATCTTTTTTTGCAGGAATTCTATTGTTTGGCTCTTTTGAACCCTCAGATTCCTCAGATTTACCCGTGGTATTTG
>DAMDKS010000075.1:0-9749 GCA_032085455.1 Oceanobacillus sp.
CTTAAATGAGCATTAATTAATTAAAATGGATTTCCACACTATTTTCCGATTACCCTATTTAAATAAGGAGCAGCATGTAATTTATAAGGATTTATACCAAATACTCTTTCTATTTGATCCATTATTCCATCTCCACCAGGTCTAGCCCCTATTTCAATAATCCATGGTTTATTATTTTCTATTTTAATTTCTACGTGTGCTAACCCCATTGTAATTCCTAATGACTCGCAAGCTTTGCAAGCAATTTCTTTTAAATTTTCATCCTTTGTCCTATGGCTTGGTACAAGATGTCCTATTTCAGCAAATCTTGGTTCTGGAGTTAGATATTTTTCGGTTACAGCTATCACTTTATACTCTCCATCATAGCAAACAACTTCAATTGAGACTTCTTCTTCACTTTTAATATACTTCTCAAATATAAAACTACTACCATCTATTCCAAAGTCATCGGCATATTCATTCACTACTTCCTTTGACTTCTTAAAAGACTCAATTGCTTCTGAATTATTTCTAGCAAGATATACACCACCACTGCCTCCAAAATCGTATGGCTTAATTATTGCTGGATATCCTATCTCTTCAGATGCTAGGAGTAGCTCTCTTTCGTTATTTATTAATCTGAACGTTGCCGTCGGGAGTTCCTTTTTTAAGAAAGCATTTTTCATTAAATTTTTATTTCTAGATAATTCAATTACTTCTCCTGGCATGCTAGTAAGCCCTAATCTTCGGTTCAGATTATGCGCTATTTTAAGTGTCCAATCGTTTAAAGGAATAATTACTTCAGGTGACCATCCTTTTGCTTTTTGCTTTTTAATCGCTTGAAATAAACTCGTTTCATCTTGTGGATCGGCTTCCAAGTTATAATCAAAATATCTATTTTTCTTATATTTCTCTTCTATTGAAGTGGTCCAAATAGGGTATTGGGTTAATTCTCTTACCCCTGGTAAAGCTCTTTCTCTTAGATATTGATCAGCACCCAAAAGTAAAACATATTTTCTATCCATCATAATTATTCGCTCCCTTTACCTGTATTACCATATTTTAAATTTTTCCGATAATTATTAGGTGATATATTGTAATATTTCTTGAAAACTGTACTAAAGTAAGAACTATTGGTAAAACCAACAGAAGAAGATATATATTTTATTGAGTCTTCTGTTTCCTTTAATTTTTTGGCAGCATTAGTTAATCTGATATGTTGTAAATAATTAAGGGGACTTTCCCCTTTTACTTTATTAAAAGTTCTTTGTAAGTGAAATGGACTTGAATGAAATGTATCCGCCAGTATATTTAAAGAAATTTCTTCTTGGTAATTTCTTTCTATCCATTCACATATAAGTTCAATCCATTGTTCATTCGGTAATAAAATATTATCAGGTTTGCACCTTTTACAAGGTCTGAATCCAAGTTTTAAAAAGTTTTGTGCACTTTCGAATACAAGTACATTACCTTTATTTGGTACTCTAGATTTGCATGATGGCCTACAAAAAATTCTGGTTGTTTTAACCCCGTAGTAAAATTGTTTATCGAACCTACTGTCACATTCTGAAATCGCATTCCAATATTCAGAAGGGATACTTTGAATTGGGTAGTTATCCATAGCCATAACCTCTTTCTACGCCTCCTTAACCACATTATAAGGGAATTCTAAAATTTTAATATATTTCGTTGATGAGAAAGCAAGATTTCAAAGGAATTATTGTCAATAAAACCAAAATAGTATCCAATAAAAATCATTTGTAACAAGATGGTCTCTATTGGATACTATCATTGAACTTATTATTATATTAATCATCTCAAACAGTCAAATGCGGAATAACAACGCCTCCTATACAATTAATTTAATGTTAAAAAAATAGGACACATGCCACCATAGGTGAACATATATCCTAATTTATTTTAGTTAAATCAGTTTCATAATAACCAACTCCACCTAATATATTGATATACTTCCTCATATTGTTCCGTATCATCGTCAAACGCCATACATAATTCAGTAATAATTGAAGGATTACTTAAACCAATGAGGTCGCTTAAAGATCCCTCAAATTCAGATATTTCTTTTCGAGATTGTAAAAACCTATTTGTATAAACTCTCTCTAACTCTAATTTAACATCCATGTACTTCACCCCATTTACTTGCATGAAGTCAGCTGCTCTTTTTAAAATTAAAGAAGCTATTCCATAAACATTTCGAGACCTCTCCTTATCTTTTATTATTGTCCTATAAAGAAACAATTAGTTGTTGCGATCTCTTTCCTCTATAAATTCTAAAAATAAATCCTGTAACTCTCCTCCCGAATCAATAGAATCGAGTAGTAATTTAGGTTCTGATGAATAATCTTTCAGAGTCGAATTTCCATCAATTACTCCTAGCATGTTTGAAATAGTATCAACTATAGTTTGTTCAATTATTTCCATTAATATTTCTTTATTTTCATCTGTCAAACTAACATAAAAGCCAATAGTTTTACTCCAATAATCATCTGTTTTAGAAGTAACCGTTGTTGTTTCATACATATCTTTATATAGTTGAAGGTTTTCCTTCACGATAGACTCATAAAATGATTTAACAAAAACTTCACTCATATTTATTTCCTCATTTCTGGATACATTTTTTTGTTTAATTTAATAAGTTCTTTTAAAGTAGAATTTGGTATGTCGTAATAGACCCTTCTAAGTTCTCTAATATCCCTTGCTAATAACTGTCTAGGATTATCTATTCCTTTTGTACTCCTTATAACTATTCCATTTGGTCCTTTTAAATCCCCTTGCCGAAAGGATTGAAAGTTTTGAGCCAATTCCCCTCTCCAGGGATCCGCAGGCAATACAGGTTTTTGAAAAATTTGCTCGCTCCGATGTCATTCTTCCTGGTCATCCACTAATTTATTTCTTGCCGTTTTTAACCGCCTTAAATCCGCTTCCTTTTGTCCTATTTGTGTATGCAGCGTCTGAACTGAAATTTGCAGGTGATAAATTCGCTGGTCAAATGAACTTGCTTTCATTATCTTCACCCTAGTATAAAAACCTTTTAAATTATATGCAATAATAAGTCAATTCTACGTTATTTATTGAGATGATTTAAGTGAATTACTTCCTAAACTATCCTTTATAACAGTGCATGATTAGGTATAAATACTCGTTTTTAATATAATTACATCTCGTTGTAATTAGTAGAGATTGTCAATGTAATGGAGATAAAATTCGAATGTTGCATAAGGTATAAGATGCAGTGCGAAGATCTATACATTAAAATACCACAGTATGAACACCAGAGTAGAGGGAAGATTTTATACTTACCTTTCAAAAAAGGCGTGGTGCTTACACTTTTTCCGTGTGGCACCAACGCCTAACTTTTTATTTATTGGGTTTTTGTCCCAGTCCCACTCTCCCGCTTTCTATGGAATTTCCATTTGACTTTGCGAAGTCTGTCAATGACGGGGCGTTTCCCGCCGAGAACGATTCCTGCGAGTTCAGAGAAGATATGCAGAAAGAAGAGAACGAATATCGTAACGATAATGGAAAATTTTGTGCTTACCGTAGAAAAAAGAATGGCCAGCCCACCGAACACTGCTCCAAAAACGTACATAATCAGGACTGTTTTTCGATGACTGTAACCTGCATTAACCAGTTGATAATGGATATGTTTATTATCTGCTGCCATAATACTTTCTTTATTATATGCTCTTCTGACAATCGCAACGATTGTGTCAAAAATGGGAATCGCAAGCACGATAATTGGAACAACGAAGCTAAAGAATGCGACATTTTTAAATAAACCAAGCATAGAAATGGCTGCAACCATATACCCGAGAAAGTTCGAACCTGTGTCTCCCATATAAATCTTCGCGGGATAGAAATTATGATAAAGAAAACCCAGGTTGGATCCAATCAGAACAATACTTAAATATGCAGCAATAACTTGTCCATCAATAATTGCCATGATAAAAATACTGATTAAAGCAATCGTTGTAATCCCGGTGGCAAGGCCATCCAATCCATCAATTAGATTAATGGCATTGGTCACTCCAACAACCCAAAGCACGGTAATCAGTACACTAAAAAAACCAAGATCAATCATGCCAATAAATGGAATGGTGATTCGTTCAATAATCAGACCGGATGAAACTAAAAATGACGCAGCGATAAGTTGTCCAGTTAATTTGACAACAGGCTTAATATCAAAGCGGTCATCCAAGGCACCAGTAACTAAAATGACTAAAGCACCTAAAAAAATCTCTGGCATATGTTCGTGACGCGGAAATAAATATAAGCCCCCTAACAGGGCACCAAGAAAAATAGCAAGTCCACCCATTGTGGGAGTGACCTTTTTATGTATTTTTCGGTAATTCGGAAAATCAGCTGCCCCTATCCAAACAGTAAAGCGTTTTACTGGATAGGTTAATGCAAAAGATGAAACTAATGCGATCAAAAATGCGATTGATAAATCGACAAAGTTAAACATAATATTCTCCTACAGTTCAAAGATAAATAATGTTATATAGATGGTCGACTAAATTATAACGAATGAAGCCACATGATAGCAACTAAAATCATCCGATACTATCCTTGAAGTGTAGAATAATGTCGTTAAATAGTACTATTGGGGTGCGTAAAATAGGGGTCCAAACATTTTTTAGTGTTTGAAATCATTTTCCTGTTTCCGGAAAATGATTTCCTAGCTGCATCATTCATATATTGGAATGTTTCAAGTTTTGATTACCTTTTTACTGCTCCATTTCTTGAATTTTATTGACGATAAAGATTATCAAAAATCATTTTTATTAAACAAAAGAAAGCATATATTTCCACATGCTTCTTTTGTATGATAATTATTTGTTTTATTTCAAAGGACTTGATATTTTCCCCTTTTTAAGCGCTGATTTATTCTCCTTTATCCAATTCTCATAAATTTCTTGAAAACGTTCTTCTTCTTCATCTTTAAACCCTTCAAATACCACTTTATCTATATTTTCCTCATTAAAATAAAAAACATTAGTTGGATCCAGACCCTGTTGTGGATAAAAGCATCCCGACCCGCGTCGCAACCTGCTAGCCCACGCATCAACTTCGAATTTGCGCGCGGCAATGCCTATACCCGCGCATGAAAGTGGAATCCCCGCGCATGACCACCATGTGTGAGCGACAATCGAGCAATGACGCCCGGCTAACCCCGATTCATGCGTGGCTTTTTCTCGAATCCACGTCGTTCACAATCTCGTTAATCACCGAAGGGAACTTCTCACGTAGTATTTTTTGGATTTTCACTATTTTTATTGTGAGAGCGTTTCTCTCGATGTTTTTTTCCGACTTTCGCTGATTTTTCTTCGTGACAGCGCTTCTCTCGATGCTTTTTTTTCCACTTTCACTGATTTTTCTTCGTGACAGCGCTTCTCTCGATGCTTTTTTCCGACTTTCGCTGATTTTTCTTTGTGACAGCGCTTCTCTCGATGCTTTTTTCCGACTTTCACTGATTTTTCTTCGTGACAGCTCTTCTCTCGTTGTTTTTTTTCGACTTTCACTGATTTTTCTTCGTGACAGCGCTTCTCTCGTTGTTTTTTTTCGACTTTCGCTGATTTTACTCCGTGAGAGCGCTTCTCTCGTTGCTTTTTTCCGACTTTCGCTGATTTTACTTCGTGAGAGCGTTTCTCTCGATGCTTTTTTCCGATTTTCGCTGATTTTACTTCGTGAGAGCGTTTCTCTTACTGAATTTTTGCTCCAGCCTTTATGCTTCTTTCTTTCATTCGGCTCGGATTAATCATATAATCAAAACAGGATGACATTTTAGGCAGGTGAGTTTATGGCAGATAAGGCCTCTGTTGAAAGAATTTGTATGATTGCTGGGAAAATTATGTTGATGAGTGGTGCAGAGACACATCGAGTTGAGGATACGATGACGCGTATTGCCAGGTCATATGGCATGAATGACGCACAGAGTCATGCAACACCAACAGGAATTAATTTTTCCGCTGGAATGACTGAAGTGAATAACTTTCTTCGGATTACGAAACGTCCAACAGATTTACATAAAATTCATGAGGTAAATGAAATCTCACGGCAAATTGCTGCGAAAGAGTTGAGTATATCAGCAGCTTATCAACGTCTGAAAAGAGTAGAAGATAGAAAATCGATTTATGCCCCTTGGATACAAATTTTGGCTGCAGCGTTAGTAAGTGGCTGCTTCACAATTATGTTTCAAGGGCAATGGATTGATTTCTTACCTGCCTCCATTGCGGGTGGTATAGGATTTGCTGTCATGCTCGGGATGGATCGATTATTAGAAATTCGCTTTTTGGCTGAGTTTACCGGTGCTTTTTTTATTGGGATAAATGCCTATTTACTCGTTTATTATGGCTACGGAATGGAGATGGATAAAGTCGTTATCGGAGCAGTGATGCCACTTGTTCCTGGTCTTCATATTACGAATGCCATTCGTGACTTAATGGCGGGACATCTACTTTCGGGGATTTCCAAAGGAATTGAAGCAACCTTAACAGCCTTAGCCATTGGCGGCGGAGTTGCTCTCATCTTTGTCTTTGTATAGGAGGAATTGCATTGACGATTATTGCACAGCTTGTTACAAGTTTCATTGCCTCAAGCGGATTTGGCGTGCTTTTTGGTGCCCCGGTAAAATCCCTCGTCCAATGCGGATTTGTTGGAATGTCAGGCTGGATTCTTTATGATTATCTTAATCAGCATATTATGGATAGCGTGCCGGCAATTATCTTAGCAGCAGTCCTTGTATCTATTCTAAGTTATTGCTGTTCTAAGCTATATAAAATACCGATTATTGTTTTTAATGTATCAGGGATTATTCCACTTGTTCCAGGTGGCATGGCATATAATGCGATGCGGCATTTTGTTGAAAATGATTATACAACAGCAGTGGAATTATCGGCACAAGTTGTTTTTTTAGCTGGTGGAATCGCTCTCGGTTTAATGTTTTCAGAGGTTGTCAAACAAGTTAATGATAAAATACTTACTAGAAAATAAATAAGCAAGTACATATCTTTTACTAAATGCAGCATTTCGTTTAAAGTTTAAATATCTGATAAAAGCGAGGGGAAACCTAATGAGTAAACATAAAAAACCAAAAGTACTTATCTTAATTTTTGGAGCTACTGGGGATTTAGCGAAACGAAAGTTATTCCCTTCCATTTATCGGCTCGTTAATAATGGGACAATCAGCCAGGATTTTGCTGTTGTGGGCTTGGCAAGAAGGAAGTGGACAAATGAAGTCTTCCGTAAGAATGTAACGGAATCTGTCCAACGTACTTTTGAGGATGCAGCGGATTTAGAGGAATTTACCGACCACTTTCATTATCATTCCTTTGATGTAACCGAGGATCAGGCGTATATAGACATGAAGCAGCTTGTTCATGCGCTGGAGGAGCAATACGGCACGGTGGGAAATCGTTTATTCTATCTTGCAATGGCCCCGGAATTCTTTGGGCAAATTGCCAATAAATTAAAGGAGCACGGCTTAAAGGAAACAGCTGGCTGGGCAAGGCTTATCATTGAAAAGCCTTTTGGACATGATTTAGCTTCTGCCAAAGCATTAAACAATGAAATTCGCGCAGCCTTCGATGAGGATGAAATTTTTCGTATTGATCATTATCTTGGAAAGCAAATGGTACAAAACATCGAAGTCATTCGGTTTGCAAATGGGATTTTTGAACATCTATGGAATAACCGTTTTATTTCCAATATCCAAATTACTTCAAGTGAAACGTTGGGTGTGGAAGAACGCTCGCGTTATTATGATGACTCCGGTGCTATTCGTGATATGATGCAAAATCATATGCTGCAAATGGTTGCACTCCTGGCAATGGAGCCGCCAATTAAGCTGACAACCGATGAGATTCGTTCTGAAAAGATAAAAGTGCTGCGTGCCTTAAGGAAGATGGATCCAAGTAAGGTACATGAGCATTTTGTTCGTGGGCAGTATGGCAGTGGTGAAATTAAAGGCGAACCTGTCATTGGTTACCGCAAAGAGTCGGAGGACTTGGTTTTTTCCAATACGGAGACCTTTGTAGCTGGAAAGCTTTTTATAGATAGTTATCGCTGGGCTGGGGTTCCTTTCTATCTTCGGACTGGGAAGCGCATGAAGGAAAAACAGACGAAAATTGTTATCGAGTTTAAAGACATTCCAATGAATTTATATTTTAAGAGTGAGCGAAAGCGCCATCCAAACCTGCTAGTCATTCACATCCAGCCTGAAGAAGGAATTACACTCTATTTAAACGCGAAAAAGGCAGGATCTGAGGCATTAGCTGAGCCGATTGAGTTAAGCTATAATCAGAGTACAATCCATTCCATCAACACGCCAGAAGCGTACGAAAAGCTGTTATATGATTGCATGATTGGCGATGCGACAAACTTTACGCATTGGGATGAGGTTGCTTTATCCTGGCGATTTATTGATCCGATTTTGAATGTCTGGAAGGAAGAGCTTCCTAATTTCCCAAATTATGAAGCAGGATCAACTGGACCAGAAAAATCAAATCAATTATTGCAGCAAAATGGCTTCCACTGGTGGGAAGTCTAAATAAGTTGAGGAGGAATTAATTTGAAACTATACGATGTTACCGCACCAATTTATGAAGGAATGCCCGTATATAAAAACAAACCGGAAAAACAGCCAAAGTTAAATACAAACACAAATGGGCATGTTACCGAAACGAGAATTTCCATTGATTTGCATACAGGGACACATGTTGATTCACCGCTCCATATGATCAATGATGGCGACACGATGGAGACAATTGCAATCCAGGAGCTTGTTGGGAAAGTGAAGGTTTTTGACCTGACACATGCCGAAGACCGCATCAGCTTGAAGGATATTGAGCATCTTCCAATCGAACGTGATGATTTTATCATTTTTAAAACGAAAAATTCATTTGATGAGGAATTTAATTTTGAATTCATTTTCGTTGCAGAGGACGCAGCCGTTCATCTTGCAAACATTGGCATCAAGGGGGTTGGGGTTGACGGCTTAGGAATTGAGCGAGCCCAGCCGGAACATCCTACGCACCGCACACTTTTCAAAGAAAAAATTATCATTATGGAAGGCTTGCGCTTAGCTGATGTTGCTGAAGGAGAGTATTTCATGGTAGCCGCACCATTGAAAATCCAGGGAACAGATGCCGCTCCCGCTCGTGTGTTATTGTTTGAGGGGCTGGATTTGAAGTAGCAGCTGGGGATTATTGTAAAAGTGGTCCGATCCAGGGTTCAGGTAAAAGATAATTAATGTCATATATTTTAGGGCTTTTCATCGAGAGAGTGTTTCTCTCGATGTTTTTTTGTTTTTGCTCGTGAGGCGTTTTTTTCCGATTTTCATGATTTTTGTCCTCGAGGGCGCCTCTCTCGGACGTTTTTTCTGATTTTCGTGATTTTTGTCCGTGACAGCGCTTCTCTCGGACGTTTTTCGTGATTTCTGTGATTTTTGTCCGTGACAGCGCTTCTCTCGGACGTTTTTCGTGATTTCTGTGGTTTTGTCCGTGACAACGCTTCTCTCGTGCTATTTTTCGCATTCCCAATCATTTTTGTCCGTGACAGCGCCTCTCTCGTGCTATTTTTCGCATTCCCAGTGATTTTTGAACGTGACAGCGCTTCTCTCGTGCTATTTTTCGCATTCCCAATCATTTTTGTCCGTGACAACGCTTCTCTCGTGCTATTTTTCGCATTCCCAGTGATTTTTGTCCGTGACAACGCTTCTCTCGTGCTATTTTTCGCATTCCCAGTGATTT
>DAMDKS010000076.1:0-7944 GCA_032085455.1 Oceanobacillus sp.
GGGGCTTTTATGTTGAGTGAACAAGTCATATATTATTGGAATGATGAATTACAGTATTATTATTTAGCTGAAAAAAAGAATGGCAGCTATAAATTTGTACAACCGTTAAAAAAATTAGAATTAGATGATATTAGTGATCCGTTAGAAAGAGAACAAATGAAAAAAATGCTAGAGATAAAAAAACGGATGTCAGAAACAAAAGGTAATTGGTTTTAAAAAAAGAAAGACAAAATGTCTTTCTTTTTTTAAAACTTTAATTTCGTGAATTTGTGAATTCTTTTTTAAATTTATAAGCTATATAGTTTATATCCTAAAACTTCCCGTTACTACCGTACAGGATGGGAAACTAAAGTGTGCGCATGAATTTTTTTAGTTATATATATAACGATAAAATACCGTACGTTTTTTGAAGGTTTATTTTTGGGGGAGATTTTGATGTGGAATTTGATTTTGAACTTTGTTGAATTTGAAATCTCGATTTTTCGATTTTCGAAATTTTTGTTTTCTGTTTTCTTTGTAATTCCGTATTCCGAAATTACGGAGTTTATATAGTATCTCTATGATGAACTGAAAACGAAAAAACTTTGCTCGCATTTTCATTTCATAGATATATATATCATTAAAAAGTCGCACCGTTTTAATCGAGTTGTGTGATGAAAAAAAGATGTTTAGATTATGTTTGAATTTGTTGTTTTGTGAATTTTTTATTTCGTGATTTCTGTATATTTTTAATCCTTTTTACTCTTAAAGTCTGTTTGTTTTTGTTCGTAAATGAAAAATTCAAAAAGTCACGCATAACTTTTATTAAATATATAAATATATTATTAAAATATCTAACCCTTTTGTGATGAAAAAAATATAAATAGTTAAAGGAAAAAAGACTGATAAAAATATCAGTCTTTTTTCTTGTTTTTAGTTATAGAGAGTATCTTTTTATGGTATTTTCTACTTTTTCTCTCCAGTTTTCTATATCGTCAATTGATATTCCGATTTTTATTAATTCGCTTGGAATGAAACTGTTATCTAAAATCCATAAAGTGAGCCTTTCTAATGTGATTCTTTCGTTTCCAATCGAATAAATACGTTCACTTTGTTTGCAGGTATATGGTTTTTTACCAACATATTTTTCTACATAAAAGTATCTTTTTCCATTTGCTTTGTAATTTGTTAGAAATGCCATAGTAATGCTCCTTTTAGGTATTTTTATGGTTAGTTAAAGAGTAGTTTTGTAATGTTTTTTCAACTTTTTCATACCAATATTTCACATCGTTTATGGATACTCCGATTTCTATTAGTTCTTCTGGTATGCGGTTGTTATCTAATAACCACATAGCGATTCTCTCTAAAGCTATTTTTTGATTGCCGATTGAGTAAATATTTATATATTTATAGTGTTTTGAGTAATATGGTTGTGTTCCAACGTATTGGGATACATAAAAGTAAATGTTTCCTTTTACTTTTTTTGCTGTTAGATATGCCAAATTGTTCTTCCTTTCATGTTCGTTATTCTTTTGTTTTTTGTCTGTGGTTATATTTTAACCTCATAAAGTTAAAATATCAATACATATAAATAAATATAAAGTTTAAAAGGTTTATTTTTATTTATAAATTGCATAAAATTATCTTTATAAGTAAAATGGAGTGTATATTGAATATAAGGAGTAAGAGGAATGAAGTTAGTAAATAACATTCGTATGATTATGGCCCAAAAAAATATAGATAATATTGCGGAGTTAATAAGGATAACTGGTGTGAGTCGTAATTCTGTTAATAAGCTTTGGCACAATGAAAGTGTGTCGTCTTTAAGGTTGGATACTTTAATGGCGATCTGTGAGAAGTTAGATGTTAAATTATCGGATTTAATCGAATATATTCCAGGTGACATTGAGTCAAAATAATTTAGGGGATTTTATGTGCTTGGATAGTTTTTGTATGCTAAAGGTATAGTTGGCTAACGGTATTTGGTGGTGCTATATGGCGCATTTCAACTTCTTTTTTTTATGCATGAGTGTGTTTTTAATTAGGGATATGGAATTGTAGACTTGCTAGGTGCGTCAACACCTTGGAAGATGAGAGGTACTGGCATACTTCGTGATTTTGTTGAACTATATTTATAATCATAGTAGTGCAGTTAAATGAAATGGTGGTATTGATGAGTATTGAAGAAAGAGTCCTATTTTTAGGGCTCTTTTTTATTTTGCTTTTTAAGGGTCTTAAAATCGTTTTTAAAATATTGTGAGGCTCTTAGGGTTTCTTAAGAACTAGAAGTTCATAGAATGCATTCTGAACGTTCTGAGGTGTATTTCTCTATGGATTCTGTGTTGGAATGGGTCTAGGAATAGCTGTAGTTTTATTCTATGGTTGTTCCGGCAGTGGTTCTTATGAAGAATATGATTGTATCAATAGATTTGATGATGTTTGAAAAGTAGAGAATAGTTGAAGCTCTTCCTGTAAAACAAAAAAATATGTTTGTAGAGGAAGTAGTCATTTCACTACAAGAAAATCCCTGTAGATCGGTGGGGCGGTGAAAAAAATAGGGAAGATTGGCGAGGATATTTTGCAGGGCAGCGGAAGGCGTTATGTTGTCGTGATGAATATAAAAAGAGACTTTTTAATACATGGATGTCAGCTGAAAAAACGTTTGAGGTAGTTGTATGATGTTTGTCCAACGGTAAGCGGAACGAAGTGAGCATTAAGGAGTGGACGAACCCACTGTGCCCAGAACCCTCTTGGAACTCCAAAACGTTAGCCGTTTTGGGGATGCCTACCGGCGAGGGAGTCCCTCAAGGATTGAGGGGTTGGGGAGTTCGATTGAAAGGGGTCAAGGGGAAGAGTTTCCCTTGTGGGTTTGGGCAAAGCCCATGAATCTTTTGCCATGCTTGTCATGGCTCGGCGGTCGCCGAAATGTCCCGTAGGGCACACGTGTTTACGCAGTAAACTGTAGTGTGCTACAGTTTACATGGAACTACCCCCGAAAAAGGAGCGATGCCCATGTCAAAATTTATGCTTTGTCACATGCAAAAATTCAAGATGACAGATGTGAAGGGATTACAAATACATAATCAACGTGAAAAAGAAAGTCATTCAAATTCAGATATTATTCATGAACGAACGGAACAGAATTATGATTTGATTCATGACAAAGAAAAAGTGGATTATAAGAAATTAATTCAAGATAGAATTGATAACGGTGTTGTATCTAATCGTGCGATTCGGAAAGATGCTGTTGTTTGTTGTTCGTTCATGATTTCGGCTAGTCCTGATTATATGAATTCTTTATCTCAAGTGGAACAGAGAAGATTCTTTGAAGAGTCTCTTCGTTTTTTGAAGGGGAGATATGGAGAAGAGAACTTTGTGTATGCTTCCGTACACGTTGATGAAAAAACACCTCATATGCATGTGGGCATGGTTCCAGTTAATGAAAAACAAAAACTATCAGCGTATTCATTTTTTAAAAGCAAATCAGAACTTCATGATTTACAAGATAAAATCTATGAACATGTGAAAGAAAAGGGATTTGATATAGAGCGTGGTGTTTCTAGCGATAGGAAACATTTATCGACGCAGCGGTTTAAAGCGGTGACTTTGCAACAAGAAATAGGGAAGTTGGAGCAGGAAAAGAAAGAAATAGATAGTCGTCTTCATGATTTAAGATTGTCTTTAGATCAAGCGAAAAGTGTGGATGAGATTCCAGTTAAAGAAAAGGGTGGGTTTATACGCTCTAAAACGGTCGAAATTGCATTGGAAGACTTTGAGAGTATAAAAGTATTGGCTAGGTCTTCTGAAGCGCTTAGAGTTGAAAATAGTCGCCTTAAAAACGAAAAGATTAAGAATGAATATGAAAAAGATAATTTGTATAAAGAACAACGTTTTTTAGAGAGGAAAGTAACTGATCTAAAGAGAGAGAATGAAGGATTGAAGGGCGAAAATGATTTTCTTAAGAAAACATTGGAGCGAGTGAAAGAGTTGTATAAGGAGAAGTTCCCTGAACTTGCAGGAGTGATTGGTTATGTTAAAGGGAGTATACTGGACAAGATGAATCGTAAGTTTTTAAAGCGTCATTTTGCTGGTGATGATGAAGTGAAGGGTGCTCAAAAGTTCTTGAATCACAAACAAGAGCATGAAGAGCACCAAAAGAGATTAAAACAAGTACGTCAACAGAAAAATAGGGACCAGGGATTGGAGAGATAGCGTGGGAACATTGTTTAATCAACGTCCAAGAATGGAGTATTTTGATACTTACGGAGTTAGGTTTATAGATACAGTGAAGGATTTGGCTAAGAAAAATGATTTGACGATTGAAGAGACTTGTAGGATTTTAGAGCTGACTATGAAAATTAATGATTATGATCGTAAGGATGAACAATTAGCGGATTTTGGAGATCTTATGAAGCAAATGAATGAACAAATTATGGGGCTTGGTGAAGGTTTGACCTCTATAAGTGAACGTTTAGGAGATATAAGTGAAAGTGTTGTATTAGTATCTTTGGATGATAAAAAATAATGGCATGTTAGGGGGCTCTGTGTGAGTCTCTTTTTTCTTTAGACGTGTAGCGGTAGCGGAACTTGTTATAATATAACGAGGTTTGTAGAGCTTTGCATAATGTCCTCGCAAATTGTTGATGTGAATATATGGGGATATTATATAAGGCTCTTAGGAATGGCTCTTGTTTTTTAAAATATTTATTTAGATATATATATTAAAATTGTATTTGATATATAGGAATTTATATATTGATAATCAAAACAAGGGAGAGGTATATATGCAAAAAGTAATTGTAGTTAATGGTTATTGGCATAGTAGTAATGGTAAATGGAAGGATACTACAGAAGAATTGAATGGATTGTTAGCAGAAGGATGGAAAGTTGTTAATATAGCACCTATGGGGGCTTATGGGTTTGGTTATGATGCAACGGGGAATACGGGTAATTCAGATCATGGTTTTGCCTCTATAGTTGTTATTGAGAAGTAATAAAAAAGACGTGGGATTTCACCACGTCTTTTTTATTTTGAAAGTAAGATGAAGAAATAACCCCCCTATGTAATACGGGTTGTGTGACCCCAAAAACTTAGGGGTTAATTCTATTGAAAATACAGGAATATTAAGGTTTTAAGGTATGTTTTCTTTTCTTTTAAAAATGTAATTTTAAAAGAATGAATAAAAAATACAGTAAAATATACAAAAGGTAGACGGGAAGAAATAGATATTATGTTTCTGTAGGGGGAGAAAAATGATTTGTGATAATTGCATGAATGAAGTGGACAAGGAACTTTGTCAAACATGTCAATATTTTGGTTATGTTGAGGTTCGATATAAATGTTCGAATTGTAGTTATGAAGGTAAAACGATTGAGAACTTAGATGACAAAGTAAATGAACTGTTTAAGAAGGGGAGAAAACTTATTATTGAAATGGATACAGATTTTAAACCTTACTTAGAAATTCTAGTGAAACGTGGTATCACGAATCCTAAAGAGGTTGGAATTTTGTTTGGTATGTATTTAGAAAGTAAAAAGGAAGATCATGAGGGATATAAAACTATTTCTAAGTCTGGATTTGAAAAATTTCTAACAACGATTTGAGTTTTAGTAGGTGAGCGATTTTTGATAATTTGTAGACTTTGAAGTTTATGTTGAAATGAATTTTAAAATTAAACTTGTTAAAATGGTATGCAAAATGATATCATGATATTGTTGGTTTTATCGAGGAGGTGAAAAGATGGCTAAGGCGAATTATGTGACTGTTGGAAGGAAGCCTAAAAACGGAAAAACTCCAAAAGTACAAGAAGCTTTCAGATTGCCGAAAGAAACGGTTGATAGAATTAATGAATTAGTGAATAGTGGACGTTTTTCTAAAAAGATAGATGTTGCAGAAAAAGCGTTTGAATTTTATTTTGCTCATTTAGACAAAGAAGAAAGAAAGTGATCTGTTTTTAGTGTTTTTTGGTGGAGAAGAAATAGTCCGATGAAAAAAAGTTACCTGTTATTCTAATAAGCAGGTAAAGGTTGAGAATTTCTCACACTTCTTAAAAAAACATCTCGGACAAGCGCACAAAAATATCTGTTTTGGGGGTTAAGGATTTGTTATGCATAACGTACTGAAATCAAGTTTGCTAGATGTAACGATTGATAAATTAAGTATTGTTGCAGATTTTAAGGAAGGCATTAAAAAAGAAGAGTTTATACGGATGGTGGCGAGTTCAAATATGCCGTATTCGTTACAGGCGAATCGTTCGAGGAATTTTGGTTATGAAGAAGTTTTAAAAAGTGAATCTGTTGATTGTGGTTACATTGAGTTGGCAGGAGAATTGAAAGTTGCATCTGTTGATCGTCCGAAGTTAACTTTTCATAGATTTAGATTGCAAGATCAAATTGAGCAAGAAAGGTTAGCGCGGAAAAATGGTGAACCATCACTTTCTGATGTGGAATATCAAGGTTTGTTTGAAAGTTTAGCTGATGTAGAAGAATTGATAGCTGAAACTGATGAAGATGGTCGTTTGACTGATGAGAGAAAATTAAAACGGCAAGAAAAACAAGTAGAATTGACTATTGAGAAGTTGAAAGGCGAAATAGTCGCATTGAAATCTGAAATAGATGAGCAAGAACTTGCAACGGGTTTTAAAAATGAAGCTATGGAAAAAAATCATGAGGAACATGTTCAGTTATTACTTAATACTTTAAAGAACAAAAAGAACTTGATTGAAGTTAAAAAGGATGAGTTGTTAAGGAATGCTGAAATGTTTTTACAGTTAGATGAAAATGGTTTTCTTCCGGGTAATGGAAAAAAGAAAACTGATCGTTTGTTGAAAAATGTTAGGTTTGAGTTTAACCCTAAGCATATGGCATATAATCGTGTGGTTGATGAGTCGATACGATTAGTTTTGGGGTTGTTAGAAAATGTTGAAGTTACAGGTATACATATAGCTTGTGATTATCCCGTTAAGATTTCAAATTTGAAAATTAAAGATTTATCAAGTAAATCAGAGTGTATTTTTCTAGATAGGGATAAATCTTTAGGAACGATGTATGTTGGAAGACGTGGGTCAGATAATCATCTTTGTATTTATGATAAGAAGCAAGAGAATAGAGAGAATGATACTTTGGATCAGTATCCAGATGTGGAACATGTAACTCGTTTTGAAGCTCGTTTACGTAAGAAAAAGGCGAGAGAATGGATAGAGTCAGATTATAATCCGTTTGATTCGATAATCGTTGGGGATTTAGTGAATTTAGATGATAGTGAAATAAAACTTGGTGATAGGATTATTTTAGAAGCTATTATGAATGATTATCATGGGCGTTATTTTGGGATGATGGATAGATTTCAAAGAAATACATGGCGTAAGAAATTGAATCAATGTGTTCCAAAAATGTTTGATGTTGCTGGGGATTATGAAAAGAAAAAAGTTCTACTAACTGGACAATTAGCAGAACTTCTAGAAAATGGTAAAAATAAGGTTGGAAAATAAAAAATGGTTAATCCTTTCGAGTGTTGGCGCACTTGGAAGGATTTTTTTATGATTTAGAACTTAATTTTATTTTTAAGAATAGCTACGACTATTATTGCATGTATACCGTATACTATTCATTTTAATGACTTTTATATTGATTGTCATCAAAGAAAAATAACCCAAAAAGGGTGCGGTTTTTTATATATATAAAACATATAACCCTACCGTTCATAAATTATATATATTTTTATGAACGTTTGCAAATGATTTTAGGGACTTTTTGAGACACTTGTTTTTGGCTTTATGATGCGTTTATCAGTTATTTGGGACTACTTTTTGATACGGTTACTTTTGGAACTATCTCTTTTGTATTGCGTTAATTTTAGGGCTTTATTGATGCTATGATGGTGTAACGGGCTAATATTAAGGTGATTACTGGGGGCTTTTATGTTGAGTGAACAAGTCATATATTATTGGAATGATGAATTACAGT
>DAMDKS010000077.1:0-7755 GCA_032085455.1 Oceanobacillus sp.
TCATTTATCGATAGCATCTTGAATAACTTCTTTGATTTCTGTGAAAATATTTTGTTCATAGTATCTGTATCCTTTGGCGTTTTTTTAGTTTGTGTTCACTTACTATTAAAACATAACCAAAGGATATTTTTGTATCCATTTCCATTAATTGGCTAGTTATTTATTTGAACGTGCCTAATGCAATCTTTCCAGAGAAATCCTTATCCGAAAAATCAGCTGGTGTGCCTAAACCTGCTTCTTCCACTTCAAATGATTTATTTTGTAAGTCTGCCAGATTATCTGAAAAATTCTTTCCTAATAACTGCACGTCTTTCAGTCCCTCTTCACCAATAGCTCCTGTAAATACAGGAACTTTTTGAGAAACGTCACTGGCTGCTACCGAAATGGATAATGCTGCTGTACCAGGGGAACCTACCGTCTGCTCGCCAGGCCCAGCATTACCTGCAGCAACGACGGTTACCACATCAGATAGCATGGCATTATTAACAGCAATAGAAATTGGTGATAAAGGATCATTCGCATCCATCCCCAATGATAGGTTAATAACATCCATTTCATCTTTAACTGCTTTATCAATACCTGCCATTATCCCATTTGTAGCACCAGACCCATATGGTCCTAATACACGGTAAGCGTAAAGATCTGCTTCAGGTGCTATTCCTTTAACAGCATAGTCGACATCGTTTTTTTGTTGTGCTGCAATGGTTCCAGAAACATGTGAACCGTGTGCCGTATAATAGCTGGAACCATCAAAACTGAATTCAGGATCCCCGGAATTTTTCCATTCCTCATAAGTAGTCTCCACTGGATCCGCATCATCATCTATGAAATCCCACCCCCTTGACAGAATCAGGATCAATATTAGAAGCATCCTCATAGATATCCTAGAGATATCTGGTACTACGACTTCGGCTGACTTCTGATAGTTCAGCGAACATTTACATGTTCGGTTACGGCGTGTGCACCGCATTTCTATCAGACCTCCCAGGGTAAGCACACATTCTTCCTCTCCATGTCCCCACTTCATTTACTCTATGCACCCTTTGGCAGTAAGGGCTTTGACTTGTTTCGCAGTCTCACCCAAGTACATCTAGCCTTTTATGAAGTTCGTGTTCCTAAGGGCGGAGATTCGCCGACTTCCTTCAGATTCTGGGTTGCCCCAGACACCCTTGTCTTAAGCTAACCACTACTACTGCCTTCGTGGCTCGGGACTTCAACCCTTGAGAATGTGTGCATGCCTGGCACACCAAAATGGGACAATCAGGGACTGTCCCTAATTGTCCCAATATGTGTGATGATGGCTATGTCGTAAGAAGGGGTTTATTTACATCCTATAAATACGACACTATTCAAACTCTTTACTTCCTCACTGTATATTTCAACATGCAACCCAAGTGAAGGGGAATTTAGAGGAAGTTATAAGAAGAATTGATGAGAAAATTTTACTTCTTCAGGCGAAAAAGATAAACAAATCCATATTATATGCTACGCTTAGCGCAGTTAAATTAAATGAATCGCGAATTTTGGATCGTCCGTTATCTTTAACTCGGGGCTTCATTAACGCTTTGACCGATGATAATGAAAATAACGAAAATCATCTCAACTATGAGGATTTTAATAAATTGATTAAAAATATAAGAAAAATTGTCACGGTGACTGTATCGGAGGGATAGTGTGCTTCAAAAGTTGGAAGATGTCTATGAGTTAAAAACGAATGGATCGAGACTGAAAGTTTACTATAAACCTCAATTTAACACACAATATACTAGCATGGATCTTCCCCTTGGTGGATAGAGTAAATACATACCTATTAGCGGAAGATAAAATAGTGAATATAATGCCTGGATCTGCACATTTGTTAGAGCATATTGCTTTGGATACTACGAATAATAATTTTTTCTCAGCTTTCATGAAGATGGGAGTAAGATGCAATGGATACGCTCACCTTGCAAGCACTGTTTTTAATTTTGAAATGGTGAATTTGGATTTTTGTGTTTTAGAAAAATTTTTAAACCATATTTTAAAATAAGACTTTAGTCAACATTTAATAGAAAAACAAAAAAATAGTACTTTCTGAAATTAACTCAAGAAGTACCTTCCCACCATAAGATTGGGACTAAAAAGAATACTTGGTAATGATTATAATTATTTTACTGTTATTGTTGAAGATAATGATGTACAAATGCTGAATGAAAAAAATATATATAATTTTAATCAGTTGGACTTGATTACTTTTGGACCAAAAAATCCAAACGAAGTTATGGATTGATACGAAACTGCAATGAACTTAAGTAGTGAAGAATCACCGATAAGAATAAAGCGTAGCGTGAATGATAAAGTGGGACCAAAGGGATTGTTGTTGATAATCAAGAAAAACCAAATTATATTAATTTTTAAAGATGAAATACTTGATAGCAAACAGATGGTTAAGAGGCAAATTTTTATGCGTTTATTTGTAGAACTATGTACAAAGAGCTACGTGCAAATAAATAATAAGAATATAGAGGCACATATAGATTATTTCCACAGCCCTGGCATTACCATACTCCTAATCAAAGCATCTAATAGCAGTGAGTTAGATACTTTTAAAAGGATAATTTCAACCTCCAAAAATGACTTATTTGAAATAAAATATAACTAATCATGTTAAAGGGAAGTAATGGCCAACCTTTTGGGAAATTACGACTATCCTGATAGAATTAGCGCACAACTTCATTGGCTTTCAAGGAATAACTCATCCATTGAGGATTATATTCAATTGGTACAAAGTACAACTATAGAGGAAATAGTTAATTATATAGAGTATTTGTTTTCTAGTATTAATGAATTTATAACCTGTTAGTTATGAAGCATCACACTTTTGGATTAAATGTGAACATTGTCATGGTTCAATATATAATCTTCTTATCCCATCGGGTGGAATAAGAAGGCTGGGAATCCATAAGTTGGTTCACTTAAAGGGCTGGACAGTCAAAAGTTTACAACTCTAAGAAGCCAATAAATCCTCATCATTATCAGTGAATTTTTGCTTGGCTTGAATTATTTTGGTTATGGATAGCGTTAGATCCGTGCTTACCAGAATAGACAACCGATCACCCATCCGAACGAGAACAGACCGTAACTCTTGGTATTGTCCTTGTCCCCAAAGCAAATGAAGACACAGGTACTGAACGGTTTCTTCCTTCCCGTATAACGTGACCTGAACCGTTTGAAAATCAGCAGCGTGGCTTTCAAACAATGATTTCAGTTTGACGGCGTTTCCCTATGCCAACGGCGCCAAACAGATGACCAAAGATGTACTCCGCTTTAGAAGAGTTTTCAGACTCCTGATGAAGTTTCTTAACACCAGGCATCCGACGGGCTTCCTTGGATTGTTTCATCCCATCGCCTATAAGTATGACCATGTCGTTGACGTAAGAAAGTGGGGCTGCTTTTTTCACAACCTGAAACCACGTCTCGCGAAGGGATTCCAACGACCACGCGGAAGAACGAAAAAAATGAATTAGGCTTTCGTAAGTACGGGAATTCAAAGACAAATCACGGATAATAGAAGTCACACCCAAATGATCTGAACGTATCATGAATCCGACAATGATCACAACAAACCATTGGTAGGCTGCATTTCTAGAAAATCAAGAATGAAAATTTTGTAAGATCGAATCGATATGTTTTAGCATATGATTGGCAATCGCATCGAAATAGGGTAAACTAACAACGTAACCCTTTCTGGCAGTGAACCATTAGGATATCATAAAACCGCGTGAAAGGGTTATTTTTCCATTTAAATATTCAACAACTTTTTGAGAAGAACTTTTGACTGTCCAGTAAAGGGTAAGCGTCAATAAAAGCCGAAAATTCCTTAGCGTAGGAAAATCGGCTTTCTTTATGTCGAATTTTGCTTAGCGTTTTGTTTTCCGCGTTTTGTTGGTAGTACCCACCCTAGAGAGGTCTATAAAACAGCGATAATGAATAATGCAGCAGCAATAATTGTTGCGCAATATCCTTCCGGCGATCCAACGCCTTCCCAGGAAGACATGAGCGTTACAAGGCGACTAGATGAAGTAGGGAAAATAATTGGAATACCGTTGCTGGACCACGTTGTCATTGGTAAAGCAAAATTTGTCAGCTTAAAAGAAAAAGGTTATATCTCATAAAAAAGAGGGGCAATTGCTCCCCTTTTGCTTGCAGAGAAAAAGCACATTACATTCTATACAAGCTAAGTCCTCCCTTAACGAAAGGGAGGACTCTTTAAGTTGTTGTAATCTTACGATGAGTAGGTAGAGCTAGAATAGAGGGACTGGAGGTTTATTCGTTTTCACTGATGAATTCTAAAAATCCTGGTGCTTCTAAGTCATCCAGTGTTTTCACTTTTTCAAGTATTTTCATTCTGATTTCTTGCTTCATGTCTTCACGATCGTTATGCAAGGCTTTACTAACGACCTTCATAATCTTCGGCTCAAAATTGTCGATGATTTCCTCACAGGATATATCGTTGATTCTACAAATAGAAATCCCTCCTAGTTGTCCTTTAAAGAATGTCTTAAAATTTTAATGGCTTTATTATGGTTGTATGAAATGACCTGTTTGGTTTCGGATAAGATGTCTGCTAATTCTACATCTTTTAAACTGTATTGGTACTTAAGAGTCAGGATTTTTTTCTGTTTGTCAGAAAGTGTTTTCCAAGCCTTATATAAATTCAAATTTTCCAATAATTCCTCCAAAGGAAACTGACAAGAATGTAAAACAGGGTGTTGGTTGGACGCTAAGTTGTTCTTCATCGTCATGCTGCCATTATCTCCTATTGGCTTGTCTAGGATAAGTTGATGGTTCGCATGGTGCTTATTTCTCTTTTTATCCAAATCCATCGAGTAGTAGTGTATGAGCTTATCGATATAAGCAATGACTTTAACCCATTTGTAATAAGTTTTAAACGCGGAATCTAATGCATTTTTTGTCTCATGGATTGGCGATTCGATGAATGCGGTAAATTTTTGATAGTTTTCATCATCTTTTAAGAAATTAGATACGATGGGTTCCTTTAATCTTTCTTTCTCTTGAGTGGTGAACGAATAGCTATGCTCCAATTTCATTCCCCCTTTTTACATATAAAGAGAATAAAATACACAAATAGTCAAAAAATACTTTTATTTAATAGATACGTTCTTAACCTCTGTTAGGTTTCACTTTTTCATATATTTTCTTTGACTTTCCTGTTTTTTTTTCTCTTTATAGAATGACTAGGAGGGGATTAAGTTGAGGGATACAAAAGTGATAGTCTATGGTGCGGATTGGTGCATGCATTGTAATAATGCCAAAACTTGGTTAGACAAAAAGAACATTGCGTATGAGTTTAAAAACGAAGATGACTCAGAAAATAAAAGTTATTTAATGGATTTGAATGTGCAAGGTATTCCGTTATTTGAAGTGAAAAAAGAAGGAATGGATACGGTTCGTGTTCACGGTTTCAACCCTGACCAACTGATGAGTGCCATTTAATAAACAATCCGAGGAGGAAAGGGTTTAGAAAATACGGATTCTACACCCTTTCGTCCCTTCATCATAGATATGGCGGTGTAGCCAAGCGGTAAGGCAAAGGAATGCAAATCCTTGAACCTCGGTTCAATCCGGGGCGCCTTCTTTCAAATTTTGGTATTTAATCGGACAACATACTGCACACAATCTTTCAGTCTATCTATCGTGATGGACTTTATCATTTCTGGATTGATTCTTTTGTTTTTATTTTAGTTTTTCGTATAGGGAATAGAAGCAAAAAGAGAGAGGGGATAAAATGACTTCAGAAAGCATTCCCATTTGGATTAGTTTAATAGGTAATTTTGGGTTTCCGATTGCGATAACGGTATACCTTTTTGTTCGCTTCGAACGCAAACTGAGTGATTTAGAAAAAGTAATATTGGAACTATCCAATGGCATTAAAAATCTTAAAAAGTAAGGGGGGAGGGAACATGGATATTAATGCATTGATGAATTGTTTTTGTAAATCGAGAGAAATGATGCATTACTACTCGAAGATGCTGCAAAGTGAAGATATTGGCGAGAAAGAGAAAAAAGTAATATATGACCTTCTTTTGAATAATGTGAATGCTTCTATGAAGATAAAGAGTTTATGTGAAAGAAGATATAATAATTGCGGGTGTGAAGCTTCCCTTGAAAATAATAACCCACTCTAATTAAAGAGTGGGTTATTTGTGTTATTCACCGAATGCAGCTTGCAGGACACTTGTCAATTACTGCATGAATGCGCCAACGTCTTTCAGGATTTCACTTTTACCTCACTAAGTTTAGTCTTCCCAGCTGACCACCAGGTTTTCATTTTGCAATTGTGCTTCGAAATTATCTAAGTATTCTATTCATATTAAAAATTCGCGTGATTTTGGTGTTTCTTCTTGAGTAGGTTCTGATTTGTTGATTGCCTCTGGAGACGGAACAGCTAGTAAATCTAAAACACCATTTCCTTGAATCCGCCGATCGATATTTAGGGTGCGGGTATGTTTCACAAGCTGGGCATAAATTTCTGGTTTGGTGAGCTCACGACCAAATTCTTTCTTAGTCTTATTGATAATGATGGCTGCTGCCCCGGTTACGTGTGGCGTCGCCATCGATGTACCAGAAAACTCGGCGTAATTTCCGAATAAATAGGTTGATAGAATATTCACCCCTAGGGCAACCAGATCCACTTCCGGATTGCTATTGGTAAAGGTTGTTGGCTTAGCGCTAAAGTCCACTGCACCAACGGAAACTACTTCCGAATATCCTACTGGGTAGCTGTACTCATCGGTGGATGCGTTGTTGTCCCCTTGATTCCCGATGCACAGATAATAAGAATATCCGATGCCACCGCTTTTTGAATTGCTTCATGTTCTGCAGTGTCATGTGGACCACCAATCGACATCGATATCACCCGAATACACTCTACATTTGGACCGCGCCAGTTTATCGCATAGTGAATCGCCTGGATCATCCAATCTAAGCGTCCGACTCCGTCTTTATCCAATACTTTTAAGACAAATAGTTTTGCTTTTGGTGCCACTCCAACGACACCAATGTTGTTTTTTGAGCTGCAATCGTCCCTGCCACATGTGTGCCATGCCCATTTTCATCTTGGTATGCAGCGGAATCATCTGTTGTGAAATTATAGCCGCCGATAATGGCGTCTTTTAAATCGGGGTGATTTACATCAGCCCCGTATCAATAACCGCAGCTACAACATCTTCCCCGGAGTTGCTCTTCCAAGCTTTAGGTGGATGAATCATCGAAACACCCCGTGGAATTTCGAATACTTGGTAATCCGTTCTTTCTACTCTAAATGTAAACAACTTTATCCGCTTTTCTGTCATTCTTCCTTTCCTCCCTTTTCCGTTGTTAAATCCTCTTTCACCATTTGAAATTTGATGAAAAGGTTCAAAATATTAGTATATTAAAGAGGAAAAGCACTACTAAAAATAAGAAAAGGTCATCAATCTAATTGTAAAATCCCTGAATAAATTAAAAAAATTTTACTTTCTCCGCGGTTTTTTCACTATATATAACAGCTGGTTGATTTATGCCGCTTAAAAATAGGCGATGACAGCAGACCAATTAGAAAAATAGACCTTCGTAGGGAAATGGTTAGACAAGCTAAGGGGTATGCAAGTTGTACAAATATGAAAACCAATCTCGTGGGAGAAGTCCATTTTTTGTAAATAACTCAAGTTTCGGAGTTAAAAAATGCACTTAACCCCTTGATTTAATTAAGCT
>DAMDKS010000078.1:0-7597 GCA_032085455.1 Oceanobacillus sp.
TGGTTCATGCGCGGAGATACCTGGTTGATGCGCGCGAAACGATGGTTCATGCGCGCAGATACGAACTTGCCGCGCAGGGCTCGGGGTTGATAAGTAGAACAAGAAAAACATCGAGAGAAGCACGCTCTCTCGATGCATAATTATCTATAAAGAATATGAAATAATGACTCTGCCAACTTGGAACGCTTTTCTTTTACTATTTTTATCCCAGCTTCACTTCATTCATTAACCGTTGTTTTTTTCAAAATATCGCATCATTTCAACAAGCTTTTCTACCCCTTCAACAGGCATGGCATTATATATGCTTGCGCGCATTCCGCCTACTGAACGATGTCCTTTTAAGGTTTCTAATCCCGCTGCCTTCGCTTCTTTAATAAATGCTGCATTTAATACATCTGAATTTGTGGTAAATGGAATATTCATCAGAGAACGGCTATTTTTTTCAACTGGTGATGTAAAAAGAGCAGACCCATCTAAAAATTCATAAAGCAATTTAGCCTTTTTACGATTCACTTTTTCCATCTCTTTCACTCCGCCAAGCTCTTCTAGCCATTCAAAGACAAGCTTTGCCATATAGATTGCAAATGTTGGCGGTGTATTATAAAGCGACCCTTTTTCACTATGAATTTGATAATCCAGCATCACTGGACACTCTGCTCCCGCTCCACCAATTAAATCCTCACGAATAATTACAATTGTTAAACCAGCAGGGCCAATATTCTTCTGTGCCCCAGCATAAATGACACCAAATTGCGTCACATCAATTTCCTCTGACAATATATTGGATGACATGTCCGCAACTAAAGGAATATCTCCTGTCTCAGGAAAAACAGAAAAAGCAGTTCCTTCGATTGTGTTGTTTGTAGTTATATGTACATAATCATAGGAATCATCCAGCTTTAAGCTTTCCACTTGAGGGATATAGGTAAAATGCTTATCTTCAGATGAGGCGGCAATTTCTGCATCCCCATATTTTCCAGCTTCTTTTATCGCTTTTATCGACCATGAGCCTGTATGTATATAGGCTGCTTTCCCTTTTTTCATTAAGTTCAACGGCACCATAGAAAATTGCTGGGTTGCACCGCCCTGCAGGAATAGTACCTTATATTGCTCTGGAATATTCAGCAATCCCCGAAAAAGCCTTTCCGCTTCTGTGATAATTTCTAAAAAAGAAGAAGAACGGTGACTTAATTCCATTACAGACATTCCTGTATCTGCATAGTTGAGAAGCTCCTTTTGTGCTTTTTCCAGCACTGGCAATGGCAGCATTGACGGACCTGCCGAAAAGTTATATAGACGTTTCATCCTTACCTGCACCTCACTTTTAATCATTCCTTTAACATTCGGATATCCATATATTTTTTTAATGATATGAATGCATTATAAGTGATACCGTGATAGGAATCAATAGTTTTTTCTTGTTAGACCAATATTTCCAAAGAATCCACTGATTATTAAACAAAAACTGTATCCGTACGTTCTTCTTTTTTTCATAACCATCGTTTGGAAATCACTGCATCTGCCAAACAACTGGAGTACGTCCAGCTTGCACCAAATAATCGTTTGCTCGTGAAAATGGTTTGCTGCCAAAAAAGCCGCGATTTGCTGAAAATGGACTTGGATGAGCGGACTTTATAATTAAATGGTGCTTATTTGTTATTAAACTTTCTTTTTCCTGTGCATGACGACCCCATAATATAAATACAACTGGGGTTTCTTTCGCATTTACACACTCGATAACCTTATTCGTAAAATGTTCCCAGCCCATTCCTCTATGCGACCCTGGCTGCTTCATTCTAACAGTCAGTATCGTATTCAAAAGAAGCACACCTGACTTTGCCCACTCCACCAAACTGCCATGCTCTGGAATCGACACTCCTAAATCTGCATATAATTCTTTATAAATGTTACGTAATGACGGTGGGATCGGCACATCACGTTGAACGGAAAAGCTTAAACCCTGAGCTTGATTTGGCCCATGATACGGATCCTGACCTATAATAACGACCTTCGTATCCTCGCAGCTTGTATAATGCAATGCATTGAATATATCCGTCATCGGAGGATAAATTACTTTATTTCGATACTCTGCTTTTAAAAACTCTCGAAGCGTTAGATAATATTCCTTTTGAAACTCACCTTCCAGCAACGGCTCCCAGTCATTTTTTAATATGCGCATCGCTTCTCTTCCCTTCCTCAATTATTAAAAAAACAAAAGTCCAAGCTCCAAAGCGAGAAGGACTTTTTATACCATGATATCATAGCCAGCAAAATTTCAAATCTAAAAACCGTCTATGTGTTTCTTATACACTCCAAATTTTTAAAAGCCTCCAATGATTGTCAATATACTCATCGCAACTGCCGCAATACCTAATAAACTAATAGCTGGAAAGACTAGCCAGCGTTTGAAACGCGGCCAAACTTTTTCACAAATTTTTTCATCGAAAGGGATAACATTGAAAAACTGCTGATCAAGCAAGTTTTCATATAGCCCCCGCAACCAAGCATTATATTGAAAAAACAGAACAGCAAGAATGAAAATAAGCCACTTCATCCATATTGGCAAGAAAATAATCGCAAAGAAAGTCAAAAAAATGACCTGCAGATAGCTGGAAAGAAAAGTAGAATTGCGTATAAAACCTTTAAGCAATAGTTCAAATAAACCGTTTTCTGGAGATCTTTTTCGAAAAATTTTCCCGCTTTTTCTAAATATTAACGGGCGCTTCCTTATCCGAATTGGCTTCTTTTCCACTTCCATTGACAGACCCAAAATAAATTTTGCATAGCGAACGTGTTCTTTATTTTCATCAGAAACTTCTCGAAAGAAAAAACGCTTTGCTGGGATTGTCTTCGTGATATGCCAGCTGCTCCAAAAGAGGACGAGAATCAAGCCAGCAAAAGCAAGATAAACATAAGAAGTTGCTGCAGCTGCATTTGCTGAAAGGATGGAAACGAAGATGATGAAAATCCATTGCAAAACTGGATGATAAATCATTTTTTTCACAGTAAATATTGTTAATCGATAGCCAATTAGAAAAATAAACAAAAATAGAAGCTCCGCTAATTCAAGCCCATGGCCTTGTACTAAAAAAGGCAAAACAATAACCATAAATAGAATTGTACTGAATAATAATCGCAAAAGCGAATAAGCAAAAGACCAGCTCCGCAAACCCTTATATAGCTTCGGGCAATCCATTAGAAACACGATATCAGCCTCCTGCATAAAGAAACGAAATCTTCCTAACAGGGAAAATATGAAGAGCAAATAAACAACGGAAGAAAACGGAAGAAAAGTAAACCAATAGGATGTAATATCTCGCCACATATCGATATAGATAACTACTGCAAAAATAACAGGTGATAAAATGATATAGATTAAAGCAACCCAGTCTACAACGGCGTTTATTATTTTCCACTGATATTTAAAATCAGCAAGTAATCGCGACTTAAATAGTGTCCACCCTGTCATTTGCCTCACCACACATCGTTAAAATATGAAAACAATCAAATAACGAACCATCTGGAAGCGCACTTCTTTGCTGAATATCTGCTAAAGTTCCTTCAGCAATCAGCTTTCCATTAGAAATCAGCAGAAATCTGTCACAGACTTTTTCCGCAGTGTCCAGCACATGGGTAGACATCAAAATTCCCGCTCCCCGCTGTTTTTCCTTTTCAATCATATCTAATAATTTTCGAATAACCGTTGGGTCTAGCCCCATAAAAGGCTCATCAATAATATGTATTTTAGGCTGCTGCAAAAAAGCAAGCATAATCATCGCTTTCTGCTGCATTCCTTTAGAATAACTATCGGGAAAATGATGAACAACTTTTTCTAACTGAAACACTTGAAGCATTTTATCCATCTGTGTCATAAATTCTTTTTCTTCAATCTCTAAGGTAGACAAAAGAAAATGAAAGTGTTCCATTAGGGTTAAATCTGGATAAAAAAATGGTCTTTCAGGGATATAAGCATAATCTCCTAAATCAATGACACCCTCTACGTAATCAAGCACGCCAAGCAAGGATTTAATTGTGGAGCTTTTGCCCGCTCCATTCGGTCCAATTAAACCAACAAGCTCCCCCGGCCGAACGGTAAATTTAATATTTTCCAGCACAGGCTCACTCTTACTGTAGCCTGCCTTAGTTATATTACAATCGAGAACCATTTAAACACCTGCTCCCATTTTCTATTAATCATCTATACGTTGGTTGGGCAAAAAGGTTTCATCGTTTAATTAGCGCATAAGCATTGCTGCTAGTTAACCAACAATAAAGTGAAACTTCATTCAGGACAAATAACCACAGTCCGAATACACTGGGGCTCTTTGGCCACCCGCGGAAGCTATTCGGACTGTGGACTTTTTGAAAACTGACGAAAAGTCTATTTATTTAACCGGTAATATGTCAATTACCTTTTTCACATCTTCTGCTGACTGGTCAAGCTGCTTTTTTTCCTCATTTGTTAATGGTAATTCGATGACACTTTCGATACCATTTCCACCTAGGACTGTAGGAACGCCTAAATATATATCCTGGTAGCCATACTCTCCTTCAAGATATGCAATGCTTGGCAGGATTCTTCTCTTATCATTTACGATGGCATCTGCCATTTCCACTAATGAAGCTGCTGGGGCATAGTAAGCACTTCCATTCCCAAGCAGGCTTACAATTTCACCGCCACCTTTTCTTGTTCGCTCCACAATTGCAGCAATTTTCTCCTGTGGCAGCAAGCTGCTAATGGGAATTCCCCCTACATTGGAATAACGGATAAGTGGAACCATGCTGTCACCATGACCTCCTAGCACAAATCCAGTAACATCCTCTACAGAAAGATTTAATTCCTGTGCAATGAATGTATTGAACCTCGCCGTATCAAGTACACCAGACTGACCAATTACACGATTTTTCGGAAAGCCCGTTGTCTTAAAGCAAGTATACGTCATGGCATCAACGGGATTACTAAGTACAAGGATATAGCTGTCTGGTGCATATTTTGCAATTTGCTTGGCAACATTCATCATAATGTTCGCGTTTGTTGTTACAAGATCATCTCTGCTCATTCCTGGCTTTCTGGCTATTCCTGCTGTTATAATCACGACATCCGCATTTGTGATATCTGCATAATCTGCCGTCCCTGTAATAGAGCTGTTAAACCTTTCTACTGGTCCTGCCTCCAGCATATCCAGCGCTTTTCCTTTTGTTGGATTTTCAAAATCTGGAATATCAACTAAAACAACGTCACCCAATTCCTTCTGCGCAAGTAAGAATGCCGTTGTTGTTCCTGTAAATCCCGCTCCAATTACCGCAAATTTTCTGCGTTTAAAGTTTGTCATGAAATCCCTCCGAGTTTTTGTTTTTTTATTTTTACTTAGGAAAATTAGAAAAACGTACTTGACCTGGCAAAGTAACTTGTGGTACTGCTTTCTCTGTAAGAGCAATTGGTTTAGCCGGGGACGCTTGATGCGGCCAAAGCTTTACTACTCCTTCTGCCTGCTCCAAGTGCAATGCCTGTAATTCTTCCATTACCAGCCCTGTTACTTTTTCAACAAGTTCTTTATCCATATACTCATCCCTTCTCCATTATTTCCCTGTTAGGGGATGTTTAAAAACATATTCCCTATGAATAAAAAAGCGCCTTATACACACCCACCCTATAAAGAGATGAATAAAGTATAAGGCACCTTTGCCTATAAGAGGATGTTCAAAAAAGTCGGACGAAATAGATACAATCAAGTTCATCCTTCTCTTTTACACACGTTTCTAACCAAACTTCATATATTCGCCATTGAATATGATGAATCCTTAAGATTATTTTATTATAAATAAAAAAGTTTGTAAAGACTAGTCACGACGAACAAAGGCTTTAGTTCATTCCACGCATAAATTTCTTCAATTTCGGCGTCAGCAACATCAAAACAATTCCGAGAACAATGGCAAATCCGCCAATTACACCAAAGTAGAGTACTTCTGTTTGTTCTGAATAGAAACGAACAACCTGTGCATTAATTGCTTGCGCAGATGCATTGGATAAATTCCAAAGACTCATCATCTGCGCAGCAAAGGCAGCTGGTGCAAGCTTTGTTGATGCAGATAAACCGACTGGTGAAAGCATTAATTCCCCCATTACAACAAGGAAGAAGCTAAGTACAAGCCATATTGGACTAGCTAGTGATTCTCCTCCACTAATTAGTGCTGGGAAAATCATTACAATAAAGGATAGACCAGCAAATATTAATCCAAGTGAGAACTTCATTGGTGTACTTGGCTGACGGTTACCTAACTTAATCCACAGCCAAGCAAATATTGGTGCAAACGTTATGATAAATAATGGATTTAAGGACTGAAACCATGATGATTTCAATTCCATTCCTAAGAAGCTTAGTTGCGTTCTTTCATCTGCATATGTTGCAAGAATCGTAGAACCTTGTTCTTGAATTGCCCAGAACATCATCGCTGAGATAAACAAAGGAATATAAGCGAGCAGACGAGAACGTTCATCATCTGTTGTCTTCTTACTGCGGTACATAATAATAAAATATACAGTAGGAATAATGACGCCAAGGATACTAATAAAGAAAATAATCCTTTCAATACTCAACCAGCCTTGCGAGAAGCCCATCCAGCAAATAAGTGCAATGACAAGCGTCGCAACGGTAACAATAGTTGTGATGCTTCCCTTTTCCTTAGGTAATAATGGATTCGGTGCTTCCATACCAGCTAGTCCCATATATTTTTTTCGCGTCAATAAATATACAACTAGACCTGCGAACATACCAACTGCTGCAATCGCAAATCCAAAATGAAAATTATAATTTTGTCCAATGGTACCAACAATTATAGGTGCAAGGAACCCTCCCATGTTAATTCCCATATAATAAATACTAAATCCAGCGTCGCGACGGGAATCTTGCTTGCTATATAGTTCCCCAACCATTCCGGCGACGTTTGGCTTTAATAGACCAGTACCAATAACGATAAAGAACATAGATATGAGCAGGGCTGTAAATCCAGCTGGCAGTGCTAAGATAATATGACCAATCATGATCATCACACCACCATAAAACACCGTCCGGTTCATACCAAGTATTCTATCCGCAATCCACCCGCCGATAATCCCCGACATATAAACCAGCGAACCATAGATTGCCATAATAGAATTAGCCAAGGACTTATCTATTCCTAAACCGCCTTGTGTTACCTCGTAATACATATAGTAGAGTAAAATTGCACGCATTCCATAATACGAAAAGCGTTCCCAAAACTCTGTGAAAAATAAAGTAGATAAACCTTTTGGATGCCCGAAAAACCCCTTCTGCGGAACGGTTTTCAACACAGCATCCCTTTCTTTAGAGTCCATTATGTCATTAATCCTCCTCTAAGTTGTATAAATTGTCTAACGACTCTGTGTATAATTGCCCAAATTAGATGGTATCCATTAAAAGCAACTTTCCTAATTTTATTCTAAATTTCATCCGTTGTAAAGAATGCTGTCGGTTCTATAGTTATGCCAATCTATACCAGTCTATTTTAAAAGTTCTATTGCAATAAAGTTATCATGAACGAAAATAGCACCTTGATCGTAATTTCGCAGGTTAAT
>DAMDKS010000079.1:0-6759 GCA_032085455.1 Oceanobacillus sp.
GTGTTGGGTGAATCAACGCAGGGTAGCCAAAAAAGATACCTAATGGTTCTCCCTGTTTTTAAAGGGTAACACGAACAAATCGATTCTAAGTATTCGCTGGTGGGGCCCCGTCCCCTTCCAGCGCCTACTAAGAATCGGGCATTCATCATTTTTTACAGACGCTGATGATGCTTTTTATCTATTCTCTAATCATCGGATTTATAAATCGTTAAGTACACGGCACGAAGGCAAAACGACTCTACGACGGTGAGCATACTGATATTCGTGGGTTTTAGTTCAGTGGGGGTTTCTTTTTATCCCCTACTGAACATTTACTGGCAGTTATCCCTCATTTACCATTTTCGTTTTCACTTCAAATTCTTGAAGTGGGGGTCTTACTGCCAGTTAATTCGGGATAAATAAAATATTTGGAAGTTCACGGATGATTTTAACCTTTTGTAGTAAGTGTGGTGAGGTCTCATCAATTAAAATTGAAAATCCAGAGAAATTTGAGTGATTTTTTATCAAAGAGAGAGGCGCACGATGTAATAAACAGTGGTAAACCGTGTTATACCACTGTTTATAATCGTGTTTTTATATTATATTAAGAGCTCTCTAATCACCTAAGAAGCCTGGGGCTTGGAGGATTTTACAGGGTGAAGTTTCCGTTCAATCCAGCCCATCGCCACATCTGCAATAATTGCCATAATGGCTGTTGGAATCGCTCCAGCTAAAATAATTGCCGTCCCGTCTGTTGCATTTGTACCAGTAATAATAATCGCGCCCAGACCACCTGCACCGACGAAGGCACCAATGGCAGCAATCCCGATGCCAATGACGATGGCGGTCCGAAGCCCAGCCATAATCACACTAATCGCTAGTGGCAGCTCTACCATTCGCAATACCTGAAAACGTGTCATGCCGGATGCATAAGCTGCTTCCACAACATTTTTATCGACACCTTTCATACCAACATACGTATTTTGTGTAATAGGGAGGATGGAGTAAAGTGCCAAAGTAAAGACGGCAGTGTTTACACCAAGACCGAATACCATCATAATAATCGCCATCGCACCTAACGCAGGAATCGTTTGAATAATGCTTCCGAGTGACAATACCCAGTTGCTTAATTTCCCATATTTAGCAATGAGAATACCAAGTGGAATCGCGATGATCGCAGCAAATAAAACACCGTAAGCAGCCATCAAGAAATGTCGATAAAATTCTACCCAAATATAATCAGCGTTCATACTGACATAGTGAAAGAATTCTTGAAGTGTTTCCATCTATTGTCCCTCCCCTGCGTCTTCGAAGTAATTGTTTTCTTCAAGGAAGTCCTTTGCTACTTGCCGAGGATTAATCAGCAGGACATCAGCTTGATAATTCAAATCTTGTATCTTTTCTATAGAAATCTGTCCGTGGAGCCGGTCAAGTATATCAACCAATTCTGGGTATTGCTCCAATGTTTCATTTGCAACGACAGGTGCTACATCATACGGTGGGAAAAAGTAGCGATCGTCTTCAAGCACCTTTAAATCAAATTCTTTAATTCTGCCATCTGAAGAATAGGCCAGCACGGCATCCATATTGCCTGATGCTGCTGCTTGATAGACGAGCCCAATGTTCATTGGGTATACATCTCCAAAGGGGAAATACATTTCTTGAAATCCGTCATAGCCATCCCCTTTACGGTTGATCCATGAATTGTCCACCCCAAAGCGCAAATCATCTGCAAAAGGTTCCAAGTCGGAAACGGTTTCGATTTGATTCTCTTCAGCAAATTCAGCAGTAATTGCTACTGCATAGGTGTTTTCAAAGCCATAGAGCGGCGCCCAATATTGATTAAATTGTTCCTGAAATTCTCGTTTCACTATTTCAAGCGCGCGTTCTGGATCAGTTATTGGCTCCATTCCTAATGCCCCTGATAAATCCGTCCCTGTATATCTTGCAGCAGTGATATCCAAATCACCGCGCTCCATTCCTTGGTGCTGAACAATGGAAGAACCGAGATGTGTCACCAGTTCGGTGTTTACACCAAGTTCCTTTTCAATCATTAGCGACAGCATTTCTGCTAATATATGAGATTCTGACGTTGCAATTGCTCCGATTTTAATCGTATTTGCGGCTGACCCAGTCAGTCCAGGCAAGGAGCAACCGGTTAGTGTCAGAAGTAACATCAATCCTATTATTCCTTTTTTCAAGTGAATCACCCCCAAAGTTATCCCACTGTTTTATATGACTTTCTTAATCCTTTTGGTGTCATTATCGTTTCTAAATAAGCAAGAGAACGATCAGCAATGACAGCAAGAATAGTTGCTGGAATGGTTCCAGCTAAAATTAGATCCGGACGATACAGGTTCAAGCCATCGAAGATAAAGTCTCCAAGTCCTCCTCCACCGATGAAAGCGGCCAAGGTCGCCCAACCAATCAGATAAACGGTGGACAAACGTATTCCGGCCATAATCACTGGTAAAGCAAGGGGAAGTTCCATTTTTAAAATAGACTGTCCCGTACTCATTCCCATCCCTTTTCCAGCTTCAACAACGGACTGATCGACTCCTCGGATCCCAACATAGGTATTCCGTAAGATTGGCAGCAAGGAATAGAAAAATAACGCAACGATTGCTGGCAACTTTCCAACTCCCAAAAAGGGAATAAAAAAGGCCAAAATAGCTAAACTTGGAATGGTTTGCAGCACCCCAACGAAAGAAATAAAGCGATCAGCAAGTTTAGGAACCCGAGATAATATAATTCCAAGCGGTACGGCAACCATAACTCCAAGTGCAATTGCTGCAAGAGAAATATAGAGATGTTCCCACGTCTTATATAGCAATTCATTGCCATTGTTTGAAAGAAATTCTAACATTTATATCCACCTCCTATAGTGTGTTAGGCTCCGATTCTTCCAGTTCCATTCCATCGCCCCAAATTGTATCGTACAGCAGATTGGCAAGGGCAGCCCTTGTGATGATTCCGGTTAAATGTTTGTCTTTATCAACGACAGGAACATATTTAATTCCACGACGCAAAATTTTGTGAACTGTATCACGAAGTAAGCTGTCTTCAGTTACAGCAAAAACTTTTGTTTCCATTACCTTCTCCACGGTTGTTGCTTTTTTATATTGTAAGTTTACCATTTCAATATCGATATATCCTTGTAAAACATGGCTGGAATCTACAACGAGCAAAGTGTCTACCTTTTTATCACGCATTGTAGCAAGTGCCATTTTCAAAGTAGCCTGGGGTTCAATAGTTACTGGAGATTCCCCTGTTATTTGTCCGACTGTCACAACATCAGGTCGACCTTGAATAAGACGTTCTTTTCCAAGGAATTCTTCTACAAAATCATTTGCTGGATTTCTTAATATTTCCTCCGGCGTATCTACTTGGACAATTTCTCCCTCACGCATCATTACGATGCGATCAGCAAGCTTTAATGCTTCATCCATATCGTGGGTGACAAATACAATTGTTTTATCTAATTCACGTTGGAGTTTTTTTATTTCATCCTGCAAGGAATCTCTTGTAATCGGGTCGAGTGCACCAAATGGCTCGTCCATTAAGATTAACGGAGGGTTTGCTGCTAATGCACGCAGGACACCGATTCGCTGTTGTTGACCGCCACTTAGTTCATGGGGATATTTGTCAAGCGAACTTTCTGGAAGATTAACTAACTTAATCAGTTCACGAGCCCGGGCGTCCTTCTTCTCCTTCGACCATTTGAGAAGTGTTCCAACAAGGACGATATTTTCTTTAATCGTCATATGAGGCATGAGTCCAACTTGCTGAATGACATAGCCAATGGAACGACGAAGCTCCACTGAATTCTGCTTGGTGATGTCTTTGTCATTTAATAAAATACTTCCACTTGTAACATCGATGAGCCGGTTGATCATCTTCATCGTTGTTGTTTTTCCACAACCACTTGGTCCGATGAAACAGACAAATTCTCCTTTATCTATTTTTAAATTTAAATTATTCACAGCAGGCTTTCCATAACCACTGTAGCGTTTTGTTACATTTTTAAATTCTAACAAAACGAAGCACCTCCAAATTTTTGAATGAATCAATCAATTATATCAAAATTGTAAAAATAATTAAAATCGGTTTAAACCTCATACAGCATGATTCATTCGTCCAATATATTCTTTTTAAACTGTAGGGCACCATTTTTCTGCATATCCTCCATAAATCGCCGTAAACCTTATCAGGTTGTTGTTTAAAAAACGATATAAATTAGATTATTAGCTATAAATCAGTGAATAGGTATTTTTTTCCGTGAAAACTCTTCAAATTCATTACTAAAGACCGATATAAAAAATAGAGGTAAATAGATATACCTATTTTGTGTGAAAAAGTGACAGGGGATGTAGAAAAATGGCAAATGCCTTAATACAAAATGATGCACATCCAGTACTACAATCCTTTATTCAAGTATCTCCATATTTTCAAATGTTATTTAACGATGATGTAACAATAGGGATTTATGATACCGAAAAGTTGCTGATTAATGTCCCTGCAAAAACTTTCTCGCTTAATGTGAATCCAGGGGATCCATTGCTTGAAGGGGATATTATTGCGAAAGCGATTCAGGAAAATAAAAATCAAGCAATGGTGGTACCGGCTGAGTTGTTTGGGGTAAAACTTATTTCACGGGCAATCCCTGTACATGATGAAGAAGGAAAAGTAATTGGGGGAATTGGTGTTGGCTTAAATGTCGAAAAGGCAAATAAACTCTCAGAGATTGCTGGCAGTCTATCCAGTGTGATTAATGATGTAACGAAAACGGTTCAGGAAATGGCAGAATCAGTTAATGAATTAGCTGCGAATATTAGCTTTGTTTCGGAAAAGGCGAATGCTGTAACAGACAGTGTAGACCTTATTGAGAAAGTATCTACTGTTGTCAGGGATATTGCAGAGCAAAGTAATCTCCTTGGATTAAATGCGGCGATTGAATCCGCACGTGCGGGGGAACATGGAAGAGGATTTGGCGTTGTTGCGAATGAAATTAGAAAAATGGCAACAAATTCGAAGGACAATGTGCAAGAAATCCAAAATATTACAAGCCAAATAAAAAGCGTAATTGAAAATTTGGATAAAGACATACAAAAAGTAAATCTGGAATCTAATACCCAATCCGCTTCGATTGAAGAATTAACAGCAACAATGGAAGAAGTTAATGGAAATATTCATAGTTTGGCAGAATTAGCTAGAGAGAATATCGAATTAAAAAAATAACGAGGGGCAGAATGAAAATGAACTTTAAAGAATTAGCGAGTCAATATATTAATGGTGAATGGAGAGACGGTTCTAGTAATCGTATCATCAAAAATAAAAACCCATTAAAACCCATATAATGGGGACCTGATTGCAATATATAAAGCTGCGAGCATGATAGATTTGAATGCTGCATATGAATCTGCACAAGCCGTTCAAGAAAAATGGGAAAAAACAAACCCCGTTGTACAAAGAGAAGTGTTTGAGAAAGCTGCAGACGATATCAAGGAAAATCATGAAGCAATTGTCGATGTAATTATTGATGAAATTGGTGGCACACGTTTAAAAGCAGAATTTGAGATTGGCTTAGTTACAAATATGATAAAAGAAGCAGCGACTTTCCCGATGCGCATGAATGGCACCATCTTACCCTCTCCAATTGATGGGAAGGAAAACCGTGTTTATCGTGTACCGGTTGGTGTTGTTGGTGTAATCAGTCCATTTAATTTCCCGTTTTTCCTATCTATGAAATCTGTTGCGCCGGCTTTGGCTGCTGGAAATGGTGTGGTATTGAAGCCGCATGAGCATACAACCATTACTGGCGGAACGCTTATTGCTAAAATATTCGAGCGTGCTGGATTGCCTAAAGGCTTGTTAAATGTGATTACTACTGAAATATCGGAAATTGGAGATAAATTTGTTGAACATCCAATTCCGCGTGCGATTTCCTTTACAGGTTCAACAAAAGTAGGAAAACATATAGGTGAAGTTGCTGGAAGAAATCTAAAGGAAGTTCATTTGGAATTAGGCGGTAATAGCACCTTAGTTGTTTTAGAGGATGCGGATATTGATTTAGCAGTAAGTGCGGGCGTATTCAGCCGCTTCACACATCAGGGACAAATCTGTATGTCAGCTAATCGCCTCATTGTTCATGAAGCTGTATATGATGCGTTTGTAGAAAAATATATCAAGACTGTATCTAGTCTGACTTGCGGTGATCCAAAGGATCCAAACACGATTATTGGACCAGTGATTAATGAACGACAAGTTAAAACGACTGTAGCATTAATTGAAAAAGGGATTGAAGAAGGTGCAACTCTTTTACTTAAAGGAAATGTTACAGGAAACGTAATAGAACCTGTTGTATTTACGGATGTTACTCCAGATATGACGATTGCAAATGAGGAGTTCTTTGCACCAGTCGTATCCATTATGAAAGTAGCGAACGAAGAAGAAGTTTTAAATTATGCTAACCAAACCCCATACGGTTTAAGCGGTGCAATCGTTACTATTCACAGTCTACTTATTCTGTGCATGACAAATAGACCAATGAACGTTCCATTTTTTTCATTGGTCTATTTGATTGGACAAAGTTTCTTTTAGTGTATATAGATTTCCTTCTGCGAATCGCTCCATAGCATCTACTATATTTAATCCATGTCGCTTACAGGTTTCTGCATACGTTCGAATGACCGCATAATTTTTTGCAGAAGTAATAGTAACCTATTTTTTCGTAATTTTTGTCCGTGAGAGAGCCTCTCTCGGACTATTTTTCAGATTTTT
>DAMDKS010000080.1:0-6494 GCA_032085455.1 Oceanobacillus sp.
GTAATCAATTTACGGGTTAGCAGTTGTTTTAACATAGCAATTTGCATACTATAAAAAATCAAATCCTGTTTCAAAAAACACGCCCCCTTATAATTAATTAAAAATCAAACGGCTGTTGGTACAGCTCCACGGGAATTTCACCCCTGCAAGTATTTCTTCCAGCCCTACTCATAGCTTGCGACGCTTTGAACGCTCGAACCATGACGGTAGAGGAGTATCATTATCCTAACTGATGAGTTATCGCCAGCAATCCACCACGATTACATTAGATTCATAGATAATCGCTCGTTTCTATCGAAAGTCATGGCGTATAAATCAAGTAGCTCATCATCAGCAGAACGTATCTGATTTTTGTTATATACTGCACGGCGTTATCTTCCATGCTTTCTTTGTCAAAGAACATTGGCTTAACAGCCTATCAAAACAAACTAAAAATAGTATGTTTTGATAGAATGACAAACTACTAATCTGGAAGCGCGTTACGCTCCAACACGCTTCCGTGAAGGGAGAATTCATTATCTGATTTCAAAAGCTAAAATTTTATTAATTAGTCTAGTTTCCATTCTGCCACGTAACATTTCATCGACTATCATGTGTGAATTTCCGTATTCATCATTCATTAATCGGAGAGAGCGTTTTGAAAGATAGCCACTATAATGTTTTACAATGTAATGAATTGCTTCTGTATCACCATCGGTTGCTTTTACAATAAGAGAGAAGGGTATCATAGGATATTTTGTTTTCATTCTGTATGCTCCTCCATGAATTTTTTAATAAAAGCTAGTCCACTTATTCGGTGACGATAGACAGTTGAACGATTTAATTTCAATAATGTTGCAATTTCTGCATCGCTCATATCCATAAAATAATAAAGTAAAATGATGTTACGCTTTTTATCTGTTAGATTTTGTAATGCATCACTTAACAAATCACTTTCTACACCAATATTAAAATCGTTCAATCTGAAAACCTGCAAATCACTTGAATAGTTATCAATCGTAGAAAACTGATTTACCAGATAATCATCTGTATTGGAGAAGGAAACTTCGTGTTTTGAAATTCTTGATAGATATTTAAAATAATTTTTACGTTCATCTTCTATCGCACGTTTACAGATATAATCAAACTGGTTTTCTATGGTTGTTTGAAAAGAAGATGGCTTCATTTTTCTCACCTCCTTTCTCGTTATAAAAGGAAGTGAGCAATGCTCTTTTGTCCCCCTTTGTATTAAGTCCCAATACAAAAGAGGCATTTGTTGCATATTTAATAAAAAAACTTTAAAAAAAGTTTTCTGCAAACAAAAAAGTACATAAACAGATGGCTCAGTCTGTTCATGTACTTTAATAGTTCGTCCTATGTATTCCAAAAAACCACATTTATAAGCATCTTTATCTAGGTTGAGTGGATAATCTTTTTTAATAAGGGGTCAGAAAACAAACATTGTTGAATAACAATATATTGCATGACGACTACCTCCTAGGAGCCGTCACCTTTTTAAAAAAGATTAAACTTCATACACCATTTATGAATTTTGCATAAAAAGAAAGACGGCGGCTGTTTAAACCGTCGTCTGGAAAGGAAATAACATTTTAAGCATGAAAAGGACACTGCCAGATTACGGTTTTTTTTATTGCCGTCTGGCAGTATTTTTGTTGTATAAAGCAATTAACAGGAACTGTGTAACCACATAGTACGTTTTTCTATACCTGTCTCAAGTTTAAAAGGAACAGTAAAATGTATAGAGGTGGTTTATTATGCGTAAAAAAGAAGATAAATATGATTTTAGGGCGTTTGGACTTGCAATAAAAGATGCCCGTGTAAAACAAAATTTAACAAGAGAACAGGTAGGGGCATCAATAGAGATTGACCCTCGTTATTTAACAAATATTGAGAACAAAGGACAACATCCTAGCATACAAGTTCTATATGATCTTGTGTCCCTACTCAATGTATCTGTTGATGAGTTTTTCTTACCTCCTTCTGATGTAACAAAAAGTAGCAGAAGAAGAAGATTAGAAAAACAGCTTGATAGTTTAACAGAACGGGATCTTGTTATTATGGAAAGTGTTGCTGATGGAATATTAGAATCTAAAAAAATAAATGATAACTAATAAATTTGTTTATCATTTAACCTTTACTTATATAAGGAAAGGTATATATAAGCAATAATTATCGCTTTATTATATAAAGAAGATTACTAAATTAGTTAAATCATTTTAAATCGATTGAAATGAGGGATTGATTGTTTCCTCATTTCAATTGATTTATTTTAATATCCTAATGATGACACCTTAAACTTAGGTGTCTCTTTTTCATTAATGTACTCTCCAACAAAGTCTTGAACATAACAAAGTGATCTAACTTTTCACACGAAATTTGATTTCTTATCAAGTTTATTTGATCCATTATTTCATTAGGTTCGTCTGCTCTGAAGACAATAATCTTACCATGCCTTTTTCTGCCATAAGCCCTTTTCATTAAAGCTGGCTCTTTTAAATGCGTTACATTTCGAAATCTATTATTAAGGCATGGATAATTATCATTCACTTGAAGTAATACTTTCTTTTTTAAAATTTACTTTTGGATTAGCTGATTTTAAGAAAAAGGATAAGACCAAGGCAATTATACCTATTATCGCTACGGCTATAAAAGCCATGTGTAGACCCTGCAACATTCCATCTATTGATGAAGCTTCTCCACTCTTTGTATATCCTGTCATGATTGTTATAAGTATCCCAGAACCAATAGCTGCGGCTACTTGACGCAATGTATTATTGATAGATGATCCTTGAGCAATATTTTCAGTTGATAGTTGATTTAGTCCAGCTGTTAGCACCGGCATGAGAACGAGCGAGTTAATAAGCATCATCATGGCATATACTATCGCAATCCAAATTAGCGATGTAGTAATTGATAAATTTGTAAACATCAATGACGTTACTATCAGAATTGTTAAGCCTGTTATCGCAAGCCAACGAGCACCATATCTATCAAATAATCTTCCACCTATTGGTGCCATAATAGCCATGACGATGGCTCCAGGTAAAAATACAATTCCAGATGCTAATGATGTAAATCCACGGACATCTATTAGGTAAAAAGGTAAAAGAAGTTGAGCGCCAAGCATCGCTATCATAACCACCATACAAATGACTGTTGAAAGTGTAAATGTTATATTTTTAAATAAACGCAGATCTAATAACGGTGTTGTCATAACTAGCTGTCTCCAAACAAATAAACTAATGGAAATAACACCAATAATCAAACCGAAAATGACTTCATTACTACTCCATCCACTAGATCCCACCATACTAAAACCATAAACTATAGCTCCAAATCCTAACGAAGATAGTACCATTGAAAGAATATCAATGTTTGACTTTCTTTGTAGCTTTTCAAGATTTGGAAAGTATTTTATCGCCGCGATTATAACCAATAAAATTAATGGTATAAATATAATTAAAAGTATAGACCATTGAAAGTTAGAAAGAATCCATCCAGCAACAACTGGAGCTAAACCAACACCTAGACCAGTTGCAATCCCAATCATCCCTAAGACCATGCCCCTTTTTTTAATGGGAAAGATAACAGCTATAACTGTTTGCGCGATAATCATTATTATTCCAACACTTATTCCTTGCATCAATCGACCTGTCATTAGCACGACAAACCCAGATGAAAAAGCTGCCAATGTTGTACCAGCTAAAAAAATCATCATTGTTGTTATAAATAATTTTCTAGTCGAGTATCTTCCGATTAGAAAAGCTACAATTGGAGTTGTCACTCCAATAGCAAGTACGAATCCTGTTGTCAACCATTGTGCCATATTTGGAGTAATCCCAAGATCTTGAGAAATATAAGGCAGTGCAATGTTTAATAACGTTTGATTCATTAAACCGATTGTTGCGGCTACAACTAGGATTACACTAATAATAACTGGCCGAATAGTTTGTCCTGATTTTTGTTTATCCATAAGCATAAAACTCCTTTTTAAAGAAAATACAGTTGTACATATTTTCTCCCTAAATTCATTGAACGTTCGGTGAATTAAATATTAAAAAAATATAACTTTTGTAAGCACATAATTAATGAAGATAAACAAATAAACTGTTTTTTTCTTTAACAATACCATGTACTATACGGGAATTTAAAATTTTTATTTCCCGTATAGCCAATTAAAGTAAAATATTTCAATAATTTCCCGAAATTCATTTTTCTAAGTTCTTTTATTTCGATAACAATGATTTACTTAAATTCTATATTTTACATAGTATCTAATACTCCTTTTGTAGAAGTATGATTTTACTTTACATCCATGATTTCCATTCAACAATCAATAAATGAAACCCCGAAAAATACTATGACCACATGTTAAGTGTGAAATCGACAAATCGATTAATATAACGATTATCTACATTTAAATTATCGTCTTCTGACAACACTTTTTTCAGAGAATCCATTAGAAGACTGGAGAAAAACTGTGATATTGCCATCTCATAATCTAATTCTTTAATTTTTCCCGACTCTGTACATTTGCGTAAATATTTAGTCATAGATTGAACAAATAGCTCTAGATTTTCCTGTGTTTTTTTGGAAGATAGATTAAATTCTTTATCATTTTCCTCTAAAAAGTTCTTTTCCCGAAGAGCAATCAAAATAGATTCTTTTGATTCTATAACAATTTCGTATACTCTATGAGATATTGAAAGCAAGAGTTCTCGAAGAGGTGGGTTATCGTCAAATGCATTTATCATTTTCTGCAAACTATTTTCTCTTTGTTTTATTCCCTCGTTAATAATAGTTTGTAGAATTTGAAATTTACCTTTTGGAAAGTAATGGTAAGTCAATCCATCAGCAACGCCAATTGCTTGATTTATTGAACGTATAGATGTTGCATGATATCCTTGTTTCGCAAACAGACTTTCTGCGACTTTCAGAATTTCTGCTTTTCTTTCCATTGCTTGAGAATCTCTACTTGTTCCACTTTGTTTATCCATATTAACATCTCCATAATTTTATTATAAGCTCACCGTTCGTTCATCAATCGTTCAATGAACATATTGTAACTTTATTGCACACATAATGTCAAGAACTTTATTTATTATTCTACAATTATCCAATTTGTATCATTTTCTAGCGTTAGTATATATTGTGAAAACTGTGTTGTTTTTGTTGCTTCTTCAATATATTTAACAGTAACCCATACTTTTATTTGATTCTCTTTTTCTTGAAATACAGGATTGATTATTTCAGAAAAGACATATGCTCGATTAATTAATGGTAAGGCATGATCTTTTACGTAATAAGCAAGTTCTTGTTCCGTCGCAGTAGGATAAAACGTGAAAAATGTTTCCAAAAATTTCGTTACTTCTTGCACTGTATCAGAATCAACAGTTCCATTGCTTTCAGGTTGTTGTGGCTCATACTCTGATTTATTTGGCATGCTCCATAGAGTAGGGTTTTGTATAATGATTAAGTTACCTACATTATCTTGATGAATCAAAATTCGATAGGTAGAATGAATCTTTTCGCTATTCTTATCCTCTGTTATTTTTTGCTCTACTGTATAAACAACCGCATAAAATTCATCTTCTTGTGATACCGACCAAATATCAATATCACTTACACTTGAACTAGTTGGAATGTCTGCTCTTACTGTATCAGTATTTAATGCTTGCAATTCCTCTGTTAAATAATGGCTTAACTTTTCTTCTCGTTGTTCAATAGACTCTTTATTATTTTGCCATGTATAGTAATCCTTCACAAAGTTTTTCGTAAAGCTTTCAATTGCACTAGTGTCCACTAGCTTTGTTTCAATCACTTCTTTTTCATGAACGGTATGCTGATCAATGGCCGTAAAATTCTTATAAATCCCAAAGACAAGGCTACTGATTAATACAATCCACAAAACAATCACGGATTTCTTACGTGTTCCAACACTTTTTATTTTAGTTTTTGATGTATTTTCTTCTACCAATTGTTTTTCCTTTTTTCTAAATATGTTTTTCATTTATTCCAACCCTTTCTATTGTTTAATTCGGCCAGCTCCAATTAAATGTTTTTGCCAATAAGCAGTCGTCATATCTGCATAGCCAATCGGATCACCTGCGTTGTACATTTGGTTATCTCCTAGATAAATACCGACATGAGTAACATACGTTCCGGAGTTATACGTTGAATGGAAAAACACTAAATCACCCGGTTTTGCTTCCGATAAAGGTATATGTTCTGTAAAGTCATATTGTTGTTGTGCTGTTCTTGGCAAATTAATTCCTGCCTTTTGATAACTCCATTGTGTGAGTCCACTACAATCAAAAGAAGTGTTAGGGCTATCACCACCAAACACATAAGGATAGCCTTCGTACTTCAACGCTTCATCCATCACTAGTTGCACAAGGTCACCACCAAATTGTGGGGAATGAAAGTATTGATTGACTAGATCAAATAGCGATAGGTAACTCTTTGAAACTATCTCCAAGTTTTCCCTCGCTCCA
>DAMDKS010000081.1:0-6403 GCA_032085455.1 Oceanobacillus sp.
GTTCAGGAGGCTGATAAACCTGCCAATGCAGAGGGTTATAGATAGTTAGTCAATGCTAAACAAACGGGCGCTTTTCCGTAATAAGGAGTAGCGCCCATGTTGCATAAAAAAAGTGATTATTTATTTCGTTTTTCTGTTCTCTTGGTGGCTATTGATTAATTGTAAAACCCACTCTTCGTCAAAGCGTAGCTTTTCTAACTGATGACGGAAATAGGTCAAAATATACTGCTGTTCTCCCTTTGGAATCCGTTCATCCTTACTTGCATACTCCAACCTTTCTTCCTCATGGCGGATTTCATACCGCAGGAAATCCTTGTATTGGTGTAAAATTAAAAATTGTACTTCCTTACTGATCAGATCAAAGTTCTTCAGTTTCGTATAAAAATGCAGCTCATAATTCGGTGAGTATGCAATCGGTTCTTCCATCAACCGAAAAAAACGTATTTTGCCTTCATCTGTTAATTTATAAACCTTTTTCTTTTTTCCTTTTCCACTTCCCTGCTGGGTGCTTTCTGATTTTTCATCGGAGACTTGCTCGATTAGACCGTCGGCAAGAATGCCATGAATTTGCGGGTAAAGCGCCCCCCAGCTCACTTTTCGCGTAGGGCCAACAATTCCATTTAAAATTTGATGCAGCAAATATCCGTGCATCGGGTTATTCATTAATTCGCCAAGTATGAACAATTCATTCAATCAAAAATTCCCCCTTATAAGTTCAATTGCTTGTTAAATAGACAATAGTATAGGAAAACAAAAAGGTCGCATGCGGATGCGACCGAGTTTGACCTATTGATTAGAAACCAAGTAGATCGTATTACCTTCGGGGTCATTGAAATGTACGACCTGAGCAGCCTTACCTTCAACATAATCATGGAATTCAACACCACGGGATTTCAATGTCTTAATGGTTGACTCTAATTCTTGGACCACAAGTCCAATAGACATACTGCTCGACTTTTTCGTTTGAGAACCTTGTTCTTCGCCAAGATGCAGGAATCCAATCGTTAATCCCGGTGCTTCGACCTGTGCAAAATGTTCGTCCATTTCGCCTTGCATCTTTAATCCAAGGGTTCCAACGTAAAATTGAACTTCCTTTTTTAAATCCTCTACGGTTATAGTCACATTGCCACTCTTGAACATGCTATATTGCCTCCTCATATGTTTGATCTGTTTTTATTATATCACAATATTATATAATATAAACATGTTATTTTGATATAATGAATTATGTGTTTATTAAACCAATATGACGGGCGCGGTTGCGGAATAAAATTATTTATCAGTTGGGCCATTTTTCTTGAATAAGGAAATGCTTATTTTTTTACGAAGAGCATGAGGTTGATTGTGAAAAACCTTAAATACTCTTATTCAAGGAAATATGTCCTAATTTAAACTTGATGTGCATCCATATGGTTGCATATAATAAATTCAAGGATAAAGTTTTTAAAGCCTTGGCAGATCCCACGCAAAGGGAGTTGCTCGACCTTCTTTACAAAAAAAGGGCCAAACATTGAGTGAACTGTGTGAATATCTTGATATGACACGTCAGGCGGTAACAAAACATCTTCTCCTATTGGAAAAGGCCAATCTTGTCGTCGTGGTCTGGAAAGGGAGGGAAAAGTTTCACTATCTGAATTCTGTGCCAATCGGCGCGATTGTGGAACAACTATCATTTTAAACAACTTTATTGTTACAGTTATGAAGTATTATTCAGCAATTGAACTAAAAATTAAACAACTTTATTTTCTACCGCCCTTATTTAAAGGACGGTGGAATGCGTATTTTCGGCTTCATAATTAAATAACTTTATTTTCATTACACACCTGGCTTGACATGAAATTCGCAAATAAGGTAAGCATCAAGGCTCCCAATACGCCGGTGAAATAGACAATTGCAGAAGCAATGTGGCTGAATAGCCACCATCTTTTTCGCTTGATCCCCATTTTCCTCGTAAACCGATTTGCTATTTTAACGACGACCACAGCCAATAATAAAATCAGGAACAGTGTTCCGAACAGAATACCTAATGTCGCCATCTATCATTCCTCCTTGCTTCCATTCAGTTCCCTTTCAAGGTTCATTTCCTCTCCAATTATAGAGCCCACAAAATGGACTTCATCTAACGTTTCGCCACCACTCATAACAGCCAAAATAGAAGATACCCATGATTATTGTGCTGATTAACGCAAGCCATAGGGCCGATTGGCTGACCAGTCCCAGAATGAAAAGAGACATAACAATACTTAAATCGATTGAAACGTAACAATCTGATATGAAGTATTTGAAATAGACGGGAAATGACAATAAACATACAAGTAAGAATCCGACTCCCCAGGTCCATGTAACAATGAAGGATGGCCAGGCTGCTAGAATGATTACCGCAATAACCAATGAACATAGACCAAAGCATATAAACAACAGAAACATATATAAGCCTAGACGGTTATGCTGTTTGCAATAATCCTTTCCTGCTTGGGCAGCAAAAATGAAACCGACAAAACTGTTTAATAGCCATAACATCCCAACCATGAACGTAACCATCCAGATCCTTCCCTAACAATTAATGGATCCATTTAAAAAACCGGATGTTATTTGCGAAATCGTTCAAATACGATTCGTGAAGACCGTCTTGCCACCGCCAAAGATCCCCAAAACAATATCAATGCAACCACCGGATGCAGCGCCATACCAAGATTGGCTGTTGCATATTGTCCAAATATCAATGCGTATAAACCAAGACTCCCCCATGTTATCCACCAAGGTAAGCGGATAAAAAATCCAAGTACAAACATAAGCATAGGAATAAATTCAAAGACATGGACAAAGGATTCATGCTTCACCCAATTAACTGGATCATCAAAAATTGCCATACCAGCAATGAACACTTGAACCACTATACAAATGGCGAAAATCCATGCCAGTAAGGAAAAGACAACCCCTGTGTATCGGATACCAGCAGAAGGCCTTACATTTGACTTATCTTGTGCCATGATTCCATTCTCCTTTTTCCTTTATAATCGATAAATTCAGATGCTAATGTTGTTTTTTATTTCTGCTGTAAACGGCAGGTAATATAATGGCCAAAGCTAAAGCTGTCAGGTATGGTATAAAACCAAATATTAAAGCCATGCTTGCGATATCCATCCCGACAGCACTTAACAGCCTAAGGAAAAAACTACCGATGAAATAACCAACAATCACACCGACTACTGCTAACAAAGTTTTCATGTTATAACCTCCCGTGTAAAGTAATAAAAGGATCGCCTCAAATGATCACTTTCAAGATGTAGTATAGAGCAAAAAAATAAACACCATTGAAATGATGTCTTAACAGAACCTTAACTTTTTGGAGGGAATAAAATCATTATCTTTGTCCCTTTGTTTGGCTCGCTTTCTACCCTGATCTGACCGCCTTGTTTTTCGATAAATTGTTTGGCAATTGACATGCCCAATCCGGATCCGAGATGCGCCTTGCCTGTCGTCGTGCCCCGGTAATATTGATTAAATAATTGTTGAATCGCCTTATCATTCATTCCGATTCCATCATCCTTAACTTCTATATAAGTTGAGCCTTCTGTTGCTCCTATAGAAACAGTAACCGTTGTTTCAGGGGGATTATGATGGATGGCATTCATTATAAAGTTCTCCAATGCTCGCTTTAATAACGTCTGATCAAAAGTCAATGAAATATTGTCCTTATCCTCAACGTTTAAATGAATGGGATATCCTTTGGACAAGGGATACTGTCGAAGATCGGCCAAAACATCTTCGACAAAAGTACCTAAATCCATTGAACGCAAATTCAGGGGAAATTGCGTTTTATCAAACTGGTAAACAACTCCCAAATCATGGATCAACTGTTCCATATACAACGATTTTTCTTCAATAATTTCGGCGAATTCCTTGATCTCTTCTTCATCCCAGGTGTGCTCGGATCGGAGCATGGCTGCATAACCTTTAATGTAGGACAACGGCGTCTTTAAGTCATGTGTCACCCCAGAGGTCCAGTTTTTCCTTGTTTCTTCAAGATCCTTACGTTCTTTCTCTGCTGCATTAAGTTGGTCAGTTAAACCACTAAGCCTAGATTCAAGCTCCAAAAACGGACTAAATCGCATCCTGTTCAAGGTAAAATTCTTTTTTGTATCAGGCCTTTTAAAGACACCAAGTGATAATTGATCAATCCAGCGTATAATAAAGAAAAGCGGCTTCCTGATTTGGCGGCCGATCACGAGGCCTAAAAGAATAAACACTCCTATGAACGGCAGTAGAAATAAAACATAGGTAAGCATCCCATTGCTTCCCACGGGGATATTCAATAAGGCATGAACGGAAAGGAGTAGAGCCGGGGAAAGCGTTAATCCGGTAATGAAAAGGATTACGCCGATGATTAATAAAATAATAATAAACTGTAAGGAAATTTTATTTTCTAATTTCATTAAAAGCTCTCCTGGTTTTTATCACTTAACATGTAGCCTAATCCCCTGACATTTTTCAAATACTCTGGATGCTTAGGATCCTTTTCAATTTTCCCGCGCAGGCGTCTAATATGGACCATAACCGTGTTTTCCTTGCCCATAACATTATAATCGCCCCAGACTTTTTCATAAAGTTGGTCCACGCTGAAGACTTGATTGGGATTTTGGCACATGAATTTTAGTAATTGAAACTCCCTAGCCGGACAATTTATTTCTTTGCCATCTACGATTAACTTCGCTTGATCATAGTATAAAACGAACCAATCTGTTTGGAATGTCTGTGACGGTTTTGGCATGATTCTTCTTTGACGATGTAAAATGGCCTTGATGCGAGCGACCACCTCAAGAGGATTAAAAGGTTTGGTAATATAGTCATCCCCACCCATGGAAAAACCGGTTAATTTGTCCATATCGGTTGTACGTGCCGTCACGAAAAGAATCGGAACAAATGATAATTCCCTGATTTGTTGGCACAAATCAAAACCGCTGGTATCAGGTAGCATAACGTCAAGTAATATAAGATCAATCTGATGTTCCTTTAAGATATGTAAAGCGTCAGAACCGGTTGTGGCCGCATAAATCCGTTCGAGCCCCTCCTTTTCCAACACACGTTTAAGCATTTTGATAAGACCTTCTTCATCGTCAATAATTAAAAGGCTTTCGTTCATACCTTTTGCCTCCTGATTTGCTATGAAATTTGTTACTTGAAAACACATTAACAGTCCAAGGGTCTGTGCAGCAATGGAACGAAAACTGCAATAAGATATCCATTTACTACAATTACACCTTATTCCATTGCATTCATTTTTTCTAAAATCCTTTTCCGGCTTGGGTTCGTATAAAGCAATGTTGTATGAATGTTTGAGTGTCCAGCCATTGCTGCCACTTCGTGAACATCAAAACCATTCTCAAGGAAATACGTACAGAAAAAGTGCCTGAAATCATGAGGTGTGATATGCGGTTCAATGCCCGCTTTCTTGCTGTACTTGTCCAAGGCCTTATAAAATGTAATCCGGGATAGCTTTTCATTACGGTTACTCAAAAAAACATATGGGCTTTCCCCCGCGAAGCGATATTGTTCTCGTTCCTTATTCAGATACCCTCTGACAATACTAATGACTCGATTCATGAGATAAACGGTACGCATCTTATCTCCCTTTCCATTCCTCACGACCAATTCCCGTGAATCAAAATGCATATCCACGATCTTTTGGTGAAGAGACTCACTGATTCGTAGACCGGTATAAGCCAGGAAATTGACATGGGCGTAGTCCCGTTTGCTTCCCTGTTCAAGAACCGCCTGGATGAATTGATTGATTTCATCAATAGTATGGATCGCCGGAGAGGCATATTGTTTTTGGACCTTTTTATAGTCTCCTTTTGAAATGACGGTTTCTTTTTGCACACCGTTTGCAATAAGAAAATCATTCCATGCCCGAAGGCCAGCCATCCTAGCATTAAATGTTGAAGGATTAGTGTCCAGATGTTTAAGGTATCTTTTATATTCTGAGACATTCTCTTTAAATAATTGCCTTGGTTCATGGCCATAACGAGGGGCAAACCATTCTGAATATTTTTGGACAGCATTCACATAAGACTTGTTGGTGTTTTCAGACCTTTCAATGATTTGCAGATACGTTTGGAATTCATCCAGTGTCGGTATTCGCTGTAAATTATGTTTCATTAGAAGACCTTAAGATAGCTTGAACAACCTTCCCCCTGCAACTAACCGTTTTAAATAAATAAGCCGGTCCTTAGCGTACAAAGGACCGGCCCTGTTATTACAGAAATATTTCTAAGCGTACAATTTTCCCTGAATGGTCAAGTGACCCCTATTATGGGGAAACTAGGTTCTTATTCAAGACAGAATAGCTAGCTACTGCCTTACGTGAGATGGGCCGAATAGAAAAAACGATTTTTATTTTGAA
>DAMDKS010000082.1:0-6363 GCA_032085455.1 Oceanobacillus sp.
GAATAACGTTTTTTGTCACTTGGGGGTAGTGAAAATTCTTAAGTTGATGGGCATGGGGTAGCGTCAGGGAAATGCGGATTTACAACGGTAAGCATTTGATACAAGTCTTATGAGACAGTCAGAAGTCATTTAAAACGCTAATTTCATTATGTCTCAATAAACTCTACTCTATTGGAATTGTGAAGTGATACACTTAAACTAACGTACGCAGGTTTGTTGAATAAGGACTTCAAAAAATACCCTTAATTAAGCTAAAAAGTCCTTCTCTTTATTAAGAAGGACTTTTTTATGTGTTATTCCATTGTCTCATTCATTGTAATAGTTTCGCTTGCTTCATGACCAGATTCTCCATGTCCTGGTCCAAACAAATTCAATATTACAACTCCTACAAGAATCAGTGTTATTCCTGCAATGCTAGCCATGTTAAGTTTTTCCTTCCAAACTAAAACTGAAATTACTGTAGTCAAAACAAGTCCTAAACCTGCCCATAATGCATATGCAGTGTTTAAGGGGATTGTTTTTAGCGACAAGGATAAAAAGAAAAAACAACCAACGAAAGCTATTATTACCCCTATTGTAGGATAGAGTTTTGAAAAGCCTTCAGATGCTTTTAATAGGGAAGAGCCAATAATCTCCCCCACTATTGCAAGTGCTAAATATAGATATGACATTATTCGTCCTCCTGAATCATGTTTATTAGTTCATCAAAAACTTGTGTTTTTAGTTCTTCATTTAATGGTGCCATTCCAAATATTTCTGAAAACCAAAGACCATCTATGGATAATCTTGTAATTGTTATTTTGACAGGATCAATTCCATCAGTTATTAACTTTGTATGCAAAATATCGTATCTCTGCCGGAATTCATCTAATAAATCTGGATTAATAAACACAGCAGCCATTAGTGCGGAATTTAGATTATTGTTTTCTAAATCGGAAAATGTAGATTTAAGATAAGCCCTATTCCATTTTCCTATTGCGTTATCATCGTCGTTATTAACTAACGTATTAATGCATTCGAAATAATTATTTGTCCAATCTTCCACCATTCCTTTAATTAATGCTTCCTTGCTAGGAAAATGGTATAATAATCCACCTTTACTCACGCCAGCTCTTTGGGCGACTGCCTCTAATGTGAGTTTGACAACTCCTTCTTCTTTTACAATTTCAGATGCAGCAATCAATATATTTTTTTTCTTATTAGCATGCTTTGAAATAGACATAATAACCTCCATAACTTAGATACATATAATATACCGTCTGGACGGTTTTTTTGTCAATCGAATTAAAGCTCTTATTTAATATCACTCTTTCACATAAAAATAATCCAATAAATTAATCTAAAGATTGTGAAGAAATGTACTTAAAGTAAAGGGAGCTTTAGTTCAACAGTCGATTTCTTAAAATCGGCTTTATTTATGGGTGAAAATTACATTACCGTTGTAAATCCGCATTTTCAGGACTCTACCCCATTAATGCTACTGTTACTATTCATGAAAGCTCAACTCCCTTCTTTAAAATTAGATTTCTAAATATCAAAGATTTTTATTCGAAGACCATCAATTCTCCCCTTGTTTTAGGGTGGAGGCTGGCAAGGGGGTTTGGGGGAAGCCCCCATATTGCGTAGATCAATAAGGCAAAAGAGGAAAATTCATGAACGGAAGCACTGGCGGTTTTGGCGGTACAATGGCTCGAGCAAGCCGATTTCCTGAATTCCTCGTTTTAGGTACGTCGGCTTGGCGACAGTCCAGCACCGCCAAAATTTCGGAATGCAAGGGGTAAAGGGTGGAGATTTTTCGGTGGTCTGTCCGAAAAATACTACCCGAACCTTGCATGGAGAAAAGCCCTTTGGGTTAAGAAGAGAGTGTTTTTTGTTTAAAAGTTAGATAAATGTATATATATCAAGGGTTTTAGAGGTTTTATGTACTTAACTAGACGTTAGTGTGCACTTAAATATTCTTTAGTGCAAATAAATATTGACTTAAGTTTTTACTAAACTTATACTTTAGTAAGCGAGAGGAAGGAGGGGGAAAGTTGGACAAAAATATGGAGTATCATGCAGATACACAAACATTATTGGGAAAAAGACAGAAAACATACATCGATGCTGATACTGGTGAAAAAATTGATGTAGAACAAATTACAAAAAGAGCTTATGGTCAAAAGCAATTTTGGAAAGTCTATTTGATGGATTTCCTACACATTCTAGGGCTTGCTGATTCAAAACAAGTTGATGTATTGGTATACATACTAGAAAACACAGAACAAGCTAATAACACCTTTGTAGGGACTTACAAAAAAATCGCTAAAGAAGCTAGCGTTTCAGAACCAACCATTGCTAAAATAATGAAAAAGCTACAAGAAAATAACTTCATAACGAAGGTTCAAAATGGTGTTTGGCAAGTATCTCCAAACATCATGCTTAAAGGCTCTGAACACAAAAAAAGATTGCTCTTAAATTACTATGACGATAGTAGAGAGCAAGAGAACAAATAAAGTGCGATTGCAAGGCATTTTATTCAAAAAGCCCCTGCTAATGCGGGGGCTTTTTTTATCGCTCCATTCCCATATCTCGTTGATTTTCTCGTTGAGGTTTCTCTAATTTTTGAAGCGAGTCCTGGACTATTTTATCTTGCCTATCATCCAGGGACTTTATCATTCCTGGGTCAGCATTATTAATCCTCATAAACGTCTTTACTCGGTCAAGTTGAGCGTGTAAAACTTTGCCCACTCTCTCTTTAAAAACAGAAAACTCCTTGCTGATCTGCACGAGTTTTTCCTTCAATTTTCCGTTCTCTAATTTCAATTCCCGATTCTCATTTTGGTAAGACCGGTTCTCGATTCTTAGAGTGTCCACCTCTTGTTTTAACTGCTTTTTCTCCTTCAACTGGTCATTGAATTTATTAACGAGTCCATTGTACTTTTCTACCAAGTCTCCATAGTTCTTTACAATGTCTGTTTGCTTTACTTTTTGCAGTGCTTTTTTCTCTGCTAAAGAATCTAAATTCTCCTCAATATCCTTGTAGTAATAGCGAATTTTATCTTGTCCAATCTGCATATCAGCTTTCAGCTGCGTAACTTCTTTTTGAGTCTTTTCCAACTCTTTCTGCAGATTCTCTGCTTGTAGCTGATAAGCCACTCCGTTAGTCGCATAATCGACTAGGCTTTTATAGTCTTGTTCCTTCATTCCAACAAGCCCAAGAACCTTTTTAGCTTCGATATTCGCAATCGATTTCGATTTGTCGTCAATCTCTTGGATATGACCCATTGTCCGTTCGTACTTCTCTTGAGCTTCCTTCTCCATACTTTGGAACGTTTGAGCCTTATATTTAGCCGTCTCCACGTGTTTACGGCTTGATGAGACCCCTCTTTCCAAGTCAAAGTCATTTTGCTTCAGGTACTTGTTAAAATCGTCCTGAAGGCTCACCAGTTGCTTTTTCTGGCCAAAGAAATCTTTAGCCGATAATCTGCCATCCTCCGTTACTGGAACGAAGCCTACGTGCATGTGAGGGGTTTTCTCGTCATAGTGAACAGTCGCATAGATTAAATTCTTTTCACCGTATCGATCAGCAAGGAACTCATGAGCCGTTTCAAAATACCTTTTCTGCTCTTTGGGTGAAATTTTATCGAAGAATTCCTTGTCAGAGGTAATTAAGAATTCAGCCAGCTTAACTGCATCTTTACGAATCTTCTTTCCAGAGGTCACATTGTCCTCAATTACTTGGCTAATTTTCTCGTTGTAATCAATCTGCCTTTGACCGTTTATCAAGTCATAATTCAGATGAGAATCGGCTTTATTGATGTCGGGATTCGTTTCACTTTCCCTCTCTCTTTGGTTGTGAAATTGAATCCCTTTTATCGCATTTGATTTCATTTTCTGCATTCGGATAATGGAGTAACTCATGGGGTACGCACCCTTTCTGAAAATCGATAGATTAATAGAAAGTGTAACACACTACACTTTGCATGCAAAGTTTCATGTGGTCTGCGACGCTAAAAGCCAAACCTTGGGCTTTGCCCAAACCCACTGGGGAACTCTTCCCCAGACCCCCTTAATCGAACTCCCCAACCCCTCAATCCTTGAGGGGCTCCCTCGCCGGTAGGCAGCTCAAAAGGTGTTGCCTTTTGAGACACCAAGAGGGTCTTGGTGAAGTGAGTCTATCAACTCCTTATCCTCCCTTCGGTCCGGTACCGTTGACAGACGCCATACGGGCCTCTCTCGCCTTTGTAAGAGGTTGCCCCTAGTAAAACCCTTAAAAAGCAAAAAAGACGCTTCTAGAGCGCCTCTCATTGTTTTAGCGATTAATTATTATTCCCCTTATTATTTTTTTGAAAATGTTCTTTGTAATATAAATAATCAACTTTATGTTTTGTGGACATTAATTGAGTCGCTAATATTGCGGTGTAAATTGTCGTCAATCCTAGTGCTACTAAGGCTAATAAATTTAAATTACTTTTATTAGGGGTAGCGTCACATGCCCATCAACTTAAGAACGAAAACAAAATGAACTTTCGTTCAAACAAACTAAAAAACACGTAATGTACTTTTGGTATTGAAAAGTACACACACCAAATAAACTCTAACGAGTTTCATTTTAAAAATTATGCAGCTTTCTTTTGTTTTCCAAACCCATTATACTCATAGACAACACCCATAATATCAAAGATAGTTTTCTTCTCATATCGATGAGATTTCCGTCCATTCTTCTGTAGGAGGTCGAACAAACGGATTAAAATCTTTGTTAGATTTTGGGTGTTTCTCTGTATCGCTTGATATAACAGCGATACATGATCTTGAATCATCCCAATGGCTTTATATTCACTTAATTCTCTTTTGTTCTTTTGCAAAAGAAGTTTACGCATCTTAAACATCGTAGAAGAACAGATAAAGATGGCAATAAGTCTTCCATACACATGACATTCTAATCGCTCTTTTTTGATAGTTTGCCAATGATGAATTTGAAATAAGGATTTCCACGTTTTAAAAATAATTTCTATTTGCCAGCGAAGGGAGTAAAAGTCATGTATTTGTTCCATCGGAACAACTCCTTCAGGCGTATTTGAGACATATATGTTGATACCCGTTAATCGTTTACTCTTTTCTGAAAATGTAATACCCTTTTTACTTTCAGTGTAACTTTGTTTTTTTCTACGTTCCTGTATCTGTTTGTCTGTTAAACGATAGATAATTACACGTGTGAATAGTTTTTGATTCTTTCCAATGTAAGCTTCTTTTATTTCGTATGTTTGACCGGGTTTTAAATTGTTCATAATATGTTCTAAATCAACTTGGATATACTGTGATTGCTTTTTTACGGTTCCGTTTCGAAAGTATTCTGGAAACGGATTTTTTACATACACGGTATGGTTTAATTTTAATCTGGATATATAATAAGCACCTCGTTGATCCATTTGATCTAAGTCTTCTAATGAAAAATAACCTAAATCACGGATACATAAATCGCTTGGACGTAATGTGTCTAAGCATTCTGTTCCAAAGGTCTTATCATTATTTTTTCCTGGACCTATCTGAAAGTTTAGAAACTGTCCGCTATGTAAGTCATATTCTAATTGAATCTTGATACCCGCTGTTTGTGCACAACCACCTGATCCAGGATATACATGGGCTAAATGTTTTGGTACTTGGAAAATCGTCGCATCTAAAATACGAATTCGTTGAAAATACGTGAGCGCCGCGCTTGAAATGGCCGATGTTTCACAGATTTTACTTTTCCATAATGCCGAAAAAATATATTTCAAAAATTCAACCGCTTTTTTATCAAAGCGTTTATTGAGTCCTTCTGGACTCATAAGAGTGCCTGTGGCCGCATGTAATTGACTGCATAGTCGAACAAGCGAGTCACTCGCTGTACGTTGACTTACCCAAATACATATGGTAGCTAATTCATTTCCAGAAAACTTTCGTTTTCTTTTTACAAAACCTAATTCTTTTGCGAGTTCTTCCAAAAGAGAAGGGGTTAAATGACGATACAGTTCTTCAGAAAATAGTTGTAATTCATCTTGAATCGAAAGATTCATAAAAAATGTCACCCTTTCTAGCTAGCTTTTTAGAAAGAATAACGTTTTTTGTCACTTGGGGGTAGTGAAAATTCTTAAGTTGATGGGCATGTATGGTGACCCCTAATACAACTTAAAAGCATTTGAAATACGTTTAAAAAAAGTAACTCAAAAACTTTTTACTTTTTAATAAGTGTAGTATTGAATAATTAGTAAAGTGATTATTGGGAGAAGAAAAATAAGTGGTAAGAGTCAATGGTAAGCGGACTGAAAGAGATCAGCGTTTTTTTGCTGATCTCTTGAAAGGAGCATTAAGGAATTGACTCGTGCATCTGATTTTCCAACC
>DAMDKS010000083.1:0-6004 GCA_032085455.1 Oceanobacillus sp.
ATAAGTGTTGACCTTGAAAAAGTGCAATATAGGACTTTGACTGTGAATAGTAACTAAAAAAGCACTGACATCATGCCAATGCTTTCAAATCCATCATCTATTGTAATAACCCACCTATTTAATTTTAGATTTTTCCCCGTCAGATAACTTAATTATGCCTTCCATTCCTCTTGTAAAATTGCGTAATAAAATTCGTCCCACCATACTTTTCCATATGGTATGCACTTTTTAAAATAACCTTCTCTTCGCATACCAATTTTCTCCATCACTCTCCAAGATGGAATATTCTCAGGCTGACAAGTTGCTATTGTTCTATGTAAATGCATTGTCTCAAAGCCGTATTTTAATACAGCAGATGCCGCTTCAGATGCATACCCTTTGTTTTGATATTCAGGATGGAATACCCACCCAATCTCATAAGTGTGATCACCAAAATATTGATGAAAAACAATATGACCAATCAACGTGCCATCCTTTTTTAAAACTACAGGGAAGTGCTTTGCATTTTCATTACTATTACTTATAACGAATTCCTTTGTAGCTTCTTCAGAAAGAACACCTTCTGGCATATATTTCATAACAGCTGCATCAGATGTGTATTCATAGACCTGATTCCAATCTGCTTTTGTGAATTTCCGAATAATCAATCTATCTGTTGTTATATCCATATTTCTACTCCCTTCTCACCAGCATTACTTCAATAATGGAAGCTGCAATAGATGGTGCTAGGTCTTCTCTTTCCCCGTTTCATTTTACTATTCATTGTATATGTCATCCTTGTTATCCCACCAGAAATAACTTTCTTCAAGCAAAATAACATCTGTAATCATATACTTTTCTATAAAATAACTGATGATATGCCTCATTTCATATCCTCTTTAAAAAGAAATGTTCAGAAAAACCATCATCTTTATTCTCGTAAAATCCAACTTCCTCATATCCCAATGAACGATAGAAATCTCGGCCCTGCCAATCAAATGTATCTAATCTAATCATGTTCGCTCCTAATAACCCTGCTCGTTTTTCAACCTCTTTCATTAACATTGTACCAATTTTACTATTTCTATAATCCTTATCAACAAATACAGTAGAAACATACAATATCTTAAATGCAGTCATATCTGCATCTGCTCCAGCAATTAGTTTATCTCCGTCCACCACACCAACTTTTATACTACCTGGAATTTCATAAGTAATATGATTTTTATCATATTTTTCGAGTCTATTTTCAATATCTTCTACCTGAAAATCATTAAGTTCAATAACCTTGTAATTCATAAATTCACCTTCCTAAAGAATTTACCATCTATTTCGCCTTATTCTACAACTACGCTAAAGTTCTTCTTGGCAAAATGACTCGTTTTTGTTGAACAAATAACTATTCATATAGCTTACCATACCTTTTTCACAACTTGAATAAGCATTCAACATCGTTTTTTTCGTTTACTTTGTAGTTTTCTGCAGTTGTTATCTCCTTAGTAATGTACCATCTTGCCCAAGAGATAGGATATTGCATATGCATCAAGTGATTGTTAACTCATGCATTATATAGGAATTAATTCATAGACAATAACACCTATATGTGATAAAATTAACATGTTATTCATGATAGCTTATGGAAATAACTACCTTATTTACTTAGCTAAACGCTAATAATGAAAATGCCTCCTCAAATAAGGATGATTGTTTTTTAGGACATATCATTAGAAAATTTTACATACGTGAATAGAACGGGCGTATACCTAAGTTACACATATTTAGTTAAGGAAGCAGGGAGCCTTTCTTAACTGCTGAAAACAAAAGGGTAGTATTTTCTAATAAAAGTCAATCTAGTTCTTTTGTATTATTAAGGAGGTAACTTTATGAAAGCGTTTTTTAAAAAGAAAAATTCCAGTAACATTCCAAAAAAGAAAAAAGCAGTTAAAAAGTCCCCCAGCAAGAAAGGAAGCAAAAGAGAACATCGAAAAAAGTCAATTAGCAAAAAAATACAGCTCCATTTTACGATTGCAGTATTGTTAAGTGTCTCAATCGTCGGCATCGCTTCCTATCTCGCAGCAAATAATATTATCACATCCAAAGTTACGGAAGCATCAGAACAAACCATCATCCAAGCAGGAGATAAATTGGACTACATTTTTAATAATTACCTAGACCGAGTTAAAGAACTGTTGTACGATAAGGATTTTACAGATTCCCTGAATCGTTTTAATGATTATGAAGAAAACGAAGATAAGCATGCTTATGAGCTTGTGCAAATTAAGGACTTTTTATCTCAAGCTACACTGGCAGATAACAATCTGGATTTACACCTAATCAATATTGAACATTCAGTTTTCATGTCATCTGTATACTTGCCAGACGAGGATCAAGAAATAATATTTGATTCAGAGTGGTATAAGCAAGCAATCGATTCTGATGAACCGCTAACATGGATTGGCGGAGGGGAGAAATTCGGGCAGAAAATAGGAGAAGTCAATTCGGAAAATACATATACTGTTAGGTTTGCCAATAAACTAAACATAAACAATGACGATTATCTGATGATCATTGAAATTAATGATGATTTATTCAAAGAAGAATTGCAGGATGTTACATTTGGAGACAAGGGGCTAGTGAAAATTGTCGATCAGGATAATAACGTTGTATTTTCTTATAACGATAAGGAAATTAACACCGAAAGTAATTTTCCAATTGCAGCTGACTCCGAAAAAAATGTTTTGCAGAAGGATGGGCAATTGATTTTTCAACATAAATCAGATGTAACAGATTGGTATTTAACTGGTTCAGTAGTAGCAAAAGAGTTAACAAAAGATACACAAGTCATTTTTTTAATTACCATTGGTATAATTATAATCGCTATTATAGTAACATTTTTCATTGGTAAACGAATTGCCAATATGGTTGGCGGTCCTTTAAAGGAGATTTCTGGATTGATGGCCGCTGCTAAAGAAGGCGATTTAAGAGTGCGTTCAGACATGGCCAGTCGTCAAGATGAACTAGGGGCTCTAGCTGTTAGTTTTAATGAAATGCTCGAGAAAATGGCTGAGATGATACATCAAACAAGAGTCGCATCCACAAATGTATTGCATGCTGCCTCAGAATTAACGAATGTATCTAAAGTGCAATTGGATTCTGCTAAGGAAATTGCCTCAGCTTCAGAAGAAATAGCCAGTGGAGCAGCTAACTTAACAGAGGAAGCAGAAAACGGCAATAATTTAGCAGGAAATATCAATAGTGAAGTGGACAATGTATTTAACAACAACCAAGACATGGAAAACTATGCAAAAGAAGTATTAAAAAGCAGTAATGATGGAATCAGCAAAATGAACGAACTTGTCGAACAAACCCGTCACGGTGAACAAATGACGGAAGCTTTACGGGATAAAACTGATTTATTAAAGGAAAGTACTAATCAAATCAGTGACATTATGGAGATGATGACAGACGTATCTAATCAAACCAATTTACTTTCTTTAAATGCTGCCATCGAAGCGGCGCGTGCTGGAGAAGCTGGAAAAGGGTTTGGTGTTGTTGCTGATGAAATTAGAAAGCTGTCTTTACGCTCCAAAGAGTCTATTGATACTGTTGGACAAATTACGTCAGACATTATTAACCAGGTTAATGAAACGTTAACTGTTTTGGAAGAAGCCCACCCGATATTCAAAGAACAAGTCGAAAAAGCTAAAGAAACGGATGAGTTATTGAACAATGTGGGTAATCACATGAGTGAATTCACGAAAAAAATTAAGCTTGTTTCTAGTTCTATTAATCAATTGCGCAATTCCCAAGAGACATTCTATTCAACGATTTCACAAGTTAGCGCAACTGCCGAAGAATCTTCAGCAATTAGTGAACAAGTCACCGCGTCAACTGAAGAACAAACAAAGGTAAGCGACTCTCTTGTCACAACGTCAAATGAATTAAAAAGGTTGTCAGAGGATTTACAAGGCATCTTGGATAACTTCAAGGTTTAATTGCTTGTATAGTAAAAGCCTGCAGAAATAAGATTGATGTTCTATCCACCAAGGGCAGAGCGTAATTCATTGTATAATGGGCTAAGCAGAAAGTGAAAAATAGGATTTATGTTACAGCCTAGTGCCAGTATACTAACTGCACTAGGCTGTTTAACCTCTCTTGGCACCGTTTTCGTCATCATTATAAATTTCATTTTTAAAATCCGAAAAGCTTTCAAACGATGCATTGATGCTTTATGGCTTTAATAAAATTCTTCCAATTGAATTTCTGTCCTCCACTAACGCATGGGCTTTGGAAGCATCTTTTAAAGGATAAATGTGGTTGATTTTTATTGAAAGACTGCCATTCGCTATCCACTTTTGAAAGTTATTCATGTATTCAGGCCAGTCTTTCATATATGGGAGTCCATTTGTCCTTGTCAAAAAAAGGGATCCCTTTTCCTGGAGCTTCATTAAATCAAAAGGAGGAACGTACCCACTTGACTGACCATATATCACAAGATAACCTCCTAAACCAAGACTATTCAAATTTGTCTCAAAGGTATCCTTTCCGACTCCATCATAAACAACACGGACACCCGCCCCATTCGTTATCTCTCGAACTTTCTCGGCTATATCTCCTTCTGTAGAAATTAATGCTTCATCCGCACCGGCTTCAAGCACATATTTTGCCTTTTCTAATTTTGATGTGACACCAATTACTTTTCCCCCACGGAGCTTGGCCATTTGGCAGATTAAACTTCCAATTCCGCCAGCTGCTGCTTGGACTAAACACCATTCTCCCTGTTGAATTGGATACGTTTTATGTGTAAAGGCATACGCTAAAAATCCTTGTGTTAATCCAGCTGCTGCCTGTTCATCTGGAATTCCAGCAGGTACTGGAATCAATCTTTTGGCTGGAGCAACTACATAAGTTGCGTATGTTCCTGCGCCTCCGTAAATCACTTTATCACCTGGTTTTAGATGACTGACATTTTCACCTATCGCCTCTACGATACCCAAACATTGGCTGCCAATTGTAATCGGCAGATTATTATTAATACCTGCTTCTTTTTTATAAAAATTTTGCTTTGCTAGATCACCCCGGCGCATTTGAATATCAAGAAAGTTCACGGAAGCAAATTTCACTTTGACGAGCGCTTCATCTGAACCAATTTCAGGAATCTCCATCCATTCTAAATGCATCTTTTCTGGAACACCATACTGATGAATACGGACTGCATGCATCTTTTCTCGATTTAACACTTTATTCCCTCCTCCCGATTATTGTTTCCTAGAAACTATATTATAACTAATGCGGGTTCTTGTCAATATTGTTTCCAAGAAACTTTATAGAAATTCATATTTCTTGTATACTGTAGAAATATACATATTTCTTAATTAAACGAATGAAGGTGGAGGAGCAATGATCGACAATACAAATAAAAAAAACTGTGTTTATCAAATCATTGAGCTAACGGAACAAATTTCGAAAAAATTCGCGGACGGAGATGACGAAGAAAAACAGTGGATGATTCAAAAAGTCAAAAACCCAATTTTAAAGGATCTTTTGCCGAATATTACTATCATGATGTTGCATGTACTGGATGCGATTGGAAAATATGAGCCAGTTAATGGGATTACAATCTCTAAAGAAATGGATATCCCAAAAGGAACGGTTTCAAAAATCACGCGTAAGCTGGAGAGTTTGGACCTTATAAGAAAAGAAAAGTTGCCGGATAATAAAAAAGAAATTCTCTTCTTGACTACATCACTTGGATACGAATTATTTGAGGTTCACAAGAAACTTCATGAGCAAATAGAAAAGAATGTGGTTCATTTTTTGAATCAATATCAAACTGATGAATTATCTTTTATAACAAGGTTATTAGAAGACACTTTAAAACAATCCTGGGTTCAATTGACAGATAAAACCTCTTCAAAGTGAGGATGGCTGTGTGGGATTGAGGGTAGGAGCGCGGATTCGAGGTGTGACGCGCGGGGCCGCGCACGTTCGACAAAAGTGCGCGCATCAAAGCTGGTTGGACGCG
>DAMDKS010000084.1:0-5207 GCA_032085455.1 Oceanobacillus sp.
TCTGTGGTAAATAATATGGCAGAGGTGGTAAATTTCAGTGGCAGTAATCACCATTATCCGGGACATTTTTTTCGATATTTCGAATTACTGTATTTGCTACCGTACCATTTAGAGCTAATTTACTATAGATAGATTCTTGCAGCATTAAGAAACCATTCGTAATTAGATACTTTCTAAAGATACGATATGCTTTACGATCACTAGAAGTTAATGTAGGTAAATCAAACATCACGATTACTCTCATAAATCTATAACTCATTTCTGTAAAACCTCACACATGAAAGGTTTCCTTGATCTAATGCATCAAAAATACTTCTGCAGTATACACGAATACTATTTAAGACAGTTTGTTTTTTATTATCGATAAATACATGCTGATTTAATATATCGACTAGCTGATGCTTTTCTTCTGATTCAAAAACTGTAGGTTGCGTTTCATAAACACATGTATCTACTAACGGTCGATAAGGCTCCATTAAATCTGATGCTAAATTAAATGGATTAAACATGTTATCATGAAACAACCCTAATTGAGTTAAATATCCATTAGCTACAATTTCCCGATTGAAAGTAGATAATATAATAGAATAACCATAGTTTAATGCAGCATTGATAAAATTATCGGCTGTTCGTGTGAAATCCAAACCAAATAAAGAATTAAAATATACTTTTGCTGCATGGCCTTCACGATTTGTTTCATCAGAAGGCAGCACTTCAGTCATATAGCCATGTAATAAATCGGAATTCTCTTTGTTGAATTTCTTTAACACTTCTGCCTGTTTATTTATTTTTTCCCGTACAATTTCTGCCCATAATAATTGTTGGAATGATTTATTCCAAGAAATCTGGTGTTTTATTTTCTGACTTGTATCGTGACTTCCGTAATAGGATATCAACTCAGAATTCGGATTTCTTTCTGTATCACAAAATATCACTTTTACTTTTCGTTTCATTAATTCGCTTAATAAAGCAGTCGTTAGAGAAACAGCAGTTGATTCAACCATTAAAATCGATATTTCGTCTAAAAAGACCTTAGTTGTGCTTTCTGGTTTACGAACGACTAAATAATTCAGATTAAATTCTAATTTTGCCCTTTCTGAAATAATTACCGTTCTCCATGTCATTTTAGAAGATCAACTCGATTCTCAAATAAGCCTGTAATTGACTTATGAACTAGTTTTAATGAATTCAAATTACTAATATTATATCCAATTGATTTTACACCGACTGTTTTTCCTAATCCTAATGCACTTAAGTTAACACCATTATTATCACCTTTAATCAACTTTGACATTTCTAACAATAACTCCGCTTTAACTTTTTCATCTAAACTCAAAACCTCATTTATATTTTCCTCAAGTACATCAATATATTTTTTTGTACTTTCTATGAATAAAGGCGACTTTGCTTTATTAATTAGTTCTTTGTACATTAATAAATATATCTCATCTGTTATTTTTTCCCTTTCAAAAGTAGAATTAATTTTCGGATCAATAACTTTCTCTATTTTCTTAAAGTAATCATTAAATTCCGAACTGTAGACAGGTTGTAAATAATCATGGAAATAGTATCGTTTATTTTTATTTAGACTCCCCGTAATTCGAATTTCTCTTCCATCTAGTTCTATAATAGAATTATTTATAGGTATATTTTTTATAACTTCCACATTTTCCACTTTATATCTTTCACTTAAATATTTAGTTACAGATATCTTCTGTAAAACTACATAGATAGGTATTGAAAATAATGCATTAGCTCTCTTTCCCTTGCTTTGAAATTCCGCAAACACCAAATGTGATATCTTCGCTGAATCATAACCACCATATTTCTCAGTATCTTTCCCAGCTTTTAGCGGAATTTTATCTTTTTCCTTTTTTACTGGCTGTTGATTAAATAAACCGCCCTTACCATCAGTTACCATCCAAGTTGTTAGAATGTCATGCCGATTCATCATTTGGTTCACTTTTTTAATTGACTCTTCTTCTCCTGGAATCCAAGCAACTTGATTATTTCTTTCTACTTTTTTGTCATACATTCGACTTAAATTATAGGATCTGGGCTCACTCTTTTTAACAAAATTCAAAGGGTTAGATGTAAATTTTGTATGATAGACATTACCTACAACGATATTTAAATAAGCATCCTTTGCATGATGATGGTCATTTAAGTTTCTTAGTTTAATATAATCACGATAATCCTTGTTTCTGATTTCTCCTGTTTCCTTATCCACATTTTTTTGTTCATTTCTAAAATCAGAAACCAGTCCGGCTTTTACAAAAATAATCTCCGTCTTTGGATATAATTGTTTGAATATATTAGCAACAACCTTCGTACTTTGACGAGTTTCTACTAATTGCCGTGCAATGAACCCTGCCTTTTCAGCATCAGAAAGAGGATCTTTTCGTATTAAACGCTCATATTTTCGACTTGAAATGAGCCCTTGTTTTCTTAATGAATTCCAAAAGGCATGTACTTCTGGCTTAATTAGCTTCTCGATCTCGCGTAGTTCTTTATCTCCTTTCGCTTGGTTTATTTCCTTTTTGACCAATGCAAGATTATCTAATGAATCATCTTTTGTGATAGAACGAGGGTAAATATGATCTAAGTCGTAAATATTATTATTATATAATTCATCTAACGTAATTTTTTCTCCTGAATACATACATCTTCCACGCTGTGTATAGTAGAGATAAAGCTTCTTGCTTCTTAATTTTCCTTCATCTGTATTTTCTAATTCACCTAAGAGATTCTTATCTGTTTGTATATTTTTATATAGTTCAATGAGCTGTGCTTGTCTTGATTTGGTTCGTTTTCCTTTTTGGCCACCACCACGAGCCATTTCAACCATAATTTTTTGTGGAGCGCTACCTGTAATCGATACGATTTCATCCATTATTTTTAACGTTTGCCAGACAGATCTTTTCACTCCTGGTGAAATAGGTAATTCATCAACAAGATGATAATCCAATTTTTTTGAGTCAGTCATTTTCTGTTTATTCAATGTTTCAATCTGCTCGCTATACAAATATTCATCCGTTAATAGTTCCATAAAATTGTTATTTGTAGTATATAACGCTTGAATGATACTTGTCGGTTCACCATATTCATTCGTATCTCCTAAGCCTTCTAATAACTTTCTAGAAAATCGTCCCCAACCACCATAGTTTTTATTTCTAAGCTTTTTAATTTGTGCATCCGTTAGGTGATCACCATATTCTTCTCTTATTTTCTTTTCTAGTAAATCTTTACTGTCAGAAAACAACGTAATCCAATAAATAATCTCCTCTAACATTTGCATATTTGGAAGCTGCTCACCGAAAATTAATTTCATATCATGTAGTGTCGTAAGTTTTGACTTGATTTGATCATCTATTCCCGTCAATACAACTTGCTCATCACGACCTATATGATGATGATCCATTAACCATTTTGTAATTTGTTTTTTGGTAATATTTTTATGTTGCTTCACAAATAAATCTTCAAACAAATGTTGTTTCCATTCAACTGTAAAATCCTTTTCCTTACCGCCCAATTTAATATTATTTATTTCATTGAGAACCATATACTTTTGATACAATAATGAACTCTTTGGTAATACTTTTTCATTTAGTAAATAACTGCAATGATTTGTCATACGTTCAATAAAGTTTTTAGCTGACTCAGATGTATCAATCATTTCTTCAAAATTCCATGGATACACTTGCCCCTCTTTAAGCCTTACAACCCATGCATTGCCTTCTCCACCATTTTCCTTTTTACCGTGATACGGATTTAATGGACCAACATAATAAGGAATGCGAAACGTAAAGGTTTGGATAATCTTTTCGGCGATCGAAAGGCCTGTTTCATCTGCATCATTTAAAAATGGTAAATATGTACTTGCATTTTCCAAAATCGCTTGTAGTTCAACTAAATGTAGTTGATGTGGAATAACCCCATTTGAACCAACCCGTTGCTTTGGCATGTAGCTGTTTATTTCAATTTTACTTAAAATCTCTTCTTTTTCTTTTTCAAAAGCCTCTACTTTGTTCAATACCTTTTTTACTTCTTTATAAAAATCTTCTGCATTTGCTGTTCCCGTTTCTCCATTTCCAACATAGGCAGTGTAATTATTTTTCTTCTTTTTATCTTGGAAAAAGTCATTGTAGACATCTGTTGATGCACCTTTTCTAATGATATGTTTTAGTTGAGATAACTCCTTAGCGTGCTGCTGATAACTTTTAATTTTTGCGATTGAAATATACTTTTCACCCGCTCGAATTTCTTCTAATAGTCCCCAATCATAAATCGATTTTGCATATTCAATGAGCTGTAATTGGTCAAAATCCAGCATCGTTAAATTATCTAAATCCTCATCGAATTTACTGCTTTTAAAATGAATTCCTACTTTCCCCTCCAATTCGAGTTCTGGGAAAATGTCAACAATATTACCTATTTTTGAGCCAGCAATCATACTTACAATTTTACTAAAGACTTTCTTTGTTTCTGAATCTAAATCATTGTTTACATATTCTTTCAAGTTATTCGTTCGATCTTTAACCGTTAAATTAGCGTTTTTTAATATCAATTTTAACTTTTCTGCGTTATTACCATCCAAATTAAACAGTACATGATCATAAAGATTATTTGTTGTATCATTCAAATGATGCAAGGCTTCGTCAATATTGTTATCACTTTTTAATTCTCCATCAAATAGAAAATGCCCCCGATATTTCATAATATGATGAATTGCTAAATAAACCTCACGAGCACTATGTTTTTCCGGATTATTGATTAGCTCAGCCCGTAAATGGTAAATCGTTGGATATTTTTCATAATGGTGAACATCTATGTAATCTTCATCGTTGTATAATGTGTATTTCTTTTGTATGCGTTTATCTTCTAAATGGAGACTGCTGTCCTCTAGATTTGCAAGAAATGAAGGATCCTCCTCATTTAATGCTTTTGCAAAAAACTGATTGAGTAAATCCAATCGAAATTTTCTTCTTGTTAAACGTCTTCTAATTGTCCGGTGTACTCGTCTGTCAGCTGCTGTACTGGCTTCTTCAAACATTCGGACACCCCACATGGACTTTTTATTAAATTTAAGTACTTTATAATTTGGATTTGCAACCGCCCATCCAATAGAACTAGTTCCAATATCCAATCCAACGGTTACTATTCACAGTCTACTTATTCTGTGCATGACAAATAGACCAATGAACGTT
>DAMDKS010000085.1:0-4845 GCA_032085455.1 Oceanobacillus sp.
GTAATCAATTTACGGGTTAGCAGTTGTTTTAACATAGCAATTTGCATACTATAAAGAATCAAATTCTGTCTCAAAAAACACGCACCCTTATAATTAATCAATTAAAAATCAGACGGCTGTTGGTACAGCTCCACGGGAATTTCACCCCTGCAAGTATTCCTTCCAGCTCTGCTCATAGCTTGCGACGCTTTAAACGTTCGAACCATGACGGTAGAGGAGTATCATTATCCTAACTGAAGAGTTATCGCCAGCAATCCACCACGATTGCCTTAGATTCATAGATAATCGCTCGTTTCTATCGAAAGTCATGGCGTAAGAATCAATTAGCTTATCATCAGTAGAACGTATCTGATTATATATATACTGCAAGACCTTATCTTCCGTGCTTTCTTTGTCAAAGAACATGTATGAAAGGGAAAACCTAACCATACAATCAAATCTTTAAAGCTAATATGCCCTGCATAAGCTTCGAGCGTAAACGATCATGTGTGTCTACATCAATGCCCCAATACGGATTACCAAGATCATCAGAAAGTTTACGCATAGACAAACTTGCCATATAGCTTCCATAATGCAAAATAACGTATTTCATCGCTTCTGGCTCACCCTTATTTGCAGCTAAAATAATTGGATACGGTAATAAACCACGTTCTTTGTCTTTTGTGTTAGCATCAATCATCCCAGTCATCTGCATGTTCCTCCAAAAATCGCTTTAACCTTTTAAAAGAGCTTGTCCGTCTATACTGAACCGTACTACGGGGAATCTCTAGTAGTTCGGCTATTTCTACATCTGACTTATCAAAAAAATAGTATAGTAGGACTGTCTTACGCTTTTCTATTGGCAAAGTACGCATCGCTTCAGCAAGTAATTTCGGGGTGATGTTCTTACCGTCCACTTGAAAACCTTGGCCTTCTTCTCCTTCATATTGTTTATCTAAGGTGAAGAGTTGATTTACCTCTTGTGGTGTAAGATTTGAAAATGTCATCTCCCTTTCTTGTCTTTGTTGCCTTTCGTTATAAATATTAATTGCTTCATTCTTTAACACACGTTTACAAAAAGCATTAAATGCACAGCGAACTTGCCATTCGGTACGATTTGGTTCTATCATGCATTTCCTCTCCCTTCGCAACTGCAAAGGTGGGTGATGATTTCCCCTTTCATAACCTTCAACAAGATTCTTTATGAAATGCCAAAGTAATCTGTAAATTTATAAAAAGATAAAAAAGAACGTTACACTCATTATTTAAGTGCACGTTCCATATTATTAATTCTTTTTTTGTGTGAGGAAAAGACTTGGGACGAAGATTACCGCAAGGACAACAGCGGATACTAAGAATCCAGCATGGTAACCTTTTAAGTCATTGGCAATCGTTGGTTCTAATCCATGTACAACAGTTGCAACAACCGTGGCGATAATAGCGGTACCAAAGCTTGAGCCGAGGTTTTCAATAATATTAATGCCGATACCTGCTGGTGGAAGTTGTTTGTCATCGATCCCTGTGTAAGCATCACTCATCAACGGGAGCATAACCCCCCCAACACCAGTACCACGGATGAATAATACAATAGAAATACAAATCATACTTGTTTTATCAGTGATAAAAATAAGCGGGATAGATCCACTAAGAGAAATAATAAGACTGACTATAACCACGTATTTTGCACCGATCCCATCAATCAGCTTACCAATCAAAGGTCGAGTAACAAGCATCCCAATCCCTTGAGGAATTAAAGCAATGGATGCTTGGATGGGTGTGAAATCATGTATGTTTATAAAGAACAATGGAAGTATTAACATTGGTCCCATGATAGCAATATTTGCTAAAAACAAACCTATGGTTGACACTAAAAAGGTTTTGTGTCTGAACAAGTTCATTGGAAGCACGGTTTGATTCTTTCTGATTCGATTATATACAAGGTAGATTATTACAAAAACAAAACCACCCCCAGCCCACAGGATTGTTTGGTCATTATAAAATGAAGCATGATCTGCTGCTTTTGTAATCCCGAAAATCAGAGCTACACTCGTGAATGATAAAATAATAATTCCAAAAACATCAAGCTTACTATCCCTGTCGAATGGTTCAAACTCTGGGATATATTTAAACATTAATGGTACTGCAATTAGAACAATGAAAACATTGATGAAAAAAATCCAATGCCACGAACTACTATGAACAATGAATCCACCAATGACGGGTCCCAAAATTGGTCCAAATATCATTGGTGTACTAACGATTGCCATTACTCTCCCAAGATTTTCTTGTCCTGCTGTTTTAACTAGAAGTGTCATCATAAGGGTTGTAATAATCCCAGCGCTAAATCCTTGGAATAAACGGAAAAAAATGAAACTGAAAATGTCCCAACTAAAGCCGATAAAAATAGAAATCACACCAAAGGCAATAACTGCGCCGACAAAGACTTTCTTTCCGTTAAATTTATTCATGAGCCACCCAGATACTGGAACTGCAATCGCAAGCGCTAAAACATACCCTGTAATTGACCATTGAACAATATTTAAAGTTGAATTGAAATCTTCGATCAATGTATCGACAGCGATGTTCACCATAGTGGAATCAAGCATTGGCGCAATTGCTCCCAGTGCAATTGCCCAGGCAGCCGCGAGTACTTCTTTCGGCAATCTAGGCTCTTTTATTTTATCTTTTGACATATTATTCTCCTTACAAACCTTTTATTGTTTCCCTGTCAACAAATGTTAACATCCTTTTGTTTCCTCGTCAACAAAAATTATTAACAAAAAAACAGCCTATGCTCAATAGCATTGGGCTGCTTTTTCTTCATTTTAGTTAATAGTTAAACCTTGCTTCTTTATTTCCGCATCTAAATGTTTGCTGTAGACTTCCACAAAACTAAGCATACTGTCAAATTGTTCCTCGGTTATTTGGTCAAAAACGACTCTGTCTCGTTCTTGAAATTCTTTGTGTTGTTCCTCATGGATTTTATAAATCCTTTTTCCTTGTTCAGTAAGTCTAAAATAGATTTCTTTCCTGTTATCCTGCTTCTGATAGCTTTCAATAAGGCCTTTTTCCATAAGCTTCTTCGTCAATCTACTGATTGCGCCTCTAGTCATATAAAGTGATTCCGCAAGTTTTGTTACATTGGGATCTTCAATCTTCTTAATAGATTCTATACAATGTACCTCAGAAGGCTTATAACCTTTGAGACTTTCTTCCATCTTAAATTTGTTAACCCAGACCATTTTGTCAAATAGTTCTCTAACTTTTACTTTGAACTGTTCTTCTTTGTCCATGATCTGTCCTCCCACTCGTTAGCACTTCAATAATATTATATCGATATTTTGTTTCCAATACAACGTTTTAGTTAATATTAAACTGAACCTAATGGATTAAAATAGTAAAATTACCTTAACATCACCACTGATTCAGTGTAAAAAATCAAGTGGTGGTTTTTAAGTAACCAAATGATTTTAATATACAATCATCCAGTTTATATCTTTCTCTAATGTGAGCTCATATTGAGAGATCTGTATAGCTTTTGTCGCTTCATCCAAATATTTCACAGTAACCCAGACTTTTATTTGATGATCCACTGTCTGAAATACTGGATGGACTAGCTCTGAAAATAAATAATCCTTACCGATAGGTGGTAATGCATTATTTTTCACATAATAAGCAAGCTCTTTCTCTGTCGCAGTCGGATAAAACGTAAAAAATGTCTCTAAAAACTCCGTAACTTCTTGGGAAGTATCAGAATCAACTGTTCCGTTACTTTCAGGTTGTTGTGGTTTATACACTGATTTATTCGGTATACTCCATAAAGTAGGATTTTGTGTAATAACTAAGTTTCCCGCATTATCTTGATGAAGTAAAATTCGATAGGTGGAACGAATACTCTGGCTATCTTTATCTTCCGTAATCTTTTGTTCTACTGCATATACAACCGCATAAGCATTATCATCTTCTTCTGATACTGACCAAATATCAATATCACTCACACTCGAACTAGTAGGAATATCATCCCTAACCGTATCAATATTTAAAGCTTGTAATTCCTCTGTTAGATAAAGACTTAATTTTTCTTCTCGGCGTTCAATAGACTCTTTATTATTTTCCCACGTATAGTAATCTTTCACAAAGTTTTTCGTAAAGCTTTCAATCGCATTTGTGTCCACTAGCTCTGTTTCAATCACTTCTTTTTCGTGAACCGTGTGCTGATCAATTGCTGTGAAGTTTTTATATATCCCAAAGGCTAGACTACTAATTAATACAACCCACAAAATAATGACTGATTTTTTACGTGTCCCCATGCTTCTTACTTTTGTTTTCGATGACTTTGTTTCCGTCTTATGTTTTTCTTTTTTTCTAATTATATTTTTCATCCATTTCTACCCTTTCTATTATTTAATTCGGCCAGCTCCAATTAAATGCTTTTGCCAATAAGCAGTCGTTAAATCTGCATAGCCAATCGGATCACCTGCGTTGTACATTTGATTATCTCCAAGATAAATTCCAACATGGGTAACATACGTTCCAGCATTATATGTTGAGTGGAAAAACACTAAATCACCTGGTTTTGCTTCAGACAAAGAGATATGTTCTGTCACGTCATATTGTTGTTGTGCTGTTCTTGGTAAATTAATGCCGGCCTTTTGATAGCTCCATTGCGTCAGTCCACTACAATCAAAAGACGTATTTGGTTTAGCCCCACCAAATACATAAGGATAGCCTTCGTATTTCAACGCTTCATCCATCACAAGTTGCACAAGGTCACCATCAAACTGTGGGGAGTGAAAGTATTGGTTAACTAAATCAAATAGCGATAGGTAACTCTTTGAAACTATCTCCAAGTTTTCCCTCGCTCCA
>DAMDKS010000086.1:0-4437 GCA_032085455.1 Oceanobacillus sp.
TGAATGGGTTTATGAAGAAATCTATGGTGCTGACTTTTCCACACTGACTAGAACATCTATAAACCCGAGAACATTACTAATCAGATGATTGAAGATATTTATGAGGAAACTCAGAATTTTGATTTTGGTAAAGCATTTAAATCATTACAAAGAAGTGAATACATGGGACGAAAAGGTTTACGTAGTTATAGTGGGGATAGGATGAAGGAAATAGATGTACCTACATTAATTGTTCATGGAGCACATGATCGAACTATTCCATTAGCTAATGCATACAAAGCACATGAACTTATTGCAAATTCTGAGCTGTATGTTATGGATGAAGCTAGACATTGGCCACAAAAAGAATATCCAAAAGAATTCGCACGAATAGTTAAGGAGTTTTTATCCAAGAATGATGTATAGAATATGGATGAGTAGAAAGTAAAAGTACCTTTAATTTTAACTAATAAAACCTCGAATTTTTTGAGATTTTATTTTTAACCCTGCTATGGGTGAATGGGAAGTTGAACGCTAATTTGAGCTTTTTCTTTGCTGAGTTGCTTAATTAATGAAATGAGAACTCCATAAGCCTCTTGCTTAATTGCAAGAGGCTCAATTCTACTTCGTTTTAAGAAGTAGCTTTTTTCTTCTTTGAAGTTGTCTTGGAAGTAGTCGTTCTCTTTTTTGTAGTGGTTTTCTTCTTTTGTTTTGGTTGCTCTTTTTTTGCACGATTTAATGATTCTTGAAGTGCGTCCATTAAATTTACTACGTTGTCAGGTTTTGGTTTAGTTTCTCCACCAATTTCGATTTCTTCATTATTTTTCTTAGCTTCTATCAGTTCCATAAGTGCCGTTCTGTAGTCGTCTTGATATTTCTCTGGCTCAAATGTCGTTGTAAGTTGATCTATAAGTAACTTTGCTGTGTCCAATTCTTTTTTGCCAACAGACTCCTGGTCAGGGACATTGGGAACATCACTAACAGCTCTAACTTCATCTGGATAGTGAATTGTCTCAACCACTATAGCGTCTTTATAAACCCTAATTACCGCAAGTTGTTCTTTAGATCTTATCATCATTTTTGCTATACCTATTTTTCCAGTATCGGTTAATGCTTCTCTTAGTAATGCGTACGCTTTTGTTCCACCTTCGTTGGGAGACAAATAATAGCTTTTTTCAAAGTAAATCGGGTCAATATCTTCTAGTTGCACAAAATCCATAATTTCCACAGCCTTATCTTCCTGTTCCTTTTTGAGAGCTTCTAATTCTTCATCATCTAAAACCACAAATTTATTACTTGCATATTCATAAGCCTTAACAATATCTTCACTTTTTACATCTTCATCACCACAGTTAGGGCAAGTCTTTTCATATTTAATAGGGGTTTTACATTTCTTATGCAGCTGTCTTAGTTTAATATCTTTATTTTCAGTTGCAGCATGCATTTTGACTGGTATGTTGACCAGGCCAAAACTAATAGTCCCTTTCCACATCGTGTGCATTCCGTTCAACTCCTTTTTATTACTATTTTGCTGATTTGTATGCTTTTTATACAAAGGTAGTAATTCAAATAAAATGAGACATCCTATAAGTAGAGGTGATGTTTATGGACTGGATGAAACCAATAGATAGAACAGAAATTCCAATAGGTGATGAATGTCTTTACGAGGTTAAGTATGACGGTTTCCGATGCGAATTAAATTTAACTGATAATAATATTATTTTAATGAGTAAAAATAGTCATAATATCTCAAATAAATTTCCTGAGATTATTAATTGGTGTAAAGAGAACCACGACAACTTTAAGAACCATCTGCCTATTAAAATGGACGGTGAGTTAGTGATTTTAAATCATCGCTATCAAGCTGATTTTGCCCAAATACAAACCCGTGGAAGATTACAAAGTATTGAGCGGATAAGAGAATATGCAAAGAGAAGACCAGCTACATGGCTTTTGATATAACAGAAATTAAGGGGAGGAAGTTACATCGAGAAAAATTGTCCATGCGGAAAGAAATTCTTCTTCAATTATCGCAATTAATTAAGGATAATGCTTTTTTTAAGTGTGTAAAAACTTTCACATCTATTTCTGAAATAAAGGAAGTAGTGTTTAATTCTAAATGTGAAGGCATAGTAGCAAAGAGGGTGAATAGTAAGTATCAAAAAGGAAAGAGCCATCATGATTGGTATAAGATTAAAAATTGGAGAGTGATTCAGGGGATATTAACAGAGTATAATCCTAAAAATGGGTATTTCACTGTTAATGTGTTGGATAATGATGATTTGATAAACATAGGAACTTGTAAGCACGGTTTATCCAAAGAATCGGCAGAAACAGTGCAAAATCTATTTAAAGAGCAAGGTGATTTTGTAAATGGAGTATTTCAACTTCCGCCAGCAATAACTGGTACAATCAATACGTTGGATTTATATGGTAATGAATTAAGAGAGCCTAATTTTAAAAACATAATTCCCAATATCTCATATACAGAATGTACACTGGATAAATTACAGTTAGATTTAGCACAAATGTCAATTGAAGTATCAAATACAGATAAAAACTTATGGCAAGACTACTTTAAAAAGAAAGATCTCTTAGTTTATATTAGAGAAATATCGCCTTTAATGTTGCCATTTTTAAAACAACGTGCTTTAACAGTTATTCGGTGCCCTGATGGAATAAATAAGGAGTCATTTTTTCAAAAAAATTTACCGGAGTATGCACCAGATTACTTATCATCTGATTCAACTGGTGATTTGATTGTATGCGACCACTTAAAAAGTTTAGTTTGGTTGGCTAATCATGGCTCTGTTGAATACCATGTTCCGTTCCAAAAAATCGGGCATATTACGCCGTTAGAGATTGTTTTTGATTTAGACCCGCCTGATAGAGACCATTTTTATATGGCGGTAAAAGCAGCGAAAATATTGAAGCAAATGTTAGATGATATAAAACTTATTTCTTTTGTTAAAACTTCAGGAAACAAAGGAATACAAGTTCATATTCCAATATGTGAAGGTAGTATGACATACGAAGAGACTGGCATATTCACTGAAGCAGTAGCTAAAACTTTAGAAAGTGAATACCCGAATGATTTTACGACAGAACGCTTAAAAAAGAAACGGGGAGGAAGGCTATATATTGATTACGTGCAGCACGGTAAAGATAAAACTTTAATAGCACCTTATAGCCCAAGAAAAACTAATGAAGGAACAGTTTCTACACCTCTATATTGGGAAGAATTAAAGAAAGATATAGAGCCGACTGATTATACAATAGGAAATATAATGAACAGAATAAGTGAAGTGGGGTGTCCGTTTTCAAATTATCATCATATTGGAGAAAATCAAGAGATGGATAAGATTTTAAAATTTGTTAAGGGATAATCAGATAAACAGAATACGTATTTATAATTTTTTTTCAGCCCAATTTAAGTTCTGTCACGTTATAGTTTCATCTGCAAATATAGCAATAATTAGATAAATGCGTAATAATCAATCTGAACATGAAAGGAATCACTTGTTTCTATAATGAGAATGATTATTCTCGATTTCAAAACACATCATAATAATAAAATTACTCCATATAAAAGGTATAAAAAAGCTTGCAGAGAAAATACCATACTTTCTCTGCAAGCTGAAAACCTTTAATAGAAAGGCTTTTAAAGCAATATATCATATTTAATAAAAGCAAACTTTAATTTTTCAAAGAATCCATTTTTGCTGCCATTCATGGAATGGGAAAAGTGGGAGAATGAAAATGCTAAGTACCAGGAAAATAAAGAATCCGAAACAGTAGAAAATTTTGATGATCCGGAGGATTCAAATGAAATAGCGTTGTCTGAAGAAGATATAACCTTTTTGGAACAGGAGTTAATAAAAGCTCGTAAAGAAATGATGTGTAATAATCAGGATGAACATGAAATGGAATCACTTGATATTTCTAATGAAGAATTGGAATGGTTGAAAGCCTGGATGGATGAGGACTAATCAAATTGGATTCTTTTAGAGAATTTAATTTGAAGCAAAAAATATTAGAAAACTTTAAGGGAAACGAATTGGAAAGGAGTTTTTTAATGGAAGAAAAAATTTTGACGGAAGATTATTTTAATCTTGATGCTTGCTTAGAAGAGTTTATTAAAGACTTAAGGACATACCAAAACAAAGAGTTAACAGATATAATGGTAAGTCAGCAAAATTTTCTTGCTGCACAGCCAAAAAGTTATTTAAAACATCTAAAAAAAAGGTTGAAGGTTTTGAAGGTAAAGTGGAGCAAAGTTTTCATAAACTCCTTTCTTTTCAAGCAGGAGGTGTAGATGGTTACGCTTATCAAACATGGGATATATACTCTTTAAAAAGCTTAATTAGAAAGTTTGATATTCTACCAATACCTTATCCAACCGAGTTACTACTCACAGTCAAAATCCTATAGTACACTTTTTCAAGGTCAACACTTATT
>DAMDKS010000087.1:0-4174 GCA_032085455.1 Oceanobacillus sp.
TCAAACACTGGTACAAAAGATGGCAGAGGTGGTAAAAAACGCTGGCAGTAATCAATACTTCACTTCTGTTCAAAACAGCTGTTCCTTGGACTCAAATGGTTTCAAAATCTTCAATTCTAATCAAATGAAACATGGACTTCAAAAATTTAAGTGAGTACTCTACTTCAGTATAATCGCCATTATTAGCTAAATATTGATCTACTGGCTTGAATGACAACCATACTTCTACCATCATTAAGCAGACCGATAGATTTTCTTCCATTGTCTAATGCAGTCTTGGTATATTTAAACGTTACTCTCGAAATCATAATATTATCCATATAATCCTTTAATTTTGAGGGATATTAAAGTTATATAGAGAAAAAATAATTACGTATTTATTAGCATTTTTGAATTGTTTTAATATCTCACTCATGCGATCTGTTACTTTTTTATTGACTTGTTAATTTCTTTGCTTCCACTTTTTCCTCCATAAGCTAAGTACCTTTTTATCCAACAAGGGGATTTCATCTTCGTATAGATTTATTTGTTCAATAACCTCGTCTTTTGAATGATTTTCTTTGTATGATTTTAAAAAGTAATTAAATACATTTAGTCTTACAGAGGTTTTAGAATCAAAATTTGGATGCGCATTGATGATAAGTAATTTACTCATGAGTATTTTCCTCCCACTACAAAGTGATATTTGCTCCTGTTTCCCCGTTCTTCATCACCATTTCGACTAAGCGTATTTCTCGTTTCGAATAAGAACTGGATGACTTTTAGATCCTTGTTTAACTCTTCGTCATAGAGAAATTCACTGCTCATGCTACGTGAGTTTTCTTAGCTATATCTTTACCAGCTACATCGTCGAATCAGTAATCCTTGTGATACATTGATTTTTTGTAAAAATTAGTTATTATTGTTTTTAAAAATGGGGTATTCGGATTATCGTGTGGAAAAGACTTATAGTTAATTGTTGTTTATACAACCATAAATCGGATAATTGTGTGGAAAATTATTTTAACAACCTAATGATAAATAACTAAACGCTATTTAAACAATACTCTACATTCTATTTCAGTACTTTAAATGTATGGATAATTTAAAATAATTGTATAAATTAAATTTTATATCCCTTTAAAAGCATGTTGGTTTAATCAGAAGGTATGCTATAAATTATATAGATCGCTTGCGTTATCGGGAAGAAAAAATATGATAAATTGTTGATTTTTTAAATCCGATGTTTTAAGATAATGGTATTATAAATGGGTGGAGGTATTCTAATCATGATGATGATGGCAGTGTTCTTGACAGTTATTCGATAATCACAAATTGAATAACAATGATACTTGAAAAAACCCCTTGATAGACGGGGTTAATTTGTTGTGTAGTTTTCAAGTATCAGCAGTCAATGAACTTAATCATCATAATGCCGTTAAATAATACTGTCTGCACTTACGTGTAAAAACAGTTTATAAATAAAGTTTACAAAAAGTCGTGATGAATCTTAAGGTAGTTCATTCACGGCTTTTTTGTGTTCTTAAAACGGCGTTCAAAAAATTGGAGGCGTTAGTATGACTCTTTATTTTGCGAGCGTATTGCCTGGATTAGAATACGTTTTATCAAATGAAATTAACAACAAGGTGAGTGATTCTGAAATAATTCAAATAAATAGAGGGAAAGTTTTCTTTGCCACAGCTGAGACTTTTACATGCTTAAGTTCTTTAAGGTCGTCAGATAACTTGTTTCAACTGATTGATCAATTTCAAATTGGACCACATAAAAAGCATTTATCTCAGGTAAGTGAGCGAATTTCCCAGTTGGATTTGGATTTTATTGATCATAAACATTTATTTTGGGTAAATGCAAGCCGTAAAGGAAAACAAACCTATAGTCGTTTTGAAATAGCAAAAAAAGCAATGGAGGGGATTAATAAGCGTTACCCTGATTGGAACATTGGAACATCTCAAAATCATCAGATAGAATTCAGACTCGACATTGAACATCATAATGTGATTTTTTCACTTCGGCTAACTGATGCTAAGTTTCGTTTTCGCAATCAGACACGACGGTTCTCTCGTGCATCATTACTTCCTACTGTAGCTCATACGATGGTGTGGTTGTCAGATCCTAAATCAACAGATATTTTCGTAGACCCCTGTTGTGGTTCAGGCACAATTTTGTCTGAACGAGCCACATACCCTGCAAATCAGATAGTTGGTGGAGACATATCTGGTGTAGTCACAAAGGTTGCTAAGAGTAATCTTGATGATTTGAAGGTGCAAATTAATGTTTGGGATGCACGGGAATTGCCTTTTTCTAATGGTTATGTCGATAAAATTGTAACTAATCTTCCATTTGGGAGACAGATTTCACCTGACGAGGATTTAGAATTGTTCAATCACCATATTATGAATGAAATATGTAGAGTCTTGAAGCCAAGTGGAAGAGCCGTTATTTTGTCTGAGAGTGTCAATCAATTGTTTTGGGAAGCAAAACGATTAGGCCTTTTTTGTCTAGAATCTTATCCTTTGAGTTTGAAGGGTTTGAATCCTACATTGTTTGTGTTTGAAAAACAAGATGAACATAGAAAGAAGTAGCAGAAAGATTCATTCAAAGTAGAAAAAGATTTTGGTCAAGCAGAGAATATAGTCAATCATATATTTCATGATAATGTGTCGAAAGCTGTGTGCAAAATGGTCTTAAATATGGTTATCGTTTTAAAGGTAATCTCAGAAAGAGATTTATTATAAATACTGAAAGGAAGTTATAATGTTAACCAATATGCTTAACCTCTCAAATTTTAAAATTCTCGATATGCAAGAAAGTGAGGATGATTACCGTTTTTTGGTAGAGTCTGGAACTCCATCTCCTACCCATTGTCTAAAATGTGGTTCTGTTCCAAACCTTTATAAACATGGTAAGAAGAATCAGCTCTTCTTTGACTTACCCATGCACGCTAAACGTGTCGGTATTTATGTAAAACGCCAACGATATATGTGTAGAGAATGCAATGAAACATTTTTCGAAAACTTGCCTGATATGGATGAAAGTCGCTCAGTTACTAAAAGGCTCGTCAATTGGATTCAAGAAGCCAGTCTTGATAAAACATTTACAAGTGTAGCTGAAGAAATTGGCATTGATGAAAAGAATGTTCGTAACATCTTTAATGAATATGTTACAGAATTAGAATCGCAAACAGACTTTCGTACCCCTAAATGGCTTGGTATTGATGAAGTTCATTTACTCAAAAATTACCGATGTGTCATTACTGATGTTGAAAACAAATCAGTGATTGATATTTTGAGAAAACGTAATAAAGATACGGTTATCAGTTATCTTTCAAAACTTCAAGATATAGATAAAATTGAGCTTGTAGCAATGGATATGTGGAATCCTTACAAGAGTGCTGTTAATACAATCATCCCGAATGCAACAATTGTGATAGATAAGTTTCACGTTGTTAAATTAGCCAATGAAGCCTTAGAAAAAGCACGAAATGCTAATCGCCAAAATGTGTCAGCCAAAGAACGTAGACAGCTCATGAGAGATCGTTATGTGCTTCTTACAAGACGTAAAGACCTTACTGACTTTGATGATCAAATTAAGTTACAAGTGTGGACTCAAAACTTCCCTTTGCTTGGACAGGCTTATGAGTTAAAGGAACGATTCTTTGACATCTATGAAGCTAAATCTATCAACGAAGCTTATAAACTATATCGAAATTGGCTTGCAGATGTACCTAAAGAGTTAATCACATATTTTGAGGCACTCATTAAAGCGATGAATAATTGGGAAAAGGAGATATTCAATTATTTCAATTCCCCCATCACAAACGCCTATACTGAGTCATTAAACCGACTAATCAAGACCATGAACCATGTTGGTCGTGGTTACTCTTTTGAAGCACTTAGGGCAAAGATTCTCTTCACACAAGGCTATCGAAAAATCAAAAGGAAAAAGAAATTCAAAGAAGTTGAAGTAACCTTTGGTAAGATGTTAGACCAATTTCCAAACCTCATGCAACCTCGTCAATGGGTTTATGAGGAAATCTATGGAGCCGACTTTTCTACACTGATCAAGGCAATAGAAGAGGGTTCTTTTTAACCCTCTTTCCACACTATTTTCCGATTACCCTTAATATTTTACGAAAACGTAATAAAGATACGGTTATCAGTTACCTTTCAAATCT
>DAMDKS010000088.1:0-3890 GCA_032085455.1 Oceanobacillus sp.
ATAAAACCCTACGCGAAGCCTTTCACGATTGGGAAGAACTCAGTATGACACCCGATCAATTTTTAGCTTATGAAGCACGTCTAAAACACATTATGGACGAGGAAGCAGCAAAGCGTGAAGCAGAGCTCCAAGTGCAGGAGGCGGAGGAAAGAGGAGAAAAAATAGGGGAAATGAGAGGAGAAAAGAAGGAAAAAGAGAGAATTGTCCAGCATCTCCTTGCAAAACATGCAGAAATACCATATATCATGGAACTCACTGATCTAACGAAAGAAGAAGTGTTTGAAATTCAAAGGAATATGGGAGAGTAATTTTCCTCCCCTTATACACTGAAAGAATATGTTATTAGGATGTTAAAAAATTTTGTTAGATAATTTTCTTCTGGGTACATTTATATTCAGAATGATTAACCGTTGAAGAAACTAATTTATGATTATCTTTATTATACCAAATTAACAAGGTAAGTTAGTGAACCTTTCGGAAAAATATGGCTGTTGAGAAAGCGCCAGTCTTAATAGCATTCCATTGCTGCAACACATAGAAGCACTCTGAATCATCAGCCCGTATATTGTGTTTATAAGTAAATATTTAAAACCCCTGTTTCAATATCTCATTTTGAAACAGGGGTTTTCTACAAGTTGAGCAGCCCGAAAGCTATTTTTCATCTTTAATATAATTTTGATAACTTTATTTTTTATAAAGCTCTTGATTTTGGAAAAACATCTAAATGTAAATACTGTAATAAACAATAGATAGAAAGGAATTCTATATTAACACGAATAAAAAAATGAAAATGTGGTATAGACATATATACAATTTGTTGATATTGTACGAATTTCACGTTAAAATAAATAAGCATTTATATTTTATATTAGATTAGGGACACTAATTGATGAAAGAAAGGAATGGTATGAATATGTTTAAAAATCTTTTCCAAAAATCCAGTGAGGAAAAAATTATTGCTCCAATGAATGGAGAAGTCGTAAAAATGGAGGATGTTCCAGATCCTGTTTTTAATCAGAAAATGATGGGAGAAGGTATCGCTATTCAACCTAGTGAAGGAAAAGTGGTTTCTCCAGTTAATGGAAAAATTGTTCAAATACCGGACACCAAACATGCAATAGGAATTGAATCGGAAAAGGGCAGTGAAATTTTGATTCACATTGGCTTAGAAACGGTTGGACTAAATGGAAAGGGATTTACACCAAAGGTTAAAACGGGAGATAAGGTTACAGTTGGACAACCATTAATGTCATTCGATTTGCCTTTTATAAGCGAAAATGCAAATAGTATAATTACCCCCGTTGTTATTACAAACAGTAGTAATAGTGGCAAGACGTATTCGATTGCGAGTGAAAAAGAAGCAAAAGCAGGGGAGACCGTTTTAATCACTGTTACGGATTAATCATTTAGTGGGAAGTGATAAAAATGATGACTCATGTATACTTTCAAAAAGTAAAGGAAATTCTTAATCTAATTGAAGAGAAAGAGATCAATTATATTCAACAAGGAGCAAAAAAAATAGCAGATTCGATTCAGCGTGGTGGAGTGGTACATGTTTTTGGTTGTGGACATTCACACCTGCTCAGTGAGGAAGTATATTACCGAGCAGGTGGTTTAGTTCCAATTCATCCGATCTTTCAGGAGCCATTGATGCTGCATGAAGGTGCGATGCACTCATCTGAGTTGGAGAAAAAAGCGGATTATGCAAAAAGTTTTATGGAAGAACAAGATATACGTGAAAACGATGTAATGATGGTGATTTCAACTTCAGGAAGAAACCCCGTTCCAATTGACACAGCCATACTGGCAAAAGAAAAAGGGGCATATGTGATTGGCATCTCGTCGCACAGTTATAAAGAAAATTATACGTCGCGACATGAAAGTGGAAAGTTTTTATATGAAGTAGCGGATTTAGCGATTGATAATCATATTCCTGTAGGGGATGCATTGCTAACGGATGAACATGTGAAAGTGAACTTTGCTTCAGGTTCAACGGTGGCAGGGGCCTCCATTATGAATGTAATCATGGCAGAGGCAATTGCAATCATGGTCAAAAATGGATTTGAACCGCCAGTACTTCTGAGTGGAAATGTGGATGGTTCTAACAAGCATAATAAAGCTTTAATAGAAAAATATCGTAATAGAGTCTCTTTTTAACCCAATGTTGTGTATAAAATTGCTATAGTGGTATAGACAACTATAAATATTGGTTGTATAATATGAATGAAAAGGGATTCATTGATAATGATATAAGAAAAGGCGGGTGAATCAACACAAACTTTAATGTTCAGATGTTTGATAAATTGTGTTTCACTTGTTTTTATCTAAAATGGAATAGGAGGTTTTTACCATGATGAAATATCTGCAAAATCTTGGTAAGTCACTCATGCTCCCAGTTGCAGTTTTGCCTGCTGCTGCGATATTAATAGGGATTGGGTATGCAATTGATCCTGACATGGGTTCAGGGAATTCAATTGCAGCATTTTTAATTAGTGCAGGTGGTGCAATATTAGACTTTATTCCAATTTTATTTGCAGTTGGTATTGCTATTGGGATGACCAAAGCAAAGGATGGTCCTGCTGCACTAAGCGGTTTAGTCGGTTATTTGGTTATTACGAATGTCTTATCAACAGATAACGTTGCTAATATCCTGCAAATTGAAGTAGAAAATGTAAATATGGCATTTGATAATATTTCAAATGTTTTTGTTGGTATTATTGCCGGTTTAATTGCTGCAACTTTATATAATCGCTTTAGTCACGTTAAATTGCCTGATGCCTTAGCATTTTTTAGCGGAAAACGATTAGTGCCGATTTTAACGGCAGCAGCAATGTTGGGAGTTTCTATCATCATGCTATTTGTTTGGCCGGTTGTATATTCCGGGTTGGTAGCTTTTGGAGAAGCAATTAGTGGTTTAGGTTCAATTGGCGCTGGTATCTATGGATTCTTTAACCGGATTTTAATTCCAACTGGTCTTCACCATGCACTAAATAACGTGTTCTGGTTTGATGTAGCCGGAATCAATGATATTGGTAACTTCTGGTCTGGAGAAGGAACAAAAGGTATTACTGGTATGTACCAGGGTGGCTTCTTCCCAATTATGATGTTTGGTCTGCCAGGAGCTGCACTAGCAATGTATCATACTGCCAAGTCAAATAAAAAGAAACAAGCTGCATCCTTACTGATGGCAGGGGCTCTTGCTGCATTCTTAACCGGTGTTACAGAACCACTTGAGTTTTCATTCATGTTCTTAGCACCAGCGCTTTATGCGGTACACGCAGTATTAGCGGGGATTTCATTAGCTATTGCATCTGCTTTTGGATGGACGGCAGGATTTAGTTTTAGTGCCGGTTTAGTTGACTTTGTGTTAAGCTCTCAACTTCCATTAGCCAATAAACCATATATGTTAATCGTTCTAGGTCTGATATTCTTTGCTATTTACTACTTCTTGTTCCGTTTCTTAATTGTTAAATTTAATTTTAAGACACCAGGTCGCGAGGATGATGATGAAGTAGTCGACGAAGAAACAACTGAATCTGCTGGTGAAGATAAGTATGCAGTTATGGCTGAAAAAATCTTAGCTGGACTTGGCGGAGATGAAAATGTTGTCTCCGTGGATTATTGTGCAACACGTTTACGCTTGGAAGTAAAAGATATGGATGTTGTGAATGAAAAACAAATCAAAGATACTGGCGTTCCAGGAATCCATGTTGTTGGAAAGCATAATATCCAAGTAATAGTAGGAACTCAAGTACAAGCAGTTGCAGACGAGTTTGACAAAATGAGAAAAAATAAATAATGGTAAAAAGGCCGATATCTCAGTTGATATCGGCCTTTTTTAAAAGATAAGAAAGTATAAAATTTTTGCAGGAAACTGCATGATAACATAA
>DAMDKS010000089.1:0-3803 GCA_032085455.1 Oceanobacillus sp.
TGATTCCGCTTGACATACTGGTTGTTTTGTTCAGTTTTCAAAGAGCAAATTTTAAATCTGCCTTTCATAAGGCAACTCCTAAATTGTATCATCAATCATTTTGAAAGTCAATAACTTTCTTAAAAAATGTTTTTGATGAGTGGGCCTGAGTGGACTCGAACCACCGACCTCACGCTTATCAGGCGTGCGCTCTAACCAGCTGAGCTACAGGCCCATAAATTGAATTATGGAGCGGGTGAAGGGAATCGAACCCTCATCATCAGCTTGGAAGGCTGAGGTTTTACCACTAAACTACACCCGCATATTTTCTGGAAAACTGGTCGGGAAGACAGGATTTGAACCTGCGGCCCCTTGGTCCCAAACCAAGTGCTCTACCAAGCTGAGCTACTTCCCGTTGAAAAATATGGCGCGCCCGAGAGGAGTCGAACCCCTAACCTCTTGATCCGTAGTCAAACGCTCTATCCAATTGAGCTACGGGCGCAAATAAATTCATATTAGATGATGTTAAAAAAAGTCTGGTGAAAATAACACACCGAATTTCTCGAACATTTTCATCCTTCTTTTTGTTTGAACATGTATTATCAGAGTGCGGTCGAGAGGACTTGAACCTCCACGGGATTAACTCCCACTAGGCCCTCAACCTAGCGCGTCTGCCATTCCGCCACGACCGCATGAGAAAAGATAATATCTCTAATCGGGGACAAAAAAATACTATTCACACAAATAGTATAATCACCATTTATCTTTTTCTATTAAAGTATGCTTTGCTGTAAAGTTGAACATAGCTAATATATAGTATAAGGAAAATGGCTGGGCTACCAGGATTCGAACCTGGGGAATGACGGGACCAAAACCCGTTGCCTTACCGCTTGGCTATAGCCCAATTTAGTAGTGGCGGTCCGGACGGGACTCGAACCCGCGACCTCCTGCGTGACAGGCAGGCATTCTAACCAACTGAACTACCGGACCTAAGACACTCATAAAAATGATGACCCGTACGGGATTCGAACCCGTGTTACCGCCGTGAAAGGGCGGTGTCTTAACCGCTTGACCAACGGGCCATTTTAAAATGGCGGAGAAGGAGGGATTTGAACCCTCGCGCCGGAAAACCGACCTACACCCTTAGCAGGGGCGCCTCTTCAGCCTCTTGAGTACTTCTCCAATATGGCTCCACAGGTAGGATTCGAACCTACGACCGATCGGTTAACAGCCGATTGCTCTACCACTGAGCTACTGTGGAATAACTTTTCATTGAAATAATGTCAACGAGAAATATATTATCTCATTTTTCAATTATTGTCAATAGATTTTTAAACAATAAAAATAAATCAAGTTGATAACACTTAAAGGAAACACATTAGCTTATATAATTTATCATGGTTTTTTAAATTCGTCAACGACATTATTTATGTTTAATTAATTTCTTTCTACATTATATAGCAATTAATCTCCCTTTACATTTTCCACATCTATATTTTTCGATATTTACCTTGCGCTTTCTATTATATGTCGTTCCGCACTTTTTACAATTATATTGATATTTATAAGTTCCTGCTTCAGAGGGCAGCGCACGGCAATAACGAGGGGAACCCGTCCTTTTTAATAGCTCCTTAAAATCTGCATCTCCATGTTTATATCCTTTGCCTGAAATGTGGAGATGATAATGGCATAATTCATGTTTGATTATTCCATGAAATTCTTCACTGTCCGTTTCTAAAAGATATTTAGGGTTTAATTCTATGCGCTGTTCTGCAGGAATATATCTCCCCCCTGTTGTTCGGAGCCTCGAATTAAACACAACATCATCTTTAAACGGCTTATTGAAAAATTTTATAGATATTCGATTCACAAGCTGCTGCAAAGTAGTTTTATCCATTTATAGACTTCCTTATCTTTATCCTTCTAATATATATACTTTCTGATAAAAAACATATCTCATATGTGTTCTCTCTACACACATTATATAACGCTCTATAATCGTATGTCTACCCTCCTCCCTTTCTCAACTAAATTTTATAAATGAGAAATTGAAGCTAAAAAGACATTGTTTAGTACTCCAATTTAATTATTTTATAAAATTAATAAAAAGAATATCTTACACCTCATCCTGCCACTTCATTATCTCCGCTAAAATATACCAAGCAATATTGATAGTAATCTGCTAATAATTATGTTATTATAATAATTGTATTTAAAACACAGGGGAGGAATAAAAGAGATGGAAAATAAGAACAAAATGAAAATGACTACCGCTTTCGGTGCTCCAGTACCAAATGATGATGATTCAAAAACAGCTGGTCCTCGTGGTCCTCTTTTAATGGAAGACTTCTGGTTTTTAGAAAAATTAGCACACTTTGATAGAGAAGTAATTCCCGAGCGCCGCATGCATGCTAAAGGCGCAGGTGCTTACGGTACATTAACAATCACAAATGACATCACGAAATATACAAAGGCAAAAGTATTCTCCGAAATTGGCAAGAAGACAGATATGTTCATTCGTTTTTCAACTGTAGCTGGTGAACGTGGTGCAGGTGATGCTGATCGGGATATCCGCGGAACTGCAATGAAATTCTATACAGAAGAAGGTAACTGGGATCTTGTAGGTAACAACACACCTGTATTCTTCTTTAGGGATCCTAAACGTTTCCCCGACTTAAATCACGTCGTTAAGAAAGACCCTGTAACAAACATGCACAATCCACAAGCAAATTGGGATTTCTGGTCCAGCCTTCCAGAAGCTTTGCATCAAGTTTCCATTATTATGTCTGACCGCGGAATTCCTAAGACATTTAGACATATGAATTTATTCGGCAGTCATGCGTACAGCATGTTCAACGCCGAAAACAAACGGCATTGGGTTAAATTCCATTTCTATACAGAGCAAGGGATTGAAAATCTTACGGATGAAGAAGCTGCAGAAATTCACGGTTCAGACCTTGACAGCCATACTAGAGATTTACGCGAATCAATCGAGCGCGGTGAATATCCAAAATGGAAAATGTATATTCAAATAATGACTGATGAGCAGGCGAAAAATATGCCTTACAATCCATTTGACTTAACAAAGGTTTGGTACAAGGGCGACTTTCCACTTATCGAGGTTGGTGAATTAGAGCTTAATCGTAATCCGCAAAACTACTTTGAAGAAGTTGAGCAAGCTGCATTTGCTCCTACAAATATCGTTCCTGGTATTGGATTTTCACCAGATAAGATGCTGCAAGGAAGATTGTTCTCCTACGGTGATACACAACGTTATCGTCTAGGTGTTAACCATTGGCAAATTCCAGTTAACTATCCGAAGAATGTGAAAGACTTCCATCCTTATCATCGTGATGGTGCGATGCGCGTTACCCCTTACCAAGGTGAACATGTTTCATATAGTCCGAATAGCTACGGTGAATGGGAAGACAGCAAAGAACATCAAGAGCCTTCACTAGAGCTTGGCGGAGATGCAAACTATTGGGACTTTGACGAAGATGATAGCCTATACTATGAACAGCCAGGAAAGCTATTCCGTCTTCAATCACCTGAAGCGCAGCAAAGACTATTTGAAAATACCGCAAGAAACATGGAAGGTACTTCCAAAGAAGTGCAACTACGTCATATCAACAATTGCTACAAAGCTGATCCAGCATATGGTGAAGGTGTAGCAAAAGCGCTGGGAATTTCACTGAGTGAAGTTGAAGCAGCAACTGACCTTGATAAATAAATGAATCTATGAAAGAATAATGCGGGTAGGACAAAAACCCAATAAAGTTATCATGAACGAAAATAGCACCTTGATCGTAATTTCGCAGGTTAAT
>DAMDKS010000090.1:0-3322 GCA_032085455.1 Oceanobacillus sp.
AGAAACAATTAAATATCATTCAAGTCGCTGATTTGGTATTACCCGATGCGGAAACGAGTTTTGAAGAATACACAACAATGGAATTACTTAGTGTTGCGATGCTGATTGTAATTTCTACTTTTGCATTAGACTTTATTCATTCCGACCGAAGTATATTTAAAATTGTTGATTTGGACGAAGCGTGGTCCTTTCTACAAGTCGCACAAGGGAAAACACTATCTAACAAACTAGTAAGGGCAGGACGTGCCATGAATGCAGGTGTATATTTTGTGACGCAAAACGCTGATGATTTAACCGATGAAAAATTGAAAAACAATATCGGTGTGAAGTTTGCCTTTCGTTCTAGAGATCCTAATGAAATTAAGAAAACATTAGAATTCTTCGGCGTCGATAAAGAAGATGAAGGTAATCAAGGACGACTTCGTGAACTGGAAAACGGCCAATGTTTGATTCAAGATTTATATGGGCGTGTGGGGATTATTCAAGTCCATCCTGTTTTTGAAGATTTATTTGATGCATTCGATACTCGGCCACCTACAAATGAAAAAGAGACGAGGTGATGATGTGAAGAAACGACAATTGAAAAAGGTAATTTTAACGGTAGTACTTATTGGTGCTGCCGTTTTTCTATGTCTTCTATTACTTGGCACTATCACACAAGCTGCGGGATTAGTCGATGATACGGTATCAGAAGATAACTTATATTCCCTTTATCCATTAGACCATTACCAACTAGACTTTTATGTTGATACAGGTTGGGATTGGTTGCCGTGGAATTGGAATGATGGAATTGGTAAACAAGTCATGTATGGGCTCTATACGATTACCAACTTCATTTGGATAATAAGTCTGTATTTATCAAACGCGACAGGTTACTTAATCCAACAAGCTTACTCCCTTGATTTCATATCTCAAACAGCAGATGCGATCGGAAAGAACATGCAAACATTAGCAGGAATTACGGCAAGTGGTTTTAGTAGTTCGGGTTTTTATGTTGGATTCTTGCTTCTGTTTGTTTTAATCATTGGAATATACGTGGCCTATACAGGATTAATGAAACGAGAAACGACGAAAGCGATTCGAGCGATTCTAAACTTTTTAGTCGTGTTTCTCTTATCAGCTTCTTTTATCGCTTACGCACCAACATATATTACAAAAATCAACGATTTTTCAGCAGATATTAGTGAAGCAAGTTTAGATTTAGGAACAAAAATCTTGATGCCAAGTTCCACTAGTCAAGGAAGAGATAGTGTGGATATGATACGAAATAATCTCTTTTCTATTCAAGTGGAGCAACCTTGGATGTTATTGCAATTTGATGATTCGGATAAAGAAACGATTGGTGATGATCGAGTTGAAACGTTAGTTTCGATTAGTCCAGATGCCAATAACGGAAAAGATCGTGAAAGTGCGGTGAAAGCAGAAATTGAAGATCATAACAATAAAAATTTAACGATTACGAAGACCACGACACGTTTAGGCATGGTCTTCTTTTTGTTTCTATTTAATATTGGAATTTCCATTTTTGTTTTCCTATTATCGGGCATTATGATTTTCTCGCAAATTCTATTTATTATTTATGCGATGTTTTTACCGATTAGTTTTCTATTATCCATGATTCCAACTTTTGAAAACATGGGGAAACAAGCGATTATGAAACTGTTTAATGTGATTATGCTTCGTGCAGGCATCACATTAATTATTACCGTTGCTTTCAGTATTTCATCCATGCTGTACAGCTTAACAACAAGCTATCCATTTTTCTTAATTGCCTTCTTGCAGATTGTCACGTTTGCGGGCATTTATATGAAACTTGGTGACATCATGAGTATGTTCAGCTTACAAAGTAATGATTCACAAAATGTCGGGCGTAAAGTGATGCGACGCCCTTATCGCATGTTTAATCGTGGGGGTCGCCGATTACAGCGTAATATTACACGAACACTTGCGGGAGCAACGGTTGGAGCGACGGCTGGCGCATTAGTTGGTCGGTCTAAAAAAACAAAAGGAAGTTCATCTCCCCTTCGCCCATTACAACGGCTTACATCATCATCATCTAAAAAGAATCGAGAAAAGACGAACGAACAAGTAAATCCAACTTCATTAAGTCAGAAGTTTGGTCAAGTAACAGGGAAAGTACTTGGTGCAAAAAATCGGGTACGAGCAAATATCAAACATCGAAAAGAACAATTGGTTGATTTACCAACGAATACAAAATATGCGGTAATGCAAGGAAAAGAACAGTTGAAAAAGCCTGTTCATGATTTTAAAGAAGGTGTTGTGCAAGCGAAGGAACAAAGAGAAAAAGTAGCAAAAGAACGTTCAGTAAAGCATCGTCAAACAATTGCAGATAGGAGACGTGCTTTAGACAAAAAACGCATAGCTTCTCGTAATCAGTCTATTCATACACGACCAGTTACTCAAAGAGAACCGATTGTGGCAAGAATTGTAGATCAAGGAAAGACATCAACAAATGCTCAAGAATATTTAACCCGTGGGGTGCAGGATTCATTCAAGCAGTCGAAGTTGAATAGAAAAGTATCAGTATATAAAGAACGTCCTGAAATGGAACGGAAACAAAATGTACGAAAAGTGATGAAACAACAAGATAACCCAATCAAAGTAATAAAGAAAAGAAAGATTCAGAAACGTTCTGCGCCTACACATAGGAGGGAACGTCAATGAAGGTCATGCGATTTAAAATAATGCTCATTACGTATGGAGTAGGTTTTCTACTCTTCTTTGGCTTGTTAGTTTTTGTGGCACTTTTCATTTCTAATGAAGATGATTCATCAGGAGGAAATGATTTTGACATGGATAGCGGAGGAAGTGTCTCTGTGTCAGCAGACGTATTAAAACATCGCACAACAGTAGAGAAATATGCAAAAAAATATGGTGTCAGTGAATATGTGTCAACGTTACTCGCAATTATGGAAGTCGAAAGTGGTGGAAGGTTAATTGATGTGATGCAATCAAGTGAATCAATGGGATTACCACCAAATACGTTAGATTCGGAAGAAGCATCTGTAAAACAAGGCGTAAAATACTTTGCAGATTTAATACAATCCGCAGAATCTAAAGGTGTAGACGGAAATACGATCATACAAGCGTATAACTATGGCGCTGGTTTTATTGATTATGTCGCACAAAGAGGAAAACAATATAGTTTTGACTTAGCGCAAAGTTTTGCGAAGGAAAAGTCAGGTGGAAGTAAAACGACTTATTCTAATCCAATTGCCATTAAGAAGAATGGTGGTTGGCGCTATTTGTATGGCAACATGTTTTATGGTGCGACACGTTTCTAACTGAAAAGGTTAGGCAC
>DAMDKS010000091.1:0-3319 GCA_032085455.1 Oceanobacillus sp.
GTGCCTAACCTTTTCAGTTAGAAACGTGTCGCACCATAAAACATGTTGCCATACAGGTATCGCCAACCATCGTTCTTTTTTACCGCAATTGGGTTAGAGTAAGTCGTTTTACTTCCACCTGAATGTTCTTTCGCGAAGCTTTGTGCCAAGTCAAAACTATATTTTTTTCCTCTTTGTGCAACATAATCAATGAAACCACCGCCATAGTTATAGGCTTGAATAACCGTATTTCCATCTACTCCTTTAGATTCTGCGGATTGTATTAAATCTGCAAAGTATTTTACACCTTGTTCTATAGATACTTCTTCTGAATCTAACGTATTTGGTGGTAACCCCATTGATTCACTTGATTGCATCACATCAATTAATCTTCCACCACTTTCTACTTCCATAATTGCGAGTAACGTTGACACATATTCAGTGACACCATATTCTTTTGCATATTTCTCTACTGTTGAGCGATATTTTAACACGTCTGCTGATACAGAAATACTTCCACCGCTATCCATGTCAAAATCATTTCCTCCTGATGAATCATCTTCATTAGAAATGAAAAGTGCCACAAAAACTAATAAGCCAAAGAGGAGTAGAAAACCTACTCCATACGTAATGAGCATTATTTTTAATCGCATGACCTTCATTGACGTGCCCTCCTATTTGTAGGCGCAGAACGTTTCTGAAGCTTTCTTTTCTTTATTGCTTTGATTGGGTTATCTTGTTGTTTCATCACTTTTTGTACATTTTGTTTACGTTCCATTTCAGGACGATCTTTATAAACTGATACTTTTCTATTCAACTTCGACTGTTTGAATGGATCCTGCACTCCACGGGTTAAATGTTTTTGAGTATTTGTTGATGTCTTTCCTTGATCTACAATCTTTGCTACTATCGGTTCACTATGAGTAACTGGTCGTGTATGGGGAGACTGGTCACGAGAAGATGCACGCTTTTTATCCAAGGCACGTCGTCTATCTGCAATTGTTTGCCGATGCTTAACCGAACGTTCTTTTGTTGCTTTATCTCTTTGTACCTTCGCTTGCACAACACCTTCTTTAAAATCATGAACAGGCTTTTTCAATTGTTCTCTTCCTTGCATTACCGCATATTTAGTACTTGTTGGTAAATCAACCAATTGTTCTTTTTTATGTTTGATATTTGCTCGAACCTGACCTTTTGCACCTAGTATTTTCCCAGTTACATGACCAAACTTCTGACTTAATGAAGTTGGATTCGTCTGTTCGTTCGTCTTTTCTAGATTCTTTTTAGGTGATGATGTAAGCCGTTGTAATGGGCGAAGGGGAGATGAACTCCCTTTTGTTTTCTTAGACTGACCAACTAATGCGCCAGCTGTCGCCCCCGCCGTTGCACCTGCAAGAGTTCGCGTAATATTACGTTGCAATCGACGACCCCCACGATTAAACATGCGATAAGGGCGACGCATCACTTTACGCCCTACGTTTTGTGAATCATTACTTTGTAAGCTGAACATGCTCATGATGTCGCCAAGTTTCATATAAATGCCTGCGAAAGTGACAATCTGTAAGAAAGCAATTAAGAAAAATGGATAACTTGTTGTTAAGCTGTACAACATGGATGAAATACTGAAAGCAACTGTAATAATTAACGTGATTCCTGCACGAAGCATGATTACATTAAACAACTTCATAATCGCTTGTTTTCCCATGTTTTCAAAAGTTGGAATCATGGATAATAGAAAACTAATTGGTAAAAACATCGCATAAATAATAAATAGAATTTGCGAGAAAATCATAATACCCGATAACAGAAATACGAAAATGGATATTCCAATATTAAATAGAAATAAAAAGAAGACCATACCTAAACGTGTCGTGGTCTTCGTAATTGTTAAATTTTTATTGTCATGATCTTCAATTTCTGCTTTAACCGCATTTTCACGGTCTTTTCCGTTATTGGCATCTGGACTAGTCGAAACAAGAGTATCAACGCGATCTTCGCCAATCGTTTCTTTATCCGAATCATCGAATTGCAACAACATCCAGGGCTGCTCGACTTGAATAGAAAAGAGGTTATCTCGTATCATATCCACACTATCTCTTCCTTGGCTAGTAGAGCTTGGCATTAAGATTTTTGTTCCTAAATCTAAACTTGCTTGACTAATATCAGCTGAAAAATCATTAATTTTTGTAATGTAGGTTGGTGCATAAGCGATAAAAGAAGCTGATAAGATAAACACGACTAAAAAGTTTAGAATCGCTCGAATCGCTTTCGTTGTTTCTCGTTTCATTAATCCTGTATAAGCCACGTATATCCCAATGATTAAAATAAACAGAAGCAAGAATCCAACATAAAATCCCGAACTACTAAAACCACTTGCCGTAATCCCGGCTAATGTTTGCATATTTTTTCCAATCGCATCTGCTGTTTGGGAAATGAAGTCGAGTGAGTAGGCTTGTTGAATTAAATAACCTGTCGCATTAGACAAATATAAACTGATTATCCAAATAAAATTGGTAATTGTATAAAGTCCATACATGACTTGTTTACCAATGCCATCATTCCAGTTCCACGGTAGCCAATCCCAACCTGTATCGACATAAAAATCGAGTTGGTAATGGTCAAGGGCATATTTAGAATAAAGATTATCTTCTGATACCGTATCATCAACTAGTCCAGCAGCTTGCGCAAAAGTGCCAAGTAAAAAAAGACATAGAAAAACGGCAGCACCAATGAGTACCACCGTTAAAATCACTTTTTTCAATTGTCGTTTCTTCATATCATCACCTCATCCCTTTTTCAGTTGTAGGTGGGCGAGTATCGAAGGCATCAAATAAATCTTCGAAAACAGGATGGACTTGAATAATCCCAACACGTCCATATAAATCTTGAATCAAACATTGCCCATTTTCTAGTTCACGAAGCCTTCTTTGGTTTCCTTCATCTTCTTTATCGACGCCAAAGAATTCTAATGTCTTTTTAATTTCATTAATATCCCTAGAACGAAAGGCAAACTTCACACCGATATTATTTTTGAGTTTTTCATCGGTTAAATCATCTGCATTTTGTGTGACAAAATATACACCTGCATTCATGGCGCGTCCCGCACGAACTAATTTATTCGAGAGTGTTTTCCCTTGTGCTACTTGCAGGAAGGACCAGGCTTCATCTAAATCAACAATTTTAAATATACTTCGGTCAGAATGGATAAAGTCTAATGCAAAGGTAGAAATTACTATCAGCATCGCAACACTAAGTAATTCCATCGTCGTATATTCTTCAAAGCTTGTTTCCGCATCGGGTAATACCAAATCAGCGACTTGAATGATATTTAATTGTTTCT
>DAMDKS010000092.1:0-3146 GCA_032085455.1 Oceanobacillus sp.
GTTTTCTCAAAAAATACTACTCGACTATTGCATTGTGGAAAGCCCTCTAAAAAAAATGAAAAAAGAATATATTTAAGGCGATATTTATCGCCTTAAATATATAGAAAAGAGTAAGCAGGGGGTAAAAAGTAGATTTTAAGCTGATATATAGCTATTGAAGGGCATTTTCTTTGGTCTAATTTTTTATACTTTTTGGTCTAATTTTTTATACCTTTTGGTCTATTTTTTTTTGACCTTTTGGTCTAATTATGATAAAATGGAAATACAAAAATATAGGAGAAAGGTGATAATATGCCAAAACAAAAAACTGAAAACGAAATAATATATAACGGTAAAAGTCGATGGAGAAACCTAGATACAGGTGAAATAATAGAAACTGATGAAGTCATAAAGAAAACTCCTAGAAATGGTTTTATGATCACATATTTAACTGCAATCGTTCAATTAATAGATAGTTTAGGTAATAAAAAAATGCAAGTTGTAAAATACATATTAGAAAACATGGACAAATCAACAAATACGTTAATTATAACTACAAGAGAATTGACCGAAAAAAGCAAGGTATCTAGACAAACTGTAATAGACACATTAAAAACACTGGAGCAAGCCCAAATAATTACTAGAAGAACTGGAGCAATAATGATACATCCAAGCCTTGTTCATCGTGGTAAAGATACAAAAGAGAAATACTTACTTGCTAGATTCGAAGATTTTAATAATAATAAGGCTCCAATTAATGCAGTTGAATAAACCGCCCAAGAATTGATTCTAAGGCGGTTTTACCTTTCCATATCATATCCTCGTTGTTTAGTCATTTCGTTTTTATGTTCACGCTCAAAGTAATCCTCTACTTCCCTTCCAACTAGTTCATTCTTAACAAGCCCTCTAAACGTTTTAAATTGCTCTTTAAAGACTTTTTTCGTTTGTTGATATAAAACCTTTACGTTTATCTTCAAATCGTTTATATGAGCTTGTAACGAGCCTATTTTTGTATGTAATTCTTTATTTCTCTCTCTCAACTCCGCATTAATCTGATGAGATGCTTTTAAATTGTTAGACAAGCCCTCTACTTGCAGGTGTAATTTTTTATTTTCTTCCACCAAATCTGTACTTTGCAAACGTTCATAATCCCTTTTGACCATATAGGCAGCGTTCACCATTTTTTGTACTCTTTTCAATTCGTTCGTTCCAATAATCCAATTCCCAGTGTTTTTGGTTATCGTTTCTGTTTTAAATAATCCTTTTTTCACAACCTCTGTTTTTTTCTCTTTCCCTTTTGCATTGATTTTGATTTCTTGTGGTAATTGTTCACTGAGATCTAAAAGCTTTTTCTTTTTACTTTCAAATTCTTTATCTAAAGATTGGATTTTTCTCTCCAAGTCTTTTTCTTTTATCTTTACTTCCGCATCCATCGCCTTTTTTTGTTTCTCTATTTCTAGAGAATGCTTTTTTAAATCCTTAACGGTATCAACACCAATCGTTTTATCATTTAAAATTCCATCTTTGTAGATGTGTGGTATTTCCTTTTTCAAAAATGTATCTAAATCTTGGTGGAATGTCTTTAAATCTTTTCTTGTTAAAACCTCTTTGGCTGAAACTTTTTCCCGTTGTTTTTTCTCGTCCCAAACAACAGGCATAAAAGCAAAATGCATATGAGGTGTTGTTTCGTCCTTATGTACGTTAGCGGACAATACATTTTTTTCACCGCCATAACGATTCGCTAAAAACTCATAGGTTTTTTCAAAAAATTCACGTTGTTCTTTTTCTGAAGTCCCCTTCAAGTTTTCTGGTAACGTAACAACCCAATCACTACAAACTTTTACATCTTTCCGATTCAAACAATGTACTTCACGTAATCGATCATTCATGCGGGAAAGTGTATCTCCTTCTTTTTCGCATAAATCATAATTTAAATTTGACCGCTCATTATCAATCTCTTGATTCGAATGATTTTCTGTTTTTCTGTCCCAATGAATCGATAATCCTTGTACGCTGCCTTTTGTATATTTTTCTACATGAGCCACAAGTAAGCCCCCCTTTTGGTAATCAACATAGCACGAAGATTGAGAGAATCCAATAATTTGGTCTAGCACGTTATACCAAATTTCATTTGGACGTGCTCTGCGAGGCTCGTTGGCTTCGCCAAACCATGCCTTGCATGGCAAAAAAACCTCGGACTTTGTCCGAACCTACAAGGGGAACTCTTCCCCTTGACCCCATCAATCGAACTCCCCAACCCCTCAATCCTTGAGGGACTCCCTCGCCGGTTGGCAGGCCAAAACGTTTGACGTTTTGACAGGCCAAGAGGTTGAAGAATCAATTGCACGTGTCAATTCCTTAATGCTCCTTTCATGGATCAGCACAAACCGCTGACCCCTTCCAGTCCGCTTACCATTGACACTTACCGCTAATTTTTCCTTTTCCAACAATCGCTTTGCAAATTACTCCAAACATATGTGTTTCCTATTCGAATGAATATAAGAGTAAAGTACATAATAAATATGAAATATACCTTCAACCTTCAACTGTTACCCCTAAAAAGAACCCTATCCAACATTAGGGTTCTTTTTTCATACCAAGCCAAAAATAAAAAAGGCTTATCCAGTTATATACACATTTTTGTCCCCTGCATACACTACTTATGTACAACTGCCTACTTGATAAATTGCCATACAACAGAGTGATTGAAAGGGGATTTTATGAATTATTCATTTAATAAATCTGATAAATTAATCCCTTTTAAAAAGAACTACGGGTGTTCAAAAACAGCCTGTAGGGACCCTTGTAGTTCAATACCAATAAAAAAGTCAAAATCCTATATAGTGGATTTTGACTTTTTTATTGGTATCCCCCTTGTTTTTGGGTGTGAGTGCTGGCTGGGGGTTTGGGGGCTAGCCCCCAGGAACTTAACGTAATTTTATATGGCATTAGTGAAATTCTTGAACGATAGATCAAGGCGGTTCGGCAGGTACAATTGCTAGTCCAAGTCGTGCAACTTAAATCCTCGTTTTTGGTATGTTCGGCTTGGCGACATGCTCACACCTGCCGAATTTCACAATGCAATAGCAAAAGAGTGGAGATTTTTTGAGTGGTTTTCTCAAAAAATACTACTCGACTATTGCATTGTGGAAAGCCCTCTAAAAAAA
>DAMDKS010000093.1:0-2994 GCA_032085455.1 Oceanobacillus sp.
GGGTAATCGGAAAATAGTGTGGAAATCCATTTTAATTAATTAATGCTCATTTAAGTGCTATTTCGGATTATCGTGTAGAAGCACAATAGAATTTTTGAAAGAAAAAACGACTAACTTACATTACAACACCCCAATTGTTTTGCTCATTTTAACACACCGATTATGTATGAATCCCCAATCTTATTTACAAAATAATATTCACAACTCTTGAAACTATACACTAATGTCGTTATAATTTATACTATAAAACGACATTAGTGTATAGTTTTTTGTGTGTCTCTTATCAATTATTATGGAGGTGGCTTTATGGCACCTAAAGTTAGCGAAAAATATAAAAAGGAGAGAAAAAAAGAATTAGTAGAAATAGCTAAGATAGTTTTTATCAAGAAAGGGTTTGTTCACACATCTATGCAAGATATTATTGACAAAGCTGGAATCTCAAGAGGTGCATTGTATAGTTACTTTGATAATATTGAAGACGTTTTTCTCGAAGTCTTAAAATATGATGATCAAAAAGACATTCAATATTTAGTGCCGTCTGATGAAGGTTCAATATGGCTACAATTAAAAAACTGGGTTGAAGAACAACGATTTTATATTGAGAGAATTGACCAAACATTGCTCTATGCAAGGGCAGAATTCTTTTTGTCATCTAATTACGCAAATGATAAAGATAATTTTCCTTACATTTCTGAACGCTACAATAGGATTGTTGAAGCTGTAGAAGAAGTATTGAATGAAGGCAAGCGTAAAGGAGAATTTAGACCTCAACAATCTACTCGTTCTATTGCTCGGTACCTTATATCATTTATAAACGGCTTAATGTTAGACTCGTTTCAACTGGGACATGAACAGACAAAAGTAAAGGAGCAATTATCTGTTTTTCTTTTTACTTTAGAAATATTAATTAATCCAAAATCTGCAAATGAGGAGTGATTGTTATGTTGTTTGAATCATTAAGAGTGAGATTAAGAAAGATGACAAAAGAAGATACTGAACTTTATAACAAGTGGCGAAATGATTTGGAAGTTATGCATTCCACCAACCCATCTTTGGATGTTTATCCGATGGAAGCGACTAAAGAATTTGTCGATCATGTTATTTTGGAATCTTCTACAGCCAAAAGCTATATCATGATTGAAAAAGGGAAGGAAATACCAATTGGCATTGTTTCATTAATCAACATAGATTATAAAAATAGAAATGCTGAATGTATTATTGATATCGGGGAAAAGGAATATTGGGGAAAAGGCTATGGTTCAGAGGGTTTGAAATTACTGTTAGATTATGTTTTTTACGAAATGAACCTCCATCGAATTTCCCTTAAAGTATTTTCATTTAATGATAGAGCTATTCGTTTGTATACTAAAATCGGTTTTCAGGAGGAAGGAAATAGTAGACAAAGTCTATTTAGAAATGGTGAATGGCATGACATCATTCATATGGGAATTTTACAAAATGAATACTTGAGAAACAAGTAAAGGTATATAAAGTTATCCCGCCATAATAGTGAGGAACAGCGTTCGAAAAAATTGGGTGCTTTATCGGAAAAAGGCATTACTCTAATCATCAAGTAATGCTTTTTGTTTATTGTCTAAAATGTTGCAAAAGGAAAATGAAAAAATGAAAAATAATATGCTCAACCTACCAAGTCTTAAAATTATTGATATGCATGAGAGCGAATCTGATTATAGATTCTTAGTTGAGGCTGCTTTACCGCCTCTTACCTACTGTCCAAAGTGTGGTACTATTGCAAATTTATATAAGCATGGTAAAAAGAAACAGTTATTTTTCGACTTACCAATGCACGCCAAACGAGTCGGTATTTATGTCAAACGGCAACGTTATAAATGTAGGGAATGTAATGAAACGTTTTTTGAAAATCTTCCCGATATGGATGTGAATCGTTCGGTTACTAATAGACTTATAGATTGGATTCAAGAAGCAAGTCTTGAAAAAACCTTTACCAGCGTTGCTGATGATATAGGAATTGATGAAAAAACTGTGCGTAACATCTTTAATGACTATGTTGCTGAACTTGAAGTACAAACAGAGTTTAGAACTCCTAAATGGCTTGGTCTTGATGAAGTCCATTTGTTAAAAAACTATCGTTTTGTCGTTACAGATGTTGAAAACAAATCGGTAATTGACATTTTGCGAAAACGTAATAAGGATGTGGTTATCAGTTACCTTTCAAAGCTCAATGACATTGATAAAGTTGAACTTGTAGCAATGGATATGTGGAGACCTTACAAAGATGCGGTTAACATGGTAATTCTACACGCCAAAATAGTTATCGATAAGTTTCACGTTGTTAAATTAGCAAATGAAGCCTTAGAGAAGATACGAAAGGCTAATCGTCAAAATGTATCAGCCAAAGAACGTAGGCAACTCATGAGGGACTGTTATGTGCTTCTGATAAGGCGTAAAGACCTCAACGACTTTGATGACCAAATAAAACTGCAAGTATGGACTGATATGTTCCCATTGCTTGGTCAAGCCTACGAACTCAAAGAACAGTTCTTTGACATTTATGAAGCTAAAACAGTCGATGAAGCATATAAACTCTATCAAGAATGGCTTTCAAATGTACCTAAAGAGTTAATGATCTACTTCGAGGACCTCATTAAGGCTATGACCAATTGGGAAGAAGAGATATTCAACTATTTCACTTCACCTATCACAAACGCCTATACAGAGTCCTTAAATCGCCTAATTAAGACGATAAATCATGTTGGTCGTGGTTACTCTTTTGAAGCCCTCAGAGCCAAGATTTTGTTTACACAGGGCTATCGTAAAGTTAAAAGGAAAAAGAAATTCAAAGAAGTTGAAGTTACTTTCGGAAAAATGTTACCCGATCAATTTCCAAATTGGTCACAAACTGGTTATGAATGGGTGTATGAAGAAATTTATGGTGCTGATTTTTCCACACTGATTAAAGCTATGGAAGAGGGTACTTTTTAACCCTCCTTCCACACTATTTTCCGATTACCC
>DAMDKS010000094.1:0-2713 GCA_032085455.1 Oceanobacillus sp.
AATAGCGATAGGTAACTCTTTGAAACTATCTCCAAGTTTTCCCTCGCTCCACACCGTGCATGCAACTTTCACCGCACACGGCGTTCCATCAATCATTTTCTTACTTGCTATATATTTTTCAAGTTAAACTGTAATAACACCATTTTTGACCTGTATTCTTAATTCATTTATTTTTTCAAACTGTTTTTGAGTAGGTTGAAATTGTTTAATAACTCTATTGATTACTTCATGCGATGACGCATGAATCAGTCTATGAATGTCTTTATGGACAATAATTAGGTTTTGAAACTTATCTGTACCACCATCTGCTCTTGGTTTGATATGATGGCAATGAATTTCTTCACATGAAAGTATTGTTCCTGTGACCGCACACTTCCCTAATTGTGCAGTATATTTGGAAATTCGATTGTCATTGTATTCAATCGACCTATCCTGTACAGGATTTCTCATAAGTTGGGTAAGCACACCTACATCTAAGTTAAGTGATTTGTGTATAAGTTGTCTGCCTTGTGAATTAAATTTACAAATACCATTTCTTAAGGATATGGCTCTACTATGTTTCACATATCCTATAGGTATGATAGGACAATTATTCAGCCATCGTATTTGCTTGCTTTTCCCATACTTTTTCGATAAATACTTGTTATAAATTACTCCTTGTTTCGTTGTATTCAACCTATTATCTATCCAGTTACTTATGATGTAATTGATTTTTGAGCAATCTAATGCTATGAGCGTTGCTTTACTATAATAATTGTGAATACCAACTACCATTGAATTGTAAATTCCGATTTCCTTTACTTGTTCTTTGTCAGTAGAGGGATGTTGTATTCTTTTAATCTGTTCTTTCAGAGTATTTTCCACCTTTTTTATTGCCTTTTTACTCATGTGAGATTCTACTACATCCTTATCTGATTTCCGAACTAATTTCATTTCAAATCCAAGAAATTCAGAACTATGTTTTTTCAGATTTACAATCTTCGATTTTTCTTTGCTAATATCAAGCGAAAGCCTTTCTTTTAGCCATTGCGTGACTGCATGAAAAATCTTATTTGCATCATTTCGTTTTCGACAAAATATCTTGAAGTCATCAGCGTATCTGACTATATAGATTTCTTTGAGATTAGATTTTCGCAGTTCTTTGTATTTATTGCCTTTGTCAATGCCCTTTCCTTTATCTCGCCTATCAATTACTCGTGCTGATTTACTTTTTGCTGGTAGCTCTTCCCATTGGGAAGCAATCCACCAATCCAGTTCGTTAAGCACAATATTTGATAACAGTGGTGAGAGAATTCCACCTTGTGGAGTTCCTTTTTTTGGATGTTCCACTTTTCCATCTGGTAAGATTATCGGTGCATGAAGCATGGCACGTATAATACCTAATAAATGCTTATCTCTAATTCCTAAAGTCCACATTTGCCGAATCAGCTTTGCATGATTTACATTGTCAAAGAAAGACTTTATATCTATATCTACGACGAAATGTAATTTGCTTCGATTCATCAATCTATAACATTGTGCAATGGCATGATGAGCCGAGCGATTTGATCTGAAACCATAGCTGTTGTCATGAAACTTTGCTTCGCAAATTGGTTCTAATACTTGAAGAATACACTGTTGAATAATTCTATCCCATATAGACGGTATCCCTAGGGGTCTTTGTTTTCCATTGGGTTTAGGAATGTTTACTCGTTTGACTGCTCTAGGTTTATAACAACAGAACATTTCCTTAATAACGCTGAGAAAGTCTTTTTCAGACATTATTCCAATATCCTTTATTGTCTGTTTGTCTATACTTTTAGTGTTACTGCCTTTATTCTTCTTAATATTTCTATATGCCAACATGATGTTTTCATCTGACATAATAACGCTCATAATATCAGTAAATATTTCCTGATTTTGACTTGCTTCATATAATCGGTCAAAGGTTTCCGTCATATCGTAATATTCGCTATGACGAAGTGTTTTGTTTGTTCTTACTCTATTCATAGCACCAGTCCTTTCTATTAGGAGTTGGTGTTTATTTGGTCTTACTCGATTCTATGAAATATATAGCATAGCTAAGTTTAAAGATTGACTTGTGGCTATCCCTCCGCCATATTTCTATAACTTCATAGGTACTGTGCCACTACTCTCACTGACATAAATGCAAGTTATATATTCCCTGCAGCCGTTTCATTGGTTTATAGCAACCTTCACGTTGTCAGCTTTCCACGTTCCGATAACCTTATCTTTACATCTACTTTTAGGTGCTTGCTTTAAGCCTGCATATATCCAATGCCTGTAACATTGCATGGTTGTTCATATCTACGATTCTTACTAAACCACTATATGCGTCCGTTTTATAGAACCCGATACATTACTGTACCGTCATGTTATAGACTCTTTCATTCACAAGTTCGTCAGTATATTACATTCTCACCATGAGTAGTTTATAGACTCCCGACCTATAGGCTACACCATTCACCTCTGAATAGATTTCGTGTATCCTTTATGAATACTTACGGTAGCTTTCAGCCGACTTCACCGAGCTTTTAACACTTATCTGCTATATGATGAATGCTAATCGGAGTATCAGAGAGGGCGTTTCCAGGCGTTACCCTGTCATTCCACCCTTTGGGTTATCAGTTCTCCTTAATAGAAAACGATACTTTCGTTTTCAGATTTAAGTGCCTAACCTTTTCAGTTAGAAACGTGTCGCACCATAAAACAT
>DAMDKS010000095.1:0-2606 GCA_032085455.1 Oceanobacillus sp.
AATAGCAATAGGTAAGACTTTGATACAATCTCCATCTTTTCCCCTGCTCCACACCGTACGTGCAGCTTTCGCCGCATACGGCGTTCCATCTTATCTATGTTTTATTAATCAATAAGTTCCAAATTACTCATTTTACGAAGTTTATTTACTTTCTCTATCTCAGATGAACTAAGACGAAGCATTTTTTTAAGAGTAATAATCGTCTCGTCTTGTGTTGCATGGACCAACTTATGAATTTCCTTATGTAGAATACATAAATTGTTGAAGTTATCATTTCCTCCAAGACTTAGTGGTATTTTGTGATGGCAGTGAACTTCATTTGCAAATAGAAAATTACCTGTTACTTCGCATCTGCCCAATTTCATACTATACCTACTCAGTCTATTATCCATGTATTCTACACTTCTGTTTGAAATTGTAGATTTCATCAACTTTGTGAGTTCGTTTTTTACATCGCCTTTAATTTTATTACAGATTGTTTGCCTTCCTTCGTGAGTGAAGGGTGTAATAGTTTGGCTGAAATTCATGTTGTTCGATGTTCGAACGTCACCTATTTGGTATAGGTAAATTCCATTAATGCAAAAGGTCTTACGTTTTGTTGTGTAAAACTTCTTAAAAGTTGGTGGTGCGTTTATGGGGTATCCGTATTTGGATATCCCCTTGAGACGATTTTTGGTGAAATGCATCAGTTCGAAAGAAAGTTGTGAGAACTCAATCGCTACATGGGTTGCTTTATGGAAATAGTTATGAATCCCCAAAATAAAACTATTGAATACTTGCGCATTTTCAGCAGTAGGGGATTTTTGTATTCGCTTGATTAACTCTCTGTATTTCACTTTCAGTTGGAGTTTCTTCTTCGCAACTACACCTGTGTTTGCGACCCTCTTGTTTCTCTTTGGTACTGCTTTTATTGTGAACCCTAGAAATTCTGATTGTTTCTTTCTTAGATTTACTACTTTTGATTTTTCAGGTGAGATATCCAATTTAAGTCTGTCTTTAAGATATAGTCGTACCGCATGGTACCATTTAAATGCAGTTTTACTATCTCTGCATAGTATCTTGAAATCATCTGCGTATCTAACGATATACCCTTCTTTAAGATTGGTCTTTTTTAATGCGCTATATTTTGCTTGTTTCCTGTTGTACTTTCTATTTGTTTCAAAATTTTCCCATTGTCCTGCGACCCATTGGTCGAGGTCATTTAGTACAACGTTAGATAATAGTGGAAAACTGAGTCCACCTTGCGGTACGCCTTTATTAGGTATACCTTCACCGTCAATTTCTGCTTTAAGCATTTTACTAATAATACGAAGGACTTTTCTATCTTGTATCCCAAAATTCCATAATTGTTTCAATAGTATAGTGTGATTGATATTATCGAAAAAGCCTTTAATATCAATATCTACAACATAGTGAAATCCACTGATGTTGATTAAGTGCTGTACCCTTGCCATTGCGTGGTGTGTTGACCTTAGTGGTCTGAAACCGTAACTGTGTTTGTAGAACTTAGCTTCGGCGATAGGTTCAAGTATCTGCTTGAAACATTGTTGAATAATCCTATCTACTATACAAGGAATACCTAACGGTCTTTCTTTTCCGTTTGGTTTTGGGATAAGAACACGTCTTACTTTCTTTGGTCTGTAGTTTTCTAGTTTTGAATTTATAAAGGTTACAATTTCAAGTTCTGACATTGTTTTGATGTCATTTATTGTTCTTCCGTCTGTTCCCGCTGTTTTCGAACCTGTATTACCCTTAATTGTTCGGTATGCTAGTAAAATATTTTCTCTGGATACAATTAAATCATATAGATTTTCGAAGATACATCCATTACTTGCATCTTCGTGCAATTTTGTAAACGTATCTGTGAGATTGTAATATTCCCAAGTTCGTAAAGTCGTCTGCATTGTCGCAACCTCCATCTTTAAAGGTTGTTCCCACATTCTTACCCGACCGATGCAGTTCATTGTTGAAAAATTGATTGTTTCATAGATTAGACTTAGGGCTATTCCTCCGTTTCCATTACAGAAATTTCATCAGTCATGCCCTTACTCTCACAAGGATAAATGCATTTTGGTTTTAACCTTATAGCAATCACTAGGTTGATAGACTTAATTAGTGCTCCTTGCTTTCCCTGTTCCGTTATTTTTAGCTGTACATCAATCTTTAGGTGTTTCCTTTGAGCCCGTAAGCTAGATACCTTCATTGTTGGGTATAACGTATTTCATAAGCCTCATTCTTACTTTACATCACTTACTCTAATAGCCTATTTGGTATTAGACTACGCCTTTCGACGCATTCACGGTTTAGACCCGTACATTCGGAAATTCGTCAGATTATTTTCATTCTCACCATGGATTGTTTATAGCCACCCGGCCTATCACGCACCATATAATTCTGTAATAGCAATTACTTAGGTTTGTTTCCGCCGACTTCACCTAACTTCATACCTTTTAAGCTATCACTATCCAAGGCATGTAGGAGTATTAGTGAGGCAGTTTCAAGAAAACATGATTTCCTTCATTCCTATCTTCAAAATAACAGTTAGATTAAACGTTAATCCTTACATTTCATGCCATAGGCATTTATAGTAAAACAGTTCGTACGAG
>DAMDKS010000096.1:0-2514 GCA_032085455.1 Oceanobacillus sp.
TTTCAATGCCTATTTTTTATTGGATGTCAATCATTATTTTTAGGTAAACTTAAAGTAATTTTAGAAAAGGGACAATTACGGTCTGTCCCTCTATCTCAATTCCACATTTCCGCCGCTGAGTACGCAAACTACATTTTTATCCTCTACTCCCAGTTTTTTATTCATCGCTGCAGCTACAGTAGCTGCACTGGATGTTTCAATCAGCTGTTTCATTCTTTCCAGCACAAAAAATTGTGCTTGTTTTATTTCCTCATCGGAAACGAGTACAATATCATCTACATATTTTTGAACAATAGGGAAAGTCATATAACCTGGCTGACTCGCTCTTAATCCATCCGCAATCGTATCTGGCCTTTCGATAGAAGTGATTTCGCCATTTTTTAATGAAAGATATGTATCATTCGCTGTTTCAGGTTCAACTCCAATTACTTTCACTTTGGGCTTAGATTGCTTAATCGCCGTTAAAATACCAGACAATAATCCGCCACCACCAATGGGAACGACAATCACCTCTGCTTTTGGCAGCTGAGCTAAAATCTCTAATCCAATTGTTCCTTGACCTGCCATCACTAAAGCATCATTATATGGCGGAATGAAAACACCATTATGCTCTTTTGCTAATTCCTTCGCTCTGGCTATTCTTTCTTCTGAAGTAGTTCCACACTTCTCGACCTGTCCCCCATATGCTTTAATCGCATTTTTTTTAATATCCTTTACATCTTCTGGCACAACAATCGTCGCTGACACTCCAAGCTGATTCGCAATATAGGAAACAGCCTGTCCATGATTGCCACTAGAAGCAGCAGTGATGAAAGTCGCCTTTTCTTTAACTGCTTTCTTCACTCTATTTGTTGCCCCGCGAATTTTAAATGAACCCGTTTTCTGTAAGTGCTCTGCTTTAAAATACATTTCATTCCCACAAACTTCACTGAGCTGTGTGGAATGTAATATCGGAGTTTTGTGAATGACATCCTCAATATCTCTTTTTGCCTGCAAAATATCTTGAACGATGATCATGCATATACACCATCCTGTTAATTTAATGTTTTTACCAAAACGATTATCTTAAATAAATTTCTTATTTCTCATATTACTTATGACAGATAAGAATGTAAAGCAGAATAATTGGCATCTGACCCTCAGTCTCAATTACAATAATAATAAAAGTAATCATTGATTTTTTAGGAAGGGGATGAAGATAAATGTTTAAATATCCTGATAAAGGACTTTGGTCTGGGAGAGTGGACAGCCATACGGATGAGCACAGTTTTCGCCTTCACCAGACAGTAGACTTTCTTACTGATATAAATATATTAGAGGAAACAAGTGCATTCTATCTTGTTGGGTTCGAATCGGATGAAGGTGTCAGAAGAAATAAGGGAAGAATTGGTGCGGCGAAAGCTCCTAATAAAATTCGCTCATTTCTAGCAAACCTCCCTTCTTCTATTTTACATGGTCAATCTTTACTAGACACTGGCAACATTACATGTGAAAATGAAAAGCTGGAGGAAGCACAAGAAGCATTAGGAGACCATATCAGTAAAGTTCTTAGCAATAATGGAATTCCAATTATTCTTGGTGGCGGACATGAAACTTTATTCGGGCATTATTTAGGTGCCAGAAAGTATTTGGGGAAAAATACAAAGCTTGGAATAATCAATATTGATGCACATTTTGATATGCGCGATGAAGAAATTCCTTCATCCGGGACAATGTTTAAACAAATACTAGAATCAGATAAAAATGCTGGCTATCTCTGTTTAGGTATCCAGCCATTTGGCAATACGAAACGCTTGTTTCAGGATGCAGAGCGCTTAGGATGCATCTATTTACTAGAGGAAGCAGTCACAGAAAATATAAACAATGAAGTGTATCGAGCAATTGACAATTTCAGCCAAAAATATGATGCAATTATTTTAACATTATGCACGGACGCTATCACTGCCAGCGAGGCACCCGGTGTAAGTGCGCCCGGACCATTTGGCCTAAGCTCAAAAACAGTCCGCAAATTACTGCAATACATTGTTTCAAAGAAAAATACATTAAGCTTTGATATTTCCGAGGTAAATCCGCTTGTAGATGAAAATGAGAAAACCACTCGCCTAGCTTCCTATCTGGTTGCAGAGGTTTTATATCATTTTCATCGAAATAAAGTTAGCTAAAGAAGAGAAAAACTGGTTCGGTGGGTCGGGATTGACGAGGCCGCGCGGATTCGACAAAAAGCCGCGCATCAAAGCTGGTTAGGCGCGCATGAATGAGGATTAGCCGCGCGTGAATGTAGGATTGCCGCGCATGAATGGGGTTAACGCGCGGGTAAACAAGTTTCATGCGCGGGTACGAGTGATTCATGCGCGCCTAACGCTATCTCATGCGCGGGTACACACGTTTCATGCGCGCGGATTCGTACTTTAGTGACCAAAAACTATGGATTAAGCATAGTATTGGCGATAAGAGAACTTATTAGGACACTTATACACTGGGTTACGGAGAATTCGGGCGTTAAGAGGACTCATT
>DAMDKS010000097.1:0-2054 GCA_032085455.1 Oceanobacillus sp.
TCTTCTAATTGCAAACTAAATGGAAGTTCCTCAATATAGCTATATTTCTTATTTTCTTCTCTCTTTTTTTCAACCCTATCATGTTCGAGAATTAAAGAATGTAAATCGGAAGATTTAATTGACCTTAACGACCTTACCCACGTAGTAAATTTCTTTTCATTATCTATATTATCGAGATTATATTTCTGTGGATTATTAAGCATTGTTGACACCACTTTCAAATTCACATCCACATTTATATAAAGCATCTACAAGTTTTTCCAACTCTTCTTCCGATTTTACTTTTTCAGGAATTAAAAGTTTAGGTGTAGAACCTTGCAATATTGTAGACAGACCTAGCATAAAATCCGAATATGATGGATAGGAATTTCGATCAATCCTATAGCCACGTTCAGTAAAGCCATATATTCTCCCCCATTCATCAATCTTATTTATATGAAATCCTATAAAACTATTAGGTTTTGCAGCGAGAGAATTAATTAAATCCTCCATTCGTTTTTTAAGTACATTACGATTATTTGTGTCTACTAGATCAATGATTATTTTTAACTTTAGTTTCATTTCTTCAATCGCATGATGTAATTCCATGATATCATCCATATTATGAACCACCGGCTCTTTGCTTGTTCTAATTGAATTGGTTTTGATAGCAATAGAAATCTTCCCTAGCGTTTTTAAATCCTTTTCAATCTCTGAATACCTATTTATTAATTCTTTCATACCAAAGACAGGAGATTTAAATGGAGTCCTAAATTCAATTAGTTTTGGCTTCCCATATTTTCCAACTGTTTCTTTTATATTATTTACTACTTGATCTTTTATAGAATTATTTGTCCATATATTATTTGTAGTTTTTTCATTTAAAACAGAAATTATATATTGATCTTTTCTTTTGTTTTTTATTAATCCATTTTTTGATTCTATATACTCTATTCCACTTTGTATTTCTTCAGGGTATTTTTGGTTTCCATTACTTATTGGTATCAAGACTCGATGGTGTGTTTTTAAATTCATCATTCTAGTCTTTACACATAATTTTTCGTATTCGGGCCAATAAGATGTATCTTCCAAAATATCAAAAAGCCAACTATACATTACCAACATCTCAAAATAATCTCTCTTATCATGCATAAAGGGTTTATCCCGATGTTTTTCATATTCCTCGTCTATATCAAATGGATTGTCCTGATAGCGATAATCATAACTATTAATATAATAATGCTCTTCATACTGCCTAGAATATTTATGCTCTACATACTTATCCGACCATTTCCATGCAATATTAAAAGCATAACTTGCTATATTAACCCCATATTCTCTATAAGAATCCATCACCCATTTCACAATATTATTGTCTAGTCCCTTCATTTCCGAACGACTCGGTTTTGACATATAGTAATTCCAATACTCTTTAACAGCTAATACCATTTTTTCAAGGTCATCATCAGAAAAATCATTGTCCGACAGTCTATCCGCTACCTCTTTTGCAAGTCCTAAAAGTTCATTTTCATTGTAGTAAATATCAATATCTTTTTTAGCATCACAAGCTTTCTTTATAAAAGTATCTACTCTTTTCTTTTTATTCAAATAATACTCTTCGATAAAATCATGTGTTTTGGGGAATTGATTTATTAATGTTTTTTTCGATTTTTCAATAGTTTGTTGAAGCTTAATTAATTCATAATTATAATCTTCTGGATTCAAGTAATCATTAAAATACTCGGAGACGAATTGAATAACCTTTCCCATGTTATCCGAGTGCTTTGTAAAATCGAATTCATTTATTTTCTCTTTTCTTTTTCGCATGGAAATATATTCTTCAATTTTCAGCATATTTATACACCCACTTTAGTAACCGTTTACACTATAATATCATAAATTCGATTTCATTTACTTTACCAGTTCTTTCATCATTGGAAACACAATTCAGCCTGTAATGTCAGAAATGATGCCATATTCTTTCATTAATTTACTTTTAACCATGTAATATTCTTTCTCAGTAATCAATTTACGGGTTAGCAGTTGTTTTAACATAGCAATTTGCATACTATAAA
>DAMDKS010000098.1:0-1683 GCA_032085455.1 Oceanobacillus sp.
TGAATGAATTTCATAAATCCTAGTCCTTGTCTCCCAACGTGTCTGAGAGACGAAAAAGGAAGTACCTCCCCAGATCTTGTATAATGGTAGTTGAAGAGAAAACCACAAAAAGACTGGAGGAGTACTCCCTATGACCATTATACGACAACCAAGTTTATTTAGCATTAATGAATGATATGAGATGGAGCCTACCCAACGCTATGAGGCTATTATTTCAGCAATTGATTTGGATGCCATCTACCATGAAATCAATAAAAAGTCCCGTTTGGGTGCACCCGTAGAACTTAATTATGCAGCGATGATTATTTCTATGTTTGTACGAATTGTGGAACGCATCCCAACGATAAAAGATCTAATCAAGCGACTAAATGAAGATATTGCATTTAAATTGAATTGTGGTTTCCTAGTTTCTGATAATATCCCTTCTGAAGCTGCTTATTCCCGGATGGTAACAAAGCTAAGTGACTCAAAAGTTCTTGAAAAGCAACAAGAAAAAGTTGTCCTTCAAGCAATTGCGGAGGGTTTTATTACAGATGACACAGTAGCGATTGATGCAACCCATTTTGAAGCACGTGATCAAGCGCCACCAAAGGAAGAAAAGCCCAAAGCTGAACCTAAAAAGCGTGGACGCAAATCCAAAGAAGAGCGCGAACAATGGCTCAAAGAACAAGCTGAAAAACAAGCTCATCTGTCCATATATGAAAAGAAAATAGAGGCTCAACTAGATGCTTCTTTAGATGAGTTGCGTGATGAAATTCCTCAAGATCCAAAATGGGGAATCAAGAAGAACTCAGAAGGCAAAAATGTCTTTTGGTTTGGTTACAAAGGACATTTGGCTGTTGGCACATCAAGTCAGTATATTCTAGGCTCTCTTTTTTCTTCGGGAAATTTGAATGATGGAAAAGCAGCCATCCCTCTCTTGAAGGGGATGGAATGCCTTCCCCTTTCTTCTTTACTCCATCAAACGATGGATGCAGGCTATGATTACGAGCCAATCTATGAACAAGTACATCGAATGGGAAACCAATCTAATATTTCCTATAATAAGCGAAATGAAGGAGAACCGATTGGGTTTGATAAACACTTTGCCCCAACTTGTTTTCGTGAGCATTCATATCGTTATGACAGCTTTGATGCCAAATATGAAACGTTAAAATATACAAAACCAAAAGAATGTAGTGACTGTCCATTAGCGAATGAAGGTATCTGTCAAAAGGTTTATAAAGTTAAAATAACCCAAGACCTTCGGAAGTATAACGCACCAGCCCGTGGTTCTCAAGCCTGGAAAAACATCTACAAGCGCCGTACCGCAGTTGAGCGTGTGAACGGTTATCTAAAAGAATTCTTTCAGGTGGGTAACGTTCGTTATCGTACTGGGAAACGTGCTAAAGTTCACTTTGACATTGTAACGCTTATTTATAATGCATCAAAGTTAGCGAGTAATCGTATCAATTTACTGTTAAATCAAGAACAGGCAGCTTAGGAAATACAATTCAACCGTACGCAGAAACCGTCTATATTCAATGAAGAATACCTTTAAGCCCTCTTTAAAAACTAAAAAGTAGAGGGTCTAATTTAGTGTTGTTTTTTTAAACTCCATTCACGTGAGTCTTCAAAAAATAGTGATTTAAAAATTCTGCAGGTCTGTGCATTTTGGAAAAAAGCAATTATGAAATTGATTCA
>DAMDKS010000099.1:0-1629 GCA_032085455.1 Oceanobacillus sp.
TTTAAGTTTACCTTTTTTTCTGTGCAAAACGGAATTTCACCCCCTTAAGGAAATGAAAAATACTTCCCTTGCCATTTTATGGGATAAAGTTCATTTTAGCCATCACGAATTAACATACCATTCTGTATGTTTTTTCAGATTATTCAATTACTAAATTCAGATTTGAAAAGATAATTGATGTGAATCTTTGGCTTTTTCTATGTATTTAAAATGCCTAATGCCATAAGCATCTTTTTCCAATATAGCCTTCATTCCCGCTGAAAATCGATATAAATACAGCTTAATTTTTTCTTTTGCTTTGATGCCCTTCGCCCGTTCAATCACAATGTGAAAAAACACATTTTGTTTCTCTATTTTTAGAGTCATGAATGTGATCATCATAGAGACAAGTAAAAACATTCTTTTCAGGCTTTGCAGCGTACGAACTCGAATATTTTCCAAATCAAATTCCTGCTTTTGTACGCGAAACATTTCTTCGATGCGCCATCTGATAATATAGGCTTTTAACACGGAAAGCACTTCAGCCTTTTTCTGAATCCGTTTATTGGTAAGGAGCACCATCGGCTCCTTACCATACCCATACACAACGACCATCGCGAACTTTTTTCCCTTTAGTGAAGGAATTTCTACTGTTAGATGGGACACTTTCAAATCATAAACTGTTCCTTTTATCTCGGAACGAAAATTGATTTTCCCTTTTCTTCTGATAGCCAAATCATGTACGGAAAGTTTCTTATTCTGGTACAGTAAATTTCGGTTTTTCTTCAATCGAATGATAAAGTTATTTTCTTGCTTAAGGATCTTTTTCATCGTTTCTATATTGTCGTATCCACGATCCATAACGAAGGTGGCCTGTTTATCGCCCACCAGTCGATTGACATAATCCAGCCCTTTGTAGGTTTCTTCATTTTCGCTGAGAAACCCTTCTTCAGCGGATGAATACAAATGAGAATAAACTGAAATTGGATGTTTCGTCTTTGGACCAACGGCAATCATGTTGGTCGTCCAATAACCATCTTCAATTTTTCCTGTTGAGCCGTCCCTTACTTTGCAGAGTGCTTCCATTTTACTTGCCGCAGGCTTCACAATCTCAGAGTTATCAACCAAGATTAAATTATCATCCTCTTGAAGAAAGGGTTTTATCATTTCTTCATAGTTTTCCAACAGCTCGGATGTTTCGTGAAATTCATCCAAGCGATTGGATAATCGCTTGACAGTTTGTAACGTATCAATGGGTTCCTCCAGTGTACGTGCAATGTCAGAGAGGACAACAGACTTTCCTTTTGCCAACCCAAAAACCATATCCAAGATAAAGTTTTTGTTGGGTTTTTGAAGTCCCTCGCTTAGTTTTGAGGCAAAATGAAAAATAGAACGCTTTGCAGTGTAAATTGCTTGGCTAAATGTGTTATGATTGGTCATGAGAAGTCTCCCCTTGTGTTAATATATTTTGTTTTGGACCAACTTAATTTTAACATATAAAGGGGAGGTTTTTTTCCTTTATTCCCCAATAAAATTAGCTGTTTTTAATCAAAAAGGCCAAATAGGCATCGAAAAGTCCATGATTCATCGTAAACTTTTCAATGCCTATTTTTTATTGGATGTCAATCATTATTTTTAGGTAAACTTAAA
>DAMDKS010000100.1:0-1600 GCA_032085455.1 Oceanobacillus sp.
CCTTTTAAAATTATTAAAGATATTGGAAGTGGAATCAATTACAACAAAAAAGGTTTAAATAAACTAATTGATTTAGTATTAAATTATAAAGTTGAAACAGTTGTTGTCTTGTACAAAGATAGGCTATTGAGATTTGGATACGAGTTATTAGATAACTTATTTAAAAAATATGGAACTGATATTCAAATAATAGACAACACCCTTAAAACAGAAGATCAAGAACTTGTTGAAGATTTAATTCAGATAATCACAGTATTTAGTTGTAAATTACAAGGTAGAGGAGCAAACAAAGCTAAGAAAATGATTAAGGAGTTGAAAAAAGATGATACTAGCGAAGAAGGTGAGGATTAGACCTAGCATTAAACAAGAAAAACAACTATGGAAATCACCAGGAACAGCCAGATGGGTATACAATTGGACACTTGCAAAACAGAATGAAAATTATAAACATGGCAATAAGTTTCTTTCAGACAATATATTACGAAAAGAAATCACTCAAATTAAGAAACAGGATGAGTTTAAATGGTTGGGCGAGGTTTCTAATAATGTAGCAAAACAGGCAGTAAAGGATGCTTGTGATGCTTACAAGAGATTCTTTAAAGGTCATAGTAAATTTCCAAAATTTAAAAGCAGAAAGAAGTCAAGACCATCTTTCTATAATGATAATGTAAAACTTAAAGTAAAAGACAAGACAGTTTTAATAGAGAAAGTGGGTTGGGTAAAAACGTCTGAGCAACTGCCTATGAATGTCAAATACAGTAATCCCAGAGTCAGTTATGATGGTAAGTATTGGTATATATCAGTAGGAATAGAGCAAGGAACAATTAAAGAAGAGTTAAAAGATACAGTATTAGGCATTGATTTAGGTATTAAAGATTTGGCAATTTGTTCAGATGGTCAAGTATTTAAAAATATCAATAAAACACAAGAAGTAAAAAGAATTGAGAAACGACTTCAGCGGTTGCAGAGAAGTGTATCTCGTAAATATGAAATAAATAAGGAGGGAAACCGTTTTGTCAAAACAAGCAACATTATAAAAATCGAAAAGAAGATACAGCATCTACACAGACGATTAGCAAACATACGAAAGAATCATTTACAGCAAACAACAAATGCAATAGTGAAAACCAAGCCATGCAGAGTTGTGATGGAGGATTTGAATGTTAGTGGTATGATGAAAAATCGTCATTTAGCAAAAGCAATAGCCAAGCAAGGGTTCTATGAACTTACTAAACAAATACAATACAAATGTGAAAAGTATGGTATTGAGATTGTTCAAGCAGATCGTTTCTTTCCATCTTCTAAAACCTGTTCAGCGTGCAAAACGATTAAAAGAGATTTAAGGCTATCAGATAGAACTTTCAGATGCGAATGCGGAAATGAAATAGATAGGGACTTAAATGCAGCTATAAACCTAGCTAATTATGAAAAATTAACAGCATAATTACCTGATAAGATACTGTTAATATGTAGGATTCGTTGTATCCGAATTTAAGCCTTTAGAGTGTTATAGCAAACGAAAGTAGCTTAGGCGAAATCGGACACGTTGAAGAAGGAAATAAACAGAAATTATAGATTTTTATAATTTTTTGGCAACGGA
>DAMDKS010000101.1:0-1535 GCA_032085455.1 Oceanobacillus sp.
TCTTCTTTTGTTCGTGATGTGAACCATCATTTAATGGGGGATTTTGTTTCTATGCCTCATGATGAAATGAGACGTTTTGCTAAAATGGAGTCTTTGCTACAAAACAAAATTTCAAGGCGTTTCAAAATACGTCCCTTAGATAAAAATGATTTTGGTTATTTAATTGAACATCTTCATGGTCAATCAGATGTTGCTTATGAAGAATATGATTACGTACTTCCACTGAAAAAGTTAAAACATGAAAATTTAGTGAAGCGCTATGACATTATCAAACCGACACGTTGTTTAATAGAAGAAAATCAGCGATATTTAAAAATCGAACAAGAAGAACAAACAATCTATGTTGCTTATTTTACGATTAATTCAATTGTTGGGGATTTGGAATTTCCATCAGATGAAATCTTTTATTATCAGCAGCAACAATTCAACTTCCCTATCGATACATCCATGAATGTGGAAATTGTGACGAATAAAAAAGCATTATCGACTCTGCGCAATAAGAAAAAAGAACTGAAAGATTTAGATAATCATGCCTATGAATCTAATAATGAAACAGGAAGTAATGTGCTAGAAGCGTTGGAGCAAGTGAATGAATTAGAAGATGTACTCGATCAAAGTAAAGAGTCGATGTACAAGTTGAGTTATGTCATCCGAGTTTCGGCGTCTACCTTAGATGAACTGAAACAAAGTTGTAATGAAGTGAAAGATTTTTATGATGATTTAAACGTGAAACTCGTTCGTCCATTTGGTGATATGATTGGTTTGCACAGTGAATTTATTCCCACTAGTAAACGATATATGAATGATTATATTCAGTACGTTACATCCGACTTTTTAGCGGGACTTGGCTTTGGTGCAACACAGATGCTCGGAGAAACAGAAGGGATTTATTTTGGTTACAACTTGGATACGGGAAGAAATGTATATCTCAATCCTAGCTTAGCTAGTCAAGGTGTGAAAGGTTCTGTCACCAATGCGCTTGCTTCTGCTTTTTTAGGCTCACTTGGCGGTGGGAAATCATTCTCAAATAACCTACTCGTATATTATGCAGTTCTTTATGGCGGACAAGCTCTTATCGTTGATCCAAAGGCAGAACGTGGCAACTGGAAAGAAACATTGCCTGAAATGGCACACGAAATAAATATTGTTAATTTAACAAGTGATGAATCAAACAAAGGGCTACTTGATCCCTTTGTCATTATGAAAAAGAAAAAGGATTCAGAAAGCCTTGCAATTGATATTCTCACCTTTCTTACAGGTATCTCTAGTCGTGATGGTGAGAAATTCCCTGTATTACGACGTGCGATTCGAGCCGTTGGTCAACAGGAAGAACGTGGCTTGCTTCTTGTGATTCATGAATTAAGAAGTGATCCGAATCCATTAGCTGGACCGATTGCAGATCATATTGAAAGTTTTACCGATTATGATTTCGCTCACCTTCTGTTTTCAGATGGAACGGTGAAAAATTCGATTAGTTTAGAGAAACAATTAAATATCATTCAAGTCGCTGATTTGGTATTACCCGATGCGGAAAC